>JAZQAO010000001.1:0-52130 GCA_045545295.1 Clostridia bacterium
GCATTCCCTGCCTTCCTTCGCATAATTGGATATCTCATACCTTCGATATCCCTTCTCTTCCAAAAAGCTTCGAGTCAATTCGTACATTTCTCTTTCTGTGTCCTCTTCCGGCAGATCCAACTTACCATCCCGGTATGCCTGATAAAATGGGGTTCCTTCTTCAATGATCAAACTATATGCCGATATATGTTCCGGTGCAGGTTCAAGTCCTGTTACTTTGCAAAGAGTATCCCGATAATGCTGAATGGTCTGACCGGGCAGTCCGCTCATAATATCCACATTGATATTGGAAAAGCCTATTTCCCTTGCAGTAAAATAGGCCTCTGAAAACAGTTCATAATTATGAATCCTTCCAAGCAGTTGCAATTCTTCCCTTTGTGCAGATTGCAGTCCTATACTCAAACGATTGATTCCTGCATCATAATAAGTTTGAAGTGCCGCACGGTCTACAGTTCCCGGATTCACCTCCATGGAAATCTCTGCATCTTCCGCCAGACAATACTTATCTTTTATGATCCTCATCAGCTCTGCAATCCATGTTGGCCGCACACAGGAAGGAGTACCTCCTCCGATAAAGACACTGGTCACTTTGCAGGAAAAATATTCTTTGGATTTTTCACTCAATTCACGGCACAAAGCCTTATGATACTTTTCTTTTGTCACCGCATCTGCGGGTCCTGATAAAAAATCACAATATTGACATTTTTGGACGCAAAAAGGAATATGAATATAAATCTCAAGCTCTTTTATCATCATGTTATCCCCAAGTTTTAACGCTTATCATCCAGCTTCAGTACACTCATAAAGGCTTTCTGCGGTATCTCCACATTGCCTACCTGACGCATACGCTTTTTTCCTTCCTTCTGCTTTTCCAGCAATTTCTTCTTTCGGGTAATATCACCGCCGTAACACTTTGCAAGCACGTCTTTACGCATAGCCTTAACAGTTTCACGGGCAATTACCTTTCCACCTATTGCAGCCTGTATCGGCACCTCAAAAAGCTGACGGGGAATAGTTTCCTTAAGTTTTTCTGCAATACGTCTTCCACGGGCATAACTCTTTGTAGAATGAACAATAAAGCTCAGTGCATCCACCATATCACCGTTAAGAAGGATATCGAGCTTTACAAGGTCACTCTTCTGATAGCCTGCCATTTCATAGTCAAAGGATGCATAACCGCGGCTGCGGCTCTTTATAGCATCAAAAAAGTCATAGATAATTTCATTAAGGGGAAGCTCGTAATGAAGATTTGTCCTCTCGGAATCTATATAAGTCATACCAAGATACGTTCCGCGTCTTTCCTCGCAAAGTTCCATAATTGCACCAACATATTCCTTCGGTACAAAGATGTTTGCCTTTACAACAGGCTCTTCCATATAGTCAATTTCTGCAGGTGACGGAAGGTTTGTGGGGTTTGACACCAAAACTTCCTCCCCTGTTGTTTTATGAACATTATATACAACGCTGGGAGCTGTTGTCACAAGGTCAAGATTAAACTCTCTCTCAAGTCTTTCCTGAATGATTTCCATGTGCAAAAGTCCCAGGAAACCGCATCTGAAACCAAAGCCAAGTGCCACACTGGTCTCAGCCTCGAAAGAAAGCGCCGCATCGTTAAGCTGAAGCTTTTCAAGAGCATCTCGAAGGTCACCGTACTTTGAACCGTCGGCAGGATAGATACCGCAATAAACCATGGGGTTTACACTTCTGTAGCCTGCAAGGGGTTCTTTTGCGGGATTATTTGCATCTGTAACCGTATCACCAACCTGAGTGTCACGAACTGTCTTGATGCTTGCGGCAATATAACCAACCTCACCTGCTTTTATGGACTTTGCAGGTGTCATCTGATTGGGATGAAGATAGCCGGTTTCAACAACATCAAATTCACCACCGGTTGCCATAAAGCGGATACGCATACCGGGCTTAATTTCACCCTCCATCATTCTTACATAAACGATAACGCCCTTGTAAGAATCATAGTATGAGTCGAAAATAAGCGCACGTGGCGGTGCTGTCACATCACCTGTTGGTGCAGGGATGTTATTTACAATATATTCGGGAATTGCCTCGATGTTAATTCCGTTTTTCGCACTGATTCTCGGTGCTTCCTCGGCAGGGATACCGATAACATCCTCAATTTCGTTAACAATTTCCTCGGGACGTGCACTGGGAAGGTCGATTTTATTTATTACGGGAAGTATTTCAAGGTCGTGTTCAAGTGCAAGATAGGTATTCGCAAGAGTCTGTGCCTCTATACCCTGCGACGCATCAACAACCAGAAGCGCACCCTCACACGCAGCAAGGGAACGTGATACTTCATAGTTAAAGTCAACGTGCCCGGGAGTGTCAATAAGGTTAAGGACATAGTCCTGCCCGTCTTTTGCTTTATAATTAAGCCTTACAGCACGTGCCTTGATAGTGATACCCCTCTCTTTTTCAAGGTCCATATTATCAAGAAGCTGTTCGGACATTTCACGGCTTTCAACAGTACCTGTTAATTCCAGAAGTCTGTCAGCAAGGGTACTTTTGCCGTGGTCTATATGTGCAATTATACAAAAATTTCTGATATTTTCCTGCATGGCTGCTCCCTTCAATTCTATGAGTTTTCCATTTGGAGAATATTATACCACATTTCAGCATAAAAGTGAAATGTTTTTTTCAATTTTGCGCAAAAAATTTAACGGGTGTGGAAAATTCCACACCCGTCTGGTTTAATCGGATATTTTTACTTTGTCATGCAACGGATTCAGCTTATCATCAAGGAAATAGATATAGTCAAAACTGTCTGTATCAATTTCAACTGATGTAACGCCTTCCTTTGCAGTTGCTTTTCCTGCACCGTTTTTACCGAAGGACATTATATTAACGTGTTCGGTGCCATCTGTATAGATTTTTGCAACAGCTTTACCGTTCTTGATATAAGGCACTGTAATTCTCGCACCGGCGAGCTTTATAGTGTCATCCGCTTCATAAAAGTCGCCTTTATACTCTACTCCGTTTATAATCAAAACTTTTTCTCGGTCATACATACCGTGTTTCAAGATGTTGCCGTCTATATGGATGCCGCACACACCGTCAATATCCTTAACCTTTACAGACTGCTTTGTTTTGGGGTTATATGCAAAAACTGCTTTGTCTGTATTGTAATAAAGCTTTCCGTTAAACACTGCAAGACCTGTATAGTTGCTGGTATAGGCACTATTGTTGAAAGAATATCCTCCGCCAATGCTCCATCTACCGTCGCCGCCATCAAGTGCAGAGTTTACAATGTCACCTTTGTCACTTACAAGCGCATTATCCTTTACCCAGTAAACAGTTCCTTTTAAGGATACAACCTGAGAATGATTATTGTGCCATTCAGCTTCGTCATATATGTCAGAATCGGCTACAAGTCCGCCTGTGTCGTATCCGTAATGGGGATCCTCAAGCTCCTGAATTTTTTTGTCACTGAGCAGCTCAAACTGATGACCTGTCTGGTCTGCGCGTCCGCTGTCGTCCCATGTTAAGTCTATGTGGTACCAATTACCGTCAATCTTAACAAGATTCCACGCGTGATTCATAGCATCAGACGAAACGTACCTTGTTTCAATTCCCAGTGTATCCATAACATGCATAAATGCAAAGGTATAGCTTTCACAAACACCTGTCTTTGTAGCCATTATGGATATGGAATGATTTTCGTAAGTGTAGTCGTAATCGTAATGAATTACCATATAGTCGTGAACAGTCATAACCTTTTCAAAATCGGTCATATCGTTTTCGATGTAGAGAAGAATATTGTCAGTTTCTTCGTCTATTGACTTATGCATAGCAGCGATTTCATCCGCATCTATTGTTGTATACGATGGGAGAATGCTTGTAATATACATTGTTACGACGTCATCTTTATAGTCATAATAAAACCTATACTGTCTGCCTATATAATAATACAGCGGATTGTTGAAAAACACTTCGTTATATATCTTAGCTAGATTTATTTTCAGCTCCTCCATGCTTTCGCCACATATTTCAAACTCGCTGACATCTATTTCTTCCGAAAATGACGCCCAACCTTCAAGTACAGTTTCTTCGAAGGTTTTACCGCTTGATGAAGGCATCATCACATCTTCAGAATCGGGAAGACCTATTTCGCCTGTACCTGTACCTGCTTCACGTTCAATAGCTACGGGTTCAAAGAAATAAATTGCACCTGCATTACAGGAAAAAGCCAATGTTAAAATAAGAAATACCGCCAGTATCCGTCTCATTGGAAACACCTCTTTCAAAATTATACGGTACCATACTTATATTATACTGTAAATAAAAGGTAAAAGTCAATATATTTCTTAAGATTTCAAAAGTCCGTATTTTGTTTTTATTCTTTCAAGCTTTTCGGAAATCAGCGGAAACGCAACTAATAAGAAAAATGCTGTTGACACTGCGTGTATCAAATCAAACGGTGCTCCCATAAGCATTGAGGTTTTGAAAAGCTTCCAACTCGGCTGGGGATATGTCATCATAACATTGCCGAAATTAATTATCGGTGCATATAGAAGCATTACCGAAAGAAATCCAAAAACAGTCATTGCGATTCTGTTTTTCCGCAGTATTCCCGCCTTTGATAAAATTCCTGACACAAAACCAATCATTGCAAACCCAAACATCTGCCACGGAGTCCACGGGCCCTGTGATAAAAAGAAATTTGACGCAAAAAGCGAAAGTCCGCCAACCAAAAAACCCGACTCCGCCCCAAGGCAAGCACCTGTCACTATAATGAGAGCTGCCATTGGCTTAAATTGTTGAAACGAGAACAATGCTATTCTCCCCGCTGCAGTCAGTGCTGCAAGGGAGCTTATGAGAACTATTTCCCTTGCCGACGGTTTTCGTTTTTCAAAAGACAGAAAAAACGGTACGGACAACTCGAGAATTATAAGAAAGCTTATAAAATAATATTTGCGGTCTTCAAAAAGATATTTTCCGGCAAGTATTGTAGCAGGCATAAGCACTGCAAGAATTAAAATGCTAAGAAGTCTTATTTTTGATGTTTTTTTATTGCTTTTCTTCTGAGGCTTTTGTTTTTCTGCTTTTTTCTTTGGAGGCTCAGGCGGGCATGAGGTCTTTTTCTCCGTGTCAAAGTATGTCTTTTCGGGCGCTTTTCCTGTAAGTGCATAAATTATATCGTCTGCAAGCACCGCATTTTCTATTATCCCACGACTCATTCTGTTAGCGGCAGTTGTATAGAAGCTTTTTCCCGAGAAAAACTCACGAGGGGTATCTTCACTGACAATATTTCCGTCAAAAAGCAGCGCACATCTGTCCGCATATTCAGCACAAAATTCGACATCGTGAGATACGATTACCACTGTTATGCCGTTTTCTTTTAATTCTGTTAAAAGATGTGCAAGCTTTTTTTTGAAATGTACATCAATACCTTTTGTAGGCTCGTCCAGAAGCAGTACATCAGGTTTTGTAAGAAGTACTTTTGCAAGAGCTACCCTCTGAGCTTCTCCGCCCGACAAATCGTAAGGATGGCGCTGCGTGAGATTATCAAGGCTGCAAAGTGAAATCATTTTACAAACTGCAGCTTCTTTTTCAGTTTTTGATATTTTTACATCTGAAAGCACTTCACACAGCTCTCTATACACAGTTTTTTCTACAAATAATGCCTGTGGATTTTGCGGTAACATCGCAACTTTAAGGCTTTCGTCAGATATTACCACTTTGCCACGGTACGGCTTATTTATTCGGCTTATAAGCGACAGAGTTGTGGACTTTCCGCTTCCGTTTCCGCCGAGAAGTGCAAAAATTTGATTTTTCTTTATTTCTAAATCAAGTGATTTAATGATGTCAGGCTGATTCTTATCGTATCTGAAATATACATCTGACAGTTTAATTACTGTATCGTTTTTCGAATCTTCCACAAGCTTGTAGCTTATAGATGTAATGCCTTTTTCCTTTACATAATCATCTAGCCAAATTCTTCCCTCCTTTACAGTTACAGGAGATTTGGTTTTATTTTCCACATTGACAAACACCCTTGTTGCAGTCGGAAGTGCATCTATCATTGGAGAATTAACAGATTGCAGTTTGTCCGCTACATCTGCAGGAGAGCCGATAAATACCACTTTCCCTTTTTCCATTACAAGAACTCTGTCTGAAAGTGCAAAGGTTTCCTCAAGCCTGTGTTCAGAAATAATTACCGTTGTCCCGATTTCACGGTTTATCTTTGATAGTGCCGATAAAAATTCTTGTGCCGCTATTGGGTCAAGCTGGCTTGTCGGCTCATCAAGAATAAGTACAGATGGTCCTGTTACCATTGCAGAAGCAAGATTAAGAAGTTGTTTTTGTCCGCCGGACAGTTCATTTACGCTTTTATGGAACCATTCTTCAATACCGAAAAAAGATGCCATTTCTGCAACCCTTGCACGGATTTCGCTCTGCTTCATTCCAAGGCTTTCCGCACCGAAAGCAAGTTCGTGCCACACCTTGTCCGTAACAAGCTGATTTTCCGGATT
Source organism: Clostridia bacterium (assembly GCA_045545295.1). Lineage (GTDB taxonomy): Bacteria > Bacillota > Clostridia > UMGS1883 > UMGS1883 > UMGS1883. Next base: position 6,492 of record JAZQAO010000001.1, read on the forward strand.
CTGCATTACAAATCCTATATTTTCTGCTTCGGTATAATGATTTACTTTTTCTATACTCTGACCTTCAAATAATATAGTTCCCGCCATTTCACCCTCAGGAGAAAGCGACGGTTTAAGGAGCCTGAGGAGAGTTGTCTTTCCGCAGCCGGATGTGCCGCAAACTGTTATAAATTCTCCTTTTTTTATTTCAAAACTAAGATTTTCAATAGCGCAGGCATCTCCATCCGGATACTTAAATGTCAGGTTTTCTATTTTAAAGCAGTCCATCTTACACTCTCCCTCCTTTCAATTATAAAGGGTGTTAGCAATAACAACAAATACGAAGTATAAAACAAGATCGAAATTCCTGAAAAATCAGCTTCCAGAGCAGGAAAATAACTGTAATATGTATATCCTGTTACCACACCCAAAAGCACTGTTACCGAGTTTATACCTATCCATACAAGTGCTGCCGCATCACGTTTGTCAAAACGAAATATCGAAAACGTCGTTCTTCCAGGAAGTCCGTATCCGCGGCTTTTCATACTGTCTGACACTTCAATTGCATTTTCAAGCGACCATGTAATCAGAATTGATACGACCTTTATCCACCGTCTGCATTTTGTAAGGATATTTCCCTCAGACGGAGGTCTACCCATTGCTTTTTGTCCATCCACTATTACTTTTGCCTGAAGTCCCATTCTTGGAATAAATCTCAGTATCATCGAAATAACAAGGGACAGCACAGGAACAGTTTTTCCAAAAAGGTATATGAACTTGTCACTTGTCAGCACTTTGTTGTAGCAAGAAAAATATAATATCACGGACAAAAGCATCACTGATGCACCTATTCCGTAATAAACCGATTCTGCCGTAAGGGGGTTACCATCAGGAAAATACCCCAGTATTGTTGCTCCTTTGTGATTAAAAAGCGGATTTATTGCTCCCATAACAATTGCGAAGGGCAGGAACAGTAAAAATGTTTTCAGGGTTTTCTTCAAGTCTGTTTCCATAATGCTTAATATGATAGCGCCTACAAGGGAAATGCACAGGAATACCGGATGCATCATAAACATAGAGAAACCTATAGATGCAATAAAATACATAAAATTCACCAATGGATTATATTTTTTGAATTCACACATTCCGCTGCCCCCTTTCATTTCAGTTTTTACCAACATCTTTGCCCATATTGCAGGTATAAACCACTTCTATAACATCTTTATAATTTACTTTGCATTGCGAAGATCCACAACCCGGAAACAGTCCGTTAACACGGTACAGCCAACCGGAAAGCGATCCGCAGTCAAATTCGTAAATATTGTTTATCCCCTCTATGTACGCACTGTCGTACATTGGAGTATCAACGTATTCAAAGTGGATTCCACTATTTTTCATTTCGCGAAGTAAAACATCAAAGACGCTTTCTCCCTCGTTAAACACTGCACTTCTATTTTCATATATTATTCCGTTTAAGGGAATCAGTGCTTTTTTAGATTCGTCCAACAAATCCATATTATCTATTATAGTGTCACACCTGACTGTCAACGTGCATACCATATCTGCACCCGGAGTTTGCACATCTTCAAGTGTTGTACGTTCTTCTGCGTTTTCAGTTTTTACAGTTTCCTCCTGTACTTGTATAAGTTCAGGCTCTTTTTCTGTAGTCGTTGTATTTTTCACTGGCACTTTGTCATTTTCACTGTCAGCTTCTTTCTTCTCTGTCCCGGATAATGACACAGACTGTTTTTGCAGGGCTCCAACATCTTCTTTACCTTTTTCAGATGTATCATTACCGTTAAAGTACGAAAAAGCAAGAATAACCGCTATTATCAAGACAGCTATTATCTTCCCTTTATTGTTTTTAAGCCATTTCATATAAAAATCTTCTCTCTATTATTATATCGTTATTAAAACATATTGCAAGTTTTTTCACTTTTCTGTTTTTAGAGTTTCACAAAAACGCATAAGTATTGTCGCAACCTGTGCACGTGTAGATACACTCTTTGGAGAAAGTGTTGTATCACTTGTCCCTGTCAGCAGTTTTTCACTTTTTGCCCAGCTAAGAGCATCAAGTGCCCAATCGCTTATTTCGTCATAGTCAGAAAAAGAGGAAAGCTCCTCACTCTCTTGTATTTCATATCCCTCTGTTTTAGCAAAACGGTAAATAACGACTGCCATCTGTTCACGGGATACGTAGCTATCCGGCATAAATTCTGTTTCAGTGACACCGGTTACTATTCCGTTTTCTTTTGCCCACGCAACTGAGTCAGAATACCACTGTCCCTCCGGCACATCATTAAAACCATGCTCAACCGAAGTTTGAGTCGGATTTGCTATTCTGTAAAGAACTGTTACAAGCATTGCTCTTGACATTTTTCCATCAGGAGCAAATCCACTTTCTGTTCCCTGCATAAGACTGTTTTCATACACATATTTTACAGAATCATAATACCAGTCATCTTTTTTTACATCAGAAAAGGTTTTTTCCGTAAAAGCTCTGTTTTCTTCGGTTTTTTCGTCTATATCCTCTTCCAACTTTTCATCTGTGGCATCAGTAATTTCTTCTTCCTCATTCTTTACTTCTACTTTACCTTTACTTCCTCCTCCGCCGGATGAAGAGGGACGTGGTGCTACGGCATTCTTTGCGACATCTATTTTACAAACTGCCGGAACAATCAAAAAGTCGTCACTATATGCCACTGCATAGTAGCTGCCTGCAGATACTCCATCAAGGCTGATTTCCGCTTTTCCGCTTTCGTCTGTAATTACAGCATCTGTATTCTCACTTCCCAGGAGCTTAACTTTTGCGCCCTGATAGGGCTTTGAAACTGTATTCCAGTTTTCATCATACCCAATGGCATTCAATGTAAGGGACACCGAAGAACCGCTTTTTGCACTGACTTCATTCTTTTCAAAAAAAGAATAGATGTCACTCCAGGATTTTGTATCGTAATAATTAAAAGCTACGAGATAATCCCCCTCCTTTACTTCATCGTAAAGACTCCAACAGCTTGCGTTATTTAACCAGTAACCTGCTACTGCAGATTCTCCCGGAGTTCCTTTTCCCCAAAGGGTTTCAAGGGATAGTCCGTATGTCCCCGTAAAAGTGCTGTACCCTGTCTCTGCACCGCCTTCATAAAATGCTTCGTGAGTTTCGTAAAGAGCCTCATCAACTGTAAGTTTGCCGTCTTCATCAATATCATTAACTTTTACAGGCACCTGCGCTACATAAACACAGTTTTTATCTTTAACGATATTTCCGTCAGAAGCAATTGTTACATATACATTTACAGGTTCTGCGGGATCAACTTCCGGCTTTGTCGGCGGCACTACATCTTCACCGTCATCTTCATCATTTCCACCACTTTTTTCGATAAAATCCCAGTACAGAACATCTTCCTTATGTGCTTTTCTATATGCGTCATAAGCCTGCATCACCTGAAAGGTCGCCATAGAACTTACTCTGTCCTCATACATATATCCGTTTCCGGCGGGATTACGGTATTTTTCTATTGCAGTAATAATATTATTTTCTGCATTTCCAAACCCATTTTCCGGATTGGTTATATCAATCTTAAAGATTGCAGATGCCATCAGAGTCTGTGCAATAGAATTTACATTACCAGCAAAAGAGAAGTCGCCAGTCATTATTCCTTTAAGAAAAATAAATGCTTTGTCTGTTGCTTCTTTCACATTTTCTTTATCCTGATAAGACGCCAGTGCCTGCAGACATATTGCAGTCATATCAATGTCAGGCTCTACATTATCACTTAATCCGAAAGCTCCGTCTTCTGTTTGAAAGCTTAAAATTCCGTCAATTATTTCTTCTCTCTGCCATATTGCATCATCAGGAATTTGTGTTTTTGCAGCATCAAGCAAAATAAGAGCATACGCCAATTCATTAGAACCGTCAGCAAGTCTTGAGTTATTATAAATAAGCTCTGCAAGATTTACTCCATCAACATCTGTTATATCTTTGCCCATTACTAAAAGAGCCAAAGCAACCCTTTCTGCATCGGTAGGTTTTACATCAGAGTCCCATGTTTTCACCTTTTCCGATAAAGACGCACAGTATTCATCAAGAATTTCAGCATCAATAGTTTTTCCTGCTCTGAGCATTGCTATAATATACCATTCGTAACCGTAGGTAACACCGTCACCGTTATGAGCTGCTATCAGTTGCTCCTGAATATACTTTTCTGAGCTGTCAATACCTGAACTTATAATTTCATAAATGTCTGTAACTGTTGTGTTTTCCGCAGTATTTGCAAATACTTCTACAGATATTATAGAGAAAGCCATAATAACTGCTACAAAGAAACTTAATACTTTTTTTTGATTCATTTTATTTATTCCTTTCTTTTTTGTATTTGTTTCTTTCAATTCACCTCCATTGCCGCAGAAAACAAAAAAAGCCGCGGCTTTCGCCACAGCTGATTTTCTGTGTTAATCTTTTGTTTGCACGCAAACAAAACCGCTTTCTGACTGAAAATTGCAGAGAAAGCGACACTCCAATGCAGGTCTTCTGACTCGTACCGTTTAAAACTATGCTTCTGCCTTCCCAATTCCTCAGTGACTGACTTTCGTCAACGAAGCATAATCCGATACATACAGCGGCAGTTCCGTTCGGGATTCCCACCCGATTCTCTTTTCACCCAAGATACCTTGATAAATCTTTTGCGGTATAAAGGACACATTGTGTGATTTATTTAATTTTTATACATAAACCGATGCACATATATTTAATTTTCTATATATGCATCGGGATGTATCTACAGTCAGATCTGTGCTCCGCCTACGCTCTCAATTTCAGCAAGAGCAAGGTTAACAGATTTAACACCCTCACAAAGAGGTGCAACACAGGGAATTTCGCCTGCGTTAAGTTTGTCAATAAAGTAGCGAAGCTCGTTGTAGTAACCGCCAAGGCTTGAAATATTACCACCGATATTATTATCTGAAGCAAATGAAGGCTCAATAACGATTTTTTCACTGCCGCCATCCTTGTAATATACCATAAGGCCGTCTGCCCCATTAACAACGGTAGCTTTATCAAACATAACTCTGAACTGTGCTGTGAAGGGGAAATCTACAGGATAATGCCAACAACCTTCAACGGTTGCAACTGCATCCTTATACTTAAAAGATGTGAAAATCTGTTCAATGATACCGGTGTTGTCTCTTGTAGCAAATGAATTAAAGCTCTCCGGCTCTCCCATAAGGTAACGCATAAAGTCAACATCGTGAATGTGCATATCAAGAGCGATCGAGCCACTCTTATCACCCTGATGAAGCCAGTTATCCCACGCCCATGTAGGATATGAGCTGAGACGTTTAAACACTGCAGAGTGAATTTTACCGAACTTTCCGCTGTCTGCTGTTTCCTTAAGCCACACGTATTCATCCCACATTCTGATAACCTGACCAACCTGAACGATTGCACCGGTCTCTTCCTGTGTTTTAAGAAGAAGCTCACCCTCTTCCTTTGTAAGACAAACAGGTTTTTCAAGGAATACGTTTTTACCTTTTTGCATAGCAAGAACTGCGTGCTGTGTATGAAGATATGTAGGAAGACAGATGTCTATAACATCAACATCCGCATTTGCTATTAATTCTTCACCTGTAGCATAAATCTCTGCAGAATGTACCTTTGCAACTTCTTCAGCCTTTTCACGTCTTACATCTGCAACGGCAACAACTTTTGCGCCTTCTATAACATCATAACAGGCAGAATGCATTCCACCCATAAAGCCACAACCTATAAGACCAATTTTAATCATAATTACTTCCTCCCTAAAATTCTGTCCATAGAATTTGATGTATTGTAAATAATAGTTTCACTGTACTGCTTATAAGGTGGTATCATCTCCGCAGTTGTCCAGTTATCGTAGCCGATTTTATCAAGAGCCTCTTTAACCTTAACGTAGTCAACATCACCCGCAAGAAGGTCAACAAAGCCGTCAAGAGAGCCTACTGCAACTCTGTAATCCTTGAAATGAACTTTTTTGATACGGCTACCGAGAATCTTTATCCACTGCTGGGGATAACCACTGTAAAGTACATTACCAACATCAAAGTAAGATCCTACGTAAGGTGAGCCTACCTTATCAATAAAGTCGCGCATTTCCATTGGTGAAAGAAGGAACTTGTTCCATACATTTTCAATACCGATTGCTACTTTAAGTTCTTCGGCTACAGGTGCAAGTTCTCGAAGAGCCTCCAGTGCTCTGTCGTATGCAACATCGTAATCAATAACTTCCCCATCGGGTTCAAATACAACGTGTACTGCACCGGGTACAACAAGGATTGTGTCACAACCAAGCCATGAAGCTACCTGAAGCTGCTTCTTTGTAATTTCCTTTGCCTTAATTCTATTTTCTTCATTATCTGATGTGTAGTTGTAATTCCAGTAAAGACCGCTTGCCACACTGTAAAGCTCAATTCCGGCTTCTTCCGCAAGCTTTTTAACTGCGAGGATGTCCTCCTTTGTGGATTCAAGGGAAACGGGTCCTTTTTCATCGAGCGCTACCTCTACTCCGTCAAAGCCTGCATCCTTTGCGATTTCAAAACATTTTTTAAGATCCTGCTGGTAATTAAAAGACCAGATGCTTATACCTTTTTTCATATAAAAAACCTCCTTGCTTTTTGCTTAAATATATGATAAAATAATCTCACGGATATTTCAATATATTTTTTTGTACTAAATGTATATTTTTGTAAACAAGGTGAATCTTATGAAATTAAATTATACAAAGCATCGGCTTTCAAATCTTCTCAGTATAAATAAAATAGTAACAGTCCATTATTACGAATTTTCAAAGGATTTTTCATTTGATGGAGAAAGTCATAATTTCTGGGAAATGGTATACGTTGATAAAGGTCAGGTAAATATACAGGCAGGCGCTAATACTTTTACGCTTAAACAAGGGCAGGTAGCATTTCACAAGCCAAATGAATTTCACACAATCTGCACCGACGGTATTAACGCTGCTGATGTTTTTGTCATAGCATTTGTATGTAACTCTTCATCAATGGACTTTTTCAAAAGCAATGTAACAACCCTTTCGTCAAAGCTGAAAAAGAATATGTTTTCGATAATTGACGAAAGTCTTTCTACTTTCGAGCTGATGCCTATTACGGGAGTTGAGCTTCTTATGAAAAGCAACGCTCCGATAGGAAGTCAGCAGATGATACGGATACACCTTGAGGAGTTTCTTATACTCTTGATGCGCGAAGCAAGCGAAAAAAGCAGTCACGTCTTTTTTCCAACGAAGGAAAGTATGGAGAATCATATCGTAACGCAGATAATAACTATTATAGAAGAAAATGTTTACTCAAAAATATCTGTTTACGATCTGTGCTCGGAAATGAATTATTCCAGAGCATACCTTTCCGGCATTTTCAAAACATCCACCGGTATGACTATCGGAGAATATATAACAAAGCTTAAAATAAAAGAATCCAAAAAGTTAATCCGTAACGGCACATACACCTTTGCGGAAATTTCAGATATGCTCTGCTTTGACAATCAGCACTACTTTTCGAGAGTTTTTAAGAAAGTTACAAATTTCACTCCGTCTCAGTACAAAAACTCAATACTGAAATAATGCAGTTTCCTGCACACAACAAAGGGATGTAAAAAAACACGGTTTCTTTACATCCCTTTTACTTTTTAATCCATACTGTAATCAACAGATGCCATTTTCTTTCCGTCAGGAGAAAATGCAAATTTAATAAAGTCTTTTTTACCTATATTCTGATAAAGCATAACAATGCCTTCGCAGTTACCGTCTTTCACAGTATAGCTTATTTCTGACGGCTCACCGATAGCTTTTATAACATCCTGCATTGTTGATTTGCTGCTGATTTCATTTCCAAGCTTAAAATCAGGTGCTGTCTTTAGCTTTTTATTATAATTATCTTCCGCGGAATAAATATCGATTTTCACTCTTTTCACAACACACTCGCTACATTTCAAGGGCGCTTCAGAAGTATTCTTATTGAATACCATTATTTCCTTTCCGTCCTTTTCACATACTGTACTTGTCATTGCAAGAGGCTTAAGCACAATATTTCCGCTGGTTTCTTTCTTGAAACTCCAGCCACGACCTCCAAGCTTAGCAAATCCTTCGGGAATACTTATTCTGGTTTCGGAATCAAGTGCAAGAACAAATTCGAGGTCATAATCCGAAAGGATGTCACCGAAGTATGCATAGTAAAAAGAGCCGTCCTCACGCTGACCTTCGTTATAGTTTTCAATATTCACTGATGCTGCCAGATTTTCTTTGAATTCCTCTACTGTTACCTTCTCATTCGAAGAACAGCCTGTCATTAATGAAATCACCAAAAATGCAGTTACAATAATACTAATTATTTTCTTCACAAATATCACTCCTTATTGTTAATTAATAATATCACGGGCTTTAGCTAAAAGTCAAGAACTCTTTATCCTGCCAGGAAAAAGAATGTGTTGTTTACTTCATGCCTGTTTTCAAAAACTTCGTAATCAAGCACAATAAATCCCTGTTCCCCGTTTTGTTTTTCGATATAAAGCTTATTGTTATCATCGTCATAAACAGGCTTAAAGTATTCGCCCTCTTCTATTGTTATGTCCCCGTTTGATACCGGAGCATGGGCTTTTACATAACCCTTTTTCCACATAGTAAGTTCTTCTTCATCAAATCCTTCAAAATAATCTCTGTTTGCCATAAAGTCCGGCAATATAGCATACATACTCTCAGGAATTTCTTCAAAAACACCTTCTTCGTTGAGCTTGTAATTTCTGTGCACACTCCACATTCCGGTACTGTTGGTTTGCTCCTCAAGGGTAATGGTATCATCATCATTTACCTTGAAATAGTAGGTGGTTGCATATCCAAGCCAGTTTGAATCGCAATTTTCGTTACTTTCCCTATCTGAAAAAAGTCTTGGTGCAAGTTCTTCATTGTAAGTAAGAATCCGTATTCTCGGGTCCCCGCTGCCTTCTTCCGTAATTATCGCAATATCCCTTACGCCATCGTTTATATCTATGTCACAGGAATAAACCTTCACAAGAGAGCCATCGAAAAAGTCAAGTACAGTAAGCCTTTCTCCGACAGCAACCTCCAGTGCCTGCGCACCATCATCTGAGCCAACAACATCAATTGCTATTTTTTCATCAATACCGTCACCATTAAGGTCACACAGAGATTCAAAGCTATCCCCATTTTCGCCGATACCTTCCGAAATATCAATTGTTCTCTCTGTCACAACAGGTTTTACCGGCTTGTCGTATTCAACTTCCTGCTGTATTTTTTCATCAACACTTTTTTCATTGCAGGCACAAAGCAGTATCAGTGTAACAATCAACACCAACGCACCCAGAAGTTTTTTCATTATCATTCACCTTTTATTCTTAAAATCAATACGCACATTATAACACAGCTTCATTACAATATGCAAGAGAAAAGGGATGTAAAAACTAAGTTTTTTACACCCCCTTCATTATTAAAGTTTTGCTCTTATAATCTTACCGCTTGTTGTTTTGGGAAGCGATTCCCTGAATTCCACAATTCTTGGATACTTATAAGGTGCGGTGTGCTCCTTAACGTACGTTTGTATTTCTTTTTTAAGCTCTTCGCTGGGAACTGTATCCTTTGTAAGAACGATGCTTGCCTTTACAACCTGGCCACGTATTTCGTCGGGAGCTGCAGATACACCGCATTCAAGAACATAAGGAAGCTCCATAATAACGCTTTCAATCTCGAAAGGTCCTATTCTGTAGCCTGATGACTTGATAACATCATCAATTCGGCTCACATAGTAGTAGAATCCGTCCTCGTCCTTATACGCAACGTCGCCTGTATGATAAAGACCGTCGTGCCATACCTCGGCAGTTTTTTCCTCGTCTCTGTAATACCCCTTAAAGAGACCGCAGGGAACTCTTTCGGAAGTTCTTATAACGATTTCACCGTTTTCACCGACGTCAACGCTGTTTCCTTCCGGATCAACAATGTCAACATCATAAAGCGGAACGGGCTTACCCATTGCACCCATTTTATACTCTCTGCCGTAAAGGTTACCGATAAGACAGGTTGTTTCTGTCTGCCCGAAGCCTTCCATAATCTTAAGACCTGTAAGCTTTTCGATCTGCTTGAATACTTCGGGATTAAGCGCTTCACCGGCAGTATTTGCGTGCTGAACTGATGACATATCGTATTTTGATATATCCTCTTTCATAAGCATCCTATACATTGTGGGAGGCGCACAGAAGGTTGTTATGCCATATTTTGCAAAAAGCGGAAGAATATCTGCTGCATCAAATTTGTCAAAGTCATATACGAAAAGACCTGCTTCACAGAGCCACTGTCCGTAAATCTTACCCCATGCCGCCTTTGCCCAGCCTGTGTCCGAAATCGTCAGGTGAAGTCCCTCGGGATCAACACAGTGCCAGTAGTTTGCAGTATGGAAATGTCCAAGGGGATATGTGTAGCTGTGAAGTGCCATTTTTGGATTGCCTGTTGTACCTGAAGTGAAGTACATAAGCATATCGTCATTTCCGCAGGGAGAATCAGGCTTTCTGTCATAAGTGCTTGAGAATCTCTGATATTCGCTGTCAAACTCTCTCCAGCCTTCTCTTGCAGCACCTACGATAATCTTTATAAGATCCGGAGTATTCTTTGCACCGAGCTCTGCCTGATGTGCAATGTCACCGTCTGCACTGCAAAGGATTGCATCAACACCGGCTGCTTCGTAGCGGTACTCATAGTCATGCTCCTGCAAAAGATTTGATGCAGGGATTGCTATTGCACCGATTTTGTGAAGAGCAAGAATTGCTATCCAGAACTGATAGTGACGCTTGAGAACGAGCATTACCTTGCTGCCCTTTTTAATACCAAGAGACTCAAAGTAGTTTGCACATCTGTTTGACTCAAGCTTGAAGTCTGTGAAAGTAAATCTTCTTTCAACCTTGTCCTTTGAAAGATGAAGCATAGCAAGCTTGTCGGGTTTTCTGTCAGCTATTGCATCAATAACGTCAAAAGCAAAGTTAAACTTGTCTTCATTCTTGAAGCTTATCTTTTCAAGTGAACCGTTTTCGTTTTCCTCAATATCAATAAAGTTATGATAAATACGTCTGTATTCGCGGTGAGGCTTATATTTGGGATTATGGATAAATTCCGCAACCTCTTTACTGCTGTTCTTATTTTCACCTGTGAGAACGATTGCATAAAACTTGCAGTTTTCTCCGCCGACTGCAACCATTCCGTGAGGTGTTGAACTGTCGTAATATATTGTATCACCGGCATTCAGAATGACACTGTGGCTACCAACCTGAACCTTAAGAGAACCACTGATAACGATGTCAATTTCCTGTCCGCTGTGGCTTGTAAGCTCAATATCTTTCATTTCTGCATTTTCGTCATAGATGCAGTCAACATAAAGTGGCTCTGCAACCCTGTTTTTGAAAGCACTTGCAAGGTTATAGTAAATCATACCGTGTGCCTGATCAATTTTCTGACCGTCACCTCTGCGTGTAACGGTATAAGATTCAAGGTTTGAGCTGACGCCTTCAATAATATCTGTCACACCGACCTTAAAAGCAAGTGCACACTTGTAAATAAATGCAAAGCTAAGGTCGTGCTTACCCTCCTCACAGGCAACGTACTCTTCACGTGTAACTCCTGTAAGACGCGCCATTGTTTCAACGGAAATACCGTCAATCTGTCTGAGTTCTTTAATTCTTGCCGCAACTTCGCTGATTTTGAAATCAAGACCTGTTGTCAAATTTTCGCTCATATTATCCATCCTCTCTTTTTCTTTGAGAACGTAAAAAAGAAGCGTGCCGCTTCACCCACGTCGCGCACGTACAAAGTGCAAACACAGTTTCACGCGTACTAATTTACGCAAATTCCTATAAATCAAAAAATCGCCCCAAAGATTATCCTTTGAGACGAGCTTGAAATCTACCCGCGGTACCACTCAAATTGCACAAGGCGTTACCCCTGCACCCCTTCGGACTCAATCAAGCCCTATGCACTGACGCAGCATGCGCGGAAAGGGTCTAGTCATCTGCCAAGGCAAACTTTCTTCCTTTCAACTCAGGAGCTACAGCAATCCGACTTACTTTAACAACTCACACCAACCGCTGCTTCTCTCGAAAGCTTATCGAACGCACTCTCCATCACAGTTTTTAAGTATTGAATTATCATCCTCGTTATAATATCACATAAAGCTTCACTTGTCAACATTTATTTTGTATCCTGAAAACAAGGTTTTAACGTGAATGTGAAAAGTACACTTTTCACATTCACGCACTGCAATTACATAAGCTCCATAACCTCTGTTGCTGCAAGGAGAAATATGCCTATTCCATGGTCATCATTCACGGTTGAACCAAGCTTTTTATAATATTCTCTTTCCATATGACAGCCGGAACCCGTACATACGTTAAGGGCATTGCCCTCGTCGTCAATACAAATTTCTGAAAGTCTGTTCCACGCCTTTACAAGTCTTGGAGCGATGTCTTTATCTATCCAGCCGTTCTTAATGCCACGGGACATAGCGATTATAAACATACCTGTGCCGGAGCTTTCCTCGTAGGTTTCGTGATCGTCAATAACCTGATGCCACATTCCCTTTTCACCCTGATAGCTGAGTATTCCATCTGTAAGTTCACGGAATCGTGTAAGGACTTCTTCCCGGTCGGGATGATTTTCTGGCATAAGCATAAGAAGCTCTGAAAGGGCAAATATCACCCAGCCGTTACCTCTGCCCCAGGGAATGCAGTTTGCTTTTCCTTCTTCTACAAAGTAGATATGCGAATAAATCTTTTTGTCAGGCATATAGAGCTTGTCGGAAAATCCACGCATATGATGCACTGCTTCTTTGATATAATCTCCGCCAAGGCGCGCAAGGAAGGGTATCGACATAAAGAAATCATCCGCCCAGAAGGTCTTTATGCGGTAGAATGTACCGTCTTCAGTCCTTGGAACATTATCAAGGGATTTCCGTAAAACCTCAAGCATCTTTTTCCCGTTCTCGCTGCCTGTCAGCTGAATATATTCCCATACATTCATTCCGATAGTTCCGATAGAATCAAGGTCTTTAAGATTTGTTGAACTGTAAAGGAAACTTGCTGCACCAAACTTTTCCTTATCGTACTGAATATAATCGTAAAAATCACAAAGAAGCTCTCTTGAATCTATGAAATAATCTATTATATCCTGTTTACCAAGCTTCTGTGCCATTTTAAGAAGTCCGTAATGGCCTACCTGAATAGCATAGAACCATTGACCGAAAAAGCACGTATTGAGATATGGACGAAAATATGTATCTTTGCGGTAATACTTAAAGAATGTCTGTTTGCCGTCAGTACATATATAAGGCTTTTTAAACTGAATGTTTCCCGAAGGATGTACTCCCTCAAGCCATATCCATGAAAGGTCTTTGCGGTCCGTCTTATACGCAGGTACACTGAATTCTCCCTCTATTACTTTAAAACCAAATCCGTCAGTTGTTTTATCTGCTTCAATACAGAGAATTTCACCGTTATAGCTTTCTTCATATACTCCGTTTTCTGCTTCGTACACTTTTTTTCCGTCTTTGTAAATTCTTACGGGAGCACCGTGAGTTATTTTCACATCACCCTCTGCCCACGTAATTGCACAGGCTGTATCGTATTTTGTCACAGAAGCAAAGTCGAAATCGATTTCTTTTACATCTTCCGGTGCTTCGGGACCAATCCACTCTACTGCCTGAAAAGTTAGTTTGGGAAGTGCTTCGCCTTTTTTGTATATTCTTGAAAAAGCCATACCCTCCATATCTTTCATACTGCCGAAGGGAATTACGGGACGGGTTTTATAAATATACTCGGTGGGCCACATAATAGGACCGCTTTCATCACCTATATATATTTCAAACTTAAAGTAATCACTTCCTGCCCTCTGGCGGACAACAAGCAAATTGTCCCCCTCAAGGAATTTCACACGGTATGATTTAATTCCGTGAACCTTGAAGGGGTCTGGGATAAATTCGCTCTGATAGCTTTCAGGTGTTTCTCCGTTAAAGGCAATGTCGCAGTCGCCTGTTACACTTATAACAAGGTCACGCTCACAAGGTCCGAGAAGATTTGCTGCAACGTATCCCGTGTCTCCCTCTTTCCACTGGGGATAAATTTTTGCAAAATCAAATCCCGGCCAGCAAGGATTATAACCCACAGGTTCCGAATAAGGTATATATTCAAGCTCACCCTTCTGTCTTTTTGTCATCATCTGCTTAAGGATAAGCTCAATCTGATTTCTTACTGTTTCTTTTGACATAATATTCTCCTAATAATTAAAATCTGACATTTCTACACCTGCAAGAAGTATAATTCCTACACCGTGGTCATCATTCATACAAGCACCCATTCTGCGATAAGACTCACGTTCAGTATAAGCACCTGCACCAATGCATATACCGAGAACATTACCGTCATCGTCAATACATATTTCAGATAGTCTGTTCCAAGCCTTCCACAGTTTTGGCACAATGTCCCGACTGAGCCATCCGTTTTTAACTCCTCGTGCCATTGCGACAATAAACATACCTGTTCCGGAACTTTCTTCAAAGGTTTCCGGCTCATCCATTATCTGATGCCACATTCCTGTTTCGCCCTGATAACTTAGTATGCCTTCTGCAAAATCACGATAAATCTGAAGAATAGAATCTCTTTCGGGATGATCCTCCGGAAGATAAATAAGAAGCTCCGAAAGAGAAAGCATTGCCCATCCGTTACCTCGGCACCAGGGAACTCCGTTTGCTTTCTGCGACTCATTAAAATAAATATGTGAAAATATCTTTTTATCAGGCATATAAAGGTATTTGTAAATGCCTTTAACCTGCCTCACGGCATCCTCAAGATATTTTCCGCCAAGGCGTGCAAAAAACGGAACTGTCATATACATATCATCCGTTGTAAAGTGACTTACACGCCAGACGATGCCATCATCGGAACGAGGAATAAGGGATATTGCATTTTCAAGGACTTTAATAATTTTCTTTCCGTTTTCACGGTCTGTAAGTCTGACATATTCGCACACGTCCATACCGATAGGACCAACAGTAATAATATCAGCGAGCCGTGTTGACGAATAAAGCATAGTAACTACACCGAAAGTCTGTTTATCATACTGAACATAATCATAATATTCACATATCAGATTAATGGAATCTATAAAGTAATCAATATATTCCTGCTTGCCGAGTGTCTGTGCCAATTTTAAAAGAGCATATTGTCCAAGCATTACAGCATAGAACCACTGTCCGTAGAAGCAGGAATTAAGGTATGGTCTTAGGTATGTGTCTTTTCTTAAAAATTTAAAAAATGTCTTTTTACCGTCAGAACACACGTAAGGCGTTGTAAGCTGAATTTTCTTTCCCCCGCATCTTACACCTTCAAGCCATATCCATGAAAGGTCTTTCCTTGCTGAATTATATCCGGGAGCACGGAAAAATCCGCTTTCAACAGAAAATCCAAATCCCGAGTCTGTCTTATAAGTATCTACGCAAAGAAGTTTTTCTTCTGAAAAACGGCATTCAAAGCAACCTGAAAAATTGCTGTATATAAACTCACCATCTGCGTAAACGTATATTGGCGATGTATGTTTGATTTTTATATGTCCCGATGCATAAGTAACTGCACAGGCGGTGTTATAATCCGTCATAGAAGCAAAATCAAACACGACTTTTTCCACATCGTCAGGAGCTTTTGGTCCTATCCATTCTATACTGTTTAAAGACAATTCAGGAAGGTTTTCGCCTTTTTTATAAATTTGCGAATAAGCAAAGCCCTCCATATCCTTCATGCCACCCAAGGGAATTGAAGGACGAAGCTTGTAGTTATACTCTACCGGCCAGAATATAGGCCCGCTTTCATCACCGACGTATATTTCAAATTTGAAATAATCACTTGCAGCTCTCTGGCGTACAATAAGTAGGTTATCCCCCTCCAGAAATTTCACACGGTAGGATTTTATTCCGTGCACCTTAAAGGGCTCCGGTATACGGTCACTTTCAAAGCCTTCGGGAATTTCACCGTTAAATAAAATTTCATTATCACCTGTAATACTTATAACCATATCCTTATCAGAAGGACCTATAAGATTAGATGCAACAAAACCTAAATCGCCTTCCTCCCAATCAGGATAGATTTTATCAAAATCAAAGCTTGGCCAGCAGGGATTATATCCGATAGGAGTTGCATAAGGTAAATACTCAACCTCTGCTTTTTTTCTCTGTGACATCATACGGTGAAGCAGAAGCTCTACAGTATCTTTTGCAGCTTTGACATAGTCTTCCGGCAGACTCTTTTTTGCTTTATAGTTAAGCTCCGCCGTCATATATGTATAAGGAATACGGATAATTACCCTTAGTCCGCCTGAATCTGATTTTTCCACTTTCACTCCGTAATCATTTCCGTAAATGAGTTTGAGACGCTGATTTACATTTTTAAGTCCCACGTGACCGTCATAAGTGGTGCTTTCTTCCATAAGCTCCGTATTCATTTTTTCAATACTTTCATCAGTCATACCTTTACCGCTGTCTTCAACAACAACTGTAAAAAGGTTATCTTCCACAAAGGAAGTAATTTTAACAGAGCCCTTTTCATCCAGCGGCTTTATTCCGTGATAAACTGCATTTTCAACAATAGGCTGAAGAATAATTCTGGGAACACGGGCATTAAGATATCTTTCATCAATGTCCCATTCTATAGAAAACGTATCAGGATACCTCAGCTTCAGAATATCCACATACTGGTTTGTAAATTCAATTTCTCCTTCAAAATCCGTCATATAGTCGGTTGCATCCGAATAAGACTTGAAAAGCCTTGCAAGCTTTCCGATAGCTGATGACACAGGGTTTTCGCACATTGTCATCTCTATTGCCATCCAGTTTATAACGTTAAGAGTGTTACCTAGGAAGTGAGGATTTATCTGCATCTGAAGCATCATTGTCTGCGCATCTTTAAGTTTGCTTTCTGCATCATCTTTTCCATCAATAACACCGTCCGACGGATGAGTATTTACAATACGTCTTAAAACGGGGTCATTATTATTTTTTCGGTTTTCAGGAATATTATTTGTTTCCATAGCAATCTCCTTACAGCATACGCTGATACTCGCTGGGCGTACATCCCGTATACTGTTTAAATGCGTGGCTGAAGTATTTACGGCTTGTATAACCGCACATTTCGCTTATTTCATATATTTTGTATTTTTTTGATTTCATAAGCTCTATCGCTTTATTGATACGTACCTGTATTATATAATCGGAAAGTCCCTGCCCTGTTTTTGTTTTAAAAAGCTTACTGGTATAGTAGCTGCTGAGATTAACATATTTGGCAATATCTTCAAGCAAAATATCATACATATAGTTTTCTTCAATAAATTTCTTTATAATATCAATCGTCTGAAGAGCTCCATGTTCTTTTTCAGGATTATCTATATCATTTTTATCCGGAGCAGCTTCACTTTGTCCATAAATCTCGTCTATCATAAGTTCTTTTTTCGTGGCAAGAAGAAGCTCGTTATATTTTCTTTCCATAGTTATAGCTTCCTCACGGGTTTTGTTTTCTTTGTTTATAAGCTCTATAAGATGATTCAAGGTTTCGTTAAGCTCGTCAATATTAACGGGTTTTGAAAGATAGTGCTTAACATTAAGTATGATTGCCTGCTGTGCATATTCAAAATCATTATAGGCAGAAAAGAATACAATTTTTATTTCAGGATAATTTTCCTGAACAAATCTTGCAAGCTCTATTCCGCTGCCACCCGGCATTTTAATATCAGAAAGGATAATATCTACGGAATTTTCCCGTAAAAAGTCCATTGCGGAATTTATGTTGTTAAAAAGTCCCGCAATCAAAACGTCTTTCCTTATTCCTGATATAACTCTGCCCATTGACCTGAGAGAAGCACTTTCGTCGTCTACTATTATTATTTTCACCATGGAGATTCCTCCTCACCGTAAGACTTACAAAGGTAAAGTTAAAAAAGGTTTTTAGCTTTGCATTTGTAAGTTTTATAGGGGATGTAACAAAATAAAAAAATATCTATGCGGGCCATTTCAGGACTGTCCCGACAGACTTTTTAAAGTCTTTTTGCATAAAAAATATTTTTTGTGCAAAAACGGGACTGTCCCAAAGAAATGGCTTGTTTGAATATTTATTTTGCTACATCCCCTACTGATTTGAAAATTACTTTATTGTGTATGTCACAGGGTTCACTTTGCCATCCAAAATAAATGCACGAACATACTCCTCTGCACCTACTGTGATGTCAGCAGTTATGGTTGCAGCTGCATCCACAGCTTTAACGCCTACGAGTTTATTTGTATTGTATTCGTATACACCAACATAAACTTTCTTGCCCTCATAGTCACCCTTTAGAGTGATTACCGGCTTTTTGTCTGCATTTACCGATACAGAAGAAATTGAAACTGTCGAAGCACCTCTTACAGCTGAAGAAGTATCTGCTGCACCGTTATATGTACCTGTAACGGTAATTGTCTTCTTACCCATTTCAGTTACATCGATTGCTGTAGCAGAAGCGCCATCAACCTCATAGCTGATTGTAGATGTGCCTGTAAGTGAAAGGTTTGCAATATTGTTTGTATCAACTGCAATGCCTGTAGTTTCAGGACCTTTGGTGTTAAGGTTAGCTTCGTCAGTAATTACGTTATTGTAATTTCCTGCATACATCATAAGACCAACGTTCTTTGCAGCATTTGCATAAACCTCGTCCTTGTTTGAAGCCTGACGTGTTGCAAAGTTATCAACGTAAAGGTCGCCGTTCTGTGAGCATCCGAGCTGAATTCCGCGAAGTGCGTGAACAAAGTAGCTTCCCGGATTGTCGACTGTTTTATAAATTTCAGCATGTGCAAGAACTGCAGGAACATCATTTACAAGCTCACCGTTTGCATATATCTGATAGCTTCTCGAAACAGGCTGATAGTCAATAGTTACGTTGAACCACTCGCCTTCCTGTATGCTATCTGGCATAGGATATTTATGTACGATAATCTTTCCTGCTTTTGTATCATACGAAGTAAAGGCTACAGTTCTGTCAGAAAAATGAAATTCTGCCGTTGTCTGAAGATATCCCTGAAGACCAAGAGTACCTACAAATGCATACGCCCCGCTGTCTTCACCTGTCTTATCTTTTCTTTCATACTTGTAGTCGAAAGATACATAGTAACGGCTGTTGTAGGGCATTGAATAAACCTTACTGTTTGCAAGATATACTGCCTTTCCGCTTGACTGGTTTTCAAAGTGAATTGCAGTTGAATCTGTATCCTCGTCAACTACATATTCTGCCTTGCAGGTAGCACCGCTTGAGTTAGTTAAGCTAAAGTCTGCTGCAGGAATGTCGCCTGTTTCCTTGTCTTCAAAATTCTGGTTAAGAATTGCATTTGATACAACTGCAGAGTTTTTGGGAACAAGGGTGATGTCAATTTCCTTTACCGCACTTTCGCTGCCTGCAGTAATTGTTGCAGTCATTGTAACAGGCACTGTGGGAGCCTGTGATACTGTTACTTCACCGTCATCTGCCACATATCTTGTATCGCTTGATTTCCAAGTGATACTCACACCGAGGTTTTCAAGGTCATAATCCTTGTAGCCACCGTCAAGTGTAAGGTCTGTTGTAATTTCATTTACTGACTGGGTTGTGATTGTGTTTGCAGATATTAAGCCTTCGAAGAAAGCTACCTTGTCTTTATCAGAAAGCTCGTTAAGCTTATCTTCAAGGTTAAGCTCTGTATAGGCTGCAGCTTCTGAAATCATAAGAACACCTTCGGGAGTGCCGCTTGAGGCTCTCATAAAGTTAAGAGAGCCGAGCATATGACCTGTACCGTCAGTAGGATATGTGTAGTCCTTTTCAAAGGAATTGATTGCAACCCAGTTTCCGTTACCCACCTTGATAGCACCTGTGCTTGTAAGAAGGTCAACTTTAAAAATTATAGGTGTGAAATCTGTACTGCTGAGAGTTCCGGCAAGAGTACCGCCTGTATTTATGTAAACGCTGTTTCCTTTGATTCTTGCAACAGTAATGCTCTTACCCTGGTCGCTGTTAGTTGCAGAGTTTCTGATTGTAGTACGAAGGTCTATACCGTTTTTGAATTCACCGCTTGTTTTAATATTTGCAAAAAGGTAAACTGTCTGATATTTATTTGCTCCGTCATAAAGTGATGCGGATGCTGACAGACCGCTTCCAAGACCGTCTGCGCCAAAGTCAAATGATGCGTAGTAGTTACCGTCTTCATCAGTAGCAAGACTCTTCCCCTTTGACGCATTTACAAAGCTGCCCGAAAGTGCGGGAGCTTCCATATCGTCACTTGGGAAATAGAAGTTCTGACTCTTATACACGTTGTATATAGAAGGAAGAACTGTAAGATTATATCTTACAGAAGTTGTACCCTCTGAATCTGTTACAGCTGCAGTAAGAGTAACGTCTTTTTTCTCTATAAGGTCACGTTTTACAATACCGTCCTTTGTGATAACACTTTCGTCAGATGATGTCCACTCAATCGTAACATCACCCTCACCTGTTTTAGGAAGGTTAATGTCCTTTGTAATCATACTCATAGGCTCCGGGCAGATTTTTTCAAATGCTACCATTTTAAGAGCTTCTTCCTTACTGAGACCTGCTACACCGTCATCATAATAAGATGTTGCAACAATGTATGCATGTGTATCACCGCTTGCAAAGGCAGCAGTAGCAACACCGTCGGCTACAGTAACGTTTGCACTCTTATTGAATACTTCAGCACCCTCGGGAAGAGTGAATGTTTCACCGGACTTAAACATATCTACATAAGTATAAAGTGTGTCACCGTATGCGATTGAGTAAGAACGTGTATCCTCTTCTCCATTAGAAGGAACATACTTTTTGTACGAAACTGCCTGAATTCTGGTACCTGCCGGCTGTGCAAATTTTGTATATGTGTAAGGGTAAGACTTAAGGGAATTATAGAAATAGAACGCACTACTGTCTGCACTCTTCCAGTTTTCCTTTGAAGCATAACCTACAGGGAGAAGACCTTCGGCATAAGTTGCGGCAAAGTCTCCGTCAGCGTCTGTGTAATACTCGATGAAACGCTCTGCAGGATATTCACTGTCAACACATTCTGTTCTGGGCATTACATAACCGTTAGGATATGTAATCTTTTCACCTGAACTGCTGTAAATCTTGTGGGGTGTTGAGAAATCGTAAGTCATTGTCTGACCGCTAATGTCCTTTGTTTCAAAGGATGTTGTATTGGGAATATAGCGGTAAATGTCTCCGCCTGCGAAGTTCTTACGCATTTTATGCATTACCATAGGAGAGTGACCGATACGTATGTTCTGTAAAACCTCGTGGTCAATTTCCTGAAGCATTGTGCCGTCCTTACGGAATATGTATATAATGTTGTAGTTAACCATTGCTGTGCCGTGTGCGGAAATGTCGGGGTTAGTTGTATAACCGCCTGCAGGTGCATTTTTACGGATTGCATCTGCAATTGTTGAGGGGTCTACAATTTCGTAAGATTCCTCAATTACAAATTCGTCACAGTCAAATTCCATACCGTCCTGAAGCTCAAGAATAACGCCCTTTGATGTACCGTAAGCAGTAACTTCTACATTACGGATAGACGGCTGAAGTTGCACACCGTTACTTACAGTTGAAGGGAATGTAAGTGTCTGACTGTCGTCATCTTCACGTGTAAGTACGCTTCCGGGAACACCTTTCCAGAATGTGTAGCTGAGTCCACGCTCTGCACCCTTGTTATCAGAAAGGAATGTGAGCTTATCTCCCTCAATACGAAGAAGATTCCATGCTACATCTTCTTTATCTGTTGCCACGCCGTTGATTGTGCCTGTACCTGCACCAATCCAACGTGAACCGATGTCAGAGAAGTCAAGACCGTGACCGGATATTGTAACCTGAACACCGCTGTTGTGACCGTGGTTTGCCCCCATGTATGACTCATTTATCATAAATGTGGGAGCCTCATCACCTGATGCTTCTGTGTATATGGGAGTTGTATTTGCCCAGATATCGTCGTCCTTTGCGATAAGTGCACTCTTACCGAAGTCAACGGGCATATTGGATGTTCTTGCAGGATCGTTCTTGTCTTTAAAAACATTTGCAATTTGCTGAACAAAGTCCTCTGTGTCTGAGTACGATGTTCTGATTGCTACTGTACCGTTTTTTGCAGAAACTGTCATTCCTGACCATTGAATACTGCTTGACGAGCCTCCGCCGGATGCACTGCCGCCTACTGCAAAGGCTGTAGTGCATCCAAGCATTAATACAAGGCTCAAAATCAATGCCATGAGTTTTTTCATCATTAAAATCACCTTTCTTATATATAGTTAATTACGTGTTTTTGTATAAGCAGCTGCTTCCGAAATCATAAGCACACCTTCGGGAGTTGTGCTTCCTGCACGCACGAAATTAAGTGCGCCGAGCATATGATTTGTACCGTCTGTGGGATAAGTGTAGTTTGATGCAAAGGAATTGATTTCCACCCATTCACCGTTTCCGACCTTAATTGCACCGGAAGAAGTAAGAAGATCAACCTTGAATATTACGGGGGTGAATTCATTACTTTTTAACGTACCTGCAAGCTTTCCTCCGGTGTTTATGTAAACACCATTATCCTTGATTCTTGCAATGGTAATGTTCTTGCCCTGATCCAAATTTGTGGCTGAATTTCTTATTGTTGTGCGGACATCAATACCATTCTTAAAAATCCCACTCGTTTTAATCTTTGTATAAAGATAAACTGTGCTGAACTTATTAGAAGTATCATAAAGAATTGCACTGGCAGACCTACCACCCGAAAGACCGCTTTCAGCGAAGTTAAATGATGCGAAATAGTTTCCGTTTTCGTCAACTGAAAGTGTTTTTCCGCCTGATGAGTTTATAAAGCTTCCTGAAAGTGCAGGTGCTGTCATATCATCATCAGGATAGCAGAAATTCTGCACTTTATATACGTTATAGTCTGAAGGAAGTACAGTAAGGTTATATTTTACGGGAGCAAAATTTTCTAATCCGTAAACTGCCCCTGTAAGAGTAACATTCTTTGCCTCTGCACCGCGAATTACTTTACCTGCATTTGTAATAACGGATTCATCGGATGACGCCCATACAACTGAAACATCACCGTTTCCTGCAGTAATCGGAAGATTAATGTCCTCTGAAATCATATCCATAGGCTCGGGACAAATTCTTTCAAAAGACAATTCTTTACGGACATCTTCTGCATTAGCATCTACAAAGCCTTCTTCCCCTTCCAGCATAACACTGACATTTGCAATATATGCACCGCCATTTCCGACTTTAATGAGGAAGTCGCCTTCGAGAAGTTCCATATTTTCAAGATTGATATCGTTAATTCTGACTTTTCTTTCAACCCATTTACCGCTGTTTGTTACGGGGATTTCTGCCGTATGGCGAACAAGCTTATTTGTTTCGCCCTCTGTCCAGACAAAATATTCGATAACAATATTTTCACTGCCCGAATCAAGGTATTTTACGGTAATTTTAGCATCAGTTTTTTCAATTTCTTCCCCTCTGTACTGAACACGCATAACGCCGTCAGCAGGTATATAATAGGAAGTTTCTCCGTTTTTATCAACCTTTTTCGGTTCACCCTTTTCAGGACGTTCTGCAGTTTCGATTGTGCAGTTATCGGAAAGGTTATACTTATACACTTCGGGAGCCGCATCAATGTATTTTGAACAGTCTGCCCAACCAATTGAAATAGTATCGTTAGGGTCATACATACCGAATATTGCGGTCTTTCCGTCAAAGCTGAAGTTAGGATGACAGTGACCGGGGTCAACACCCGTCTGATGAACTGTTGCAACAGGATATTTGTCGCCCGTCCAGCAGTCAATAAGTGTAATTGTTGAATCAACACCGTTGTAGCTTGTATCACCTATTGCCCATCTGTCTGTATAGGGATGAATACCCACGTGGCAGAAAGAGCCGGTAGTTATATATCTTCTGTCCTTGCCGTCATAGCCAACCCACGTAAATCCGCTGTATCCGCCGATACGGCTCGCACCGCCAACAAAGAATACGTGTTGTCCGTCATAGGTCCAACCTTCGTGGCCTGCGCTTTCGCCCGATTCAGTATCGGAATAAGGCTTCTGCACAAATACGTTATAAGGTACACCTGTTTCAAGATTCATTACCCAAACTCTGTCCTTTGTATGAGGTCCTTCATGAGCGAAAAGCTCAAGATGACCCATTTCGGGATTGGGGTTAATGCTCTTATGGTTAGGTGCATACCAGGGGGTGTCGAATTCATACGTAACATCTAGAATCCACTCGCCTGCTACCGCATCATATACCGGGAAGCGTGATTTATGGACTGTTCCGTCTTCGTGCTTTTCAATCTTGAGGTCTGCCCATTCAATACTGATACGGGATTCGTCATTATTTACCTGAAGCATAGATGCCCTTCCCGTACAGTATTCCTCGGGTATTTTAGTAACAACTGTTTTTTCAGACGTCACACAGTCCATCTTAATAATTTCGTGGTCTTTATTTACATAGAACACATTATTAAGCGGAGATGTAACGATAACGTAATCGTTAAGGAGACGGTCAATCATTCTGCCCTCTTCCTTAACCATATCATATTCATAAAGATTGTAGTCCGCATCGTGGTAATAAAGCTTGATACCGTCGGCAGAAGTACACTGCATGGTGTAGTAAGCACGCATAATGTTTTCGCCGAACATATTAAGGACTTTGTACTCATTCCCTGTTTCGGGATCATACATTGTGATGGGTTTCATATCACGCAGGGAATTTCCCGCAACTTCTTCCTCGGTTTTTGGGCTAAGATTACCTCTTGCGAAAAGGTATGCCTTAACCTCTGCATTTTCAGAAAAAGGAATGTCAAGTTCTGCATATTTAAGAATTGTTGCACGGCTTGATGACGAAAGCGTCACATCCTGGGATTTTGTCCAGATAAGCTTACCGTTATCAAAGCCTGCAAGAACAACTGTACCGCTTATTGATTTTCCTGTGGGATTATAGATATAAAGCTTACCGTCGGCACTGCCCGTAATTACCCCTGTTGCATCGGTAGTACGGTAAATTCCGTCATCATAAAGAACGGTTTCCATTTCTATGTGGTCATAGCCTACTGCCGCCACGTCATCAACATAGAATTTTGCCCCTGCTTTGTCACGGAAGCTGTTATAGCGAAGAAGCGACATATTTACAAAGTCAAGCTGCGCAAGGTCTGTGCTGAGATTTTCAAAATAAGGAATTCCGCTGCTGTTAAGCTTTTCTCCGTCAAGGTATATATCATATTTTTTCGTTCCGTTGTCAAAGGCAATTTTCATTGTGTACCAACGGTTTGTGTCAAGCTCCCCATTGTGCACATAAATTTCAGGTGATGCGGATTTTATATATCCACCGGAGCCTGTATATTCAATTTTGATTTCTACTGCCTGCTTTGTTGAAAGAGAGTTATTTGCATCTCTTGTATCACCAAAAAGCTGGAATATGTAAAGCTGCGGCTTTTGTGTGTGAAGAAGCTTGAAACGGAAGCTTACTTCACCGGTTTTCTGCAGGGGGTTAGTGAATGAGTATCTTGTAAAGTTGTAGTCTTTGTTATTTGCCGTATCACGGGCTGACTCCAATACATAGTTGTAATCTTCATCAATCACAATGGTGTTTTTGTAACGAACTTCCTGAGCTGTATATTCGTCAGACCAACGAGGAACCCTCGCTGTGCTGAGGTCAAGATTTTCCTTTCCGGGATGGTAAAGGTTATCTGCAGAGAAGACCCTTTTCCCTTTTGCAAGGATAGTTATATCAAAGCTTTTTCTTGCGGTAAAGTCCGTTCCTTCATTAGATATTACTGCAGTAAGAATCGCATTTACGTCTTCATCGCATCTTGTGATTTTACCGTCATTTGTAAGATACGGACTGTTACTTATCCACTTTATATTCACGTTTTCGATTTCGGGAAGTGTGAGGTTTTCCGTTACTGCGGTAAGCACCTGACTTGTCAGTCTTTCCGCGGTAAGTGCATTGTATGTGTCATTTATTTCCCTTGTTGCTTCGTCACAAAGGACTTTTACTTCAAATTTTTCTTCGATGAAATTTCCTGTTGTGTTATCAATAATTTTCGCAGTAAGTGTTATATTTTTGTCAAGGTCAGGCTTTATAACGGAAAGAGTGTTCCCCGACGATGTAAGAACATCCTCATTACTGCTTATCCACTCTACAGAAATATTTTTTTCATTCATTATATTCTGTGCATTTGTCTTTGAATAATCAATAGTAATATCGTCTGATATGTTTTTTCCGTCGAAACTTCCTGATGCATCCGACATAATGTCAGTAAGCAAAAGCTCGTCACGAAGTCTGAAAAGGTCCTGATTTTCTTCAAGGAAGTAACTGTCTGTCCTTACGACCATATCGTCAAGGTAAAGCATACCGCCACTGTTTTTTCTGTATGCATTGTACTGAAAATCATTAAGGTTTACAATCTCCAGACTTTCGTCGTACTTCATATAGAAATTATGCGGTGTGCTGTTAAGCTTTTCACCGTTGTAGTAAAGATCATATGTCTGATTCTGAACATCAAACGTCATTGATAAAGTGAACCATTCTCCGTTTTCAGGCTTCACCTTTGTATATGACACTGAACTTTCACCATTTGCATTTGTTGCTGAAAGGTAGTGCCCGTCGCGCCTTCTGTGAAGCTGCATTTCAAGAACCTGCCTGCGGACTACTGTACCATTTTGGTCAATGAACTGTCCCCACAGATGGAAAATGTAAATCTGCGGAACTTCGGTTTCAGCCATCATAAGGCGCATTGTAAGCTCTGCCTTATCGTCAGGCTTGTCACCAAAAACGTATCTTGTATAGTTATATTCCTCTGCCGCGAAAGGTCTTTCCGAGCGGAGACAATAGTTATTGTCAATTTTATCAAGCAGAGTACGAAAACGTCTGCCATCTACAGAGTTATTATCAAATTCCGTTTCATAAAGGGACTGCCAGCCTGCACCGTAAGTAAGTGACGGTGTATAGCGAATGGGAGTTACTGATTTAAGACCGGGGACTTCCTGGACGAATTTCCCCTCGTGTCCTTCATAACGGAAAGTATCTGAATAGTAAATCTTTGTTTCAAGGCTTACAACGTTAAAATTGAAATCTTTTTTAACAGTATTTATCCCGTCAGAAAGAGTCATAGTAATAACAGCTTCCTTGTCGGAATATTTGTCACGGATAACCTTACCGTAGGAATATGCACCGTAAGTGTCCGATGCAGGAACATTTACAATTTCAATTACTTTGCTGTCACTGCTTGTAACCGTCATATTGACACCTTCGGGAATCGGTAAAAGCACAGGGTCAAAATAAATATTTTTTGTAAGAGCATATGAAGGCTCTCCCTGGCTGAAAAGCTCTGCCGTCAATGAATCTGCCACTTCATTAAGATTTACATCTGCATACAGAGAAAGGCCTTCGCCTGCGGCAAAAGCCGCAGGCAAAAGCATTGCAGTGTAAATAAGACATATTAGAATAGAAATTGTATTTTTAATAGCTTTTTTCACTGTAAATTCCCTACCTTCATTTCGAACTTCGAACTTCGAATTTCGAATTTAACAGTATGACTGTCTGGGCATTTTTAACATTCCGGAAACAGGAAAAAATGTTCAGAACATTAATTACGGTTGATTTTTGCTTGAGCAAAAATCTTCCTTCATTTCGAACTTCACATTTCGAATTTCGAATTTAACAATTAATATTGTATTATAATACAGTCATACATACCGCTTGACTGAGTAGTTACAAGAACTGCTATATCCTCGTTATTGATATTGAAGCGGTTATTAACCTCATCAAGGGTTGCCACTACCGGAATTGATGTTCTGTTTGCTACCGAGCAGTCCATATTTTCTACATCAAAGTATACAATGCCCGGCACATAGAAGGGAATGAAATTTACTCTTGTTCCGATAGGATCGCCTGTTGCAATGGTTATACCTGATCCGTTACGTCCTACAGGATAACCGTAAAGAACAGATTCGCCCCAACTGAACTTTGACTTTGTCTTATCGTTCTTTGAATAAGCGAAAGGAAGCGAACGGTCCTCGGGTGCTAATGGAGCTCCGTTTCTGTCTGTTGTTGAAAGAACCTTGTCAGCTTTAACTATTCTTTCATCTATGTTAAGCTGAAGTCTTAATATATCTCCGGGTTTAACATCTGCAGGAAGTATTCCGGGACGGTCCTCAAGGAAGTTACTGTCAAAGTCATAGCACCATGCTCTGATCTGTTTAACATCCTCACCATAGATATTTGTAGTACCCTTTACTTCGGTTACTATGTACAGATAGCTGTAATATGCACCGTAGTCTGTAGCTGCAGTATCTGCCATATCTTCAAGGGTAACTGCATTCATAGTAAGAACATTATCTGCGTCATAACCTTTTGCTTTGTAGCTTCCCTTAAGCTTGTCTGCACCTGCTATTCCCTTATAAACTCTGATATCCTCTTCTCTGCCGCTTGCAGGAATGTAGAAGAATATGGTGTTTGCATCGTAGGCATAGCTTGTGCTTGTAAACATATAACGGTTGTTACCCATAAGCTTTGTACCTGAATAATCCATAACCATATTGAATTTTGTGGGATCATAGCCTACACCCTTGTAAATAGGAGTATTACAAAGCGTGGTAGCAGTGTTAAGCTCACGGACTTCACCCTTGGAGTTCATCTTCATTCTTACAAGCTGCTTACCTTTCTGAATGTCTGCAGAAGTAAGAACATCAAGCTCTGCAGTTTT
Source organism: Clostridia bacterium (assembly GCA_045545295.1). GTDB lineage: Bacteria > Bacillota > Clostridia > UMGS1883 > UMGS1883 > UMGS1883. The sequence goes on from JAZQAO010000001.1 coordinate 35,292, forward strand.
TACACCGTTATAAATAACATCGTCTGCAAGAGGAAGAATTACGATTTCTCCGGTATCAAGAACAAGCTTCATTTCAGCTTCCTTTGTCATCATTGCACCGTCTGACTTTCCTGAAGCCAGCATATATGCGTACTGGTTAACAGCACTCATTTCTTCAAAGTAAGTGATTTCTCCTCTGTAGTCAAGGTAGAAACGGTATCTTTCCCCTGCGCGAAGCTCTGAAAGAGAATTGTCAACGCCAATCTGGGATGAGATGTAATCGTTCATCTTATAATCTTTATTTCCGATTGTGTAGATTGTTTCATCATCCTCTGTTACCATAGCCTTAAGTTCATCGGTAACAGTGGTATCTGAAAGGATAATCTTAAGATATCTTCCCTCACCGTTTTCATCTGTCTTGGATTTAAATACCGATATTACGTTGTTAGCGGCAATCGCTCTTGCAGGTGAGCCTGCAGCACGGTCTGCCTCATAAACGTCTTTTGCGTTAATCTTGTTTGAAGGGTCGTTGAATATATCCTCACCAAGTGCGTTAAATACCTCAACCTTGTCAAACTTTGATGTGTCAAGACTTCTGAAAAAACGGTCTGAGAAAATTTCACCGTTGTTGCTTTCTGAAACTACAAAGAAGTTTTCGTAAACCTCTGCAAAAATTACGTCAATTTCTTTATCGCCGTTTTCGTCAACAAGTGTAAACCATCCCTCCATAGGTCTGAGGTCTTCCACAGTAAATGTGGGATATGCGATTTCGTTATAGATAAATGCCGCTCTTGGTGCGATTGCAACTGACTTTGCTTTATTGCTTCCCTCTGTCCGGTAAACAAAATTAGTCTTTGAAAACTTGGGACTGTCTTTTACAATATCCTCTGAATGAACTGTAATTACTTCACGTGTTGCATAAGCATATTCCCACCAAAGAAGAGTCTTAATACCCTCTTCTTCCTTATAGTAGTAGTCGAGGGTGCTGTTAAGCGCTCTTCTTATTTCTGCACTGCCGCTATATAAGTAAGGCTCGTTATCAATCTTTACCATGCGGTCGTCGGGGTTGATTGAAGTAATATTGTAAAGCTCTGTAAGACCGTTGTCTGTAAGCTTACCCTTTGCCGCATAAATATTGTGATATTCGTTAATAACTGTTGTGTCACCGCTGGGGCCTATAATTGCGGCATTGTTATCAGCCTTGTAACCGATAACTGTCATAAGACGCACATTAAATGCCGCCTGGTCAAGCATTTTCACTGCATCAAAAGCAGTAAGCTCACCTGTGCTTGTCTTAAAGCCGAGAGAAAGACCGACACTGATATAGCCTGCAGGGTAGCCACCCTTCATTTCTGCTCTGTCACCGTAACCAAGAGCACAAAGAAGTGTCTTGAGAGCTTCTTCATAAGTGATTGTGCGAAGAGGTGCAAAACGGTCACTGTCAATTCCGTTCATAATACCGAATGACTTCATATATGCGATATCCTTATAATATGCGCTGTTTTTGTCAACGTCAACGAAGTTAATGCCCGATACACCGGAATTATCTGCGTTAAGAAGGTCTGCCATAATTGATGCAAATTCCTGACGTGAAATTGTGTCAGTTGCTTTTTTATCAAGTGACCAGATTCCTATAGCTGAAAGCTTTTCTGTGAGTTCATTATACTTTTCATTTTCAACAGTCTGTGTTTCTTCCGCATTTGCGAATATGGGAAGAACTATCATCATGCTGAATACAAGTACAAGTGCAAGTAATCTTTTATACATTTTCATATTCTTCCCTCCTTACTTATTTGTTATCATCATATAAAGTATCTTTGCCGCCTGTGCTCTTGTAAGTGTGCCGCCCGGTGCAAAAGTACCGTCGCCCATACCGTTTATAATGCCTGCATTTGAAAGTCGGGTTACACCGTCAAGTGCATAAGGTGCAATATCAGCCTTATCACTGAAAGAAGTTCCGTTGCCGGTCTCGAGAGTATAACCTGCAAGGTCAGCAACACGTGCAATAATTACTGCCGCATTCTGTCTTGAAAGGTTTTCACCTATACCAAATTCAGTTTCGCTGTTACCGTTGATGATTCCTTTATTAACTGCGATACCGATATAATCTTTAGCCCAGTGAGAAGCATCTACGTCGGTAAATTTGATTGCCTTTGCATCTGACTGAATACCAAATGCTTCAACAACCATTTTCACAAACTGTTCCTTTGTAACAAGGTCTTCAGGACGGAATGTACCGTCTTCGAAGCCTGTGATTACTTCATACTGTGCAAGCTTTATAACATATTCATTTGCCCAGTGACTGTCTGCTATGTCACTGAAGCTTACTTCGGGAAGTTTTGGTTCTTCGGGAGCAGGCAGGTCTGTGATTGTTGTACCTTCACCTTTAATTTTATCCTTACCGCCGGAGAATCCGCCGCCACCGCCGCCACCGCCGCCAGAAGGCTTGTTAGCGTTGTCAATAGCTTTCTTTGAATCTTCAAATGCCTGAAGGAACTGGCTTGGCTTTGTAAAGTTACGACCGATAAAGTCAAGGTTAACTGTAACTTCACCATACTTTCTTACATATTCATTGTACTTGTCAAGGTCAAGACCAAGCTCGTCACCGTACTTAAGAACGAATTCTGTTACTGTGCCTGCATCCTTTGTATTGATTGTTGCAAGTCCCTGTGCCTGATAGAAGATGTCTCGGATATCGTTAAGGTTTTCAATATCAGCCTCGTTATCCTTTGCTATAACCTTGAGAATGGGATAAACGTCCTCGTTATTTTCTTCATAATCATCGTCTGTGCTGTCATAAAGCGAAAGCTCACCATTACGCATTTCGTAAAGAGACTGAAGGTCACTGTCACTTACATCAGAAAGAGTTGTCATAATAAGGTTAACACCGTCAAGAGTTTCCTGAACGTCACTCATTGCTGAGTAGCTGTTATTAAACTCATCCGCTCTCACTGTTTCAAAAAGTGAGAGGAATTTTTCTTCGTCTTTTTCGTAGCCTTCACCCATATCAAGTCTGTAGTCGCTTTCAAGTCTTGAAACAAGAGATGCGAGTTCACCGCCTACTGATGTGCTGAGTGCAGGAATTGTCACGTTATTTGTTTCAGCCGCGGTTTCGAAATAGAAGCTGAAAGTACCATGTGATACGCCTGCCATTTTACCGCCGCCTGTTGCGGAAATTGTGTAGCGTCCCTTTTCAAGAGAAGCAAGGTTAAACACGATTTCGGCATCGCCTGCTTTGTTTGCCCTAGTCTGCCCCATACGGACATACTGTGTGGGAGCTGTTAAAGTTTCGTTTTCTTTATAAACTGTTACAAGTATGTTCTGCTCATAAGTAGCAGGAGTTTTGATTGTAACAGTAAGGTCTGATGAGTCGAAGTCCACGTTTCCTTCTACAGAAAAGTCAGCTGCAAAGGAACACATAGAAAAACTCATAAGCAGAACACTTATTATTAAAGTGCATATTGTAAATTTTTTCACTACAAGTTCATCTCCTTTTAATTATCTGGGATATCTGGGTTCCCATGCAGGTGCTACATATCCGCCGTTACCGCCGGAATCAAGCGCCCATGAATAATCTGTCGTTCCAAGGCATTCCGCTTCAATGCTCTTTATATAAGCATCCGAGAAAACGCCTGAAACCTGAAAGTCCGTCTTAAGGAACATGGGATTTCCTGCATCCATAGGATCAATGATAATTTCCTTTGTTACCCACTTACCTGTATCATTACGTTCTATATACACATTGCGGTCACGAAGTGCACCTACTTCGCCCTCCAGCATATACTCCTGATAATGGATATTAAGGTCTGACTTACCTTTATCAAGGAAAGTAATTGTCAGTTTTATTGTTGCGCCCCAGTTTTCTACAACTGCGGGCTTAATGTTCACGTTCATCTTGTTACCTTTGGGAATACGGTAGTAGGTTTCACCGTTTTCATCCTGCAAAGGTTCAATATAGTGTTCAAAGCCTTCATAGCCGAAGGTCTCACAAGATTCTGAAAGCTCGTACTGACCACCCTTAAGATTTTCACGTTCTTTTTTAATATCGCTTATATCAATCCAGCCTACACGTGAATATGTAAAGGTTTCATCACCGTGGCCAAAGAATACAATATTTCCGTTCCAGCTGAACTGAGGATGGGGATGCCCGGGGTTATCTATACAGGGAGGTGCACAAAGAACTATATTCTCACCTGTATAAATATCAACAAGAATAACCTCAATGGGTTGCCCTACTGTAAGCTGGTCGTCGCCTACGCCCCATCTGTGGTCAGGGCTGATAGAGGGATGGTTATAGCTCCATTCATTACTTACACGATTAACGTCTGTTCCGTCCCAGTTTGAAATTGTATAACCACTAGGTTTAATATCGTAAGGAGATTTTCTGTGAAGCCAGTTACCACCGGATGCCCAGCCGATATGCTGACCGCAGTGACACCAGAATTCGTGAACACCGGAGTTCAATGCGAAATCTCCAACTGAAGCCGGACGGGACTTATTAACGTTTATATAGTTCTGCGTGTCCATATCTACAACCCACACACGGTCCCAGACGGGTGCACCCTCGTGGGCGAAGAACTGAAGGTTGGGATATATGGGATTAATACATCCGTGGTTAGCATTTGCATAACCGTCTGCAAGGTGGTAAAAGTTACCGTAATATGCAGCATCCCAGTCCCACTCGCCTGTTTCAAGGTTACATACAGGGAACACACCGTAACGCATAGGGATAACGCCTGTGCGATCAGTTGCGTTGATGCTGAGCCACTTGCCATCATAAGTGGTCTGAAGCATTACACCGCCTGCTGTATTAAAGCGCTGTTCAACGGGCCACACTGCCACAACTTCTTTCTTAGAGTGGTCGTCACAGTCCATTCTTATGATTTCCCACTGCTGATTGAGATAGTAGAAGTTATTATTTGCATCGCACACAAAAGCGTGCTCTTTATTCCAAAGACCTGTGTCAATATAAGTACACATACCTGTTACCATATTGTACTCATATATTCGGAAAGATGCGTCACGGAAATAAAATCTGGTATCATCAGCCGATGTCATGGGCATTGTGAAGTAGTTTTTAATAGCCGCCTCACCAAAAAAGCTTAATGAATTGTATGTCAAGCCTGTCATTTCGTCAACAGTTGTTTCGTGACCGAGGTAGAAGGACTTTGTAAGCATCCAGTCAAAAAGCTTTCCGTAGCCGCAGTCATAAATCATCTGACCGGTTACCTTCTTTTCTGTCATAAGTCCCTCAAGAAGTGACTGACCGCCCTTGTAAGGAACTAGAAGTGCGTTTGCCGCAATACCTACAAAGTTATCACGTGTAACATTCTTTTTCATCTGGAAGAATGCTTCGTTTCGCTGAATAAGACCCGAGTCACAGCCAACTTTATATGCATCACCCGAAAAGTCTGCCTGAATTCCAAGCATTCTGCCGTAATATGTAAGAAGCTCTTCCTGTGTAAGGTTGCTGTTCGGGTCAAAAACTTCATCGGGAAGTATTACACCGTTAGCCTCGGCATATCCGACATAGGGAGCATATTCGTTGGAAACACCCTGTGCCTTGGGAGTAATATTTGCTGCAAGGACCTCTTCATCAAGATCTGCACCGTAGTACATAGCACGGATAAATTCCTGTCTTGTCATAAATTTGTCAAGACCTGCTTCGTAGCTTTCTGCACCGATAACACCTTCATAAAGTCCAAGGTGTTTAAGTGCACCCTCCTGCATTGAGTTGAAAATACCAAGTTCTTCAACACTTTCCTGCTTACCGCCTGAAAGATTAGTTACCTCAATTCTTGAGAAAGCATTAAACGCATTTGTTACAATCATAAGGTCACATCCGTAGGGCATTGCCTGACGGAAGGACGCATCCGTAAGATAGAATGTAAGTGTGTGCCATTTGGGATCACCTTCGGGGTTACCCTCTTTAAGAACAGACACACGGTTGTAGTTTGTATCTGAATCCGCTGTTGTGTAGTCAACAAAGAACCAGCCTATACCCGAGTAGTCCCAGTAGTCAATTTCTACCTTGAAAAGACTGTCTTCGGGAGAACAGAAGGAGGGGTCAAACCTCATATAAAGATAGTTTTCTTTCCAAACCTGTCTGCCCTCAATATCACCGAAATAAATTCTTTCGTTAAAGGTTTCCGTTCCGTAACGAGTGCCGTCGGAGCCGTCTTCAAAGCTCATCATATTCATTTTCGGCTCGTTTGTAAAAAGGATGTAGGCGTTATCTTCCGACTTAATTTCAGATTTTTCAATTACTTCCTGAAACATAACGTGGTCAGCCGCCATAGCTTCCGACGGACTAAAAACGCCTGCTACTGCAAGTGCAGCTACAAACAAAAACACCGCAATAATTGAAAAATGTTTTTTCAACTGTCATTCCTCCTTCTTGAAAATTTTTAAAGGAAATTATTTTACGTAAGCCTGAAGGTCCTTAAGGTAAACCATTGTATTGCTATGCTTATAGATTTCAAAGTCTGCACCAAGCTCTGCTCCTGTTATATCAAGGATAACAGTTCTCCATCCGCTTCCGCCCATCTTAATTTCCTGACTTCCTACGTGGAGGATGTCGCCTGCATTGTCATCATAGAATGTAACTTCAAGAACTGCAGCTTCTGCATTTTTAACATCAAGGTCTGTTACCTTATAAGAAAGGTTTCCTGCATCTGTTGACGCTACGCATTTAACATTTTCAATTTCTTCGATTGTGTAAGCTACATCGTAGCCACCGGGAAGTGTAAAGTCCAGACCATACACTGTCTGTCCGCCGTCAATTACCTGCATATTGGGATTCATAGGAATGTAATCCTGGAGCTTATAAAGGTTACCGCTTGCAAAGTAAAGGACTACATCACCTGCAGAAGAACGAACGTAGAACTGCTTACCAAGCTGACCTGCCGCACCACCGGGAACAAATCCGGCATTTGTAAGAGTTATAACTGCAGTCTTCCATACCCCGGTGTTTGTAACCTTCTGTGCTGCAAGGTTCTGCTGAATTTCTTCAGCAACAGTGTTATTGTAAACAGGATGATAGTTGGGGTTTTTGATTTTTGGAATAACAAGGCTGCTGTTCTCTGTTGTCTGAGAATACATATAAATAACAGAGCTTGCCTTTCCTGCAGGATTCTGGTCGTAATATGTAAGCTCAAAAACAAGCTCATTATCAGCTTCTGTAATATATTCCTGATCTGCTGCTGCAAATCCGGGATTTTTACCGACACCAATTACTGCACAACGTCTTCCGTATGCGGTATCACAGTATCTGAATTCGTGTGCACCTGATGCCATAGCAACTGCAAGTCCGCTGCCGGGAACTGTATAAAGCTTTCCGTGCTGGAATTCAAATTCAAAGATAGTATCTATTATTTCCTCCGTTTTAACAGGAGCCGATTTTGCTGCCTCCGAAAGAAGCTGTCCATCGTTTGCACGGACTGAATATACGTTTTCAGAATTACGGAGAAGGTTGTCAATTGTGAAATCAAGGGATGTTGTTTCACCAACAAGACCACCATTCTTATAAACGTAATAACTCTCTACATTGTCAAAGTCATCCTCTGATGCACCCCATGCGATATCTGCCGATGTCTTTGTGACACCTGTGCTTGTAACCGCACCCGGCACTGCGGGAGCGCCATTATCAAGGGGAGTATGACGCATAAGGTCGTCAATCATAAAGCACTTGAATGTGTAGGAATCAATGTTTTCAACATCTTCAAGCTTAACCTTTACAGTCTGTTCGCTTTCTCCGGGCCATACTGCCTTTGTATCAGAAATCGCTATAGACTTAATCCCACCTGTTTGCCCATCGTAAAGAGCCGCCATCATCATAGCACTGCGCTCCTCACTTCCGCTATAAGTTGCGGTAGTTTCAACATAGAAAGTACCGTTCTGAGGACCGTCAATAACAGTAACTCCGTCTGCATCATAATATACCGCATCAGAGAAGATTATCTGTTCCTCATACACTGCCATTGCAGAAAAACTTGCAAGAGCAAGAATAACTGCAAGGAGTACGCTTGTAAAAATTTTCACCTTTTTCACAAAATACACCTCTTTCAAAAATTTTTGTATGAAAACTTTAATTATATCTGTGAATTTTTATGTAAAAAAAGTACAAATGAAGCAAAAAAGGTTACAACTCCCCCACCCACTTTTTCACAGTAAAAATTATAACATATTTTTTCCAGTTTAACAAGTACCAAAATCTTGTCAAAGGACCAAAATCTTGTCATATTTTATTAATTTTTTCAGTATTTTTTCGGCTTGTGGAAAATATTGGTTTAGCACGCGGTTTTACAAATTTACAGACAGCAAAAAACGACTTTCCGGAGAAAGCCGTTTTTTATATTCAATTAGTCTTTTATGCAGTCAACTGCTTTTCTGATTGTGGGAATTTCATTGTCAAGAACGTACTGACACTGTCTTAGCTTCCACTCAAGATGCCAGCGGTCTGTCATATATTCCATACTTGGCTCCCAACCAAGACGGGAATCTTTTTCCACAATCGGAATTGTATTCTTTGCATTTTCCATTTCGTCCTTAATAAGCTGTTCTATTTTATCTGTAAGAGAGGTTATTTCCGCCTTGTCCTCAGATGCAAGAAGCTTGTGACGGTATGACTGCAGTGTCTTTGCATTTATACCTGTGATAACGGTATTTCTGATAAATTTACCAAGGTTAATAAGCTCGTCAAGCTTGTCATTTTCAGAGGGTGCTGCTTCCATAAGCTCAAGTCCCTTATTCACGTAGTTAAGCATCTTACGAAGATACTCGATTTCCGCATGAACTCTGATAGAATACGGAACACCTGCCTTGGGTGAATACGTAAAGCTTACCTGCGGGTCCATTATGCCGTTACCAAACATTGCCTTGGAATCTGCGGGAAGCTGAATTCTTGCAAACAGACACATGGGGTAGCTTGGACCTACACGGAATGAACCGTACTGATTTTCGTTACTGGGTGAATAGTTACGGATAGCCTCACTCCAGTTAATCATTGCTTCATTAACAAGAGCATAGTTTTCCTCACCAAATTCCGACTTAAGGATTTTACTGAGGATTTCGTCCATATCGTCAAGGGGTTCAAGGAAGCAAAGGTTAGAAAGCTTACTGATAAATGACGGGGTAAATCCGAAATGGTGACTTTCCATAAGGCCTACAAGTCCCCAGTCACGGTTTGCCTTAATCATATTTTCATATCTGCGCATCCACTGATACGGGAACGGCTCGTAAGGAATTACACCAATATCCCAAGTAAGACCGCCTGTGTTTGTCATTGAGTAAAGGCGGATACCTCTTTCCTTTGCGGCTTTTGCTTCACTTTCAAAGTATTTACCGGGACCTTCAAAAGAGAGTGTGTAGTCACAGCATCTTCCCATTACATCTCCGTAGTATTTAGGCTCAAACATTTCAAAGGTTGCCTGAAGTGAAATATCTGTGGGAAGATTTTTGATAAGCTCTACCCTCGCCTCTTCAGGCTGACTGCCCCAGTTGTATGACCAGAATACAATATCTGCATCAGCGTTATACTTACGGACAACCTTTTTAAGAAGATTAAGCCAGATAGGATAGTCGTAGCAGGGATACCAACCGGAGGAAGGTTTACCTGCAGGGATGCCATCAACTGCGGTTTCAAAATATCTGCCCTTTGCAACGTGTGGGTCCTTTGAGGGGAACTCTACAGATTCACCTACCAAGGTTACACCCTTAAGACCGGGACAGTTGCGGAAAAGCTTACCGTATGTACTTTCGTAGAAAGCCTCTGCCTCGGGAGCTTCAGGTGACATATTGCTTGTCATAAAGCTGTATGCGTACACGTCAACACCGTATTTTCTCGCTCTTTCAATAAGTCCGTTAAAGTCAAGATAGCCGTGGCGTGTTTTATCAAGGTCGCAAGTGAATACAAGAAGGGCATCTCTTCCCTCATGTGCAACACGTGCAATGTATTCATCAGGGAAGTTGTCGCATCCGTAACCCGAATGAATCATACGGGGAGCAAACATAGGCTTCTTTGAAACTGTGCCTTTTTTCATAACAGGAGCTTTTTCAAAATTCATCAGTGCTTCCATATAGTAAAGTGCCTGACCGATACCTCTTTCATCAAATCCGTAGATTTTAATTCCATTATCTTCGGTATCTATTCTGAAACCCTTATAGCTTGCACATTCTCCAAGGTCAATCTTTGCATCCTCTGCAAGAGATACTGTAATATCAGCATTTTCTGCACCGATTTCCATTCTTGCACTGATGTGCATCGAGACTTGCAGATAGTCGATGTAGTCATAAACTGCTGTTTCCGTTACATCGGTATATGTTCCGAGGACACCGATAACAACACTGTCGGGGAGTATATATTCCCCGTCTTTTACTTTTCTTTCCGTATTGCGGACATCCTTCTCGTGAATTACGAGAAGGCGTTTTCTGAAATCATAATTTTTTTCCATTTTAAAGCTCCTTTAACCACTGATTAAATTTAACGAATCTCTGCAATCTTTAATTTCAACATCAAGTACAAACTGACATTGACGGATTTTCCATTCAAGATGTGCTTTATCCGTGACATATTCCATACTGGGTTCCCAGCCAAGACGGGAATCCTTTTCAACAAGGGGAATTGTAGCCTTTGCATTCTCAATTTCGTCAAAAAGCAATTTTTCGATTTTGTCAATCAGTTCAGGCATTCCCTCTTTTGTTTCAAGTCCGAACAGCTTGTGGCGAAGATACTGCATATCCTTCGCATTTATACCTGTAACAACAGTGTTACGGATAAACTTTCCAAGATTTAAAAGTTCATCAAGTTTTTCATTCTTCTCTGGTGCTTCTTCCATAAGCTTAACGCCTTTTTCCATAAATTCAAGCATTTTCTTAAGACTTTCCTTTTCTTCGAGAACTCTTACACCGTAAGGTGCACCTGACCATGAATTTACAGACATTTCAATAAGGGGTGAACAAATACTTGCACCGAACATTGCCTTTGGATCTGTGGGAATGGGAATTCTGCGAACAAGATTAAAGGGATAGCTCGGACCTACACGGAATGCACCGTACTGATCAGCACTTGATGCAGTGTAGTGGCGAATTGCCTCACTCCAGTTTTTAAGTGCCTCGTCTACCTTTTCGTAGTTCGCCTCGCCATATTCTGACTTAAGTATTTTACTGAGAATTTCATCCATATCCTCAAGAGGTTCAAGAAAGCAAAGATTTGAAAGCTTGCTGATAAATGACGGAGTAAAACCGAAGTGGTGACTTTCCATAATACCGCACAGTCCCCAGTCACGGTTTGCTTTAATCATATTTTTATATCTGCGCATCCACTGATACGGAAAAGGCTCGTAAGGAATTACACCGATATCCCAAGTAAGACCGCCTGTATTTGTCATTGAGTAAAGACGGATGCCTTTCTTTTTAGCGGCTTTCGCTTCACTCTCAAAATACTTGCCGGGGCCCTCAAAGGAAATTGTATAATCTGAAACATGTCCTTCTGCAATGCCAAACTGTGTAGGCTGAAACATTTCAAAAGTTGCCTGAAGCGAAATGTCCGTAGGAAGACTTTCTATAAGCTTAAGTCTTGCCTCCTCCGGCTGACCGCCCCAGTTGTACGTCCAGAAGACAATGTCAGCATCGGGTTTATACTTACGCACAACCTTTTTAAGAAGGTCAAGCCATAAATTATAATCACAGCAGGGATACCAGCCTGCACTGGGTTTTCCTGTGGGAATTCCGTCAGAGGGTTTTTCATAGTATTTACCCTGTCTTACGTGAGGGTCTTTAGAGGGGAATTCTACAGACTCTCCAACAAGGGTTACGCCCTTAAGACCGGGACATTCACGAAAGAGCTTACCATATGTACTGTCGTAATGAGCTTCCGCACCCGGTTCATCGGGGTGCATATTGCTCTTCATATAGCTATAGGCATATACGTCCACACCGTATTTTCTAGCCTTTTCAATAAGTCCGTTAAAGTCAAGATAGCCGTGTCTTGTTTTGTCAACACCCTCGGTAAATACAAGGAGAGCATCCCTTCCCTCGTGAGCCACACGTGCAATGTATTCATCGGGGAAGTTATCACATCCGTAACCGGAATGAATCATACGGGGTGCAAACATAGGCTTTTTTGAAATTGTACCCTTTTTCATAACGGGTGCTTTTTCAAAGTTCATCAGCGTTTCCATATAGTAAAGTGCCTGACCGATGCCTCTCTCATCAAAGCCGTATACCTTTATTCCGTTTGCATCGGTATCTATTCTGAAACCTTTATAGCTTGCATATTCGCCTAAATCCACACCGGCATCTTCTGCAAGAGATACAGTAATATCGGCATCTTCTGCACCTATCTTTATTCCTGCACTGATGTGCATGGATTTTTGAAGATAATCTATAAAATCATATACTGCAGTTGTGGTAACGTCAGTGTATTTGCCAAGCACACCGATAACTACTTTATCAGGCAATATATATTCATTTTCTTTAACTGTCCTTGTAATATCACGGACATCCTTTTCGTGAATTTCAAGAAGCCGTTTTCTGAAATCGTAATTCTTTTCCAACTCACTCACTCCTTTTGAGGCACAAAAAGCAACCGTTTTAATAAAACGGTTGCTTTCCTGTTATTTACTTATTTTAACACCAAGAAATTTCTCCGCATTCTTATATGCAATCTTGTCAAATACTTCCTGAGAGATATGTCCCTCATCACGCATTTCATACATAAACAGATGGTTAGTTGAGGGATGTCCCTTAAAGAATATATCTGTACCGAAGAAAAGTCTGTCCTGGAACTCTGTCATAAACTTTCCTGCAAATGCCCTGTCTCTGTTCATTACCATAGCAGGAGTGCCGTCAGAAAGGTCACCGTAGAGGTTGGGGTACTTACGGAAAAGCTTATAAAGTGCACCTTCCCCTTCTATGGGAGCATTTGTCATATTACCTCTATGACGACCTTCAATCGTATAGAAGTATCCGCGCTGACCGATTGTGTCAAGCTTTACAAGTTCTGACCAGAAAAGAGGACCGTGTGCAAACACAATAAGCTCGGGGAAAGATATAAGAGTCATTTCAAGCTGAGGAAGACCCGGATCGTCATAAACGCCGAAACCAACGTCCTTCTGGGGTGAGCCGTCAAATGTAACGGAAAGACCAACCTTTGCCGCGTGATAGAGGAAATTCTGCATCTTGGGATCCATAATTTCCATTTTAGGCATAACTTCACCAATACCCTTACAGCCTCTGTCCTTGTAATACTGCAAAATAGGGGTAAAATCCGTTCTTGATGTATTGCTTCCGTAACGGGGGTCAATATTACAAAAAGGAATAAGTCTGTCAGGATATTTTTCGCAAATATAAAGAATGTCTTCATTAGACTGTGTCGCATATACTTCAGGACTTACCATAGGCATAACAACGCCCATTGCAATGTCACGCTTGTCAAACTCCGCAATAAGTTCTTCAGCGGTAGCTACATTTGAAAATTTTTCTGCATATCTTGATGCATGAGTATGAATATCAATAAACATAACAATTTCCTCCTCAAGGATTATTCATATGCTTATTCTCCCATATTTGGAAGGTAATGTCAAGACCAAAATATTGTCAAAAGTGCAATATATTGACATTTTAATAGAATTCTTAAAAAAGAAGCGTGCCGCTTCACCCACGTCGCGTCCAAACTTAACTTAAAACCCACAAATATTGCTCGCGATAAAAAACGCAATTCCCTATAAATTAAAAAAGAAGCGTGCTGCTTCACCCACGCCGCGTACGTGCAAAGTGCAAACACAGTTTCACGCGTATTAATTTGCGCAAAATCCTATACGTCAAAGGGAGTGTAGCAAAATCATTTTGCTACACCCCCGCTTTTTATTTTTCAATTTTAACTCCAAGGAATTTCTCTGCATTCTTGTAGCAGATTTTGTCGTAAACTTCCTTAGTTATCATATTTGTTTCAAGCATTTCCTTAAGGAACTTAATAATCGGAACATCCATTCCGGGGAAGCACATATCAGTACCAAAGAAGAGTCTGTCCTGAAATTCTGTCATAAACTTAGCAGAGAACTCTCTGTCCCTTGAAAGCATATGACAAGGAGTTCCGTCAGAAAGGTCACCGTAAAGATTGGGAAACTTTCTCATAAGCTTGGGAACTATACCCTCTTCCTTGATAGGCCCTGTTCCCATCATACCAACGTGACAGTCTTTCTGTGTGTATATGTAACCTCTTTCACCGAGTGTTTCAAGCTTTGCAAGCTCTGACCAGAAAAGAGGACCGTGACCGAACACGATAAGTTCAGGGAATGACATAAGTGTCATTTCAAGCTGCGGAAGACCCGGGTCGTCATACACACCGAAACCTCTGTCCTTCTGCGGTGATCCGTCGAATGTAACGGAAAGACCAACCTTTTCTGCGTGATAAAGAAGATTCTGCATCTTAGGGTCCATTATTTCCATTGAAGGCATAACCTCGCCAAGACCTTTACATCCTCTGTCCTTATAGTGCTGAAGAATAGGTGTAAAGTTCGTTGTAGGAGAATTCTTCCCTGCTCTGGGGTCAACGTTACAGAAAGGAATGATTCTGTCAGGGTATTTTTCTGCCATTTCAAGAACATCCTCATTTGCCTGAGGCTCATAAACCTCGGGGCTTACAATAGGCTGAACAACCCCCATGTTAATACCCAGTTTGTCATATTCTGCAATAAGCTCCTCTGCAGTACAGAAACCGCATCCGAAAACAGGTCTGAATCGGTATGCATGAGAGTGAATGTCAATAAACATAATAATTTCCTCCTGAAGATTATAGGGGGATGTTAAAAACGTCCAGACCGCAAAAAGACAAATTTAGCACAAAATACCGACAATTTGTAATTTTTAAAACGCGTTCAAATTGTTGAAAAATCTCTTTTATTCGATTTTTCTTTTTTTAGTCTTTTTGCTACAAACAAACTTCGCCTCTCGCTGTATACACATACAGCTTCGGGTAACCCACGGCAAGCCGTGGCTCAGTTTGTCCGTTCTGAAACATTTTTTCCTATCCCCACAATATGATGGTGCAAAAAACAAAGTTTTTCACACCGCTTTACTACTATATTATACTTTTTAAAATAAAAGTCAAGGAAAATTTCAGTTTTGCTTGCCTATACTTTAAAACAGTGCTATAATGCAGTCGAGGTGAATAAAATGAAAACTTATAATGTTACAAAAATTAACAGTGAAATGACCGCTGATATGTGGGAAAATATTCCCAAAGCTATGATAGATGTTGTTCAGCATCCTGTTCCGGAAAAGCCTTATATCACATCGGCACAGCTTGTGTATAACGATGAAAAGATTTTTGTTCATCTTAAAACAGATGAGCGTAAAATCCGTGCTGTAAATACAGAGCGGAACAGTGCAGTGTGCGAGGACAGTTGTATGGAGTTTTTCTTTGCCCCTGATAACGACGATGTAAGATACTTTAATTTCGAAATCAATCCTATCGGAACACTTCTTCTCTATGTATGCAACAAGCGTATTGAAATGGTGCCTACAACGGATGACGAAAGTATTTTCAATATAAAGAGTGTTATCACAAAGGAAGGCTGGGAGCTTTTCTACGAGATTCCTTTCTCGTTCATAAAAAAATATTTCAAGAAGGTTTCCTCCACAATGCTTGCAAACTTCTATAAATGCGGTGAAAAAACAGAGGTTGAGCATTACATAGCGTGGAGTAAAAACCCCGAATCCCCCCGTGATTTCCATAGACCGGAGGATTTCGGTCAGATTATATTTGAAGGAAAATAAATCTATTTTCAGCAAATCTTCTTGACAACAAGATTTATTTATTGTATAATTTGTCTGTATTTCGAAATACAAGCTTAATATTTTGGGGTGCTGACCGTAAGTCGGCTGAGATTAAACGTGTTGCGTTTTGACCCGTAACCTGATTTGGATAATGCCAACGTAGGGAAAATAATGTGTTTTCTTTTTTGTCCGAATCGTATTTTATGATTCGGACATTTTTATTGGTATTATTCTTTTCAAATTAACAAAAGAAAGGAATAATAAAAATGGCAACTAAAAAAATCACAACAAGTGCACTTCTGATTGCTCTTGCAACGGTGTTGATGTGGGTTTCCAAGCTGATTCCCGCACCATGGATGCAAGGCGGTAGTGTGACGCTCGCTTCAATGGTACCAATTGTACTGATCGGTATATTGTTCGGAACTAAATGGGGTTTATGCGGTGCAACTGCGTACGCCGTAATACAGATGTTATTCGGCTTTTATCCACCACCGACAAGAGATTTTATTAGTTTTGTGCTGGTAATTCTGCTTGATTACATAATTGCATTCGGAGGGCTTGGGCTTTCAGGATTTTTCTATAGAATCACTGGAAAAAAGGGCTTTTCTGCACCGCTTTCAGCATTTTTTGTAACTACTATCCGCTATATATGCCACATACTGTCAGGCATACTTATATGGGGTGTGTACGCAGAAGAAGGACAGACTGTTCTCGCCTATTCTCTTATTTACAACGGAACATATATGATACCCGAAATCATAATCACAACTATTATAACAGGACTTATTTGCAGAATGAAAATTATCAAAAATTAATATTCATACTCTTTCTTCACATCAAAAAGTGAGCTACTTCACCCATGTCGCGTCCAGACAAAATTCAATTCTGCCAAATGTTGCTCGCGATAAAAAACGCAATTTCTATAAATTAAAAAAGACCGCCAATGCCGAGTGTTCTAAAGGACACTAAGTAGAAATACGGGCATTGCGAGGTAAGAAGATGAGGAAAACTCAGTAAAATGGGTTTTCCTCTTTTCTTTTTTTATCCGTACATTCGTCAAAGTAAATGCCTTCTGATAAAATA
>JAZQAO010000002.1:0-7713 GCA_045545295.1 Clostridia bacterium
CCTGCGGTTAAGGAAGAAATACCTGCCGAGGAAAAGGTTGTGAAAGAGCCTGTAATGGTTCAGGCACAGCCGGAGCAGCAACAGCAGTACATACCGCCACAGCAGCAGCCACCACCACAGCAGACGGCATACACACCGCCGATGCAAGCCTTGCAACAAGCGGAAAATCATTCGGCAAGTACAGCACACTTTTTCTGGATGATGCTTGTATATGCACTTCCGCTGATCGGATGGATTATATGTATCGTTATGGCGTTTGCCCCGAAGAATGAGAGCAAAAAGCATTTTGCAAGAGCGATACTCATTTGGGGTATTGTCGGAATTGTAATTTCGATTATAGGTTTAATTATACTGTCGCTTCTCGGCGGCGGAATTGCAGAAGTTTTATCAGAAATTCAATATTAAGGAGGAATCAATTATGACATATTGCGGTAAATGCGGAGCGCAGGTTCAGGATGGCGTAAAGTTCTGTCAGGGATGCGGCGCAGCAGTAGAAACGAAAGTGGAAAATAACGCACAGCAGGCACAGCCTGCATCACAGCCTCCACAAAACGATTTTTCACAAAAGATTCAGAACCTGAATAACACACCGGACACAACAGCGGACTTTGATGCACAGGACATTACTTCCAACAAAGCAATGGCAATACTTGCGTATTTCGGACCGCCTGTACTTATCCCGATTTTTGCGGCAAAGCAGTCGAAGTTTGCAAGATACCACGCAAATCAGGGCTTGGTGCTGCTCATTGCATCTATCCTTTACGGAATTGCGTACAGTATTTTAAGTTCAATCATCCTTGCAATTTCGTGGAGATTGTATTTCATAGTAAGCATTATCGGTCTTGTAAGCATTGTGATTACAATTCTTGCAATCATCGGCATTATCAATGCGGCAACAGGCAAAGCAAAAGAGCTTCCGCTGATTGGAAAATTCAAGATTTTGAAGTAATACATACACTTTCCGCCGGGGAGTCAAATCCTCGGCGGTTTTATGTTTTGGCATATCAAAATATGACACACCTTAAACAAAGAAAAGCGGAATCGAGAAATCGGAAGAAATCTCGGTTCCGCTTATTTCATTTTACGGCAAAATTTCCGGCATAATTTTATATCGGTTAACGCCGTGATTTGTTGAACGAATTAAAATGTCTTCGGGTATTGTTGCAAGAAGCTTCTTTGTGAATGTGCCATACCCAAGATAGCCGTCAAGATTTATGTGTGAAATAACAACCCAATCTGTGTCAGGCTGTCTGTTGGCAATATAATACTTGATTAAAACGGTTGCCCCCTCAATACAATTCTCGGGAATCATCTCACGGAGCTTATGCAGAATTGAATCGGGAATTTCGACTTCTTCTTCACGAAGCGGCCCAAGCTCGATGGCATCGGATATAATTCCGTCAAATCGTATTATCCAACCGTTTATTGTATTAACATCATAAATGGATGTATGAAATTGCTCAACCTTTTTTCGCCAATCCGTTTCGAATTTCTTTAAATATCCTTTCATTTTCGTGGTTGCAGCTTGGCTTACCTTGTCAGGGTTCTTTTTTACATAAGCCACAATATTCGCTATATGCCTGTAAAGCCAGCCTTTACCATTCTTATCAACAAGCTCGGGAAATTCATCATGCAGAGAACGAAAATCGGTTATATATTGCCAATCCTCTAAAGGCTTGGCATTTTTCTTGTCAGGAACACTGCACCAAGCACGGATTGCCTTTTCTGCTCGCTTGATATTTGCATTTCCTTCTTCGTCAAACATATATCCTCTTGCAAGAATGGTAAGAACCCTTTCGAAACCTATTAAATCTTCAAACATTTTCAGGGTGAATCTGCCGATATAACCATAGTCCGTCTTGCTGTGTGAAGTATATTGAGGGAAATTTATATAACTTAAAAATTCTTCTCTTTCGTTAATCATAAATCATCCCTCCTGACCTTCAAAGCATTTTTGGATACACAATCAATAAGCACATCCCACATAAAACCTCTCTTGCCAAGAGCAACGGCATACTTAACTGCATCCGCAGGCTTAATAATTTTTTCTAAAAGCTCACGGCATTTTTTAGCAACGGCTTCGCGGTAACTGTCGGATGCAAGTTTGTTTAAATAGGCATCCGTCATAACAATCATATTTTCGGTGTCGCCATCCCTATAAAGTTGTCTTGACGATTCCACGGAATTAGCTTCTCTTATGTCCAGAATTAAATCATTTAAAATTCTGTAACCGCTGAAAGTGAAATCGGACAGAATATCAAAATATTCTTCTAACTCGGGCAACCACTCAGAAAGAAAGGATTCCCGGTCTTCTTTTATCATAAGATGCCAATTCTGCTCGACCATGGCTTCGTGGATTTTTTGTAAATGCTCATCATTTATTTTAGAAAATTCTGCATATAAGACATCTGCATCAAAATCTTCATCCTTGCCTTGCGAGAACAGGATTCGGTCAATGTCATTATACCTCTTTTTTGTCTGTATATCCGCACGGCTTACTCTGATTCTCCTTAACACCTCATCGTATTCCGAAATTAAAGTGCTTACAGCATCTAAAATATCTGCATTAAGTTTTTCCTTCCAATCATCTGCTACGGCGAAATTGAAAAGTTTACTATCCGGAATAGGATTAGCCTTAATCTTAGGAATTCCATCTTTGAGCATTTTTGCATAGTACGGAAGCTTTTCTACATTAGAATCAATTTCGTCCCAATTTGTATTTTCAAAAAATTGTTTTAATTTATCTTTTGCACCGGTTGCTCCTTTGTCGGCATTCTCAAGCAGTCTCTTATATGTTAAGAAAATACTTCTTTGCCTTTTGGTTTTTCCTAAGTATTCTGATAAATCGGGCTTAATTCCTGTTTTGGCAGAATCAATTTCAAGTCCCGTTAAAATTGCAAGGACCTCTGCTTCTTCACGACATTGCTGTCGTTCCTCACTGGTAGAGTTTTCGTTGTAAGCAATAACACTGCGGTCAAATGCTGCGTTAGAAATTTGACCTACCCGTGATGAGAATGTATTTTTTACTGTTTCAAATCTTGCTTTCCAATCATTTGCATCGCTTATCAGAGGCTCTGCTGAAGGGATTTTCAAAAAGGGCATATTGTTTCTGTCTTCAAAGGAGCCTTCAAATTCATAGTTTCTCTGCACGCATATATTAACAATAGGATCAGCAATTGTTTTTATCGTATCACCGTCATAGTCCGCACCGCCAAGTCTCTCTGCAGCGTACATTTCAGAATCCACCATAACAACATCACTGAGATGCCCTAAATAACGGTCTCGCATTTTTTGAATTTCCTTCATGAGCTTAAGGATAATTTCCTCATTTCGTGCAATATGAGGATTACGAAGAAGCGTACATAGTGCATCGACTTCATAAGCTGCCTTTGGAGCATAGAAGGACTGTTCAGGGAAACGATCGCTCATAAGAGTGGCATAAAATTTCTTTTCGCTTTCTGTGAGCTTGGTCTTTCGCTCCATTGGGATTATGGATAATAGCCTTAGTAAATCTGCAGATAAGTATCTGCTGTCTCCGGCAACAAGCAGTGTGCCGAGAGAATAATCCTTTAAAATACTTTCGGCTCTGTTCTCAAGTTCTTTTGCATATATAGATTCGTTTATAAACAAAGGATTTATTTCCAGAATATCCGCAAGGTAATTTGCCTTTGTTTTCTTCTTCCAGAACAATCTGTTCTTTTCTTTCAAAAAATATTGTCTTCTGTATTCTTCATTTGCACAAAGATTATAGTATTCAAGTTCTGTTTGCTTGGTCAGCCAATTGCGAGTGTCTTCCTCCGGACTCTGCTCCCAACTAAGCGGCAAATCACTCGGTCTGAATTCTTTTGCCCTGACAGAAAGCGTATTTAAAAATTGATAATTAAGCTCGGTAAACTTCTCGGGATGCAGTTTGCTAACATTAGTAATATACAGGGCATGGTTGTATTTTCTGAATTTATCCCAATAGTCCTGCCATGTCATATTAGAATCACTCAGCCAACCTTTTCCCTTAAACATACTTTCGGTCAGGATAATATCCACATCGCTTATTGGATGTTTCTCTCCCCAAATATCTATGATATATTCAAACCCTGCACTTGTAAGAAGGTCTTTGAAGTCTACCTTGTGAAGCATCCCCTTAACATAAGGCATACGAATCTGAAATGATGTATGAACGGATTTGCCACAGAGTTTTTTGTCAACTACATTGGAATATTCTTTTGAAATTAGTCCTTCGCCATCATATTCAAGGACAGTAAACTGCTCATGTCGCTGCACACGATTATACTTACGCATGCTTGGGTTGGTACAATTAGGAGCCTCCTCGACAGTAATAACATTAGCACTTGCCTGTAATTTATTATTCTCTACAACAATAACTCTGTGAGGCTTGTCAATTTCCACACCATCAATACGAGTTCCTGATGAAAGCATCAAACCGTTATATGCATATAGCTTGGAAAGCTGACACTCTCCAATATTCATATCAAGCATAATACGGCGGCGAACATCGTCATACAAATCCCTTTGAATGAAAGAAAGCCTTGCGTTTCGGCTCATACTCTGGGAGCGTTCGAATGCAACATAATGTATGGAACCTCTGCCGAAGTCTAACTTGATGCCATCTTTCCTGAACATATCCCTCGCTTTTTGTTGCCTCTCTGCATATCTTTTCTGCTCTCCGTTTCGGTCAAAGATACCTGCAAAATCTATATAGAAAATAACATCCTCAAGGTCAGTTATTAAATTTATATCCTCGGGGAACTCAAAATTATCTCCGTGAAGCTGACACATTATTTGATAAAACAATGCGTTGCTTTCCTGCTCATGACTTGCTGTCGGCACCTTACATTTTTCTGTTTCCCGTGCCTGTAAATTAAATTTGTATATGCCGTCAGAATCTTTCTCAGCGTAGCTGATAATATTTCTTGCAGACATCATATAGATTTTATACTTGCGCATATAAAGGTTCACCTCACTTTGTAAAAATTATATCACAAACTTTTTGAAAAAACAATATAAATACTGCCCTCACTTTTTTAAGTGAACAGTATATCTTTTTTTGAAAGCGAGGTGATAAACCATGAAGGAATCTATGTTCAAATCTTATGATGAGATGCCTCTGTTTCTCAATGCAGAAATGGTGGCAAAGGCATTAGGTGTTGCTACATCTACTGCCTACGAGCTGATGCATGAGAAAGACTTTCCTGCATTGAAAATAGGAAGCCGTCTGCTCGTGCCGAAAGAAAAGTTCCGCCAATGGGTGGACAGTAAAACTAATTTATAAGGAGGATTTTTTTATGATTAAAAAAACAAGTGAAGAATTAAATGAAAAATTTATTGAAAGGTTGGAAAAGTCATTCTTTCATCCGTCAAGAGATAATATGTATCCGACAAAAGAAATAAAAGAAATCGCTCTCCAGGCCATGGAAAATCTGTGGCAAATGGAGAGCATTTCTTTTGAGGTGATTGAATTTTCTAATGCGGAAATTCAGTATATTATTCTCAAGAAGTTGATGCTGGAGCATCTCGATTTTGCAATTGATGAATTCATGCATTGCAACAGATTAGATGGAGTTGAAATTCTGTCTTATTTGATTTTCGTAAAGGCTCTTACAAATAATAATTTGATGAGTTTATTTGCAAAGCATGATATCGAACATGGTCTTATTAATAAGAAAGGAGGCGCAGCATGAATTACTATTATTTAAATCAGCAGCACAAGCTCAGAAATGTGTTTATAATATCCAACTATGTTATGCAGTTGGATATTAGCGCAACAGCACTGGCAATATATTTCTACCTCATGTATATCGAGGACAGAAAAACATATCAGTGCTACCCGAGCTACAAAACTATCGGCAAGGCTCTTAAAATTAAAAGCAAAGGTACTGTTGCTAAATATGTAAGAGAACTTGAAGATAAGTGCTTAATCTATACCGAACCTACAGAAGTAACTCTGAAAGACGGTAAGAAAAGAAACGGCAACCTGAAATATACAATCCGTCCCATACAGGATGCGATTGAACATTATCATCATGAGCAGATGAAAAATGTTAACGAGGTTGCAGCTCGGGCAAAAGCTCAGAAGATGCTTGATGAATATAACAGAAAGCATCCGAAAGCAACCGCATAAATTATTTATCCGTTTCAACGCCAAGGCTTCAGCAGTTTTGAAAACGGAAATTTTGCGGTAAGGTAGTTACACCTCCCTGAAAGTTTAACATCAGATTGTGCCAACGCCACAGGGAGTGTAACACCTTAAAATCGATATTAGATCAAAAACGATAGAATTTAAAGAAATTTGAGACAAAAAGTTTCGAGGTAAGGTCTTAACACTACTTAAAAATTTTAGGTCGAAAAAACTCTATAAATTACAGACAATTAAGACCTAAAATTCGATTCTATGCATATGACCAAGGGCTTAAGCAGGGGTTTCAGCATATAACTATTTGGGGTAAGGTAGGTACACCACCCTGAAAAGTTAATCTGTCGAACCGAAAAGAAAAGCCCTATGATAAGACCTTAAAATCGATTCTGTGCCAAATGACAACCTGTGTCACGAAGAATTTGAGAACTAAAAATCAAGGGTAAGGTAGTCATACCACCCCTGAAAGAAAGCCTCATAAATCACCGTGTTTCAGGAAGAGTTAAGCACTTAAAAGAGATTCAAAAGAACAAACGAAAGTACGAGAAAACACCTAACGGGGCGCCCCGAGGAACGAAAAGTACGAGAAAATGATAGAAACAGGATAAAGCTTGGTGCGCTATTCGCCCCAAGCAGGCTCACATCGCCGTGCAAAGCCCGGCGGAGAGATTGGAAAATGCATCTACAGGTGCGGTTTGGGTGTGCGGTATTCCCGTCAGACCGCACCGTGTGGGCGTTTCAACAGGTGTTAAAACAGGTGTCTTCAAAATTACAAGAATTTTTGAGATTGGAGGAAAAATTATGAGTAAAGTTTTTATATCAACACGATACTGCAAGACAGGTAAACCTGTCGGTGGCGGATTCACAGAATATATTTCAAAAAGAGATGGAGTTGATAAAACAATTAATACAAGGTACAGGTCGGATGTGTTCACTCAATATGCAGCAGAAAGACCTGGGGTTGTTAAGATGGGTGAACACGGTTTATTTGGTCAGGAGGACTATGTCAATCTGCATAAAGCATCACAGGAAATATATCACCACAAAGGAATAGTCTGGGAAGAAATTATATCTCTCAGACAAACTGATGCAGAAAGACTTGGATACGATACGCCTGAAGCGTGGAGAAATCTTCTCAGAGCAAAGCAATTTGACATCGCATCATTCCATAGAATACCTGCTGAAAATATGAAATGGTACGCTGCGTTTCACAAAGAGCCTGGCCACTATCATGTACATTTTCTTGTGTATAATAAGGAACCCGGCGGCGAATTTATTTGTCCGAGAGACTATGAGCGCTACAAGGAGTCGCTGACCAAAACTATATTCAAAGATGAGATGAAGCAGCTCTATGATGAGAGACAGTCTCTCCGAGATAAACTTGTTGATTCCGTGAAAGAAAAAGTTGCTGAGTTCGAAGCCGACATTGGCGAAGCTCCCGATGAGTTTGTCGATGCGTTTTATGAATTGAAATTGTCTCTTGCAGGATACACCGGCAAGAAAAATTATCAGTTCCTTTCCCGTGAGCAAAAAGACAAAGTCGATGCGGTTGTAAAAGTCGTAAG
>JAZQAO010000003.1:0-41880 GCA_045545295.1 Clostridia bacterium
GGTAAAAAAGAAGCGTGCCGCTTCACCCACGTCGCGTCCAAACTTAACTTAAAACCCACAAATATTGCTCGCGATAAAAAACGCAATTTCCTATACGATAAAAAAGAAGCGTGCCGCTTCACCCATGTCGCGCACCTGCAAATGTCGGACATAGCTTCACGCGAATAAAATTACGCAAATTCCTATAAGGTAAAAAAACAGTGAATGCTGATGCATTCACTGTTTTTGCTGCTTCCGGAAATTAATAATTTTCTTTTCTTACTTCAAAGTAAGCCTGGGGGTGCTTACATACAGGGCAAAGCTGGGGAGCTTTTTTACCCATAACAAGGTGACCGCAGTTACGGCATTCCCACATTGTTTCTTCAGCTTTTTCAAAGACTTTCTGCATTTCTACATTGTTGAGAAGTGCACGATAACGGTCTTCGTGAGCCTTTTCGATTTTTGCTACTGCACGGAACTGTGCGGCAAGCTCTGTGAATCCTTCTTCATCTGCGACATCTGCAAATTCTTTGTACATTTCTGTCCATTCATAATTCTCACCTTCTGCTGCAGAGAGAAGATTGGGGCCTGTTTCACCGAGAAGACCGAGTGCCTTAAACCAAAGCTTTGCGTGTTCCTTTTCGTTATTTGCTGTTTCTTCAAAAATGGCAGCAATCTGCTGATAGCCTTCCTTTTTTGCTACAGATGCAAAATAAGTGTACTTATTTCTTGCCTGTGATTCACCTGCAAATGCAGCGAGAAGATTAGCCTCTGTTCTTGAACCTTTTAATTCCATAAAAACACCTCATATATATTATATTTGTTTAATTAAGTTCGCATAATTCATAAATAGCTTCCCATATATCTTCTGCCCCCATGCCGGTTTCGGCACTGAAGGGCATCATTATGTCATCATCTTCAAGCTCTAATGTATAGTATATGTCGTCAAGATGGTCGTTAAGCTTGGTTTTAGCTATTTTATCGCATTTTGTTGCTACCACAAATGCAAATCCGTGTCTTTCACGAATATAATTCAGCATAACAATGTCGTCGTTTGTGGGCTTATGTCTTGCATCTACAAGAAGTACGGTGCAGGCGAGAGTTTCTCTTGAATCGAGATAAGTCTCTATCATATTGCCCCATTTTTTCTTTTCTTCCTTGCTTACCTTTGCGTAGCCGTAACCGGGTAAATCTACAAAGTTAAGAGTGTTATCAATGTTGTAAAAATTAATAGTAGCTGTTTTTCCCGGTTTAGAGCTTGTACGCGCAAGAGATTTTCTGTTAAGCATTTTATTGATAAAAGAGCTTTTTCCCACATTACTGCGTCCGGCAAAGGCAATATCAGGAAATGATGTATCGGGATATTGCTTGGGAGAAACTGCGGATATAGTGAGTTCTACATTATGAATATTCACGGTCAGAGCTCCTTTCGCTGATTTTCTTATGTGTCGCACTCTTTTTTGTCTGATTTGACTTTATAAGAACAATGTCGAGTACCTCTGACGCTTTTTCCACAGGATGGAAAATAATTTCTTTGAAGATAGTCTCAGGGATATCTTCAAAATCCTTTATGTTACCTTGCGGTATTATTATTTCCCGGATTCCGTAACGATATGCGGCAAGTACTTTTTCTTTAAGCCCTCCGATAGGAAGCACCTTTCCTGTAAGCGAAATTTCACCGGTCATGGCAACATCACTGCGGACAGGGAAAAGAGAGAGGGCGCTTGCTACCGATGTTGCAATAGTTATACCTGCACTTGGGCCGTCTTTGGGGACTGCACCCTCGGGGAAGTGTATGTGTATATCGCGGCTTTTATAAAAATCGCTTTCGATTTTAAGTGAGTCTGCAATTGTTCTTATAAATGACACTGCCGTTTCGGCAGATTCTTTCATTACCTCTCCGAGCTTGCCTGTAAGGTGTATTTTACCGGTTCCAGGCATACTGACAGCTTCACATTTGAGAAGTTCACCACCGACGGATGTCCAGGCAAGTCCGTTTGTGATACCTGTTTGTGCAATGAGGGAAATGTCCTCATCTGTGTATTTTTCTTTACCCAGATAGAGAGGAAGATTCTTTTCTGTAACATTTATGCCTTTTCTGGACTCGGCAAGACTGAGCGTGCATTTTCTGCAGAGCTTTGCAATCTCTCTTTCAAGCTTTCGCACACCTGATTCTCTTGTGTACGCATTTATGATTACGGAAAGTGCATTGTCTGATATTTTGAGCTCCTTGGAATTTAGAGAATGTTTTTCAAGCTGCTTGGGAATAAGATGTCTTTTTGCAATTTCCATCTTTTCCTCATAGGTGTAACTTGAAAGCTCAATTATTTCTAGTCTGTCAAGAAGGGGAGAAGGAATTGTAGAAGCGTCATTAGCGGTTGCAATGAAAAGCACTTTCGAAAGGTCTAAACCGACCTCCAGATAGTTATCGCGGAAGGACACATTCTGCTCTCCGTCAAGAATTTCCAAAAGTGCAGAAGATGGATCACCTTTGAAATCTGTCCCGAGTTTATCAATCTCGTCAAGGAGTATCAGAGGGTTTGATGACTGTGCCTGCTTTAATGCATTCACTATACGTCCGGGCATTGCTGCAACATAAGTTTTTCTGTGCCCGCGAAGCTCTGCTTCGTCTCGCATTCCACCAAGACTTATACGGGCGTATTTTCTTCCCGTAGCCTCGGCAATTGATTTAGCAACCGAGGTTTTACCAACACCGGGAGCACCTAAAAGACAAAGTATACTTCCTGCAGGATTTCCTGTACGATTTACCACTGCAAGCTGCTCGATAATACGCTCCTTTACCTTTTCCATACCATAGTGGTCGCGGTCAAGGACGGTGCGAGCTCCGGCAATATCACAGTTTTCCTCTGTATAAGAACCCCAGGGAAGTGAACATAGTGTGTCAAGATAATTTCTTGAAATATTGCTCTCAGGAGAAGATGGAGGCATCTTTTCATAAGAATTAAGCTCACGGATAGCCTTCTCGTATGCTTCTTCTGTAAGAGGAGTGCTTTCAATTTTAGCACGTAGCTCCTCAATTTCGTCAAAACGGTCTTCGCCCAGCTCTTCGCGTATTATTTTTAACTGTTCACGAAGATAATATTCATGATTGTGGTCATCCATCTGTTGCTTTACACGTGTCGCAATCTCGCTTTCAACATCAAGAATTCTGACCTCTTTTGTCATAATGTCAATGAGTTTTTCAAGT
Organism: Clostridia bacterium; assembly: GCA_045545295.1. Classification (GTDB taxonomy): domain Bacteria; phylum Bacillota; class Clostridia; order UMGS1883; family UMGS1883; genus UMGS1883. Next base: position 3,188 of record JAZQAO010000003.1, read on the forward strand.
CTCTTTTTTACATTTGTTGCCTCAAGAAGTGTCTGTTTGTCTGCGTTGGTGCGAAGAAGGTTTGAAGCGACTGTATCGCAGAAATCTGACGGCTCACTTTCAGGAAGTGACTTAAGAAAGGCTTCTGTTGCAATTTTCGGGTTGAACTCAATATAGTCATTTATCAAAAGATGTATCTGATTAAGAAATGCTGTATATTCTTCAACGGAAAGATCCTTTACAGAAGATTTTTTGTAAACAACCTCACCCTCATATAAATCATCATTTACAAAGCCCGAAACCAGCTTTCCGCGCGCTTCACCCTCAACCAGTATACGGATACAGTTATCAGGAAGCTTTACCATCTGCTTTATTTTGGCTATTATACCAAACGGACGGATGTCGCTTTCAGCGGGATTTTCTATCATATCATTTTTCTGGGCGGCGAGAAATATCAGACCGTCCTGCATTATTGATTTTTCTATTGCTGCTTTGCTTTTATCCCTTGCCACATCAAAGTGGAAAACCGTTTTAGGAAATATAACAAATCCGCGGGTAGGAATAATAGGGAGCAGTGATTTTTTTATTGCCATTAGAATTACGTCCTTATTTTATAGTTGAGTAATATGTGTCATAGTCTTCTGTAGGCTCTACTTTTGACTCTGAAATTATTTTGTTTACAACGTCTGTGGTGTCATTTAAAGCAATACTTGAAAGTACTGTGCTTTTGTTTGATAAAATCCACTCTTTATCAAGGGGAAGACGCATAATTACGTGATAACCGTATGCACTCTTAACGGGAGTCTGTGTGTACTGATTCTCCTTTAAGTTAAATGCGGCTTCTTCAAATTCAGGAACCATTTCACCGAAGGTAAAAGTATATCCTGCAGGTGATGCACCCGGATCCATATTATATTCGCCTGACAAGGAATCAAAAGAAGTTTTGTTGCTGAGTTTAACGATAATGTTTCTGGCTGTTTCCTCATCTCCTACCAGAATGTGTTTTGCTGTTACGAACTTATCTTTACAAATAGAAAGGAATTCATCGTCAGAATAGGGAATGCTTGCATATCTTGAATAAAGATCATCCGTGAAGATTGAGTAGGTTGCCGAAATCTTTATAAACTCCTCGAAATCCCGGGAAGTAACACCACACTCATTCAAAAAGCTGTTATATTCGTCATCTGTTTTAAATTGTTTTCTGTAGCTTGTCCAATACTCATTAAGAACTGTCTGTATCTGCTCTTTTTCGAGAAAGCCGTTTGAAGCTGCATAATCGTATACGGCAATAACAGGAACAAGAGATTCTAAGATATTTCTGGAAAGAACAACTGTTACGGGAGTGCCGTCGATTGCAAGTTCCTGCAATGATTTGCCGGGATTATAATTATCGCAGATTTCAGATAATGCTGTTCCGTTACAATACTGAACAACAAGCATATTCAAAAACGCGCCTCTAACAGAAGTGTTGTTAATTGTAAGAACTGTTTTGTCTGAAAAACTTGCAAGAACAGAGGAATCGGCTTTAAAATAATTGCCGATATAAACAGTTTTTGTTTCTCCGTCCCAGTAAACTTCTTCTCCGAGGGCGTTTGCCAGCGCACGTACAGGAAGGTATGTTGTACCGTCAATAGTAAAAGGCTCAACAATGTTGCCGTTTACATCCTTAGGAACAATTTCAGTGCCGTTTACGTTTAATTTAATGTTGTTGTAATTTAATGCAACATCTTTTGAGTAGGTAGAATAAGAAGGGACTCCTGAACTTGGAGATACTGAAGATTCTCCATCTCCACCGATATAAACAGTTTTTGTTTCTCCGTCCCACTTAACACCCTGACCGAGAGCATTAGCAAGAGCTCTGACAGGGAGATAGGTGGTTCCGCTGATTGTAAACGGTTCAACAATACTTCCGCTGACATCTGTAGGTATAATCTCGGTGCCATCAACAACTATTTTTATGCCACTGTAATGAATTGTGGCATTTTTTTGTTCAACTGTTGCAAAAACTGTTGTGCTGCAAAGCATTATCACTGCAACAAATGCAGCAACGATACATTTAAAATTTTTTCTTTTGAACATAATAAGTACCTCGCAAAAAATATTAGGATAAAACATCCCCAAATAATATTAACATATAAAATAAAGAAAAGCAACTAAAAGAGAAACTTTTTGCGGCGAAATTCACAAAATATTCACAGAATATTCATTGACGAAATATGTTTTATTTGCTATACTAATGTTAATAAATGGAATAAAATGTAAAAAAGAAGCGTGCCGCTTCACCCACGTCGCGTCCAAACTTAACTTAAAACCCACAAATATTGCTCGCGATAAAAAACGCAATTTCCTATAAATTAAAAAAGGAGGATAGGTTATGAAATCTACTGGTATAATCCGTAAGGTTGACGAGCTTGGAAGAATCGTACTTCCAAAAGAAATGCGTACAACCTTTGGAATAAAAGAGAGGGATCTGCTTGAAATTTTTGTGGACGGAGACAACATTATTCTGAAGAAATATGACCCTACATGTATATTTTGCGGAAACAGCGAACACATTTATCTTTATGCAGAAAAGAACATCTGCAAAAATTGTCTTGATGATCTGAAAAAAAAGACTTTATGACTTGCAAACAGAACCGCTTGATGGTATAATCAAAGCGGTTCTATTTTTTTTAGAGGTGATAAGTATGAAATCTGTAATTACTGTAATCGGAGAAGATGCTGTCGGCATTATCGCAAAGGTATCGGGGCTTCTTTCAGAGGATAATGTAAATATCATTGATATTTCACAGACAACCTATGATAAGCAGTTTCTGATGGTTATGATTGTGGACATAAAAGAAGCTACGGTTTCTTTTTATAATCTTTCGGAAAAACTCAAAAATCTTGGTGACGAAAACGGTCTTAAGATACAGGTCAGACATAAAAAGGTGTTTGACTCGATGCACAGAATATAAGAGGTGAATAAAATGGTAAATCCTTTTGAAATACTGGAAACTATAAAGATGGTTGATAACGAACATCTTGATATAAGAACTATCACAATGGGTATATCGCTCCTTGACTGTATGAGTGAGGATTATAAGATTGCCGCAAATAAAGTTTATGATAAGGTTACACGCCTTGCAGAAAACCTTGTTCCCGTTGGGGAACAGCTTGAAAAAGAGTATGGAATTCCGATAATAAATAAACGTATCTCGGTTACACCGATTTCCATTATCGGTCATCCGTGCGGAAACTATGTAGAATTTGCAAAAGCACTTGACCGCGCTGCAGAAACTACAGGAGTAAATTTTATAGGCGGATATTCTGCACTTGTGCAAAAGGGTTACACAAGGGGAGAGCGTGAATTTATCGAAACTATTCCGGAGGCACTCTGCACGACAAACAGAATTTGCTCAAGCGTTAACGTAGGCTCTACCAAGGCAGGAATATCTATGGATGCAGTTAAGCACATGGGCAGGATTATAAAAAGAACTGCCGAAATGTCAGCTGACAGTGACGGCTTTGGCTGTGCAAAACTTGTAGTGTTTGCAAATGCGGTTGAAGACAATCCCTTTATGGCGGGAGCTTTCCACGGTACCGGTGAGGGAGAATGTGTTATAAACGTCGGCGTAAGCGGCCCCGGAGTTGTAAAAAAAGCTCTTGAAAAAGTAAAAGGTGAGGATTTTGGTGTTGTTGCTGATACCATAAAAAAGACCGCTTTTAAAATTACCCGTATGGGACAGCTTGTTGCATCGGAAGCAGCTGCAAGGCTTGGCGCTCAGGCAGGTATAGTTGATCTTTCGCTTGCACCGACACCTGCTGTTGGAGACAGTGTTGCATATATTCTTGAGGAAATGGGTGTTGAAAAGTGTGGCGCCCCCGGAACTACTGCTGCGCTCGCGCTTCTCAACGATGCCGTTAAAAAAGGTGGTGTAATGGCATCGTCATACGTTGGAGGACTCAGCGGTGCATTTATTCCCGTAAGCGAGGATGCCGGTATGATTGAGGCTGTTAAATGCGGTGCACTTTCTCTTGAAAAGCTCGAAGCTATGACTTGTGTGTGCTCCGTGGGTATTGATATGGTGGTTGTTCCCGGTGATACTTCTGCAGAAACTATTTCCGGCATACTTGCAGACGAGGTAGCTATCGGTGTAATAAATACAAAAACTACGGCTTTGCGTATAATTCCCGCGCCCGGCAAAAAAGTTGGGGATGTGGTTGAATTTGGCGGACTTCTCGGTACAGGTCCTGTTATGCCTGTAAGTAAATTCGGATGTGCTGATTTCATTAACCGTGGTGGCAGAATACCTGCTCCTATGCATAGCTTGAAAAACTAAAAAATTCATATATTTTTTCTGTAAACTTATGGAAGTGACAGGTGTAGCTCAGGTTATGCCTGTTTTTTCTTGTCTTCAATATCGGTTATTCGAAAAAAACTATTTTGAAGAAAATAAAGTTACACTAAATAATAAAAAACTTTGACATAACTGGAAATATATGATATTATAAATTAGTTAAAATGGCTTAGTTTGTATTGAGGTTGAGAAAATGAAAGAAAATAAACTGAGATTGAGCATAATATTTCGGATAGGAATATCTCTTATACCGATCCTTTTCAATATGCCGCTTCCGGCAATGATATGGTGCTCGTTCAACATTGCAATATCATTTATAGCATTCGGACCGGTCACAAGTATTGTTGGGTCATTGTGTGCTATATGCTTTTCTATGTCGTTCTTTTCAATGTACGGAGAAGGAGCAAAACTTTACGGGCTTTTCCTTTCGCTGGAAGCAATTCTGTGTGCTTACGCTGCAATATATACTCTTGTTCGCCGCAGAGAATTTTTCAGCGGTGTATGGCTTTGTGCTGCAGGATATCTTCTGCCCTCGGTTATGAGTATCAGGGCACAGGCAACAAAAGCAGGAGCTACAGTTGCCCAGTTTCTTACAGGCGATGTTATAGAAGTTTTCAAAGTTCAGATGGAAGAGATTGTAAAGAATTCGGGCATTGCGGTGGACGGAGATTTAGTAAGCAAAATTGCAGATACTGTACAAAGGGTGACGATGGCTATTGTTCCTTCTGTTCTTGTAATAGTAAGTGTGATTATTGGCTACATTGTTATGTGGTGCGTTACGGCAAGATTACGGATGATTCCCGGCAGTGTGCGGCATTCCTTTTCTGAAATAATAATTCCGCGCACTATGATTCTGTTTGCAATTCCGACATTGGTGCTTTATTTTGTCGGACTTGGAGATACGGTGAGTGCCGTGACACTTAACCTATTCATTATTGTTATGTATCTTTGTTTCTTTTCAGGGCTTTCGTTTGCAGATTTCTTTTTGAGAAAAGCCATTAAAGCAACTCCCATAAGAGTATTAGTTTATATCGGTGCGTTTATGTTCCTATCATCAATTATAGTGATGGTGATAACAGTTGTAGGAATCTTAGATTCTTTCTTCGATTTCCGAAAATTAAGAAACAGGAGGCAGGCGTGTGAAACAGAAGAATGAAAAATTCAGTGATTTACCCAAAATTATATCTTTGATTTTTGCACTCATTATTCTTGCTTGCGCGGTAGCTTTATTTGAAAAATCGCATATCATTTCTGTTGTTATGATTGTGTGCTCGGTGGTTCTTATTATGGAGAAGCTTTTGCACCGTCTCGCAAGAACAAAGAAAATGAAAGAGTATATAAGTGATGCAGCTCAGGACGAGGAAGAACTGCAGAATAACGAAGCACTTTTTAAATCAATTAACCCCATTACCGGCATTCGTGTTGACGGAACTGTTGCATGGTATAATTCAGCTTTTAAAGAAGTGTTCGGCAACGTTGACGATAAGAAAATCGGGGAGATTATTCCGCAGATTAAGGTAAGGGATATATACAATAAAGGCGGAAACAGTCCTATAATTGTGCAGATAGAAAATGATACCTACAATATCAGAGTATCGGTAAAGAGAAGGACCTCTCCGGACCATGCGGCAATTATGTTGTATATGGAAAAAATCACAGAGCTTGTAGAAGTCAAAAAGGAGCTTTACAATGCACAGAATGTGGTTGCTCATATTGTAATTGATAACTACGAGGAAGCACTTGCAGATGTTGAAGATGAAGAGCGTTTCGAAACTATAGCTCTTCTTGATAAAAATGTTATCGGATGGGCAAAGGATGCAGGCTGTCTTGTCAAAAAAATGGATAAGAATAAATTTCTCTGCGTGTTTACAAGAAAAGAGCTTGAAGTTTTTGTGGAAAACAAATTTGACCTTCTGCAGAATCTTAAAAGTTTTAACCCCGATGCCAAAACACCGCCTACGGCAAGTATTGGTATAGGTGTTGGCGGAGATACCTTCGACGAAAATGATATTTCGGCGAAAAAAGCCCTTGAAATGGCACTTGGCAGAGGCGGAGATCAGGCAGTTGTAAGAGAAAACGGTAATTTCAGCTATTATGGCGGAAATTCAAAAGAAACAGAAAAGCGCACAAAGGTAAAGGCTCGTATAATGGCACGCAACTTAAGAGAGCTCATGCAGGAGGCTGACAATGTCCTTATAATGGGACATAAGAACAGCGATGCAGATGCTATTGGTGCGGCTATCGGAATAGCCGGTATGGCCGGTTTTATAAAGAAGGATGCACGTGTACTTCTTATCACAAATGATGGTACGGTTCAGCTGCTTCTTAAAAAGATAGAGGCAAACAAATACCACGAAGGTATGCTTATCGGGAAAAGCGGACTTAAGGAGTATATAACTCCTAAAACGCTTCTGGTTGTGTGTGATACCCATGTACCGGAATATACCGAAATGCCGGAACTTATAGATACAATAAAGCGTAAGGTTGTAATTGACCACCACAGAAGAAGTGAGAGCTTTATATCGGGAGCAGACCTTGTTTTTCACGAACCGTTTGCTTCTTCTACAAGCGAAATGGTGGCAGAAATTATGCAGTATTTTGACCCCAGATTCTCTGTTTCTACAGTTGATGCCGAAATGCTGTACGCGGGTATAGCGGTTGATACGAAGAACTTTACTTTTAAAACTGGCGTACGTACCTTTGAAGCAGCGGCATATTTAAGATCTGCAGGCGTAGATACAATGCACGTTAAAAAACTTCTCAGGGAATCAATTGACGACTATAAACTTAAGGCGTCAATTGTAACGGAAGCAGAGCTTTATTCGGACAATATCGCAATATCAATGTATCAGGGCATTGTACCGCATCTTGTAATTGCTGTCGCAGCAGATGAGATGCTTGAAATAACAGATATAAAGGCATCATTTGTAATTGCAAAAAATAATGACGGAAACATTATCGTAAGCGGCAGATCCCTCGGTGAATTCAATGTGCAGGTAGTTCTGGAAAAGCTTGGCGGCGGAGGACACATGATGTCTGCGGGAGCACAACTGCAGGGCAAAACCGTTGAAGAAGTGGGAGAAATGCTTAAAGCAGCTATTGATGAGGTTTTATAAGAAAGGAAGATTATAATGAAAGTTGTACTTTTAACCGATGTAAAGGGTCACGGAAAAAAAGGTGATGTTGTTGAGGCAAGCGACGGATATGCAAGAAATTTCCTCATTCCTAAAAAAATGGCAGAAATTGCTACTGCTGATGTACTCAACAATATAAAGGGTAAAAATGAAGCTGCTGCTTATCATAAACAGCAGGAAATCGAAAAAGCAAAGGAAACTGCAAAAAGTCTTGAGGGTGCAAAAGTTTTAATCAAGGGAAAAGCAGGTGATGGCGGAAAGCTTTTCGGGAAAATTACAAATCAGAATGTGGCAGATGCTATCAAGTATCAGCTTCATCACGTTATAGACAAACGAAAAGTTGTGCTTCCCGACGGTATTAAAACAATTGGAGAAACACACGTTGAGCTTAAAATCTATCCCGAAATTTCCGCAACAATAACCGTTGTTGTTGAACCCGAATAATAAAAAGGTAAAACTTTTAGAAAGGAATGTTTTTATGGATATTCCGATTGGAAGAAGTATGCCGTATAACCTTGAAGCAGAGGCGGCAATTCTCGGCAATATAATACTTGATGAGCAGTCGCTTGCACTTGCAATGGATAAGCTTGATGATGAATGCTTTTATGCAAGTGCAAATAAAACAATCTTTATTGCAATTTCCAACCTTTTTGAAAAGGGTATTCCCGTTGATATGGTTACCCTGTCAGAGGAGCTGGGAGATAAGATTGAAAGTGTTGGCGGTATTGCATATATCACTAAAATTGCACAGAATGTATTCACAAAAGAAAATCTCGACCAGTATATAGAAATTGCAAGAGAAAAGAAAATGCTCCGTGGACTCATTGACGCGGCAGGTCAGATAATGGATATGGGTATGAAGGATGAAGAATCCGCTACGGATATTATCGACAAAAGTGAGCAGCTCATTTTCAACATTACAGAAAGTCAGGGCAAAAGTGGCTTTGTTCATATCGGTGAGGTTGTTAAAAGTTCTCTTGCAACTCTGGATGAACTTAAAAAACGCGGTGGTAAGGTTACAGGTATCAAGACAGGCTTCACCGGGCTTGATGCTTCGACGGCCGGTCTTCAGAATAGTGACCTTATTATACTTGCCGCACGCCCCGGTGTCGGTAAAACCAGCTTTGCGCTAAATATAGCACAAAATGCCGCGATAAGAGAAAAAGTGCCGGTAGCTATATTCTCTCTTGAAATGAGCCGTGAGCAGCTTGTTAACAGAGTTATATCCAGTGAAGCTCTTGTAGAAGCCGGCAAACTAAGAGTCGGTGATATAGATGCTAATGCAATGACAAAAATTGCTCACTCTCTTAAGGATATCATCACGGCACCGATTTATATTGACGATACTCCCGGCATAACTGCTGCTGAAATCCGTGCAAAATGCAGAAGACTCAAAATGGAAAAAGGGCTTGGTCTTGTTGTGATTGACTACCTTCAGCTTATGCAGGGCAGAGGAAAGAGCGACAGCCGTACTCAGGAAGTCAGCGAAATGTCGCGTTCACTTAAGATTATGGCAAAAGAGCTTAATGTTCCTGTTATAACTCTTTCGCAGCTTAACCGTTCTTCTGAAAAACTTTCAAGAAGGCCGATGCTTTCGGATCTTCGTGAAAGCGGATCTATCGAGCAGGATGCCGATATAGTTATAATGCTTTGTCGTCAACAGAATGAAGATGGAGAAGAATCTGCAGGAAATATAGTGGAATGCATACTTGCTAAAAACCGTGCCGGCGAGTGTGGAATTATAAATCTTGCTTGGCGTGGTGAATATACAAAGTTTATGAATCTTGACAGCAGGAGCTGATAAAGTTGCTTCTTGATAAAGTGCGCGATACTATTGAAAAGAACGGTCTTCTGGATTATGGCGACAATGTAATATGTGCCGTTTCAGGCGGTGCAGATTCCATTTGTATGCTCCATGTAATGCTGGCGCTTCGGGCAGAGTATAATCTTACGGTTTACATAGCAAATGTGAATCATCTTCTGCGTGGAGACGAATCTGATGAGGACAGTGAATTTGTAAAGGCAATTGCAAAAGCCGCTGATGTAAAACTGTTTTACAGAGAATACGATGTGCACAAAATTGCAAAAGAAAGAAAGCTTGGAGATGAAGAGTGCGGAAGGGTGCTTCGTTATGAGTTCTTTAATGAAATTGCATCAGAGCTCGGCGGTGCAAAAATAGCCACTGCACATAATCTGAACGACAATGCAGAAACAGTGCTTTTCCGACTTGCTCGGGGAACATCGTCGCATGGACTCGGAGGTATTTTGTATAAACGGGATAACATTATAAGACCTCTTCTTGATGTATCAAGAAAAGAAATTGAAAAATATCTTAAGTCCAGAAGCATAACCTGGTGCGAAGACAGCACAAATAAGCTTCCCATATATGCGCGCAACAAAATCCGGATTGAAGTTATGCCTGTACTTAACGAAGTATCATCTTCAGCGGAAGAAAAAATCGTTTCCGCAGCAAAGCTGGTCTCGGAAGATGATGAATTTATAAGAGCTTGCGCAAGGGTAGTCTTAAAAGAGTGCTTTGATGGCCAAAGTCTTGATGTTGAGTCATTTAGTGCTTCTCCCATACCACTTAAAAGAAGAATTGCGGCAAGTGTTCTTGAGTCGTGGAAAGTAAAAGAGATAAACGCAGAAAAAATTGAAGAATTTTTAAAATTTATTCAAAAAGAAAGCGGCAAAATGTTTGATCTCAATTCCGGATATTATGCCAGAAAGGCTTACGGAAAAATAATAAGACAGAGCAGGGAAGAAAAAACAGATTTTGAAGTTTTCCTTGATGCGTTAACCCCTGTCAGTACAGAAAACTTTACAATAAAAGTATTTGTATCTGATACACCTGTCAGAAAAAATGGTAATAATATAGCAGTTTTCGATGCAGATAAGCTGATGCCTCCTTTTGAGGTGACATTAAAAAGAAAAGGCGACAGGATGAAACTTAAAGGAATGGCAGGTACGAAGAAGCTCTCTGACATATTTACAGATGAGAAAATAGATGCTATACAAAGAGAAACTGTTCCGGTAGTCAGAAAAAACGGTGAAGTAATTTACGTTGGTGGACTCAGGCAAACATCACTGTTCGCTGCGGATGAAAATACAAAGAAATGGATTGTAATTAAATACGAAAGAAGATGTTAATAATGAACGATATCAACAAACCAATCAAAAAAATACTTTGCTCTGAGGAAGAAATCAAAGCTTGCATAAAGAGGCTGGCAGATGAGATTAACAGAGATTATGAAGGAAAGAATCCTCTGTTCATTTCTGTGCTTTCGGGCAGCTTTATATTTGTTGCCGACCTCATCCGTGAAATGAAGTTGCCGACGGATATTTCGTTTATGTTTGCCTCCAGCTATCAGAGTGGCACAGTTTCTTCCGGTAAAATTGAAATTCACGCAGGAAAGGGTTTTGATCCTGCCGGCAGGGATATAATAATTGTTGAGGATATTATAGATTCTGGCAGAACACTTTCTAAACTTAAGGCGCTTATAGAAGAGTCTGGTGCTAACAGTGTTGAAATCTGCACACTTCTTGACAAACCCTCAAGGCGTGTAGTAGATGTTGATGTTAAGTATGTCGGATTTGAAATTCCCGATGAATTTGTTATAGGATATGGTCTTGACTTTGACTACAAATATAGGCAATATCCGTTTGTTGGTGTGCTTAAAGAAGAATATTATGAATAAAATGTGAAGAAGATTGAATACATCGTAGCTTAATGCTATTATAGTATATATAAGGGGGTATTACTTTGAAAAAATCGTTTAAAAGCATAAGCTTTTATATAATTTTACCAATTATAATTATTATTCTGATGCTTGTTTCAATGGACGATTCCGAACCAAAGAATAAGTCATTTTCCGACCTTGCTACTGCTATTAAAAACGAAAAGGTCACTAACCTTGAAATTGGTGACAGTATTACCGTTGCAACAATCGACGGTAAGGAGTATAAGGTGGAGGTTACACCGGGGATTCTCTTTGAGGTTGTCGGTGATGAAATCCGTGAACAGATTAAAGCAGGTAAGCTGACAACTACTGTTCCTGCACCTGAAAAGGTGTCCTGGTGGGTGTCTATACTTCCGTCACTTATAATGATGCTTATTATGGGATTTTTCATTTTTTCATTTTTCCGCAGTCAGTCCGGCGGACATGGTGTAGGAAGCTTTGGAAAATCAAAAGCGAAAACTGCAATTGACGGGAAGAATAAGGTTACGTTTGAAAACGTTGCAGGAGCAGATGAAGAAAAGAAAGAACTTGAAGAAGTTGTTGAATTTCTTAAAGATCCCAAAAAGTTTATTGAGCTCGGTGCAAGAATTCCTAAGGGCGTTCTCCTTGTGGGACCTCCCGGAACGGGTAAAACTCTTCTTGCCAAAGCTGTAGCAGGTGAGGCAGGAGTGCCTTTCTTCTCAATATCAGGTTCTGATTTTGTTGAGATGTTTGTCGGTGTAGGTGCAAGCCGTGCCCGTGACCTCTTTGATCAGGCAAGGAAGAATCTGCCGGCTATCATCTTCATTGACGAAATTGATGCAGTCGGCAGACAGCGTGGCGCAGGTCTTGGTGGTGGTCACGATGAAAGAGAACAGACTCTTAATCAACTCCTTGTTGAAATGGACGGATTCGGTACAAATGAGGGTATTATAATTATCGCAGCTACAAACCGTCCCGACATTCTTGACCCGGCACTTCTCAGACCGGGAAGATTTGACAGACAGGTAGTTGTAAACTATCCTGACCAGAAGGGCAGAGAAGCAATTCTTAAAGTTCACGCAAAGAATAAACCTCTTTCAGAGGAAGTTTCACTTGAAACAGTTTCGAAGTCCACATACGGATTTACAGGTGCAGACCTTGAAAACCTGCTTAATGAAGCGGCAATTCTTTCTGCACGAAGAAACAAGAAGGTAATAGGGCATGATGAAATCGATGAAGCAATTCTTAAAGTTATAATGGGACCTGAAAAGAAAAACCGTAAGCATGAGAAGGAAAATAAAAGAAAGACTGCATACCATGAAGCAGGTCATGCAGTTGCGGCTAAGCTTCTTCCCACCCAGGACAGCGTTCATCAGGTTTCAATTATTCCAAGAGGAAGAGCAGGCGGATTTACTCTCAGTCTTCCGGATACTGATAAAACCTACATTTCAAAAGAAGAAATGCTTGAGGATATTATTATGGCTCTTGCAGGTCGTGCTGCGGAAAAAATCGTATTTAACGAAATTAACTCCGGTGCTTCAAGTGACCTTGAGCACGTAACAAATATTGCAAAGAAAATGGTTATGCAGTACGGTATGAGCGAAAAGCTCGGATATGTAACATATACTGCAGAGGACCACGAAGTATTTCTCGGAAGAGACTTCTCACAGGGAAGAAATTACAGTGAAAATGTTGCGGCAATCATTGACGAAGAAATCAAGAGAATTGTTGATGAATGTTATGCAAAATGTGAAAAGCTACTCACAGATAACCGTGACAAGCTCGACAGTGTGGCAAATGCTCTTATTGAGTATGAAAAGCTCGATGCAAAAGAATTTGAAACCGTGTTCGAATTCGGTACACTTAATCCGCAAGAAGATAATGCAGAAGAGATAACAGAATAACACAAAAGGCAGAACGGATTTTCGTTCTGCCTTTTGTGTTATTTTTTATAGTGTGTAAAAAAGTATACAGAAGAAATGCATCAGACTTGCCGCAAGTACAAACAAATGAAATATGGAATGTACGTAACGGTGCTTTTTTCCAACTCCGTAAAGGATTGCTCCTACTGTATAAAGTACACCGCCAATTGCGAGAAATACTGCACCGCCAAAGGTGATAGCACGGTAGGTGATAGGCCAGAAGCCTATTATACACCAACCCAAAGCAAGGTAACATATCATAGAGAAAACCTTGAACTTGTTGTGGTCGATTGCCGTGAAGGTCATCGCAATAAGAGTAACGCCCCATACAATACCAAATATTGTCCATGCTACCGCGGTGCTTTCAAGACGTATCGCAGAAAGCGTTATAGGAGTGTATGTGCCTGCAATCATAATGTATATCATACAGTGGTCAATTACCTGAAATACTTTCTTTGCAGTAATATGCCTGAGCCCGTGGTATAGGCTTGATACTGTAAATAAAAGTATCACCGATGCACCGTAGACTGAAGCACCAACTACTCCATAAGGATTGTGGTGTGTTGCCGCCATTATTACGCAGAGCACAAGGTATGCGATACCAAATGCACCTCCGACAATGTGAGATACCATATTGAAAATTTCTTCTCCGGTTGTGTAATTGGGAAGAATTCTGTCACGAAGTGAGGTTCTTTTCATAGTTGTCTCCTTTCGAATGTTATCAGCAGATTTCTGCTATAAGGTTGTCCATATTATACATACCTGCTTCTTTTCCGAAAAGGAAATAAGCTGCTCTTACAGCACCGACTGCAAAAATTTCCTTACTTGTTGCAGTGTGCTTTATTTCAATTATTTCATCTGTACCGGCAAATATAACATTGTGTTCGCCAACAATAGTGCCTCCGCGTACAGAATGAATGCCGATTTCACGCTTGCTGCGTTTCTTTCGAGTGCTGTGTCTGTCATATACATACTCATTTGAATGTGAAGAAGTATCATTTATTGCATCGGCAATAGCAAGTGCAGTTCCGCTGGGGGCATCTATTTTAAGATTATGATGCTTTTCTACAATTTCAATATCAAAATTGTCCTCAAGAAGAACGGTTGCTTTCTTTGCAAGCTGAATAAGTAAGTTCACCCCAAGTGACATATTCGCACTGAAAAATACAGGGATTTTATTTGATGCATCATTTATTTTTTCAATCTGCTCTGCGGAAAGTCCTGTTGTAGCTATTATTATGCCTTTATTATTCTGCAATGCGTAGGAAAGTGTGGCATCAAGTGATGACGGGTGAGAAAAGTCAATAATAACATCGCAATCCTCCTGTACATTATCAAAAGACGAATATACGGGGTAATCACTCTTGTTTTCAGTATTAATGTCGATGCCAAAAATAATTTTCGCATTTTCGTTGGTGCTTACAATACGAGTTATAACCTGTCCCATTTTTCCGTTGGCACCTACAAGTGCTATATTTATCATAATAATCCACCTTTACAGTATGTGATAAAAATATCGCGGAGTATAAATAACACTACTATACTCCGCGACAGATAAAAACTTATTTAATCAAGCCGTAGTTTTTCATTGATGTACGCAAACGCTCGATGTTTTCGGGAGCCATCTCATAAAGAGGAAGCCTTGTGCCACCTGCGTTAAAACCGAGAATATTCATTCCTTCTTTTACAGGAATAGGGTTAACTTCGCAGAAAAGAGAGTTGATAAGGTCAAGTGCTTCCATCTGCATACGTGCAGCGTCCTTGAAGTTTCCGTCAAGAGCTGCCTGCATCATATCATGAGTCTGCTTGGGAGCAACGTTAGCAAGTACGGATATCGCACCTTTACCACCCATAGCTGCAATGGGAACATTGATTTCATCACAACCTGAATAAAAATCAATCTTATCACCGCAAACAGACATCATTTCAACAACCTGAGCCATATTGCCGGAAGCTTCCTTAATGCCGACAATATTTGGATGATCTGCAAGAGTGTTAAGCGTAGATGGTGCAATGTTGAGCCCGGTTCTTCCGGGAACGTTATAAAGAATAATCGGAACATTTACACTGTCTGCTGTCTTTGTGTAATGGGCAATAAGACCGCGCTGAGTTGTTTTGTTGTAGTAGGGAGTAACAAGAAGGAATGCATCAACACCCAGAGCCTCTGCAGATTTACAAAGGGCAATACCGTGACGGGTATCATTGGAACCCGCACCACCGATAACCGGTATTCTTCCGTTAACCTTGTTAACAACGTACTCGATTACTTCAAGATGTTCTTTGTCGTTCATAGCTGCAGATTCCCCGGTTGTACCGCAGGCACATATAGCGTCTGTACCACCGGCAATCTGCTGCTCAATAATTTCTCCCAGAACATCGTAATTAGGATTACCGTTCTTGTCAAAGGGAGTAATTATAGCACAACAAGAACCTGTAAAAACAGAATTTGTTCTCATTATAAGATACCTCCAAATCAGTCATTCATATATTCGATAAGTTTCTGAGCGATCTGAACGGCATTTGCTGCTGCGCCTTTACGGATGTTATCAGCAACAACCCAGATGTTTACGCCGCTTTCTACGCTTTCATCACGACGGATTCTGCCGATATATGTATCATTAGTACCTGTAGCATTTGCTGCAAGAGGATAAACGTTATTTGCAGGATCATCCTGAACAACAACACCGGGTGCATTCTTAAGAACTTCAACAAGCTCTGCAAGGTCGAAGTCTTTTTCAAATTCAACGTTTATAGATTCACTGTGGCTGTTGAATACAGGAACACGAACTGTTGTTGCAGTGATTCTGATGTCCTGTCTGCCAAGAATCTTACGTGTTTCGTCAATCATCTTCATTTCTTCCTTTGTGTAACCGTTGGGAAGGAATACATCAATGTGGGGAAGACAGTTGTTAGCAATAGGATGGGGGAACTTTTTGGGAGCTTCGCCCTTAAGACCGTTTTCAAGGTCGTTCCAACCGGCAACGCCTGCGCCGGAAACTGCCTGGTATGTTGAATAAACAATTCTCTTGATTCTATATTTGTCATCAAGAGGCTTAAGTGCTACCATAGCCTGAATTGTTGAACAGTTGGGATTTGCAATAATACCCTTGTTCCACTTAATATCTTCAGGATTAACTTCCGGAACAACAAGGGGAACATCGGGGTTCATACGCCAAGCACTTGAGTTATCGATAACAATACATCCCTTTGAAGCAGCAATGGGAGCAAACTTTTCGCTTGTAGAACCGCCTGCACTGAAAAGTGCAATGTCGATATCGCGGTCAAAAGAGTTTTCTGTAAGCTCTTCAACAACGTAGTCTTTATCAAAAAATTTAACTGTAGAACCGGCGCTGCGTTTTGACGCAAATAAATAATAATTCTCAACGGGGAGATTCATTTCTTCCAGAACTTTGAGGAAAGTTCTTCCTACCATACCTGTAGCACCTACTACAGCAACGTTAAATTTCTTCATTGTAACCATTCCTTTCAAAAACGTGCATAATATATAAAATTGCACAATTATGCATTATTAATTATTGTAGCACAAAAGCGTGGGTTTGTCAATTTTTTTGAACGAAAAAAGAAAAAATAAAGGATTTTTTAAATTTGTGTCGAAAAATATTAACTGGGTGTTATGTTATACCCACACAGATACACAAAAGAGAGGTGTTTTGATGAAAAATAAAGCAATTATTGTTTTTATGCTTATGATTATAAGTATCTTCAGTCTCGGAGCTTATGCTGCAGAGTATAAGGAAGAGGTTTCGGTAGGGCTTTACTTCGGGGATGAGCTTAAAAATTCATTTACAATAACATCCTCCGGCGGAGTAAATGTATATAATGTCGCTACGGGAGAAGTTTTATATACCTCTGCACCGGGTGAAGAGGTTTACATACAGCAAAGTTCAGGTGGTTTTGTAGCAGATGGCAAGTTTGACACCGGCAGTATTGCAAAAATTTCTTTTTATCCTGCAGACGGAGGAACCATTAAGTGTGACGGAAAAGAATACAGGGGAAATATATGTGCTGAAGTGAGAAACGGCGGAGAGCTTCTTGTAATAAACTATGTTAATATAGATGATTATGTTACAAGTGTTCTTGGTAAGGAAATGAGTTATTCCTGGCCGAAGGAAGCTCTGAAGGCGCAATCTGTATGTGCAAGGAATTTTGTCCTTTGTCGCGGTAATGCTCACAAAGCCTATAATTTTGATGTTTGCACTACAACTCACTGTCAGGTTTACGGCGGTGTTGCAAGTGAACATGCAAATACCAGAGCAGCAGTAGAGGAAACAAAAGGCGTAGTTGCAACTTATAACGGTAAACTTGTGTCTCTTTACTTTTATGCAACAAGCGGCGGTGCAACCGAAGATGTGGAAAATGTGTGGGGAAGTCCTTATGGCTATTTAAAAGGAGTTGACGACCCGTATGAAAATCCGCAGCAGGCTTCAAAATATAACTGGTCTGTGAGCTTTTCCCGCGGTGAAATTGAAGAAAAGCTTGCACAGCAGAATGTGGATATCGGAAAGCTTGAAAATATAACGGTTGACTCGAAATCGGAGAGTGGAAGAGTTACAAAAATGACATTCCACGGAACTAATAGCGACCATACGGTAAAGCTTGAAAAGTGCCGTACAGTGCTTGGGCTTTACAGCCAGAGGTTTGATATAACAACAGACTCAAAATCTACACTTATGACCACAGGTGGCGTGGCAACAGGTAACCTTTATGCCTGCTCAGCTGACGGGGTAAAGCTTCTTAAAGGGTTAAAGGTTCTTTCGGGAAATAACAAAAAAGGTACGATAAGTATTTCGTCTGAACCTGCTGAAAACTATGTCATAAACGGCGGAGGCTACGGACACGGTGTAGGAATGAGCCAGTGGGGTGCAAGAGGTATGGCTGAAAACGGATTTACATACGATGAAATCCTCAGACATTATTTTACGGATATTGAACTTGAATAAGAGGTCTTTTTATGAATACAGAAGAATTTGATTACTATTTGCCGGAGGAACTTATTGCACAGACACCGCTGAGTGACAGAACGGCATCCCGTCTTTTGCTTCTTGATAAAGAAAGCGGAGCGTTTAAGGACGACAGTTTTAAAAACATTAAAGATTTTCTCCGCCCCGGAGACTGCCTTGTGCTCAATAACACAAGAGTTATTCCGGCAAGACTCTACGGAGAAAAGAAGGATACAGGCGGAGCAATTGAATTTTTGCTTCTCCACAGATTTTCCGCAGATGAGTGGGAGGTTGCCTTAAAACCCGGCAGAAAAGCAAAAATCGGAGCACAGTTTGAGTTTGGCGGAGGGAAGCTTTGTGCCGAGGTTACAGATATTCTGGAAGGCGGAAACAGACGGGTAAAGTTTACTTACGAAGGCCTTTTTGAGAATATTCTCGATGAACTTGGTGAGATGCCGCTTCCGCATTATATCAAAGAAAAATTGCAGGATAGGGAACGCTACCAGACTGTTTACTCAAAACATGACGGCAGTGCAGCGGCACCCACGGCGGGACTTCATTTTACAAATGAACTTTTGGAACAGATAGAGAAAATGGGTGTAAAGCTTGCCTTCCTTACATTGCACGTAGGACTTGGTACATTCAGACCTGTAAAAGTGACTGACGTTACACAGCATAAAATGCATTCTGAATATTATATTGTCACAAAAGAAGCTGCTGATATTGTGAATGAAACAAAGAAAAATGGCGGCAGAGTAATATGTGTGGGAACGACCAGCTGCAGAACGGTTGAAAGTGCAACGGAAAACGGTGTACTTCTTGAAAAAAGCGGCGAAACAGATATTTTTATTTATCCCGGCTATGAATTCAAAATGACAGACGCGCTCATTACTAATTTCCACTTACCAAAATCAACCCTTATTATGTTGGTAAGTGCACTTGCAGGGAAAGAAAATATACTTAACGCGTACCGGCACGCAGTGGACGAAAAATACAGATTCTTCAGTTTTGGAGATGCGATGTTTATAAGCTAGAGTAAAGTATTATACGGAAGATACATACTGAAACAGTAACAGGTAGAAAAACTTTGGTTTTCTGCCTGTTTTTTTATATATAAATATTGCATTTATTTATAAAAAGTAATATAATTAAAAAGGTGTATTATGCGGAAAGGAGGCATAGCATGAAAAAAACTCATCATACAGAAGACAATTCAATGCTTGACAGAATCAGAGAGTATCTCACTGAAAGAGATGAGATTGTTCTTTCGTGCGAGTGCGACCTTTCTGACGGTCTTTATCAAAGAATTTTAGTTTGTGCATTGGATGACAGTCTTTGTGTTCTGAAGGAAGACGGCACATTTATACGTGAGAAGTATAATGCAATAGAAAGTATCTACACAGAAAGCAATGTTTCCTCAGGTGGTCTGATCCTGACTGTGGATGGTAAAGACATCTGCGTAGCGCAGTTTACGCTTACCATATCTGCAAAAATAGAGCAGCTTACCGCAATTGTAAAAAAATATATTGCAGGAGAAACTGTAGATAAAGAAAGTCTTGATCCTGTTAAGGATGAATCGTTTTCTTACATAAACAAAGGCAGAAAAAAACTCTTTTTCAGAGTTCTTTCTTATGTACCGAGGTATAAAAAGCAACTTGCTGTAATGATTATGATAATTGTCCTTTCGACGTTTGTAAACCTTGTAAGGCCTTACATTACAGGAACACTTCTTTATGATGAAGTTCTGGCGGAGGGCGGAAAATACTACGGCAGGATATTTGAACTAGTAATGCTTCTTGTAGTAGTTACTGCCATTAACGTGCTTTTCGGCATAATACAGGGGCGTATCGGTGCGGATATGTCCGGCAAAATAATATTCGATATAAAGACAGAGGTTTTTTCTTCTATGCAAAAGCTCGGAATGAGCTTCTTTACGTCTAAACGTACGGGAAACCTTCTTAACAGAGTTAACAGTGATGCTCTTGATATTCAGTATTTCTTAAATGATGGTCTCCCAAATTTTATAATCAACGCAGCGACGATAGTATCGGTAGGATTATTTCTTTTTTTTGTGAATCCTGTTCTTTCTGTCACAGTGCTTATTCCTATACCGGTTATTGCGATTATCATTAAAAATTCACTGCGAGTATTCAAAAAACTCAAATGGCACACATGGAGAAGATCATCATCAATGAATTCTGTCATAAATGACACGCTTATGGGTGTAAGAGTAGTAAAGGCCTTCGGAAAAGAAGACCGGGAAGTGGAACGCTTCAGCGAAAAAAGCAGACTCCTTTACGAAAACCGTGTGCGTGAAGGTGTGGCATCGGCAAAGGTATTTCCTGTGCTTAGCTGGATTATGGCTCTTGGCGGACTTATGGTATGGGGTATAGGCGGATTTCAGGTTATAGGTGGCAAGCTTACGTTTGGTGAGCTTATGAGCTTTGTCGGTTATCTTTCGCTTCTTTACGGTCCTGTGAATTTTATGGTCAAGACATTTGACTGGTTTACAAATTGTATGAACAGTGCACAGAGAATTTTTGAGATTATTGACAGAACACCTGACATAACGGAAAAAGAAAATCCGGTTAACATAGAGAAATTCAAAGGGGAGGTTGAACTTAAAAAAGTTACATTCTCCTACGAGGCAAACAGAACTGTGTTAAAGGATGTGTCCTTCAGAGTAGCTCCCGGTGAGATGATAGGTCTTGTAGGTCACAGCGGAGCCGGAAAAAGCACGATTACAAACATAATAACCCGCCTTTATGATGTGAACGACGGTGAGGTTCTCATTGATGGTGTAAATGTAAAAGACCTCAGTTTCAAATCTCTTCGTTCAAATATTGGTATGGTTTTGCAGGAAACATTCCTGTTTTCGGGTACTGTTGCAGAAAATATTGCCTACGGAAATCCCGGTGCATCAATTGACGAGATTATAAGTGCAGCAAAAAAAGCCCACGCTCATGAATTTATTGCTAATCTTCCGGATGGTTACCAGACCGAAATCGGTACAAGAGGTGTTGACCTTTCAGGCGGAGAAAAACAGCGTATCAGCATTGCGAGGGCAATTCTTATGGATCCGGCGATTCTTATATTTGATGAGGCAACATCATCTCTTGATACAAAAACAGAGCAGCACATTCAGGAGGCGATGGAAGAATTGATAAAGGGCAGAACTACCATAGCCATAGCACACAGACTGTCAACTCTTAAGAATGCAGACAGACTTGTGGTTGTCGAAAACGGTTGTATTGTGGAAATGGGAACGCATGAGCAACTTTTCAACAAAGAAAACGGTGTTTATGCCCGTATGGCAAAGAAACAGCTGGAGGCAATAAATATGCAAGGAGCTGATGAAAATGAATGAAAAGCTTGAATATCTTAATCCGGGAGAAATTTCCTTTTCGCGAAACAGCGCAGGGCTTATAACTGCATCCTTTAAAGGCGAGAATATCGGGAGAGTTGCAGTTTTAAGAATGTTTCCGTTTGAGTGCGGGGAGGAATACCTCAGTGTAAGAAAAGAAAATTATGAGCGAAGAGATAAAGAGTATGAGGTGGGTATTATCCGTTCCCTTGAAGCATTTTCGGAAGCTCAGAAAGAAATTGTGCGTGATGAACTTAAAAAACGCTATTTTATGCCTGATATTCTTGAAGTGGATGAAGTCAATGAAGAGTTTGGAAATACTATGTGGAAAGTCCGGACAGATGCGGGGAATAGAGAATTTACCGTCACGGATATGTCCTCAAATGTTATTAACCTTGGCAAAAACAGAATTATGCTAATTGATGTGTACGGAAACCGCTATCAAATTCCCGATGTGACAAAAGCAGACGACAAAACGGTAAAAATACTGGAAATCTGGATATAAAGGAATGAACAATCATGATGCACGGTGCAGCTATAACTGAATACAGTGAAATTATAAGCCGTGCTTTGTGCGGAGAGGATATAATATATGCTACGTTCTACGACATTTCCGAAGAAGGTCTGTACAATGAAGGCTTTGCGGCTCTTTCTGCAAATGCGGTATGTATTATAGAGAATAAACAGATAAAATACGTCAGAAAAATATCAGATATTGAGAAGGTTTCGTGTGCTGAGTACATTGGCGGAGGTATGATTGAGGCATTCTTTAACGGAGAAAGATTTCCGCTTGTGCGTTTTTCGATGAACTATATCGAAAACTTCAATATCCTTTCAGAGACGATAAATGATCTTATAAGCGGTAAGACGCCTGTTATAAAAGATGATGCTGAGGTAAAGGTATGCCCGAAATGCAGACGTCCCCTGATTAGAGGTGCTAAAACCTGCAGACATTGCACAAATAAGCTTGGAATTTTAAAAAGAATATGGGAAATATCAAAATCCTGTCGGGGAATGTATTCTTTTCTTATAGTTATGTTCTGGGTATCAAGCATCGCAACGATTCTTAATCCGTATTTTTCAAAAAGGCTTGTAAATGACGTTTTAAATAATGCCGATGCATCAAAGAAAAACCTGCTTATAATAGTCGGACTGATGCTTCTTGTCAGTGTCGTAAGTCTTTTCATAACGATTTTACACAGCATCGTTTCTACAAAAGCCAGCAACCTGCTTGTGCGTGACCTGAGAAATCATATATATGAAAAACTGCAGAGAATGCCGCTTTCTTATATTGAATCCAGAAAAGCCGGCGACCTTATGCAAAGAATAAATAATGATACACAACGAATTCAGGTTTTTGTTCAGGATATTGCGATTATGGCGGTGAATGAGGTTTTCCTTTTCATTGCAATAGCAGTAGTTACGTTTTGGCTTGATTACAGAATGGCTCTGCTGATATTTGTACCAATGCCGCCTGCAATGTTTCTTATAAACAGAATCCGTTACAGCATCCAACGACGCTACCGTAAGCAATGGCGTAAAATGGATAAGCTGACAACAAGGCTTACAGAGGTTATTAACGGAATAAAGGTTGTAAAAACTTTTGGACGTGAAGATGATGAGATATCACGCTTCAAAGACACTGCAGGTATTGTACGTGACCTTACAATTAAAAACGAAAAATACGTCTATACGATTTTCCCGATAATAAAATTTATAATGGGATTCGGTGCGTATTTTGTACTCCTCTACGGCGGAAGTTGCGTTCTCGGAAAAGAAATGTCTCTAGGTGAGCTGGTGCAGTTTTCATCTTATGGAAGCTTTCTGTACAGTAAGCTTGAATGGTTCGGTATGCTCCCAAGACACTTTACAATGGCTATGGTCAGCTCACAGAGGGTTTTTGAAGTGCTTGATGAAGAACTTGAGGAAGAAAGTACAAAAAAAGCGGAAACAGATGCTATGTGTGGAGAGTACACATTTGACAATGTTTCATTTGGTTATAAGAGCTATCGCAAAGTGCTGAGGAATATAAAAGAATATATCAGACCCGGAGAGATGATAGGGCTTGTCGGTCATAGCGGTGCCGGTAAAAGCACAATGATAAATCTTATAATGAGGCTCTATTCTCCCGATAGCGGAAAGATATTGCTTGACGGAAATGATATAGAGGACTATGACAGACATGAGTATAAAAGCCTGTTGGGGGTAGTTTTGCAGGAAAGTTACCTTTTTAGCGGTTCTATTCTTGACAACATTCGCTACTCTGACAAAAATGCTTCTTATGAAGATTGTGTGATTGCTGCAAAGAAGGCGAATGCTCACGATTTCATAATGAAGCTTCCTGACGGTTACAATACTTATGTCGGAGAAAAGGGCTACAAGCTTTCCGGCGGAGAAAGACAGCGCATCTCAATTGCCAGGGCGATTCTTGCAAATCCGGGAATACTTATTCTTGATGAGGCAACAGCATCAGTTGATACAGAAACAGAGGAGAAAATTCAGCAGGCTCTTTTAAATGTTACCGAGGGAAAAACAGTTTTTGCGATAGCACACAGACTTTCCACACTTAAGCACGCGGACAGACTTTTTGTGCTTGAAGAAGGAAAAATTGTTGAAACAGGTACACATAAGCAGCTGATTGAGAAAAACGGTATCTATGCATCACTTCTTCGTGCACAGCAGGAAATGATAACAAAGAGCGTGACAATAGATAATATTGAAAATAAAGAAGATGGAAAAGGAGATACAGCCAATGAGTAAAATCAGAATAATAACAGACAGCGGAAGCGATATAACAGTTGAAAGAGCAAAAGAGCTTGATATAAGACTCATACCGATTTCTTTCACATTTGACGGAGAGAGTTACTTTAAAGAGGGTGTAGATATGCCCGTTGATGAGTTCTATGAAAAACTGAAAGCTTCAGACTCAACACCCAAAACAACTCAAGTTACACCGATAGAATTTACAGATGTGTATAACGAGGAATTTGATAACGGCTACGACACCCTTATTGTTGTGACGATTTCTTCAAAGGGAAGCGGAATGAATCAGAATGCAAGACTTGCAGCATCAGAAGTTATGGAAGAACGCGGAGGAGATATAGTAGTTATAGACTCTATGGGTTATTCTGCGCTCTACGGCTTGCCTGTAACGTATGCTGCAAAAATGGCAAAGGACGGAAAAAGCAAAGAGGAAATCGTATCATTTATTGAAGATTTGATTCCTACGCTGAAGCCATATTTCCTTGTTGATGACCTACTGCACCTTAAAAAGGGTGGAAGAATAAATGCGACAACCTTGCTTGTTGCAAATATGCTTGACATAAAGCCTGTTCTTACAATCAAGGACGGTGTAGTCGTGCAGAAGGATAAGTTAAGAGGCGGTAAAAAAGTATTTAAAAAACTTATAGAAAATGCTCTTGACGACGACTTGGTTCTCGAGGGAAAAACAATACTTATTCCCTACACAGGCAGTAAGGAAAGAGGGGAAGAGCTTAAGGTGGCTCTTCTTGACGAGGTTGAAAACATAAATCCTGTTCCTTATCAGGTGGGCGCAATTATCGGTTGTCATGGCGGTCCCGGACTTGTTGGATTTATCGTTTCGGAAAAATATGATTTACTTGATTACGAGGGCTAAAATATGTGGGTTGCAAAAGATTGGAAAGACTATGAGTGTATAGACACATCTAACGGAGAAAAGCTTGAAAAGTGGGGAGATGTAATTCTCTGCAGACCTGACCCCCAGGTTATATGGGACGAAAAAGCATCTCCTGCAATGTGGAAAAAGGCAGATGCTCATTACCATCGCAGTTCTAGTGGCGGAGGTCAGTGGGAGTATAGAAATTATGTACCTGAACAGTGGACCGTTAAATACAAAAACCTTACCTTCAACATCAAGCCGATGGGATTTAAGCATACGGGACTTTTTCCCGAGCAGGCAGTTAACTGGGATTATATGATGGATAAAATTGCAGAACGCGGAGAGACAAAGGTACTTAATCTTTTTGCCTATACCGGCGGTGCAACGGTTGCTTGTGCAAAAGCAGGTGCATCTGTGACTCATGTTGATGCTTCAAAAGGGATGGTACAGTGGGCAAAGGAAAATGCGAAGTCAAGCGGACTTGAGAACGCTCCCATACGTTACCTTGTCGATGACTGTATGAAATTTGTCGAGCGTGAGATACGTCGTGGAAATCACTATGATGCTATTATTATGGACCCACCGTCTTATGGCAGAGGTCCCGGTGGTGAAGTGTGGAAAATAGAAGAATCAATATGTCATTTTGTCAGAAGATGTGCACTTCTTCTGAGTGACAAACCTCTGTTTTTTATAATCAATTCATATACTACAGGGTTAGCACCGACGGTGCTTTCAAATCTGATGAAAATTTGTTTGCCTGAGGGCAGAGTGGAATCGAGCGAGATAGGGGTAAATATAACCTCCTCGTCAATGATTCTTCCCTGTGGAGCTACAGGAAGATGGGAAGTATAAATCTATGAATATTATCAGGGCAGAAAACCTTTCGTTTTCCTACAAAAACGAAGAAAGTGAAAAGGTTGTACTCAATGAACTGAATCTTAATATCGAAAAGGGGAGTTTTACAGCTGTTATAGGACACAACGGCAGCGGTAAAAGTACTTTTGCAAAGCATATCAACGCAATACTCCTTCCGTCAGGCGGAAAAATGTATGTGTGCGGAATAGACACTCAGGATGAGGCTCGGCTGAATGAACTGAGAAAGAGTGCCGGTATGGTGTTTCAGAATCCCGATAATCAGATTGTTGCAACAATTGTTGAGGAGGATGTGGCATTCGGGCTTGAAAACCTCGGAGTAGAGTGGTCAGAAATGCGGGAGAGGGTTGAAAAAGCCCTTAAACAGGTTAATATGTATGAGTATAGAAAACGTCCTCCCCACATGCTTTCAGGCGGACAGAAGCAGCGTGTTGCAATTGCAGGTATTCTGGCTATGGAGCCCAAATGTATTGTACTTGACGAGCCGACAGCTATGCTTGACCCGATAGGAAGGCAGGAAGTAATCGAAACGATTTTGAAGCTGAACCGTGATAAAGGTATTACAATTGTTCTTATAACGCATTATATGGAAGAAGCTGCCAAGGCAGACAGAGTGGTGGTGCTTGACAGAGGACAGGTTGTAATGGACGGAAAGCCAAAAGAAATCTTTGAAAAGGAGGAAGAGCTTTCCGGATACGGACTAGATGTTCCGCAGGCAGCAGCACTTTCTCACAGACTTAGAAAAATGGGGTTAAATCTTCCCTCCGGAATACTTACTCCCGAGGAATGTGCAGAAGAAATCTTAAAATCAGCAAAAGGAAAATATTATGATTGAGCTTAAAAATGTCTCATACTCTTACAGTGACAACGGCTCTGACAGCTCGGCGGCACTGAAGGGTGTTAGTTTAAAAATAAATAAAGGTGAGTTTATAGGTATTGCAGGACATACAGGTAGCGGAAAAACTACCGTTGCTCAGATTCTTGCCGGCCTTCTGAATCCTACAGAAGGCAGTATTATAATAAACGGTGAGGAGTTTTCAAACTACAAAGAAGCGGCACGTAAGCTTCGCAGTATGGTCGGCATAGTGTTTCAGTACCCTGAGCATCAGCTTTTTGAGGAAACTGTATATAAGGATATCTCATACGGCCCGAAAAATAAGGGGCTCAGCGATGCGGAAATTGATTCTATCGTAAGAAAAAGCGCCAAGCTTGTTCATCTCAAAGAGGAGCTTTTTGACAAATCTCCATTTGAACTTTCCGGAGGACAAAAAAGAAGGGTAGCAATAGCTGGCGTTATAGCTACAAGACCGTCAGTGCTTATTCTTGATGAGCCTGCAGCGGGGCTTGACCCGGCAGGCCGTACAAAGCTTCTTGGTGAACTTCACAGAATAAGAAAAGAAAACGGTGTGACTATAATACTTATTTCGCACAGCATGGAGGATCTTGCAGAGCATACTGAAAGAATAATCCTTTTGAATGAAGGGGAGAAGTATAAGGATGCGCTCTCTGCAGAGGTGTTTTCAGATGCTTCGGTTCTTGAAAAGTGCGGACTGCAGCTTCCTGAGATAACAAAAATCCTGAAACTTTTAAAAAGCGGAGGAATGGAAATTTCCGAAAATCTTTTTTCTGTAGAAGATGTGTGCAATGCAATTATAAACTATCCGGGGGTGAGTGAATGATACGCGACATCACTATCGGTCAATATTACAGCGCAGAATCACCCATTCATAAGATGGATCCAAGAACAAAAATTCTATGGGTAGTACTTTATATGATTGCACTTTTTGTAATTGACTCTATTGCGGCATATATCGCCATTACTCTCATGACGGCAATTGTCATTGCAATATCAAAAGTTCCGCTTAAATTTATTATGAGGGGACTTAAACCGATTATATTTATTGTTGTTTTTACAGCGGTTTTAAACCTTTTTATGACAAAGGGCGAGGATGTCATTTTTTCGAAAGGAATTTTTACAATTACAAAAGAAGGAATACTTCTTGCAACAAAAATGGCAGTAAGGATAGTTTTGCTTATTCTGGGCACATCGCTTCTTACGCTTACAACAACACCAACAGTGCTTACAGGCGGACTTGAGGTGCTTTTAAAGCCTCTTAAAAAAATCGGGGTTCCCGTATCTGTCTTTGTAATGATGATGAGTATTGCACTTCGCTTCATTCCGACTCTTCTTGACGAAACTGATAAGATAATAAAAGCGCAAACCTCCAGAGGGGCAGATTTTGAAACGGGGAATCCTATAAAGAGAATAAAAGCTATGCTTCCGATACTTATTCCTCTTTTTGTAAGCTCTTTCCGTCGTGCAGATGAGCTTGCAACTGCAATGGAATCTCGGTGCTACAATTCTGATGGAGAACGTACCAGTTACAGACGTTTTCGCTTTGGTAAATATGACCTTTATGCACTTTTATCGGTGGTTATAATGGCAGGTATACTTGTTACTTTAAAGGTAGTGTTATAAATGACATATAAATTAAAAATGGCGTATGACGGCACAAACTATCACGGTTGGCAACGCCAGAAAAACGGAATAACCGTGCAGGAAATTATGGAGAATGTTCTTTCGGAAATGTTCGGTATCAAAACAACCGTAACGGGTTGCTCAAGAACAGATGCAGGTGTACACGCAAAAATTTATGTGTGCAGCTTTTCCGGAGAAACAACAATTCCTGCAGATAAAATACCCTTTGTGCTGAACACAAAGCTACCCGGTGATATCCGTGCCTATGAGTGTATTGTTATGCATGACGACTTCAATGCAAGATTTGAGACCGTGTCTAAGGCTTATGAGTATAAAATAATCAACCGAGCATTTCACGATCCTCTACTTTTAAACTATGCATGGCACTTTCCCGTAAAGCTGGATGTTGAAAAAATGCAGAAGGCGGCTGAGATTATCCGCGGAAAGCACGATTTTGCATCCTTCTGTGCTGCAGGAAGCGTCGTTAAATCAACCGTCAGAACAGTTACCGACTTAACTGTAACGAGAGAAGGCGATGTTATAACTGTAAGAGCAGAGGCTGACGGATTCCTTTATAATATGGTAAGGATAATAACAGGTACTCTTGTCTATGTCGGATGCGGAAAGCTGTGTGTTGAAGATATAGCAGAACTTATAAACAAAAAAGACAGACGACTCCTTGGAATAACTGCTCCACCGCAGGGACTGTCACTGGTAGAGGTGAACTATGAAAAATAAGAAAATTCTTACGATATTGAAAAATACCGCAGCGGTAATACTGGCATTGGCTCTGGTTGTTATCATATATTATCAGAACCGTGACAGAGATATATTTAAATTCGGGCAGAGCGAAAGCAGTAAAATTGTTGCATCTGATACAAAAACAACAGCCGGAAGCTCTCTTTCAAAAAGTGATGCACAGCCGGTTGGCGAAGAGGTTGCATTTTTGTCTCCGTCTACTTTCGGTGTGCTGAATAAAAAAGCAGAAGGGGAGAAGGTGGCGGTTGCTTTTTCCGAACCTATGCTTGATACGGATGAAGATTATGCAGTTATTTACGATGCGGATTCAAAAAGTGCAACGGTATATAAAAATGAGCGCTTGTGCTATAACATAGTAACTGAAGAAGAAATTATAAAAGCAAGAGTGAATTCTGACGGATACCTTCTTGTAGCAACAAAAAAAGAGGGCTACAACTCTGAAAGCATTGTCTATAACAAAACCGGTGAAGCAATCTTCAAATGGGATATAAGTAAGAGCGAATTTCTTGACGGTGCAATAAACAGCAGTAATAACAAAATCATATTGAGTCTTGCGTCTGCAGATTCTGATAAGCTTTACGGAGAATTGCTTATGCTTGATATTACCACGGCAAAGGAAATAAACAGACTTCGTTATGAGTCTCAGCTTTTTTTCAAGGTGAAGTCCTATAAAAACGATACTTATGCAGCTTTTGGAAACGAATCTCTTGTATATGTAAATTCTGATGGAGGTCAGAAGTGGACCTACGACTACAAAGACAGAAGCCTTATAAAAGCCGACATAACAAACCCCGATATGTTGGTGCTTGCATTTTTGCCTGAAGGAACACTTTCTGAGGGCGGGGCTACAGATATAATCGTTTTAAACAGAATAGGTGTTGAAATTTCTCAAAACACTTTTGACGGAAGCCTTGAGGATGTTTCTGTGTCAGAAAATGACATAGCACTTGCATTTGGTAAAAAAGTAATTATTGCAAACAGTAAGCTTAAGGAAAAAGAATCTCTTGAAAGTGATTCTGTGATAAAGAAAATCGCTTTGTTTGCCGATGGTAAACATATTCTTGTAATAGGAAACTCAGATGTTAAAATACTCAAATAGAAAAAGGAACGTTGAAACTTTTGTTCAACGTTCCTTTTTCTGTGGTTTTGTGAAATCTTATTGTCCGGCACTTTTCAGTATGTTTTTCTGATGAGTGGCGTTGGTGGTTGGAGAGCTGTGTCCTATGGAATTATAAAAGTATAAATCAAAATGACCGTGTGCATTATTTCCTTTTACGTAATCGTAGTTTTCACCTGCACCGTATCCGTCGCTTCTCCACTCTGTCCACTGTCCACCGGGAGCGTTTTCGTTTCCTGCGTGAAGCATACCGGACATACTTGCTGCAATTGTCCTGCCGTTATATTTTACAAGTACGCTTCTTTTGTTCCAATTGAGTGTTCCTCCCCAGATATCTTTCATAATAGCAGTGTCTGTCGCTGTAAGTGGCTCACAATCAGCATGGCCGGAGCCTACTGTTCTGCGGGCGTTAAAGCTTTTACCTGTTGCAAGGTCCACTATTCTGAAATTTGTATTTATCGGAATAACATACTGTGCTTCCTTGAACCAGTCCAGCAGCTCTCCGTAGCCGGGAAGCGCATATTTAACAGGAATATTATGAACGGGGATAGTAAGCTTCATACCAACATAAATTTTGCTTGAAGCTGTAAGAGCGTTAACCTCCAGAAGCTCTGTGTACGGAATACCTTGTGCAATGGCAATATTCCAAAAAGTATCTCCGCTTTTTACGGTGTAAGTTTTATAACTTACAGTGGGTGTAGATGAATTAACCGAGCCTGACGATTGTGTGTTTTTGGGAATTACAATACTGTCTCCTATATCAAGATAGGAATTCTGAGTAGCGTCATTGGCTTCAAGTAACGCATCAAGACTAAGTCCGTATTTTTGCGAAATTGTCCAGTATGTGTCGCCTTTCTGAACAATGTATGTAGTATGGCCATTAGCTCCGGACGGGAGCTTAAGCTTTCTGCCTGCATATAAAACTGTGCTTTCAGTTGCGTTGTTAAGCTTTAAAAGCTCCGAAAGGTTCAGATTACATCTTTTTGCTATAAGATAAAATGTATCTCCTTTTTGTACAATATAAGTGTCAGAAGGTACTTTTATTACCTGCCCTACAAGAAGCTCGGAAGAATTTGATGCGTTATTTGCCTTCATCAGTGCTTCCTGACTGATATTGAACTTTTTTGAAACATTCCAGTAGCTGTCTCCTTTCTGCAGAGTATAGTTTACATCTGCCATTGCTGAGCTCTGAAGCATTGCAAATGCAGCAAGAGCCGATAAAATTTTTTTGTGTTTCATAAAAATCACTCCTTCACTGTATATATTCTGCAAAAATCCCGAAAATCTTTTATGTAAATAAAGGAAATTACCTTGCAGTTTTTTTGTAAAAATTGTGTTAAGCCCAATCTGTTTAGTTGACAATACTATATAAAATGTGGTAAAATGTAAAAGAATAAGTATATGAATTCGGTGGTGTAGTTTTGAAAGAATTAGTTCAGGAATATCTGGCAAGAATAATAGTGCTTTTTACAGCAATTTCCGTTCATGAGTTTGCTCACGGATTTGTTGCATATAAACTGGGAGATCCTACTGCAAAGTATAGCGGAAGACTCACGCTCAATCCTCTTGCTCATTTTGACCTTATAGGTGCAATATGTATGGTGTTTTTCGGATTTGGATGGGCAAAACCCGTTCCGATAAATCCAATGTACTTCCGTGACAGAAAAAAAGGCAGCGCTCTGACAGCACTTGCAGGCCCGGTTTCAAATATATTGCTGGCATTTGCGTCTACTATATTTGCGGCACTTTACTATGTGTTCGTATTAAGAGTTGTGCCCGGCTTTATTACAGGATTTATTTTTACGCTTTTCATTCAGCTGGCGTTTGTAAATATCAGCTTTGCAGTGTTCAATCTCATTCCGTTTCCACCTCTTGACGGAAGTAAAATTCTGGGAATGTTTCTTTCCTATGAAAATTACAATAAGCTTTTGTATTATGAAAGATTCGGATTTCCGTTGCTTATGATACTTTCACTTACCGGTATTCTCGGAAGGATACTTTCTTTTGTTATCAGTCCGCTTCACAGTCTATGGTATATGGCGTTTAACGGATTGGTGTCTATTTTGTTGTAAGGCGGATATATAATGAGTGAACTTTCGTTTAAAACAGAGGTCTTTGAAGGTCCGCTTGACCTTCTTTTGCACCTTATCGGAAAAAACAAAGTCAGTATTTGCGATATTCCCATATCTCTTATTACTGACCAGTATTTTGAATATATAAGTCTTATGCAGGAACTCGATATGGACCTTGGAGGGGAGTTTCTTGTGATGGCATCTCAGCTTCTTTATATAAAGTCCAAGATGCTTCTTCCCGTGGACGAGGAAGAAGAGGAGGACCCGAGAGCAGAACTCCAGGACAGACTTATTGAATACAAACGTTATAAAGAAATTTCGGGAAAGATGGACGAGCTCAGCCACAGTATGGACAACGTAGTGTTTAAGGGTGCAGAAAAGCTTGATTTTCCTAAAATTAAAACAGAGAATAAAGAAATTCCCATTGAAAAGCTTTTTGAAGCATTCTTTACAATAGTTGACAGAAGTGCAAGCAAACGACCGATTGACCCGAAAACGTTTAAAAGAGTTATCGGCAGAACTAATTATTCAGTGAGAAGTGCTTCAAAATCTGTACTCGGTAAGCTGAAAAAAGGTGAGAAAGCAGCATTTGAGGAGCTTTTTGTCGGGCTTCGCGTACGTGGAGAATATGTGGCAACCTTCCTTGCTCTTCTGGAATTAATAAAGGAGAACGTGGTAATAGTCACTGAAAAAGGGAACAGTTTGTATTGTGAACGGGGTGAAAACGATGTGGAACTTGACAATTGGGAAGAATATTGAGTGTGCGCTTGAAGCAGTGCTCTTCTCTCTTGGAGAGGCTGTTGAAACTGAAAAACTCGCAGAAGCTCTTGAAGTTAAGGAAGATGAAATCAAAGCTGCTTTTGAGTCGCTTAAAAATAAATACGAAAAAGAAGGACGCGGTGTTAAGCTGATTGAAATAGACGGATCCGTGCAGATGTGTTCAAATCCCGAATATTACGATTGTATTCAGCGAGTTACACAAATTAAAAAGCAGGCTGGCCTTTCATCGGCAGCTCTTGAGACCCTTTCGATTATTGCATACAATCAGCCTGTCACAAAAGGTACTATGGATTTTATCCGTGGCGTGGACTGTACATACTCGGTTGCAAGACTTTTGGAACGTGGGTTTATTGATGAACTTGGCAGGGCGGAAACTCCCGGCAGACCCATTCTTTATGGCACTACGATGGAGTTCTTAAGATGCTTCGGTCTTAAATCTCTTGAGGATTTGCCTCCGCTTCCTGAAAGAGAAGTTCCAGATGAAGCATCTAACGGGAAAACTGACGATGTAATTGAGAATTTTGTGAAGGAAAATGCAGAAAATACTGATGAGTATGTCCAGGATGAGTTTGATATACTTGATGTGGAGTTGAATGACTAATTGGCTATTGCAGTTATATCGGGAATACTTCTTATTCTGATTCTTATTTTGTTTTTTTCGGTAAGG
The DNA here is from genome assembly GCA_045545295.1 of Clostridia bacterium. GTDB lineage: Bacteria > Bacillota > Clostridia > UMGS1883 > UMGS1883 > UMGS1883. The sequence goes on from JAZQAO010000003.1 coordinate 36,976, forward strand.
GTGGAATTAAGGTATAAAGACGGGAAATTCAGACTGGATGTTTATATATGCAGCATTAAGGTGTACTCTTTAAAGAAAAAAGAAAAATCCCGTCCTGAAAGCACCGAGGAAAAAACAGCGGAGTTTGAGAAAAAAACAAAAAAACTTTCATTGAAGTTGAAGCATTTTATGGATATCTGTGGCTTTGCTGTGAAACTTCTTAGAAAGTATGTTTCAATAACCTTTTTGCAAATGAAGGTAAAGGTCGGAACAGGAGATGCGGCTGTTACGGCAGTAAGCGTTGGTGCACTGTGGGCGGCTATATACGGAGTTTTGGGGACTGTCGGACAAATTGTGTATATAGATAAGCACAGTGTTGAGGTAATGCCTGATTATGCAAACACTGTGTTTGAGTGTGAAGGTGAATGTATAATAAAGAGCCGTGTAGTTTATATTATAATTATTGCGATATTAATTTTATATAAAATAAAAACCCTTAAGGGTAAGGAGGACTAACTATGAGTGAACACCCTATTAACAATCTGATGGGAACAGTGATGGAAAACATCAAAAGTATGATTGATGTAAACACCATTGTGGGCGACCCTGTGGAAACAAGCAACGGAACAATGATTATTCCTATTTCAAAAGTAGGGTTTGGCTTTGCTGCAGGAGGAAGCGACATTCCGGCAAAAGCACCGGGACTTGAGTCTTTTGGCGGAGGAAGTGGTGCCGGAGTATCTATTTCCCCGGTAGGTTTTCTGGTTGTAACCGCAGACCAGATAAAGCTTATTCCAGTAGGTTCAAGCAATACTCCTCTTGATAAGCTTGTGGATTATATCCCTGTAGCATTCGAAAAAGTAAATTCTATGATTAAAAAAAGAAAAGAAGATTAAAAGAACCTGCAATTCTTAACGGATGTTAAGAATTGCAGGTTTTTGTTACCGTATAGGAATTTGCGTGAATTAATACGCAGGAAACTGTGTTTGCACTTTCGTAAGAGTGCGACATGGGTGAAGCGGCACGCTTCTTTTTTATACGGGGAAGGCACCGCCTTTTTTGTCGTATAGGAAATTGCGTTTTTTATCGCGAGCAATATTTGTGGGTTTTAAGTTAAGTTTGGACGCGACGTGGGTGAAGCGGCACGCTTCTTTTTTGTTTGAATGTCTGTGAAAAATTATCTCGCGTGAAACTTTGTATGCATTTGCAGTGCGCGAAGAGGGGGAAGGCACCGCCTTCTAGTCGGGGAGATTTGTTATTTTTTCTGTAAGTATTTTAAATATGTTTGCCGATACAGATACCTGCATCAGAAGATCGTTCATTCGTTCCTGATTATTCCCTTCAAGGGTGAATATAGGGTCTGCGACGGCACGTGTCTGCTGAAAAACATAATTAAATGCCGTGTTCTGATTTTTAACAAAAGAATCGTATGTTTTACGCACACTATCATTGTCCAGTGATACAGGGATTATTTGCTGTATTGTAGACATATCGAGCGTTTGCTTCAGTGTGCATACTATCAAGAGATATGCAAGGTGTATTTTCGAATATTTTTTCTTGACGGGAGGGGGAATTATACCAAGCTTGACGTAGTTATTTATCATTGAAGGAGTAACAAGCTTGTGGGGACCGATTACACTGTCATATACCTCCAGATACTTTGTTACAATAGAAATGACCTGATCCATGTATAAATCAAGATCGGGGAGCATATCCCAGGTAGGGAGCGAGTAGCTTGTAAGTGCACTTTCAATTTCAGTAAACGATGAAATTAACTTGTCTTTTTTAATATACATCTTAAAACCGACCTTTTTCGTTAATGTTACATCTATTATATAACATTACCTCAATAAATTCAAGTAATTTATTGACAAGGTATAAAATATGTGGTAATATAGTATTCAATACTAGATGTAAAGATAATTAATATCAGGAGGCGCTTTTATGAAGTACAATAATTTAAGGGAATTAGTTAAGGTTTGTGGTGAAAAATTCAAAAACAATATAGCGTTCAGAGTGAAGAAAAAGGATTCTTTCGGCAAAAGCTATTACGATGATGTAACTTATGAGAGACTTTCGCTTGAAGTGGAATATCTTGCAAGAGCAATTATGGAAACCGGTCTTGGAGGAAAAAGAATAGCCGTGATAGGAAAAAACAGTTATGAGTGGATGGTTACATTTCTTGCAACTGTATCTGCAGGCAGTATCATAGTTCCGCTTGACAGAGGACTTCTTGACTATGAAATAAAAGACCAGATTATCCGTTCAGAAGCATCTGCCATATTCTATGGTGAAGCGTTTTCTGACCGAATGGGTGAGTATGATATTATTAAGGTGTGCACCGACGGAGAAGAATTTAAAGAACTTCTGAAAAAAGGGGAGAATGCAGATAATAAAGAAGAATATGACCGCATTGAGATTGACAATCGCTCTATGAGTATTCTTCTTTTTACTTCAGGCACTACATCTCAGTCAAAGGCGGTTATGCTTTCACAGAATAATATTACATCAAATATCTATGCAATGACTCAGTGGGAAACCCTTTATGAGACCGACGTTAATATGGCACTTTTGCCTTTTCACCATACTTTCGGTATGGTTCAGACTTTGCTTTTCCTTTCTTACGGAATGATGAATGTCTTTTGCGAAGGGTTAAGAATTGCAAAATGTCTTAACGAATACGGCGTTTCGGTGTTTGTTGGAGTGCCCAGAGTAATTGAAGAAATGATGCTTACCGTAAACCGCAAAATTGAATCTCAGGGTAAAACTAAAAAAATCCAAATTGCTCTTAAGCTTTCAAATGCGTTAAGGAAAATCGGCATTGATATAAGACGCAAGCTTTTTAAACAGATTATTGATGCGATGGGCGGGAAACTAAGACTCATAATCATCGGTGCTGCTGCAGCGTCACCGGATGTGCTTCGCTTTTTTAACGATATTGGCATACTTTCTATTCAGGGCTACGGTCTTACTGAAACCTCTCCTGTAATTTCTGCGGAAAACGACACTCACATGCGTAAAAATTCAGTTGGATGGGCAATTCCCGGAGTTGAAGTAAAGATTGACAATCCCGACGAAAACGGAATAGGGGAGATTGTTGTCCGCGGTGAAAACGTAATGCTCGGTTATTATAACGACCAAGAAAAAACTGATGAAATTTTAAAAGATGGCTGGCTTTATACCGGAGATATGGGCTCAAAGGACAAAGACGGGTACCTTTTTATTTCAGGCAGAAAGAAAAATGTCATTGTACTTTCAAACGGAAAAAATGTATTCCCTGAAGAGATTGAAACTGTGGTAAATCTTTCTCCCGCAATAAAAGAATGTGTGGTGTATGCAGAAGGCGATAAAATAATGTGCAGAATAGTAACTGACACTAATTTTGAAGGTGATGTACAGAGTACGGTTTCAGAGCATATCAGCTTTGTTAATTCGCAGCTTATTTCCTATAAGCAGATATCCGACTATTCACTGCAGGAAAATGAAATGGAAAAAACAACAACCGGAAAAATCAAGCGCTACGTTACACATAAATAAAATATTGACTTAATGACCTCTTTGGAATATAATAAAACTATAATTATACAAGAGGTAAATGTTGTGAATAAGATTTTTTGTTTGGTAGGAAAAAGTGCATCCGGAAAGGATACAGTCTTTAAAGAAATAATGAAAAAACATAGCGACAAGCTTGTCAGTGTCGTTATCGGCACAACAAGACCTATGCGCAGTGGAGAAGTTGACGGGAAAGATTATTTTTTCTTCAGTGATGATGATCTCACCTCTCTTGAAAAAGAAGGTAAAGTTATTGAGAAACGTCAGTACAACACAATGCAGGGTGTGTGGTCGTATTTCACCTTGGCATTTGACATTTCGGATGGATTGGACCGCATTATTATCACCACTCTTGAAGGTGCGCACAGCATTACGGAATTTTATGGTGAGGACAGGGTTTGCGTTGTGTATCTTGCTATTGACGATAAGGAAAGACTACTTCGGTGTATTTCGAGGGAATCAATGCAGGAGAATCCTGATTATTCAGAAGTTTGCAGAAGATTTATTGCAGACCAGAAGGATTTCTCAGAGGAAAAAATTAAAGAATTTAACAATCTTTATTATATTGACTCAAGTAAAAGCATCGAGGAATGTCTTTGGCAGTGGGAAGAACTTTATAATACGATTAAATAAAAGAAAAGCATTGAGCTTTTCTTTTATTTCAGACTGTCGAAAAAGTCGGTCAACCGCAAGCAAACTTGAAATTTTTTAATTTTTGTAGAGGTTGACAAATTTCGACAACCTGTTAAAAAGATAACTTTTCGTTCAACAAAAAATAGGTAAAGCCCTGAAAACCGTAGCTTTCAGGGCTTTTTGCTCGCTTCCGTCCAAGCCAAGCTCTACCGTACCATCGTACGCCGACGAGCTTGACTTGAACAGATTTACCTTCCTTTTTCGATATCTGCCAGCGTGTCGATAGGTTTATCGACACGCTGACGGGAATGTGAAAATAATTTTCAAATTCCCGTATTTGCTTTATAGCCAAGACCTTTTATTGTCTGGATATTTATTTCGGGCATATTTTTAAGACGGTTTCTGCTTCTGCTGATGTGAGTTTTAATGGTTTCTTCTCCGCTTTCGCTTGTCATTCCCCACACGCTCATTAAAAGCTGCTCCTTTGAAAAAATTTGCTCCGGATACGAAAGCAGTTTAAATAACAAATCAAATTCTTTTTTAGGGAATTCGATATATTCTCTGTCTGAATAAACTGCGTATTTCTCCGAATCCACAACGATATTTCCCACAGTGATTTTCTTTTCATGGTTAATATTTGCACGCCTGAGGAGTGCCTTTACTCGCCACAAAAGTTCTTCACTGCTGAAGGGCTTTGTCATATAATCATCAGTCCCCAGCTCAAATCCCTTTGCCTTGTCG
>JAZQAO010000004.1:0-100290 GCA_045545295.1 Clostridia bacterium
TTCTTCGTTTTTGTGCCTTTTTGCTACGAACAAACTTCGCCTCTCGACGTACCATCGTACGCCTTCGGGTAACCTGTAAATCCCTGTGCACAGGGATTTACAGCTCAGTTTGTCCGTTCTGAAGCATTTTTTCCTATCCCCCAAAAACAGGAGGTGTAAAAAAACGAGTTTTTTTACATCCCCTATAACAACATTTTTCAAAAATTGTATTGACAAACCAAATTTTACCCGCTATAATAAGAACAGATGTTCGCATTGTTTAATGTTATTTTCTACCGGAAAGGGGTTATATATATGAACAACGAAAAGAAAGAAGCTCTGGCGCTTGCTATGGCGCAAATTGAAAAGCAGTTTGGTAAAGGTTCCGTTATGCGCCTTGGCGAGAACAGTCATTATAATGTGGAATCTATCCCTACAGGTGCATTAAGCCTTGATATCGCTCTTGGTATCGGTGGCGTACCTAAGGGCAGAATTATAGAAATATACGGACCTGAATCAAGCGGTAAGACAACTATCGCCCTCCACATCGTTGCCGAGGCTCAGAAATTAGGCGGTGAAGCGGCTTTCATTGATGCAGAGCACGCACTTGACCCCACCTACGCAGAAGCACTTGGTGTAGATGTTGATTCTTTGGTTGTATCACAGCCCGACACAGGCGAACAGGCACTTGAAATTACAGAGGCACTTGTAAGAAGCGGTGCAATTGATGTTATTGTAATTGACTCTGTTGCGGCACTTGTTCCCAAGGCGGAAATTGACGGTGAAATGGGCGACAGCCACGTTGGTGTTCAGGCAAGACTTATGTCACAGGCACTGCGTAAACTGGCAGGCGTTGTTAATAAGAGCAATACTATCTGTATCTTTATAAATCAGCTCCGTGAAAAAATCGGTGTAATGTACGGCAATCCCGAAACAACAGCAGGCGGTAGAGCACTTAAGTTCTACGCATCTGTACGTATGGACGTAAGAAGAACAGAAACCCTTAAAAACGGCAGCGAATTTATCGGTAACCGCACACGTGTAAAGATTGTTAAAAACAAGGTTGCCCCCCCATTTAAGGAAGCAGAATTTGATATGATGTACGGTCTTGGTATTTCAAGAGAAAGTAACGTCCTTGACGTTGCGGTAAACCTTGAAATCATCAAAAAAGGCGGCAGCTGGTTCAGCTATGGCGAGGACAGACTTGGTCAGGGCAGAGAAAATGTAAAGCAGTATATGATTGAAAATCCCGACTTTACAAATATGATAGAAAATCAGATTCGCGAAAAACTCGGTATGCCGCTTCTGCCGGAAAAAGCAGAGTGATGTTGCACAAATTCCTATAAGGCAAAAACACACAATACTTGACGTATTGTGTGTTTTTTTACCTTATAGAAATTTGCGTAATTTTATTCGCGTGAAGCTATGTTCGACATTTGCAGGTGCGCGACATGGGTGCAGCGTCACGCTTCTTTTTTGTTGAGAGAATTTTTCTTTTATTTTAATGTCATTTACTCAATTGCAGAAACTCCCGCATTTACAATAAGCCACTCTCCGTCGAATACTCTGAGCATAAACGCAACCTCTGTTTCAACAACACATTCCTGCACTTTTGCTGCGATTGTTTCTACCAGAACCTTCTGCTCGTCAGGAGTCATATCCTTGATTGCTTTTTCTGTTTCGTCAACGGTAAATGCTGCAGAATACCCTGTCGCAGCAGTATTAAGAAGCAACGCCGTACAGTTAACATTTGCTGCATCTTCTGTTACAGTTGACCCGATAACACCGCCTGAGGAATAGCCGCTTTCAATTGCCTGAACCTTCTCTGCTGCGTAAGCCTTAAGAGTTGCCTTTGCATCGTCAGCTATTTCCCAGGAGTCGATTGCAGCGTCAAACTTTGCTCCAAGACCCTTAAGTGCTGTGAGCTTGCTTGAAAGGATGTTGTATCCGCCCTTTTCTGCAACTGTAAGCTTAAGAAGAGAATCATCAAGCTGCACAAGTTTCGTGAGACACTCCTCGGCAATAGTTTTTACAACTGCGCTTTCAGCAGCTGCGGGAGCTTCCTTTTCTTCACACGCGGAAAAAACAAACACAGACATTACAATCACAAGGCTAAGCGCCAATAACTTTTTCATAATTATTTACTCTCCTTTTTCTGTCCGTATTACAGAAGCTCCACAGACATTTCTCTCTTTGCTTTTTGTTTTACCTGAGCTTCTTTTCTGGGGACTTCGTTCATTGCCTCTGCTATGGCACGGTTTACAAAAGCGTTGATGCTTTCTCCGTTAGCCTCGGCAAAAACACGGATTTCCTCCTTTTTGCCCTTTGCTACTTTAAGTTCAATTCTGTCATAAGCCTTAAGGTTGTACTTTGCATTTGCTCTTTTTCTTGCTTCACTGATTGGCATAATTTTTCCCTCCATATTATTTATAAGTTCGAAATGTAAAATTCGAAGTTCGCACTTCGCATTTAAACCTTATCCTGCCCTTGCGTTCTGGGCGCTTTAACAACTCCGTTTAAATAAGTTCCCAGAAAAGGTCGGTATACTCTGTCGGATTCTCAATAGATATATCCGCAATCAAAAGTGCCTGATTATAAAGAAGCTTACCTAATTTTGCACATCTGTCCTTGTCAAGCTGCCACATATCAAGGAGCATATAAAACGCCTTGTGAGCAGGATTGATCTCAAGAACCCTCTGTGCCTTGATATCGGGATGGTCGCCGGGGATTGTTGCAAAATATTTTTCCATTTCAAGAGAAACCTCACCGTCTGTTGTAAGGCATACGGGGTGAGATTTAAGCTTGTTTGAAAGCCTTACTGCAGTTACCTTTCCGTCAAGACTGTCACGAAGATAATCAAGCATTACCTGATTTTCCTCCTGTTTTGCCTTTGTATCCTCTGCCTCTTCCTCTGTTTCTATGCCGAGGTCTTTGTCGTTAACACTCTTAAACTGCTTACCGTCAATTTCGCCAAGCATATTTATAACAAACTCGTCAACCTCGTCCGTCATATAAAGGATTGAATAACCCTTGTCCTTAATGGGCTCCGTCTGAGGCAGATTGTCAATTTTAGAAACCGTTTCACCGCAAGCGTAATAGATATATTTCTGATCCTCGGGCATCAGCTCGATATAGCGTTCAAGTGTAACAAGCTTTTTCTCGCCCGATGAATAGTAGAGAATCAAATCTTTTAAAAGCTCTCTGTGTGCACCGTAGTCTGATACGATACCGTACTTAAGCTGAAGACCGAAGCTCTTCCAGAATTTTTCGTAATTTTCGGGATCATTGTTGAGAAGCTTCTTAAGCTCCTGCTTGATTTTCTTTTCGATGTTGTTACGGATTGCCGTAAGCTGACGGTCATGCTGTAAAAGCTCACGGGAAATGTTAAGAGACAAGTCCTGAGAATCCACAACACCCTTTACAAAACGGAAATGCTCGGGAATAATATCCTCGCAGTTTTCCATAATCATAACGCCTGATGAATAAAGCTCAAGCCCCTTCATATATTCCTTTGTATAATATCCCATAGGGGTGTTTGCAGGAACGAAAAGCAGTGCCTTATAGGAAAAGCTACCTTCAACATCCGCACGGATTACAAGTGCAGGATCGTCTTTATCAAAATATCTTTCCTTGTAATAACTGTTAAGCTCCTCTTCAGTTACATCGTCCTTGCTTCTCTGCCACAAAGGAATCTGACTGTTAATTGTTTCTTCCTCAATATACTTTTCGTATTCAGGCTTTTCAGAGTCAGGCTTTTCAATCTTCCTTGACTTTTCAATATCCATCTTAATGGGGTAACGGATATAGTCGGAGTATTTCTTGATAAGGCCGCGGAGCATATATGTTTCAAGATACTGACCGTAGTTTTCGTCCTCCGTATCTTCCTTAATCTTCATATAAATATCCGTACCGTAGCCGTTTTTTCCTGTTTCTTCTATTGTGTAACCGTCGGCACCGTTAGATTCCCAGCAATATGCTGTGTCACTTCCGTACGCCTTTGTAATAACAGTAACCTTGTCAGCCACCATAAATGCACTGTAAAAGCCTACACCGAACTGACCGATAATGTCGATATCCTCTTTTTCTTCCATTTCATTCTTGAAGTTAAGAGAGCCGCTTCTTGCGATTGTGCCGAGGTTTTTCTCAAGCTCCTCTGCAGTCATACCGATACCGTTATCGCTGACTTTTATAATGCGGTTTTCCTTGTCTACTGTCACTTTAATGTATAAATCCTCGCGGGCAACACTTACACCGTCTTCTGTCAGCGACTTGTAACAAAGCTTGTCAAGTGCATCAGACGAGTTTGAAATAATTTCGCGCAGAAAAATTTCCTTATGTGTATAAATTGAATTAATCATCATATCAAGGAGCTTTTTACTTTCTGCCTTGAATTGCTTTTTAGCCATGATATTACTTCCTTTCAAAATTTTAAGGTACTAACGTCAGTTTATCACTGTTGGATGGTTTTGTCAACAGTAAATATAAATGCGAAGTGCAAAATGCGAAATGCGAAGTGAATGTTGATTTTTGCCAGGGCAAAAATCTTTGTTTGGTATAAAAGGATTTTCTCTGCGGAGAAAATCATCCATCATTTCGAACTTCGAACTTCGAATTTCGAATTATATATTTACTCAGGAAATATTCCGAAATTACCTGCGTGACTTCCCTCTATCGCGGTAAACAATCTCGTCTTAAATCCGGGATTTTCCTTTTCAAGCTGACGGATAAGATTTTTCACATATTCACGCTTACTTCTTTTATCCTCGGGACATTTATTTCTCACAACAGGAAGCTCAAACCGTCTTGCAAAACCTGTAATATACGCCTCAGGTGCATAGATAAGCGGTCTTATAAGCGTGATGTCCTTACGGTCAAGATATGTAACTGGAGAAAAGCAATTCACCCTGCCCTCATACACAAGGGAAAGCATAAACGTGTCAAGCGCATCGTCATTGTGGTGCCCCAGAGCCACTTTGTGACTCCCCAATTCAAGCGCCGCATCGTGAAGTGCACCACGGCGCATCTTGGCACAAAGAGAACAGGGGTTGGATTCTTTCCTTATATTAAATATAATGTCGGCAATATCGGTATGCTTCAGCACGTACTCCACGTCAAGCTCCTTGCACAAATCCGCCACGGGGGTAAAATCCATACCGAAACCCATATCAAGGGTAACTGCACAAAGCTCAAACTTTTTCGGATAAAACATCCGAAGCTTTGCCAGTGCGTAAAGAAGTGCAAGACTGTCCTTTCCGCCGGATACGCCTACGGTTATTTTTTCGCCTTCATTTATCATACCGTAGTCGTCAACGCCACGGCGTAAGTAGCTGAGTAATTTTTGCATTGTGTCACCTCAATCAGAACAATGTGTCATATTTTGCATTGACGGTGTTTTCGCACAAGGGTCCTTTTTCTCCCCACAAATACACCTTGTAGGTTCCGTTATATGCCTTTTTTTCAAATGTCACGGAGCTTTCTGCAGGAAGAACATCTATACTTTCAAGCACACCGTTATCGGTATATGTTGCAAGAACAATTTTGCAGTCTTCAAGGTCACGGTTTCCGTAATATACTACTGTAACTCCATTTTCAGATACGTTTGAAATTACAATTGCATCTTCATTTTGTGCACCGTCAAACACACGTACAGTCTGTTTTTCGGTCTCTTCGGAATTTCCCATTCTGTCACGGATTGTTGCCCATACGGTTACTGTGCTTCCACTATTCACAACAGGTAGAGTTGCTTTAAATATTGCCGGGTCCTCATAATCACAGAAGAACGACTTTATATAAGTATTATTATATATATCGGTAACTTCCACAGTTACATACACAGAGTGCGAAGCTTCCACCTGGTAAAGCTCGTCATCCAGCACAACACAGAATTCTTTTCCCTGACAAATCGCTTCTCCGAGCTGTGTTACCTCTTTTATCTGCCACATTCTGCTTTCAATGTATATATAGTCCGAGAAATATTCCTCGTTTCCGAAAGCATCCTTCGCTACAACCGTAAAATCATAACCGCAGTCCTTTTCAAATTCATCTGATTCGTAGCGGAATTTTCCCGTTGAAGCATCGTAATAACTCTTAAAATTATCCTTGTTTATAATTTCTTCTTCTCCGATATAAAGACAGATTTCCTCAACACTGCCAAAATCCTTTATATTTGCCTCTATTATACCGCTGTTACCGTTTACCTTAACAGAAGTTTCGCTAAACTGCGGCGGATAGCAGTCAAACCCAAGCACATACTGACCGGGCTTTGTTACCTGCAAAGTTACCTCACAGTTTTCCTCGTCAACATCTCCGCCCACATTTACATACGACATTGTTTTTTCATCCCAGAAAAGAATGCATAATGCATCTGCATAAGCATTATTTTCCATAAGCATATCTTCGGTATAGCTGATTGAAAGCTTTAACGGATTTGAAGAAAAGTCGGAAACAATCTCTCCATTTTCTGTTTCAACATCTATAAGATAAGGCTTGCCAAGGGTTGTTCCATAATAATTTTCTTCATTACAGTCGTCATAATCAAGCGCCATTACAGGCACACTTCTGCCATCATCTTCAGGCGATGTTATGCTTACATACAAACCGCTTACGGTATCCTTTGTCTTTTTGATAACCGCACTGCCGACTTCTACAACAGTGTCTTTTGCATCGTCCACGCATTCCTTTGCTACTTCCCAGTATTCATCAAGGATTATTGAAATTTTATCCTCAACAAATCTCATAGCATCCTCTGCAGTTATGAGTTTGCTCTTAACCTCTTCTTCAATGTCATTATACGCCTGAATGTATGCCGAGTTATTCTCGTAAACACCTGAGTATTCCTCAAATTCGTAACGCTCAACCCCCGAAAGACCGAAGGATGCACCAATTTTTAAAACAAGTGCAGCGCTAAACGAAAAGCCTAAGTCAATACCGCGCTTTTTCTCCTTTTTTACGGAATATGTACCCTTTTCACCTGAATAAACCATTGTGTTTGAAACTTTTTTTACCTCATCCTCACTAAAGTGACCTTTTGCACCGTTTGTGAAATTATGCAGAATGGAATAATCGTTTGCAACAGCTCTTGCCGCGGCATCCTCATAAGTTATTGAGTATTTGTTTGTAGTAGCATCGTCAAAAATAAAAATACTGTCATCCTCTACCTCTTCTGTAGCAAAAGAAAGCTTGTTAAGGTATCCCGCACTTCCCCTTTTTGCAGATACTGATATAGCATTTTTCGCCATACCGCCAAACATATCGAAGCCTGCCTCGCGGGAGGCCTTGTCCTTTTTTACTTTGAAATTCACTTCTCCGAAAGATATACCTGATTCCGTTGCCGTTCTGCTTTTGTATTCAATGCTACCGTCAGGAAGTGTCGATGTGGAATTTTCCGACACAAGCCTGCCCTTTTTAGCTGCAAGGGTAACATCGCCCGACAAATCGGAATCTTCCGAACCAAATTCAAAAACACCCAGGCTTGCACCTGCTCCGAGAGAGACCGCACTGCCCTTCTGTATAACATTTACAGGAGCGTCAAGCTTATCCATCACATACCTGACAGCAAGATTATGGCTGTAGTTTTCAAGAAGTGCTGCAGCCACCACCCTTGACATTTTTTCAATATCATTTTCGTCATTTATATCAAAGTCACTGTCCACGTATCCGACAGATATACTCTGTCCTCTTTCTCCTTCACCGCTTACTTCGCCTGCAGAAATTTCCACACCGTCTACACTGCTAAGATTAAGACCTGCAAAAAGACCTGCCTTTGCCTGGTTTGCAAACTCTATACCTTTTTTTGAAGTAATTGCAAGACTGACTTTGTCACCGTCATATTCCTGTTCAAGGGAAATGCCATTTTCCATTGAGGCGGAAATTCCCACCTCTGCAAGCTGCGCTTCAGCCTCAAGCTCTCCGATTGAGCCTTCCACACCAAAGCCGAGACCAACGTTAAGACCTCTCGTCAGTACCGCCTCATATTCGGATTTGAACCTGAGTGGCTCAACAGTTACTTTCATAACGCCCTTTGTAGTCTGAATAGGCGTTCCTGTGAACATTATCTCGTAATCGCAGCTTTCTTCTATGTTTTCAATAGTTACATAAGCAATTCCGTTTTCGTCTGTCACAAGTTTTTTTGGGGTATTGCCGTTAATTGAATATTCAACCTCCATATTTTTTGCAGGAGTATTATTCACTTTTTTAATAAGAAATCTGCCGTATGCGCTGCCCTTCCCGATAATTGTAATCTCATTCACGCTTTCGGGAATATATGACGGGTCAATAGGTCGCCAGTTTACAATAACATTTTCGTCACCGTACGGCCAACCCAGCTCATTCCACTGGGTAAGTGTACCCGAATAGAAAACCCATTCTGAATATATCGCCCATAAATTGAAGGGTTCAAGGGTGCTTGGAAGATAGGCCTCTTTCAGCTTGGTATCAACAAAAGCAAAAGTTTCTATACTTTTGACACCCTCCTCCAGTGTTATCTTTTCCAAATTACTGCAATGAGCAAAGCAGTCCTCGGGAATTACCTCAACACTTCCGGGGATTGTAGCTTCTTTAAGATTCGTGCAGTCGCTAAAAGCACCTTCCCCCAAGGATATCGGATTCCCAAGGTCAATCTCCTTAATTCCGCAGCTATTGAACGCCGAAGTCGAAATTACTGCACCATCGCCTATGGTAACAGTTTCTGCACTGCATCCCTGAAACCCATACTCACCAATAACACAGTTTTTGCCTATATCCACGGTCTTTGTCCCGATAGTATCCTTAAATGCCCAATCCTCAATGATGCAGTTATCTCCGATAAGGATTTTTTCAAGCTTTTCACAAGAAGAAAAGGCACCTTCTCCAACCGTTTTACCTTCGGGAATTACAATTTCCCTTATTTTGCTTCCACCGAATGAGCCTGAACCTATTACTTCTATATCGTCAGGAAGAACTATTTCTGTCAGACCGCTGTAGGAAAACGCGCCACTGTTTATTACTTTCACATTTTTAAGATTTACGTTTTCAAGATCATAACAGGAATTAAACGAAGTTGCGCCTAGTATTTCGACATTTTCAATATTTATTTTTTTTAGCGAATGACATTCCCAGAATGCTTGTTCTCCTATTATCTTAACCGATGCAGGCAGCTTCACTTCCGTAAGAAATCTTGTATATCTGAAAGCTTCATTGCCAATTTGAGTAACCTCACACCCCCCGATTCTTGACGGGATAGTAAGAATTCCGCCATAAATAGCCTCATACTCACTCTCTGCGGCATCGCTGGCAAATCCTATGATTGTAGCCTTGTTACCTGCGACAGTATAAGCAAAATACCCTTCGATGGGATATTCATCGGCAGACACACTAACTGCGCCGGTTATTATTATTAAGGATAAAACTAATAATGTAAGTATTTTTTTCATAAAATTCTCCACGTCTTTTATTTATTATTTATATATCTGCAAAGAATTGTTGCAAGTTCTGCTCTTTTGAGAGTACCCTTGGGGTTGAGATTTCCGTTATTGTCTCCGTTTATAATATTTACGGACACTGCCCACTTCATAGCAGTTTCGGCATAGGGCGAGATAATTTCTGCATCATTGAAAGCATCAAGACTTGCGTCAGCTTCAGGTCTGTTCTCAAAACGGTAGAGAGCAACAACAAGCTCTTCTCTTGTAATCTGCACATCGGGACGGAAAGTTCTGTCGAGAAATCCCGTTATAACACCGGTATCAGATGCCCACAAAACAGGGACTCTGTACCACGCATCCGACGAAACATCAATGAAAGAACTGTCAAAAATCGTTCTGCTGTCTCCCGCGATGTTATAAATAACCTGCGCGGTTTCCGCACGGGTAACATGGTTATATGGCGAAAAGCTGCTTTCGCTCGTTCCCGACATAAGGTTACGATTTTTAACCTCTTTTACACTTTCGGCAAACCAGTCTTCTTCAAGGACATCTGTAAAGCCTTCTACATAATCCGGAACATAAACAGGAACGGACTTATCATATCTTCCGAACATTTCGTAGACATAGTATGACCTTTCACGCACAAACTTGTTGAGGTCTGCAAAATATTCGTCCCATGTTCTCTGCGGGTGCCACATCATCGCATTTATGCCTGCAGATGAACGGAGTCTGTCAGCCTCATACAAAAGCGAGCCTTCGACCTTGTTGCCGTCGGCATCATTAAAGAGCTCCGCCAACATATAAGGATAAAGCTTATTCTTATAAATATTGTTCATCGCAGCACAGAAGTCGTCTCTTTCAAGAAGCTTTTTCGAAAAATCCGTACTGAACACACCCTCTGAATTCGGAGGATAGAAAACTTTGTCCAGAAGTCCCGCACTGTGGAAGCTGAGGTCATAGTCCCACAACGGTCCCATAGTGAGCTTATCCTCGCCCGCATTTTTGTAGAGATATGCTGAACTCTTGAAAAAGTCCTTTCCGATTGTAAATTCTCCTACTGCGTAGTAACCGGCAACACTGTCAACGTCTATATATTCCGAGTAGTGCTTGCCTGTATAGGGGTTTACACCTCCGTTATAAAGAGCGTCCTCGTATTCCTGATAAAGTGTTGCAATATAGTTCATTTCCTCTTTAGAGGCATATTCGGGATTTTTCACAACGACATACTTGCCGCGTTTTGTCTTGAAATAACAAATTTCAGGCGCCAGTCTTTCAGCAAAGTCCATTTCAATAAGGTAGCCGCCCGTGATGTCTGCGGGTGATTTCATTCCACCCATATATCTGTAAACCGCACCGTTTGATGTGGTTGCCTTTTTAATAGGAAGAGATTCTATATTGACTCCGGCGTTTGCTTCCTCGTTTTTATCTTCCATATCTTCCACATCCACACGGCCGGAGCCGACTTCTACCTTTTCCGTAAGCAGGTAGTTACCGCGGTATTCCCCGTCATAATACAAGTCAACGTGGGTGCTTTCTATGTAGGACTTCATACCGGCTTCTTTTCCGAGACGGAGTGCAATAGCGTTATTCATAACTGTCGGATCCATTGCATTTGCAAGAAGAAGCCAGGTTTTTGACTTGTTTTCGCTGTTTCCCGTTTCAAGCAGGTCTACCTTATCAGCCGTTTTTATCTGATACGGCTTCTTGGAACGACCCCAGGTACTGTTGCCCCTGCCCTTAATCTGCGTAAGCACTCCGCTGTGAACGGCACTGCCGTCTTCCTTTATCATTACGATTTTACCCGTTGCTTTGTTTGACTTTGACGGGCTTGCCTCAACCCATTTGCGGCCTCTCTGGGAAGGGTTGTCGCTTATAAGAAATACCGCAGGAATATTATCTGAAAACAAAAAGCGGATTTTTCCGATGGTGCCTCCACTTGTTTTGAAAGTCAGCTTGTAATCCCACTCCTTACAAAACTCGTTAAGATTTATCGTCTTTCCCGATTCAAAGGGCTCTTTTTTCAGTACACCTTCAATATATACACCGGAAGCGGATGTTTTTGAATAGAGAGTTACGCTCTCCACCTTTACCGAAGAAGGAAGAACCATTGTCCTCTCTCCGCCAATGGTCTGCGATTTTATAACAGTCTCGCCAAATCCACCCCCGGCAAGGGAATAGATATCACTAATACTTGCCGCTTGTACCTTTGCCGAAGAAATCACGGCAAAAAGGAATACAAACATTAAAAGCCTACCTGAAAACAGTTTTTTGAACATAGTTGCACGCTCTCCTTTTGATGTAATATACAGAGTTTTTTTCAACGAGCTTTCTTTTCCTCATATATTATACAACAAAAAAAGCACTAAATCAACCCATGACAAAGCATTGATTTTGCAAATTGCTAAACGCGAAAACGCGAGATTAAAAGAGAAAATGCGAGAAAACAAGAGCATTTTAAATACAAATTAAATTCTTTTAAAAAAAGTGTTGACAAAAGGATTTATATGTATTACAATATCACTTGCTGAAAACAAGCAAGTAATTTTAAATTTATTATATGGAGGTAAATCCGAATGAAGACCACTATGGAAAAAGCAGGTCAGGTTCAGAGAAAATGGTACGTAATCGACGCAGCCGGTAAGAGCGTTGGTCGTGTTGCTGCTCAGGCTGCAAGCATTCTTCGCGGTAAAGAGAAAGTAACATACACACCTCACGTTGACTGCGGTGATCACGTAATCGTTATCAACTGTGACAAGGCCGTATTTACAGGCAATAAGCTCCTTCAGAAGAACTACTACCGTCACACAGGTTGGATTGGCGGTCTTAAGACTGTTAGTGCAAAGGATATGATGGAGAAGAGAGCAGACAGAGCAATGTATCTTGCAATCAAGGGCATGCTTCCCGCTACAACAATTGGCAGAAGCGCGCTTACAAGACTCAGAGTATACAAGGGCAGTGAGCACAATCACGCTGCACAGCAGCCCGAAGTATGGACTCGCGATATTAAATAAGGGAGGGTGAATTAAATGGCAGTTACACAGTATTTCGGTACAGGTAGAAGAAAGAAGTCTGTTGCTCGTGTTCGCCTCATCCCCGGAAAAGGCGAAATCACAATCAACAAGAGATCTATAGACGATTATTTCGGTCTTGAAACACTTAAGGCTATCCTTCGTCAGCCCCTCGTTGCTACAAACACAGAAGGCAAGTTCGACGTTGTTTGTAACGTACAGGGCGGCGGTTTCACAGGTCAGGCAGGTGCTATCCGTCACGGTATCGCAAGAGCTCTTCTCAAGGTTGACGAAGAAGCTTACAGAAGCGTGCTTAAGCAGGCTGGTTACCTTACACGTGACCCCAGAATGAAGGAAAGAAAGAAGTACGGACTCAAGGGCGCTCGTCGTGCACCTCAGTTCTCAAAGAGATAAAGACTTTATCTTACAAATCCCACAACCCAGGCGGTTTGTGGGATTTGTTTTACCCATTTTGCCACAAATTTGCCACAAGTCATAAATTGAAAAGGTACATAACATATGAAAGACAAGAAATTTTATAATATATTTAAACTTGAGAAAGAACGGTATATAAACGAAAAACTGGTTTCTCTTAAAAGAAACAAATGCAATCAAGCTCAAATAGAGGATTATTTTGGCAACGAAGAATTTACGGTTGATTACGTCCAAAATTTCGATATGTTTACTTCAGCTATACTTAACGATTACATCAACGACTCACATGCACAAAATACGACCGCGCTAAGAAGCAAAGAACACTTTTTAAGTCACATAAATGATATATATGGCGAGGCATTTTTCTTATTTGATTTATATTTAAATTTGCTCGCTGATATTTGCGACGAATATTATGAGCTCAGCTACGAGGAATATGAAAAGTCTAATTCAAAAGATTTAGCGATTTTATTTAAAATATTTAACGGTGTTGCAATTAGAACCTCAAAAGAAATTTTATGTTTGTTAAAAAATGGGTTTCCACACGGTGCTGTCGCCAGATGGAGAACCTTATATGAAATGTGGATTATTATGGAATATATTTCAAGACACGACAATAATATGGCTAAAAAATTTATCAACCACAACAATCCAAAAAACCAGTACAGTTGGGCGAAGAGTGACAAAGTTATCCCCAAACATCGTAAATATTCATTTGAAGATTTACAAACATATGTATATAGCGAATTGGATAAAACTTGTTTAGAGCATATATCTGATGGAAATACACATGCAGATTGGATAGAAGAATATAGAATATCAAACCAAACGCTTCATATTTCTAGTACAGGTATCTTTGGCTATTGGGACAAAAGACAAGACAACAAGCAAATATATATCGATGGTAATGCCGTTGGATTTTTAAAACCCGCTTCAAATGCATTGGGCTGTTTGTATAATATAAATAGACTAGCTTTTTCTGTTTTTGATGGAGAATATAACAACTTGTTATTACTTTTGCTGCGTAAACTAAGCGATAAAGCAATTAATAGTTTTGATGCTGCAGATAGATATAACAATACCCCGAATGAATAGAACATTCGGGGTATTGTTATATTTCACCCAAACAAAGCGCTTGATACCGTCTTTGCCATCCTTATTTTAACCTCGGCGTACATATGCGCATACACTCTCGATGTAATATCGGCGCTGGCATGCCCAAGATGGGCGGATATATTCTCTATATCTTCCCCTGCAAAAAGCAGAAGTGCCGCATTTGTATGCCTCAATCCATGTATCGTCAGATTATGCTCAAGCTTCAATTCTTCCCTGTGTTTCTTAACAAAACGTCTGAACTGAGCATTGAGCAAGCTTCTGTCGTACCAATGACCTGTACAGCTTGTGAATACCAGTTCGGGATGTTGCCATGCCTCACCTACAATTTCTTTTTGTTTGTCCTGCTCCTCCTTATGTTTTTTCAGGATTTCTATAGCCTTGACATCTATGGCTATAGTCCTTGTACTTCTCTCTGTTTTTGGTACAGAAAGGAACCATTCATTCTCTGCGTACGATAAAGTTTTATCAATAAAAATGGTCTTATTATCAAAATTTATTGAGTTCCACCTAAGCCCAAGACACTCCCCCGATCTCATTCCCGTAAGCAACAGCAGTTTAACTATCGTGTTGAAGGCACTATATTCATCAAGCAGCATCATAAGCTTTTGTGACTGTTGCAAATTCAACACATTATCTATCCTTCCATACTCCCTTTCTGTGCTGTCTTTCCATATTGCTCCACTACACGGATTCTCGCTGATATACTTCTGACTTACAGCGTATTTCAGTATGCTATGAAATACTATTTTGATTTTATTTGCTGTCAGAGGCTTACACTTAAGCCCCGTAAGGAAAGCTGATACATCGGATGTTTCAATATCCTTAAGCTTCCTGTTTCCGAATACCGGTGCGATATGGTTTTTTACGTTTGATTTATAGTTTTCTATCGTAACTCTTTTGAGTTTATTCGGAGCGTACTCCGCAAAATAAATCTCACACAACTGGTTAAATCGCATATTTTCACCAAAAGATTTATTTCCTCTGGCTTTGCAAGCAAACTCTATATAAGCTTCCATAGCCAGTCTGTCAGCCTTGGTTTCGGAGACTCCTTCCGGAGCAGTAAAGGTTCCGTAATGTCGGATATGCTTTCCTGCTCCATCGTAGCCTGCTGACACATTAAATTCATATGTATTGCCCCTTTTTCTGATACCGGGAGCGATCTTCCTTATTTCCTGTGCCATTACAAGTCCCCCTTATGCTGTAACGGTCAAAGTTCTCAGATATTCGCATAAATTATCGAAGTTTATGAGGGCTTTTTTCCCGGAATATACGGCTTGTATCTGTCCGTTTTTGAGCATTACTCTTATTGTATTCTCCGGGAGAAGTCCCGTTTTTGCTATCTGTCTTACTGTCATCATTTTTGGCATAGTTTTTTCCATGTTGTTTACCTCACAATAAAATATTTTCGCTATCCTCTTCGTATATAGTACGGCGAATTACGTCCATATACCCAAGGGTGTTCCCACCTCCTCTGTATGGTGATTTCCGGTGGCAATTACGCCACCTTATTATTTAGATTACTTCAATTTAATATCAAGGTACTTTCTTGATATTTTATCTTTGCCACGCTTATAACCTCGGGCAGCAAAATCCTTGCCGAACTTCGTCTCACTCATGGGATTAAGAAAGTTGTCAGAACAGAAGTCAACATATGCTTCATACAGGATTCTTGCTCTGACCTCTTCTCCCTTTTCTTTCTTGATGCAAGCTTCTATAAAAGAACCAAGTGTATCCTGGGACTTGCGATACTTCTTCGTCGCTTTTTCCACAATCTCGCAAGTGTCTAATCCCTCAGAATAGTATTTTGTAGCGCTCTTTACAAGCCCTGCAAGGACCCCCCTTCGTTCTTTCTTCAGTTCATCAAGCAAGTCTTTATTTATTTTATTCTTGTTAATAGTATGATCAAAAGGTATGACACGAATTCTTCTCCAGATGCCATGGTCCGTTCCTGTAATAATAGGAAGATAATTGGTATCAATCAGTAACTTGAACTCCGGATCAAATGTAAACGCCATCTTATAAAGCTGTCTTGCTGACAGCGTTTCTCCACTTGACATAATCTTTATCTTTCCCTCGTTAAGAACATCTGTACAGTTTAATTCACTACAGCATACAAGTCTCTTGTGGGGAAGTTGGGCTATCTCTGAATTAGGTGCTCCGGCACGTTCAACACTTGTTAGAACCTTTGACGGTATTACGGTCGCGTAGTCAGACATAATATATCGCATAAGAGAAATCAAGGTGCTTTTCCCATTTGCTCCACATCCAACACATAAATGAATGAGCTGTTCCTTCGTCTCTCCGGTCAAGCAATACCCCAGAAACCTCTTAATATATTTAATAAGTTCTTTTTCCTTAAAAGTATCTTTTAAAAATTCTTCAAATTTTGGTGCTTTTGATTCAGGATCATATACAACCGGAATTAATTTTGAAATGTAATCCCTATAGTCGTGTTCTTTCATTTTTCCCGTTCTCAAATCAATTGTACCATTCAGTACATTAATAAGGTATGGACGTGTATCAAATATTGAAGTATTACATGCCAAAACACTTTCCAATCCTTCCATAATCGCTCTAATGCTAGTTTGGTTGCAACACTTCTGTACATATCGGACCAACGTCTTCGACTTGTTCTTATTCTCTTTGCTACCCAAAGCTTGTAATGTACAATCCCTTCGGGTTTTCATAGCAGTCTGAACCCATAACTGTACTGTTTTTTTAATATCCGGAATCCAACATCTTCCTGTCCAAATGTAGAAACATTTTTCCTCACAATTGTATTTGACATATCTTCCAAAAATATTGATAAAAAACTCTATATTTCCTGCATCATCTGCAGTGAATTCGAGAATCTTGGATTTGATTTTTTCAAGCCTTGCTCCCAGTTCTAATCTGTACGGGATATCCAAATCCATGATATACGCTTTGATGTTATTACCGTGAATTACAATCTTAGAATCATCCTCACAGAATCTAGGAGGTTTTTGTGCTCTTTCTTTTGCAAGAGCTTCCATGATCTTTTCCGCTGTTATATTTTTTTCTGGATTTTGTGACATAAATTATATCCTTTCACTTTTAAAATATTTTTACAGCTGAAGATATTGACGTATTCTTGTAAGTTAAACGATATCGTGATATAATGAAAATGGTGGCCACCATTTGCAATATCATCGACTGCAAGGGAATTATAGCATAAACAAAAAAATTAGTCACGTAATTTTGGTAGTGGTTATCAAGCAAAAAGTCAATTCCTTGTAAACGGCTATATAAAGGGGTTTATAGGCATTTTCTGTTTTTTAAACATTTAAAAAACACGTGTTTTTAATACTAAAACGGGAATTTTTGAGAAAATTTTTTTGAAAAATATTATCTGAAAGAGAGGTTTTAATCGTATGGCAGGAAGAAAATCAGGGAATTCTGAATCCAAATATCTCGGTAAAACTAACCCATCCATTATAAACAAAGTGTTGGATAATCCCAGAGTTCACTATCCTAAAAACAGAAAGAAATGGAAAGTCCCGTCTTACTATCTCAAGTATTTTAGGCCAACAAAAGGGGGTATACATATAACTGCCAGTCCGTTGAGGATACCAGAAGGAATTGCTAAATCCAGATTTTTATCATTTATAAGGCCTTTTGAGAAGGATAATAAGATACGTCTTTGCGATATGTCAAAAAATGAATTATTATACTCTTTTCTCGATTTTGTCGAGCATACCAACTCGGTAATAGCATTAAAGGACGATAGTCGTCAATTTGTTCCATACAGATTTTATTTTCCCGATGTAATGAAGCTGTATCTCTACAAAGCATTTTATCCTGAAATATTTGACTATGATATTGTACAGGAAGGAAAGCAGGAAGTTATAAAATTCAAAAGCACATACATAGAAGAAAATTTTCATGATATATACATACATATGGAATTTTTATTTACTGCCATATTATATGATGCTCTTCTTATT
Source organism: Clostridia bacterium (assembly GCA_045545295.1). GTDB lineage: Bacteria > Bacillota > Clostridia > UMGS1883 > UMGS1883 > UMGS1883. Next base: position 17,902 of record JAZQAO010000004.1, read on the forward strand.
GCAATAGAGCGTTATTCTCTTGAACAAATTAATTCCATGAAAACCTATGATGTCGATATTGATCCCGGAGAAGAAGTACCAGCCTTACTCGAAGACCTCAAGGGGTGGTTGGAACCAAATATAAATATCAAAGAATTCCGCGATCCTCGTGAAAAAATTCTTCACGTGTTTATTCCAAGCATAATATTCTTTTCTAAATTTCATTATTTTTTATACGAAAAAAGAAATATCTCAAAAGTCTTAATCACTACAACCATGAAGTATGGTTCCCTTTACAAAGGAAATCGTGCCGTTCAAAGCAAGTCTGCGTTGGAAAAGGCTTTAAAAGAATGCTATAAAATGCTGAACAAAAAACCATTTAATTTTTACAGTCTTCTTAATTTATATCATATCAACCGAAAAACCGGTTTGTTTGATTTGCAAATTACAAAAGAGAATGTTGATTTTAAGCCTTACCTTTTCGACGGAATATTAGTAAAACACCTAATAAACGAAATGATAACTTCCAACAGCATAAAATTAGAAAACTACTCAACACAATTTGAAGATTATGATTGTTCATGTCAACACTTTGACAAATCCCTGGCATTATCTTCCGTTCACAATAATCCAAACTGTATTGCTGATAATCTGACTACGAGAGATTACGAAACAATTGATTTTATAATTTCAAGTGCAGCTAAATCAATGCAAGTATATTATTTAACCGAAGATGAAAAAGAAGTACCTCCTTCACTAGCCTGTAGCTTTTTGGACTGGATTTCTAAAGAGGGTTACACAAAAGAAGTCGTTGCTAAAAGCCCTGTTTTAAAAAAGTTTAGCATAAATAATGTTGATTTTGAAAATGTTATGTTTTTCAATCAATTAAAAAGTGATGCAGATGATTAATATGACTTTATCGAAAGATTACATAATCAGAATTTGAAAAAGTTAGCATAAACCCGTCACCCCGGCACCGGGCTCCTTTTTCTCAATTTTGGAAAAGTTTGCATTAACCCGGCACCCTGACACCTTTCTTGGCTTGTTTATTTCTTAAACCATCTTTTAATCTTACTCCACTTTCTGTCCGACCACCAATACAGCAGAAAGAAAAAGATTATAAAGATGCATATCAAAACGCACAAAAAATTTATTATTAACGAGATGCCGTTACTTACCCAAGGGTTTGTAACGGCATCACTCATTTCACACAACAATTTTCCTATAAACGCAGTTATTGCTATTCCGATTGAATCCAGCATCATATAAAACAATACCTTTTTACTCATTTCATCCTCCGTCCTCCTTTTTCGCAGTCCATAACTCGACCACTATTTCAATCATCGCTATCAGCACAAGCTTTATGTATTTCATTGCATTATCCTTGTTTACACCTCACCGTCCATACAGTATATGTATTCTTCAATCTCATCGGGAGTAAATCCTCTGTTAAGCATTGTGTCAATATCGTCCGGTGAGAATCCCTGATAGCCGGCAATTGATTTTAAATCTTCAATGTAGCGGTCAGAATAATATGTTCTTCCCCACCCACAGGAGGATAATCCGAAATCCCACCAGTTTCTTCCGTAGTAATGGCTGTACTCAAATTTCTCCTTTGCGATGATTCCATTGCCGCCGATTTTAATTATCTCCCCTTCGGATATTTTAACCTCTTCACATTCTCCGTTTTTGAGCTTTGGAAACAGCGGTGAATCCACAAGGGCTTTATACAGTATTTCATCGGTGCTTGCATAAACATAGAGCTTTAGTTCAGGAAAATGAAGTATCGAAATCGGAGAGTCCCCTTTGACAAGGTAGAGGTTATTTCTATCATCGAGAATTGAAAAGCTGAAGCTTCCCTCTACCTTTTCTGCCATATACCTGATACTTTCAAAGCTTACCCTTTTCTGACTCTCTATAAGCTGTACTGCTATATATGAATCCGTTTCGATTTTTGTCTTGGGAAGCTTGTACTTCTTTTTAAGTTCATCATCGTTATAAAGCACCCCGTTATGAGCAAGGGAAAACCTTACGTTTGTAGTTTTTCCGTAAAATGGATGGTTGTTGTAGTTCCTTTTCTCACTTCCCTGGGTGCTATGGCGTGTGTGTCCTATAAGAGCTTTCAAATTATCGGGATGTTTGAAATCAATATTCTCCGCTGCTTTTGCTTCTTTGATAATACGAATCATTCCTCCGCTTACAAAAGAGATACCAGTTGCATCTGTTCCTCTGATGGATGAATGTTCTGCAAGAGCATTGGTAAGCAGCGATAATCCTTTAACCTCTTTGTTACTGTAATTTAAGAAACCGAATAATCCGCACATATTACATCTCCTCCGTTTCTGTTTCAATTTCATTTACATACAGTCTTTTCTGCTTCAGATATTCGATCAGTTCTGTTTTCTTGGGAAGTATCCTTAACACAAAATCAGACCATGACATATTTTCCATCTCCTGGTCTGACATATGGTATGCGTGGAAACAAATCTCGTCCACAAGCTGAAGTGTAGCTATAAAGGTCTTGCAGTTAAGGGTACCTCTGAAGAGGCGGAATTCCACTGTGTTACTGTTTTCAAGATTAACCGCAACATATCTTCCCATATGTCTGTCTTTAGCTTTCTTGTATGTTTCTTCAGATGTAGCAGATATGGTCGCATACCTCGCTGCCCAGCGGTTAAGATTATCCTGCGTTCTTCTGCTGAATTTAACTATTTCACTCCAGTGCTTTTCTACAAAAAAGACTATTCTTCCAATGGTCTCATCCTGCTCTTCGTATGTTTTACCAAAAGCATCTCTGCTGACATGGACGTGAAGTCCGCAGGTCTGTGTCTGATGTGACCTATAGCCCATATCTACCGCCTTATCGAATACCTCCTTCCAGTTCATTTTGTCTGTGTGATAATCCATAGTCATTGGATGGGATACTATTTCAAAGCCGCTGTCGATACTGCCGTCGTGTTTACAATAAATGCGCTCTCCGTCTCTATTTGCAATATCAATTATTGTCTGTGCGTTATTATCACATTCTCCGCCTTTATCGATTTCAAGTTCAACTCCGAAAAACAAATCACCCGAACCGTAAAAAATCGGTTCGGGTTTATAGTTATAGTTTTTAATTGCATAATTCATTCGTCTCTGATAGCACTCATTACAATACGGGTAGTCGTCATCCTCGCTTAAGTAATAGGCGTCCTCATTATGTATTAGGCGACCACAGTCCTCACAATTTGTGTAACTGTAGTCATAACAGTGACGGCAAAGAACGAGGTTTGAATTTCCTTCAGCATCCTCACGCCATATCCTTTCACCGCAGTTCATACACACTACAGTTTTTTCACTGAGGCAATCAATGCAGTATGTCTTGCCTTCAAATTCGTGATAGTTTTCTCTTTCAAGTATTGCTCCGCAACAAGAGCATGTTAAGTTTCCATTTTTCATAAATTTCTTCTCCTTTAGTATTCATAGTTCATTAGCATCGTTGAGTATGTTTTATCGTCAATTACAAAAACTCTTCCAGTTGTAATTGGATTGATGTTTAAGACATACTCTTTTTCATATTCAGGCTCTTCCTGTGTATGAATGATTCTTTGCTTTCCGTCTTTTTCAGACAAAGAAAAAACCTGCAGATAGTCTTTATCCGCAGGTAAGCTATTTATCATCTCCCACATAAGTAATTGCAGCGGAATTGGAATATTTTCCGCTACTCCCCGTGTTATGAATTTTTGATTATTAAAGATATATGACACCTCCATATGTATTTTCATAGATATGATATATATTCTTTGAATGTAAGAAACCGATTAAAAAGGAAAAATAACAACATTTAAATATACTAACCGAAAGGAACTGATGAAAAATGTTTCAAAATGATTATGATGTACTGACGGCATACGAGGCAATGGACTATTTAGGCATTGGAGAAAATTCAATATACCGTCTTTTGAAAAGCGGTGAACTGGGTGCTTTCCGCATAGGAAGAACGTGGAAAATCCCAAGAAAAGAACTTGATAAATACATAGATAAAAGTGTAAGTAAAAATATGAAAGGATAGACTTATCTGTTGTAGGGGATGTTCTGCCATTCTGTATTCCTTAATACCACACCGCCGAAAAACCTCGGAGTACTTGTAAGCGGGGCAGCGGACAGTAAATCCGAAAGGTCTTGTGTGAGTATGTATGAGATATTTAGGGTTAGAATTTGTGAAAGGAATGTGAAAAGGAGAAGGGCGTTGCGAAATTTCGCAACGCCCTTTACAAATTTTACTGAATTTGTTTATTTTTTAAGGTAATACTCTGTAGGTACGAAGTCTTCCTGACAAAAAGGCCGGGATAAAACCTTCCGCATACTTAACCCCACACTGAGAGCCTCTTGTTGCGGCTAATTTTCGTTGTTCTGATATAACATCATATCCGTCATGCTCCTTAAGCCATACAATCTGACTTTCATGACAAGCAAGCATTCTTTCCTTTGTGTCCATCTCTTTTGAAACATCAACAAACTCAGTAGGATTAAAATTAATACCCAAATCTGTATCAGCATAATAAAGGGGCATTAAATTAACCGAATTGCCGCATTCCGGCATAAAATGCGGTACAGTAGCATCAAAAGATGCTTTGAAAACAAGTTTTGACACCTCTTTATGATCGGAACAATAATCATCTGGATGATGAGTGATAATTACATCAGGTTTCTCATCTCGTATAATCTTCACTAATTTTCTTATCTGTTCCTTATCCGAAGAATCAACTGTAAGATCGTCTATATCGGCATACACAGATTTAAACCCGGCAATATCACAGGATTTTTGAGTTTCCTGACGACGGATTTCTTTAAGTTCATCCGGCATAATCATATAGTGTCCCATATTACCGTTTGCAACATTACAAACAGTAATATCGTGTCCTGCTTTTTTATATTTGAGAAGTGTTCCCCCGCAGGTTATTTCCATATCGTCAGGATGACAAACAACAGCTAAAATTTTCATATTATAAACTCCTTTATTTAAAATCATATTTGTGTGACTTGAATCAGATATGTTCATTTTATACAATAAATATAACAAAGTGAGAACTAACCGCCTCACTATATATAAGAATTTTTGATACAAAAGAAAACAAACGCAAAAACTTATATGCTGGCAGTTGTTTTTGCATTATTAAATGCTCTTATAACAATTCTGAGAGGATGAAGTTCTTCTTCTGTATTCATCGGCAAAGGAGTCCCGTATAAAAAATGTTTTACAAGAAGCTGAAAATAATCCTCACAATCTGAATTTTGTGTATCTACGCTTCCTTCGTCTGCTAAATGGGTATAAATATGAGTATTTTTTCCTCCATCCGTTATTTCTATAAAGCCTTCTGTACCATAAATTCTCACTACCTCATTACCCCAGCTTGTAAAAGTTCTCGGATTCAGATAATTCACACAGGCAGAAGCAACTCCCCCATTTGACAGGGTCATCATCCATGAAGATGCAGTAAACATTCCCTCATTGGGATTTATGTTGCCAAGGTGCGTTTGTCTTACCTCAACCTCTTTTACCTTAAGTCCTGTAATATGCTCAAGAAAGCGAATACCGTGAATACCCGCTTGCCTTACAAGACCTCCGTCTTTTTCTTCATTTTGTGGTCTGAAATCCAGTCCCAGCGGGTATGATTTTTGTACAAAAACCTGAATAACCTCGCCTACTTTTCCATTTCGGACAGCTTTTCGTACAGACCAGTAAGGCTCGGCAAAAACACTGTCTGCCATCTCGTGAAATTCAACATTGTTTTCCTTGGCAACCCTAAGAATCTCATCAAGTTCCTCTTCGCTGAAGGATGCGGGTTTTTCCGCATAAACATGTTTCCCTGCTTTAAGGCACTTTACAGCATCCTTTCCCTGATCACATCGCATCGGCGAACAAAGGCTTATAAGGTCTATCGAGTCATCCATAAGCATATCTTCAAGGCATTCATATATTTTTATTTCATTCTGACATTTTTCTCTTATTAAGGTAACATAATCATCCTCGTAAAGACACAGCGCAGCAATTTCCGCTTCGGGATTTTCGTAAAGTTTAGAGGTTATCTGATGTCCCTGATGGGCATAAAGGCCCACACGAAGCTTTTTACATTCTTTCATAAAAACACTTCCTAAAATATTTATATTTTGATTATATAACTAGCAAACAGCCGATATCAACAAATTTTTCGATACTTTTAATGGAGGAAGGGCGCTGCACAACCCTGCAACGCCCAACACATTATATAAACTCATGGCAAGTTTATAACCAATAAATTACTTCACCTTGATAACCGATGTACCAAAGCTTGACAGTTTAACACAGACACAAAGGTCATTATCGTCAGACTCAACAGAATATGGTTCTACACCATAAATGCATTTTGCTGACGTAGCATTGGGAATTACAACACATTCATCCCTGTCTTCGTATGACGGATTTACAAGTGTGATAATGCGCGATCCATCCTCTGCAAACAGTTCACTTGAACAAAGTTTTGGAAGCGGACTTTCGTTTTCTCCTTTTACAGACATATGTGCAGATACATTTGCCTCTTTAAGAATATTCGCAAAGACTTCTTTTGATTTTTTGCTTGCACTGTTTTCCGCATAATCAAGAAACATCTGCCATGAGAAATAAATAGCCTTACCCTTACCGTAACAGTTCTGAGTTATAAGCGGTATACCGTCTGCTTCGTAGAGTACCTGTGCGGTTGTGGGGGCAACGATATCTATTGCCGTTTCTGTTCTTATTCCAAAATCGTTTCCGGGAACTCTCTTTATATGGTCCATATAAACAACATCATCGCGCTCAAAGCCAAGAACCTTGTCAAACCCTGCACCCGGCTGCGACAAAAATGCTCTGCCTATTCTGTTTTTGAATCCAAAATACTGGTCCGCAATAAGTATTCCACCGTTTTTTACAAACTTTTCAACTTCTTTTGCTACTTCCTCGCAAAGAAGGTATGTATGAGGCATTATAAGCACATCAAATTTACTGAGTGCGCCTTGTTTTACATACTTCTCATTTATTGCAGAAGATGATATATGGAGGTCACAAAGCATTTCAAAAGCTCCGCGCACTGTTTTATTATGGATTTCTACAGTATCATCTGCAAGAGTAAGTCTGTTGATATCATGAGAGTGAAATACTGCAATGTTAGATTTTCTCTGTGCCCTGAATAAATCATCTAGTCTGCCGTAATCCTTCGCAAGCTGAGCAGCCTTTTCGGCTCTTTTAAGTGGCTTTCCGTCCTGACGGCACATTCCATAGGTCGCTGATTCAAAATCGGAAAGTCTGGGTCTGTATGCCCAGTACATAAGCCCTTTTGCATTAGCGCCAAGCATCTGAACTGCTTCAGCACAGATTTCCTCATTAGAGGGAGTTCTTCTGTCGTAATTAGGATATCTGGGACCACCGCATGCCTCAATAACAAAAATAGATTTATCCTCAAGGTCTGCAATGCTTCCTGCTATATTCATAATAATTTCCGTTTCCTTTGATGGACTTCTGAAGTTACTTACACCGATAACATCGGAAACATCGGCAAAGGTCCACACATTTGTGCTGAATGGTTTGTTATCAGGAACGAGATAATCCATTACCTCAACAACCGTAGGTTGAGTTGCACCGTTCTCCTTGAAAATTCTGTCCGCATTTCTTATATGCGAAGCAAAATTCTGCTCCATAAAGTTCTGCCAGTCAAGCCACGATGCATAGCAGCCCTGTCTTGACATTGCGCCTATCGGAGGGCATATCTGATAAAAATCAACATAGTCCGCGGGTCCCTCACTACCCCACGCTTCATTTAATGCTTCTATATTCTTATACTTATCTTTTAGCCAGTTTTTAAATCTTGCAACTGTATGTTCACAATAGCAAATAGGAAGATTGCCAAAGGTCATAACAGGCTCACCCCATATTACCCATCCGCCTATTCTTTCATCTCCCGCATAATGCTGTGCAAGAGCTTTCAGATAGCGCTCGGCATACATTTGATACCACGGGTCATCAAGACACGGCTCATCAAACTGCTTTTTAAAAGGATTGCCGTGACCCGTCGAGTTGATTTTTCCTTTTCCGGTATACTCCTGTTGCATCCATCTTGGCATATAGTAACCTACAGTGAACTGTGTAGCTACATTAATTATCGGAATAATTCCATATTTGTCACAAAGCTCAATGAGGTAATCTGTTTCTGAAAAGTCAAAAACCCCCTTCTGTTTCTCTACTCTCCACCATTCGGAAAAGCCGTGAAGACAGCTGAAACCAAGTTCGCTCATAGTCTTTATATCTTTTTCCCATTCGGACATATCCACTGCTTTTGTTCTACAAAAAGGAGCATACATAACGCCTACAGGTATTTTGTTATCTGATATCATTTTTTTCATTTCTGCTTTCCTCCAAGATTATTTAAGTGCTGATGTAAAATATGTAGTTATTGCCATAGGATTTGTGATAGCTTTTCCTATTACAACCCCGTAAAGTCCCATATCAAGACCCTTTTTTAAATCCTGCGGAGTCCAGAAGCGCCCCTCTCCTATACAAGGGCAAGTTACTCTTTCATCATTTAAAATATCTTCAATAAGCTTGAAATTAGGAACATATTTTTCGTTTTCTGCATACTCTTTCCCCGGAAGATACCCTGCAAGTGTTGTTGAAACAAGGTCTGCGCCTAAAGAAGCTGCACGTGCTGCTTCGTCTGCACCGGCAATATCAGCCATCACGGGAATTTTAAGCTCATTATGAATTCTGTACACAGTCTCTGCTATATCCTCACGGATATCACTTTCCTGAAAGGTCATATCCATTGCAATCACATCTGCACCTGCTTCATAAACTTCCTTTGCACTCTGAAAAGTAGGAGTTATAACTGTTCTTCCGGTGCTGTCCTGCATTTTATTTATTCCTATAATCGGTATTGTCATAATCTTTTTCATTTCTGAAATATTATCTGTTCCGTTGGCACGGATTGCAACAGCACCGCCAAGTTCTGCCGCTTTTGCCATACGTGCCAGGATATAAGGCTCCTTAAGTGGATTTCCGTCAAGTGCCTGACTGGAAACAATAAGTCCGCTTTCAAATGGTATTTTCATAATACAATCCCTTTCTGTTTATTATTTATCAAGAGCGTACATAAGCGCACCGCGCGCAAAATCTGTAGTGGGAAAAACAAGTTCAAAGTTCTCCGCAAATTCTTTGAAATGGCTCTTGAATGATGTTTCCCAAAGCCCGCTTGTATTTGCAACGCCTCCACATACTGCAATAACGGGGTTTTCAAGTGCTCCTGTTTTTTTGCATACTCTTATTGCGGTATCGGCAAGACCTTTTCCCGCTTTTTCAAATACAGATACGGCAAGCAAATCACCTTCTTTTGCATACTCAGCTGCAACTTTTGTGAATGCCGCTGTTTTATCTCTTTCAAGAGGAAGTATTCTTTTTCTTACTTCGTCTCTTTTTTCTACAAGACCGTCAGTTTGTGCAGTGCACGAAAAAGGCTCTTTCTCCCCGGTTACTGCAGTCACAAAAGGAGTTATAGAATCCTCTTCAAGAGCGTTAAGGCACGCTTTAACAACTTCAAGACCTATATAATATCCGCTTCCTGCATCGCCGATATCTCTGCCCCAACCATCAGAAATAAAATATCCTTTCTTACCACAACCGAGAGCTATTGACCCGGTGCCCGCAAAGATTATCACATCCGCATTGGCATTTTTGCGGATAATATCTCCAATAACACCAGTTGATTCCCTAAACACATCTACAGATGCATTGGGACAGACTTTTTTAAGTGTGTTTTTAACCTGATTGCAGTTTTTTCCACCAAGATTAACAACAATTCTTTCAATTTTATCGTATGACGGAATTTCCCTTATACAACCGGTTAACTCTTCAATCGGTTCATCATTGTTATCCTCTGCAAGTCCAAAGCCCTTTATAATCTTTTCAAAAAAAACATTTCCCGCCATATCTGATGCCAAAATTTTTGTTTTTGTACCACCGCTGTCAATTGCAACTATCATTTTTTGTATTCCTCCACGGTTTTTCGTATGCTCCAGTCGTTCTTACTCAAATATTTTTCTGCCAATGTTTCGTCTACACCAAGGATTTCACAAACTATACCAATTACGCGCTTTTTCAGTTTTACATTTGAGGGTTTTACATTTATCATCATATTTTCGTAAACCTTACCCGTCTTTACCATAGCCGCTGTAGTAAGCATATTAAGAACCATCTTATGCGCTGTTCCTGCTTTCATACGGGTAGAGCCGGTTATTACCTCTGCGCCAGTATCGGTGATAATACATATATCGCTTTCTTTTTCAATTTTTGTGTCCTCGTTACAGGTAAGAGCAATTACTGTTGCACCAAGAAATTTTGCCTGCTGCATAGCACCGACAACATATTCAGCACCGCCCGCAACAGATATTCCGACAAGGACATCTCCTGCTTTTACTCCATATTCATTTACATCGTTAATTCCGCTTTTCAATCCGTCTTCTGCGCCCTCACTTGCAACAAAAACACAGTCTTTTCCACCTGCAATAATTCCCTGTACACATTCTGTGCTTACGCCATATGTAGGGGGGCACTCAGCAGCATCCATTATTCCGAGTCTGCCTGAAGTTCCTGCACCTATAAAGAATAATCTGCCTCCGTTTTCAAAAGACTTTGTTATAGCATCTGTTGCTTTTGCGATGCTGGGAAGTGCAGCTTCAACCGCACGTACGGCGTTGTAGTTTTCGTCACTTATAATTTTCAGCATCTCTATTGTGTCCATTTTGTCAATATGAGTGCTGCTTGGATTTCTCATTTCAGTTTTTAACATTTCTTACACCTCTTTAAATCAATAGACATTTTTATTTTCTCTGTATTTCTGCCATACATTTTCAAAAAATCCGTCATCCTCGGGAATAGGTCTTGAATATCTCCACTCTGTTTTAATATTACCATCCACCAGTGAAAGCTGTTGAATCTTGCCTTCGTTTTTTTCTTCCGTAAGTGAAAAACGAAAAATTTCTTCAAGTCCCGTTCTGAGTTCACCTTTCGTATCTGTATAGAGAGCACTTCCACGCGAAACCTTTACTCTATCAAAATAATCAGTCATTGCAGTTAAAACCGCCTGCTGAACAATCATTGTATCCTTTAAGCGATATAGCCACTCTACATCCTTCAATTCTGAAATACCTATCTCAGATTTAAAAGCTGCCAGCTTGCTTTGCAGATAGCATTTGTGTTTTTCCATATTTTCTGTGTTTCGGATTGCCCCTGCACAGGCACTCATCGCCTTTCTTATATGCAAAAGCTCGCTTTTTGCATTTGCTTCATTATTAAAGGCATTTTCTATAAAGCTCCTGTTTTTAGATACCGAGGCATCTAAGCTTCTTTTAAAAGCATTCTCACAAATATTTTCAGATTTACTTTCACAAATATACTGAGATGCCCGAAGAGCTCCTACCTGCCCCGCATTCAACGCACTTCCCCCAGGTCTTGCAACACCATGCGTCCCTGCACATTCTCCGATTGCAAATAACCCGCTGACTTCGGTTTCCCACCACTTATTTACAGAAACACCTCCATTGTTGTGTTGTGAGCATACGGCAATTTCAAGGTAACTTTCTGTTATATCGACGCCTTTTTCTCTGTAAAGCGAAATCGCCGGCATATTCATTTTTTCAAGACGCTGTATCGGCGTTCCAAAAAGTGCATTTGCATTTTCAAGATACTCATACACCTCGCGGTCAAGCTTTTCAAACTCAATTTCTTCAAGGTCGAAAGGGTTTTTGGTGAAGTCAAGATATACCGTTCTTCCCCTTAAAATGTTCTCCCGGTACACAAGCAAATCAATAACAGATGACCCGTTTCTGACCTTGTTAATATCAAAGGGCCACTGATATCCTTTCAAAAACACTACGGACATTGCCTCGTATTTATCCTCAAAGAATTCACTTAAAAATTCATACTCATTACCATTACTGTCAATCGACACAAAACGCGGCAACACCTGCATATATGTACCTGATACATTCCATTTCGGATTTACGGAAGCAAGTCCGTATTGCCACTCCGTCATATTCTGAAGCGACGCACCTGCTTCGAGCGCCAGACTTGAAAATCCGTTATGGCTTGTGGGATATACGCTGTCACTGTAAATTCCCGAAGGTCCGCCCGTTGCAAGAATTACATTATGACACCGAAATGCAATATACTCGTTATTATTTAAATCATAACCAAGAAGTCCACATACCTTTTTATTGCTCACGAGAATTTCTACCGTAAGAATTCTGTCATATACATCCGTCCCAAGTGCGGCTGCCTTATTCTCAAGAGCTTCTGTCATATATTTTGATGTAAGAGGCCCCACGCTTGTAGCTCGGGCAAATGGGTCGTGATCTGTTTTGTACCCCACATATTCTCCGTAGCGGTTGCAGGGAAAAGGAACTCCCGCTTCACAAAGATTAAAAAAACATCTTACTGAAAGTGCCGCTTCGCAAAGAGCGTTATCACCGTCAACACATCCGCCTGAAAAAAGCGTCTGTGCCATACTTCTGACACTGTCGGGCGTATCTCCCGAAAGTCCCAGCTTATAATAGGTCTGCTTATCACTTCCCGTATTTCTTGAAGTACCGCACAAAACTCCCTCCGTTACTACGCAGACACTTTTTCTGCCGTCTTCCTTTATGCGACAAGCCGCACTGTAGCCGGCAGCACCGCTGCCGACTATAACTGCATCATATTCTTTTACTTTTATATTTTGCATACACTACCCCTTACAATCTTCTTAAGTGAAATCCGCCGTCAACATCTATTGATTGCCCGGTAACATAAGGCAAACTGCCTGAACACAGTGCAAATACTGCAGAAGCGATATCTTCCGGTTTTCCCCATCTTTTTATCGGAAGAAGCCCTCCGTCTATTAGTGCATCGTACTTTTCCTTTACTTTTTCCGTCATACCGGTCTGAATTATACCGGGTCTTACTTCATTGACCGGTATGCCGTACTCTGCAAGTCTGTCGGCAAAAAGTTTTGTTATCATAGACACGCCTGCTTTTGATATGCAGTATTCTCCTCTACTGACAGAGCTTGTATACGCAGACATAGAGGATATATTACAGATAAAACCTCTGATATCCCCGTTTTTTTCGTTTCTTATCATTACATTTGAAACTGCCTGAGTAAGAAAAAGCGTACCCTTTGTGTTAATATTCATAACAAAATCGTAGCTTTCCTCTGTCATTTCCAGAATATCATTTCTCACTTTCGGAGCTACCCCTGCAACATTTACAAGACCATCTATTCTTCCAAATTTTTCAATTGCCTTAAGAACAAGCTTTTCTCTGTCTGTGCGGGAACTCAAATCGCATTTAACATAATAATATTTTTCATGCTGAATATTTTTTAAGGCAACTTCATTATCAGCGATATCCATTCCCGTAACAGCGTAGCCGTTATCTAAGAATTTTTTTGCAACAGCCTCTCCGATTCCTCCTGCACAACCAGTTACAATTATATTCTTCATATATATAATTCTCCTTTTTTGAAAGCTTTGTATATTTCTGAATACAGTGAATCACGGATAACGCAACCCGGTGTTGTTCCTCCGCGCATAAGCTCCGTACATTTTGAACAACATATACATATTTTTTCTTTTTTCATTCCGTCTCCTGTTAAAATGTCATTTGCAAATTCAGGGTATGCAAAAATCGTTCTGCCGAAACCTGCAAAATCAAAGCCTCCCCGTTCAAGATATGCCGCACATACATAAGGTGCCGCAACACCAAGATAAGACACGCCCGAAGATATAATCTTTATTGACGGTACTTCTTTTTTGAGCATTTCTGTTCCGTCAAGCATTCTTCTGACCCCTTCCAAAGGGTGCTCCTCTGCTTTGTAGCCGCCAGATGCGAAAGGGCGATTAACATGAGGATTGAAGTAGGGATTGCCCATCGTTATATTAAGAAGCTGCACGCCCTCTTTCTCCAGTTCTTTTAAAAGCCAAACCGGCTCGTGTAAGTCAAACTCAGTTCCACCTTCAGGATTAACACCAAATCCGTAGGGATATTCAAAGCCGTCATAAACATTTAACCTTGATGTTACTATAAAATCATCCGAACAAAGTTCCATTGCACCGCAGATTGCTTCTCTTAAAAGTCTTGTACGGTTTTCAAGACTTCCGCCATATTTTCCGTCTCTGTTGTATGCCGACAAAAGCTCAGAATTAAGATATCTGTGACAGCATTTTATATCAACACCGTCAAAGCCTGCTTTTTCTGCAAGCTGCGCTGAAAAAATCAGGTTTTCTTTTATTTCATCTATCTGATCATCTGTAAGGATATGGTTTTTATCAATCGGATTATTTTCTTCAAAAACAGGATTGTTATATGCAATAAGCGGTTCCGGCTTACCGTGTGGCTTGCTGTATCTTCCCGAATGTGTCGCCTGCATAATAATAATCGGTTCAAATCCGTTTTCTTTCATTGCCGTTTCTTTTATTTCCGAAACTATGCTTTTGAAATCATCAAGATTTTCTTCTTTTATCCACAGCTGTCTTGGATTTGCTCTTCCGTCCTCACGGCAGGCAGTCGCTTCAAACCAGATAAGACCTGCACCGCCTTTTGCAAAGCGCCCATATCTTCTTCGGGTCAGTTCATCGGGAGAGCCTGCGAAAGTTCCGTCACAGCCTTCCATCGCCTGACAGACAAGTCTGTTTTCTACAGTTTTCTTACCTATAGTTTCTTTTTTTGAAAAAGCACTCAAATCATCACAAAACGGAAGATTTGCATTCAATATTTCGTTTTGTTCCTTAAAGTCATTTATACTGCTGTAAACCTGTCTTTTCATGTCATCCTCCAAATGCCCAATATCTTAATATTTTTCAATAAAATCTGCGATAATTGCAGGGTCATCAAGTCCATGGGGATGATGATTGCAATTGTCTTTAATATAAACTTCTATGTCTGCACCGTTTTCTTTGTAGTATTTTTCTAACAACGCACCGTTTTCGGCATAAGGAACCACATCGTCCAACGCTCCTGCCACCATGATAACGGGAAGATTGTTATTAACCAGAACATCAAGCTTATCCAGCGGATGGTCTCTGTAAGAAAGAAGCTCAACAAGTGTCATTTTTGTTTTTTCAAAAAACTCATTACTCCTCTCTTTTGAAGCACCGAATGCCGCAGGATAACTTAAAAGATTTATGACCGGAGCATCAAGATACAGTACACTTATAAGTTCAGGAACAAGTGCCGCCGTTTTTACGGCATATAATCCTCCGCAGCTCATTCCCACAAGAGCGCATTTTTTGTTTAAGGAAAATTCTTCTGAAACAAACCTTATAAATTCACATTTTCTTTTCAGGTCAAAATCCTGCGCCCAACGGTTGTGATTCTGATTATAAGCTATATGCCATCCCCTGTTTAATAACTCTTTTTCCAGAGATACAAAAGCACCGAAATATTCTGTTTTTAACGCCCACTTTCCGTTAGGCTCGCAATTTGGTTTTATTACACAAGCTTTAAGTCCATCGAATTCAAATTCAACGCCCCCAAAACCTTCCCACTCAAAGTTATTTAATTTCATATTGCTACCTTCCTTATTGGTTTTCTATATTATAAATAATAATATTTTCCAATTAAATACTTTTTGTGAATTTGTCACTAAAAACACCAAATTTGTCACGCACAAACCGATTTTATAATTTTATCTTTTCAGAAAGTGTGACATTTTTAATAAAACGCTGACACTTTTTGCTTTTATGTTGACTTGATTTTTCTATAATGCTAAAATCAGCCTGTATTCTAAAAAAAGGAAGTGTTTTCAATGAGTATCAGAATTTTAACAGTTGGCGCAGGCGGCTTTGCCTCAAACTACACACGCCTTTTTCTCGATAACTTAGACAGTGGGAAATACGAGTATTCAGGCGTTGTGGAAATATGTGACGACTTTCCTTATAAAGACGAATTTATCGAAAAAAATATTCCCATATACAAAACAATAGAAGAATTCTATTCCGAAAACGGTGCTGAGCTGGCATTTATAAGCACTCCGCCTCATTTCCATGCTCAGCAGTGTATATATGCCGTAAATCACGGCTCTGATGTCCTTTGCGAAAAGCCTATCGCTACTGCATTTGAGGATGCCATGGCAATATGCGAAGCATCGGAAGCTGCCGGTAAATTTGTTGGAATTGGCTACCAGTACTCTTATGCAAAACCTTTTCTTGATTTAAAAAGAGATATTCTCAGCGGTGCACTCGGAAAGCCCATTCAACTTAAAACTATGCTTTCCTGGCCAAGAAGCCGGCAGTACTATAATAGAAGCAACGGATGGGCAGGTCGAGTAAAGGATGCCGATGGAAAGCTGATTCTTGACTCTGTTATTTCAAACGGCGCTGCACATTATCTTCACAATATGCTTTTTCTTTTAGGTGATACCACAGATACATCCTGTCTTCCCGAAAAATACAGTGCAGAGTTGCTGCGCGCCAATGATATTGAAAACTTTGATGCGGCGGTAATACGTATGGAAACAAAGGACAATGTTAAACTGATGATTGCCGCAGGACACTGTGTAAATATCAACATTGACCCGATATTTGATTTTCAGTTTGAAAAAGCCTCGGTATACTACCGCACCAAGGAACATCTTACAGTAAACTTCAGCGACGGTACAATAAAAGATTACGGAATCCCCTCACATTCTGACGAAAGCAAAATATGGAAGTCCATTGACGCCACAGAAAGCAGAGCACCTCTTCCCTGTGTCGCAAAAACAGCGATGCCGCATAATATAATTATTAATAATCTGTATGAAAAATGTGAAGTTCAGGATGTCCCCCGCGATATGATTTCATTTGACGAAGAAAACGAGCTTTCCTATGTGAATGGACTTTCCGAAGCGCTTACCTTGTGCTTCGAGAAAAACAAAATGCTTTCAGAAATTGGTTGGGATTGGGTAAAGACAACCGATTTTCAGCTTGACGAAAAATATATACAGTTTCTAAGTAAAAAATAAAGGAGCTATGGCAAATGCAAATTTTTGATATGCATATTCATATGGGGTTCGCCGAGCCTCAGGCTGATATTATTGAGAGGATGACAAACGCTGGAATTTACGGCGGATGCATCTTTTCTTCTCCCCCGAAAGAATCAAAAGATATTACCTATAAGGATTTTGATGAAAGAATTTACGAGGTGCTCGACTTTACATCGCAATACAAAGACAGACTGTTTCCTGTTTTGTGGATTCATCCTGACGAAGAAAACATATTGAAAAAAATAGAAATTGCAATTCAAAAAGGAATTGACGGTTTCAAAATTATATGTAACGATTTCTATGTCGGAGACGAGAAGTGTCTTGTTCTTCTACAGGAAATTGCAGATTTGGGGAAACCCGTATTTTTTCATTCCGGAATACTGTGGGACGGAAACATTTCCTCTGCTTATAATCGTCCGCTGAACTGGGAAGCATTATTAAGAATTAAGGGGCTGAGGTTCTCTATGGGACACTGTTCATGGCCGTGGCACGATGAATGTATTGCTCTCTACGGGAAATTTCTGAATTCGCTTTTATCCGACAAAACAGCAGAAATGTTTCTTGACATCACACCCGGAACACCCGAGGTATACCGTGAGGAGCTTTTGAAAAAAATGTTTTTATCAGGATATGATGTTAAAGGAAATATCCTCTTCGGTACCGATAGTAATGCAGAAAACTATAATAGTGAATGGGCAAAAAAATGGCTTGATATTGACGGTAGACTTATGGATATACTTGGTGTAGATAATTCCGCCAGAGAAAAAATATACTTTGATAACCTGATGTACTTTCTCGGAAAAAGCAAAAAGAAAAGAACATATACGCTCCCTACACCAGATAACCCTTCAATTTAATAGAGGAAACGTAAAAAAGTCCGGACCGCAAAAGTGGCAGTTGGAAAAACAAATTTTCCAACTGCCACTTTTTACTGTATAGGAATTTATGTAATTTAATCGTGTTCAACATTTGTCTGAATTGAGTTTAGTTAGAACGCAACGAGTGTGAAATTACACGCTGCTTTTTTATTTATTTACTATGCCCGTTACTTCAAAAAATTCTCCGCCTGCCATAATATGCTTTTTCACTTTTTGCGTAAATGACGAAACCGGCGCAAGACCTTTTAGCATCTGTCTTGTTGCATTCCACTTAAAAGTATATCTTATGATTGCATCTGACTTTTCTTTCAAAACCGGCTTGAACAGGCTTTGAAACTTTAGTATATTGCTTTCTTCATTCAAAAACTGCACCAATGTATCATCAAGAAGCCATGTATGACAGGTAAAGCATTTGTAATCATATTCAGGAAAATATTCTGAAAAGAATTTTTTTGCCAAAGCAAAAGATTTGAGGCATTCTTCGTAAGATAACGGTTCGCCCTCGGGAATATGCACTTCAATAACTTGGTCGCCTTTTTTGAGGTTTTCTTCGGGGATGTCGTGCTCCGCTTCTCCAAGGCAGAACTGAAGTCTTCCAAGGCGGAAAAGCTTAAAATCAAGGTGCCGCTTCAGCCATGAAAGCTCACCAAGATAAAGTCCGCCCTTTATATCACTCCATGTATTTGTCCACACTACAAGGTCTGTTAAAGTATCAAAAAGAATCTTTTCGTCTATTCCCTTTTCTTCGTATTTACTTTTAAGGTCCTCACACATATATAGGAACGAAAGCAAATTCCGCACGCCGTCACTTTCCGTACAATCGTATTTCTGAATTGTTATATTATCTGAAATTCTTATGTTTTTAAGGGCACAGAAAAACTCGTCATCGTATATTTTCGGGAAATTCAACAAACCGTACCACTTTTTTATAATAGCATAAACATCAGGATTTATGCAGGACCAGTCGCTTGATTCGCCTGCTTTAACAGAAAGCTTATCTGCAGTTTTTTCGATTTTTCCGATAAAACGAAGGAAATTATCTCGGTACAGCTTTTGGCGGTTTTCCCTGCTTACACCGATTTTGTCCATTATTTTGCCATCAAGCTCCAGCCAATTTTTTGTCCAGCCATAATTATAGTTATTTGATGAGGCATCCGTGCCGAACATAATGTTGTCTCCGACATCGTAACCGATTGTATAGATCTTTGTCAAAAGCTCTTCACGGTAAATTTCAGGAGTCCCCGGTGTGATGTCAAAGAACATTTCTGCGGTTTCATTACTGTCAAGCAAAAACATATACTCGCCGTAAAGCGATATACAATCATCAACCCATGGCCACGAGCAGTGCCCCATTGAAAACCTGAGTCCCTTAATATTTATGAGTGCTTCCCAGTTAAACGGACGGTTATATTTCTCATTAACCTTTCTGTCCCACAGTATTCCGGAATGGAAAAACACAGGTTTATCGAGCTTTGCAATTTCTCTTAAAACCTCAAGACATTTTTCCTCGTACACATAAAAGTCACTGCAGATTATTTTAAATCCACACACACCTTTTTCTGCGGCTTTACGGACATTCTCTATTATATTTTCCTCATAAGGATGTATCCACACAACAGGGAATATTCTGTCTTCGTGCCCTTTTGACCATTCAAGAACTTCGTTAAGTCTTTCTTCAAAGGAGCTTCCTTTTATTTCATTATCCTCTCTGGGGGGATTTGAAAAAACACAACCACCAAAGATCCCCGCTTTTTCCATATCTGAAAGCAGTTTATCAGGGTCAGGCACAGTGTTGCGGGCATGTATGTGCATATCAATAATTTTCACTGATTATCATTCCTTTTTAACCTATTACAAGAAGTTTTGTCAGTCCCGTTGCGGAGAAAAATCTTGAAAACTGGTAATTTGCAACACCGAACTGAGGTTCCGTCTTCTGTCCGGGCGGAACAAGATACATACGCTCACACTCAAGTTCTTCAATAACATAGGTCGGGTCCTCTTTTAGTTTATCAAGATGATGGCGCACCGTTGCAAAACGCGACGCCATAGCCGCGTTATGAAGCTCTGTTACCTCGCTTCCGAAAGCTTTGTTGTAGAAAAGATAGAATTCGCGTGCTTCTTTTTTGAAATTACCGTAAAGTTCTTCTATTACCTTTGATTCTTCGTAAAGCTTATCAAGCATTTCATTATCACGGGAATCATAAGCTTTTTTAAGTCTTATTCCGTAATCAGCCTTTACGGAAAGCAGATGCATAATACTCTTAATATATCTGAAGCCAGGTGCAAATAAGCCTTTATCAGGTCCTCTGTCTTTGAAATTTTCATACATTCTCTTATAGAAAGTGCAGGCATCTACACCCTCGATATACTTGTCAACAAGCCCTATCAACGGGTCATTGTAAAGAAGAGCAAAGGAGGTTTTGACATAATCCTGTTCAACTGGAACTATACTGTTTTTTCTGCCTGCGGGATAGTTCATTTCTTCAAGGTCAAGGATATCGTCTGCCGCAAAGCCGAAAATGTACTTAAAACGCTTTTTGATTTCAGCTTCATCATACACTCCGTTATAGTCCATCTCCGCATAAAGTAAAATGCCGTAAAGCGCCATTACAAGAACGCCCTCGCCGCCATCATTCCACAATGCCGCTAATACATCGCGTACACCGTTTCGCATACAGGCAGAAAGCCCCTCTTTAGCGGAATAAACAGATAAAAGGTATGCAGGAACAGGTCCGACCCACGTTTGGATACCGCCTGAATACAGAATATTATCTGTAATTTTCTTATGAATTTTCAGTACTTTTTCATTTTCCTCAGCATCGAACACTTCCTCACCGTTTTCCGATGCAAAAATAGAATGCTGCCAATAGTTGAGCCTTATTCCATCTGGGATACGGTCTAACTGCTCTTTTGTAAATTCTATGTCCGATGTATATCTCTTTCCCGTAAATATTTGAAAAAGAATGTCACTTGAAAGAGTTATTTCAAAGCCGTACTTATCAGCAATCTCCTTAACACGGGAAAGATGCTCACAGAATATATCAAACTGCGGTCTTAAACCGTTTTTCTTCTTATATACAACACAGCCAAAGGTCGGTGCCTCATCCATTCCCACATCAATACGACGGCTTGTAAAAGAATCGCTTAACGATGCAAACATTTTATCGATAAGGTCGTATGTCTTTTCGCTGCCCACAAGCAAAGTGCTTACCGGGTTATAATCTTCCCGGCAGTCGCCCATAGTACTCCATTTAAGAATCTGTTCAGCGTGACCGAGAGTCTGTATACACGGGAAAAGCTCAATTCCGAATACCTGTGCATATTTATCCATATCACGGATTTCTTCTTTTGTGTATCTTCCGCGCTGATAGCCAAAATACGGATACTCGGGAACTTCAAATATATCCTCAAGGTATAAGGAAAGTGTATTAAGCCCCATAATTGCCTGCTTGCGTATTATTTCTTTAACTATTTCAGGTCGAAGCACCATACTGTAGGATACATCAAGAAGTGCACCGTTAGTCTTAAAATTCGGGGTTTCCTTTTTATAAAAAGAATCTTTTCCGTCAGCAATTGCTTCACACAGAAGGCCCAAGCCACGGAAAAAACGGATCGGTTGGTTTCCGTAGGTTATAACTGCTTCTTTTTGTTTTAAAGAAATCTCTACAATCTCATCTTCTGCTTTTTTTACAGATACACATATATCTGCCTCTTCCTTTTTTCCAACCGTAAAGCCAAGCTCGGACGAAAGCTCTATAATACCGTAATCAAGGGTATCTGCGGTTTCAAAATATAATATCATAACTTTTCCTCCTCAGCCCACAACTAAGTTTCTTGCAATTCCTGTTGATGAATAGAAACGTCCGAACTCATAGTCTACTATATTATATACTACCTTTTCAGTCGGAGGAACCATATATAATCGCTCATCCTCAAGCTCTTCTATTATATAAGATGGGTCTTCTTTCAGCTTGTCAAGATAGTAACGGACCGTCTCAAAACGTGATGCCATTGCACTGAGGCGGACTTCGATTATTTCGCTTCCCAGATTTTTCGCATAGAATAAATGAAATCTTTGTGCCGTTTCTTTGAAATCCTTATACCGTTTTTCAAGTTCTATAGCATCGTTATATAAAACTTCCAGCGCCTTTTCATCGCGGGCATCGTAAGCCTTTTTTAGTCTTAAACCGTAATCAGCCTTCAACGGCAGTATGTATAAAATGCCCTTTATAAAATCAAATGCCGGTCCGAACAATCCGCTGTCTGTACCTCTGTCCTTAAATTCTCCATACATTTTTGTATAAAAGCCCTTCGCGTCATAATCTTCAACATGCCTGTCCATAAGACCAAGAATAGGGTCGCTGTAGAAAAGCGCTATTGCTGTCTTTTTATAATCTGCCTCCACCGGAAGCTTGTCATTTATTCTTCCCTCGGGGAAGTTTATTTTTTCAAGTTCAATGATATCGTCCGCTTCAAAGCCGAATATGTACTTAAAACGTTTTTTAATCTCTGCTTCATCATAAAAGCCATTATAGTCCATTTCCGCATAGATCATCAGCGCATACATTGCAAAAACAAGAGGAGCTTCACCGTCGCTCCAGATTGAGCACAAAACCTCTTTTACATCATTCTTTATACAAGCTTCAAGCGCATTTTTTGCCGAGTAATTTGATAAAAGATATAAAAATACAGGACCAACCCAGCTTTGAACACCTCCCATATATAAAAGGTTATCAGTCATTGTCTGATGTATTTTGAGCACCTTTTCATTTTCCGCAGCATCAAAAACTTTCTCGTCTTTTTCCGGAGTATAGATACCATATCTCCAATAGCAAAGCTTTACGCCCTCGGGAATAAGCTTTAATTGTTCTTCTGTAAAAGTAATATCGGAGGTATAATGCCCACCTGTCATCATCTTGAAAAACATATCGCTTGAAACCATTATTTCAAAGCCATATTTATCTGCGATTTCCTTTACTTTTTCTATATGACGGCAGAATAATTCAAACTGAGGCTTAAGACCATTCTTATACTTATAATTTCCAAGACCCATCAGCGATGCTTCGTCCATACCGACCTCAAGATGCTTTGAAGAAAAGCTGTCTGCAATTGAAGCCATCATTCTGTCAATAAGGTAGTATGTTTTTTCATCATCAAGCATAAGTGTATTTATTGTATCACGATACTCTGTCATAGAATCCCACTTAAGTGCCTGTTCAAAGTGACCAAGAGTTTGAATAGATGGAAAAAGTTCGATACCGAAAACTTGTGCATATTTATCCATATCACGGATTTCTTCTTTTGTGTATCTTCCGCGCATATGGCCAAAATAAGGGTATTCCGGCACTTCAAACATTTCCTCAAGATAGAACATAAATGTATTAAGTCCCATAATAGCCTGTTTGCGAAGCATTTCCTTTATTATTTCAGGACGGTGAACAAGTTTTCTTGCAAAATCAAACATTGATCCATTCATTGTGAAATTCGGGATTTCCTTTTTTGAAAAAACTTTTTTTCCGTCGCTTACAGCCTCGCACAAAAGTCCGAGACCCCTGTAAAATCGTATAAGCTGACCACCGTAGACAATGCTTGCCTCTTTTCCGTTAAGGCTAACCTCAACACAATCTTCATCTGTTTCAGAAACGCTGACAATTATGTCAGCGTTTCCCTTTTCTCCTTTTTCAAAGCCAAGTTCACAGGAAATTTCTCTAATTCCATCAAGAAGTTTATCTGCATTCTCAAAATATAAAATCATAGTTACATCTCCAAATCACTGTTGAGAATTATTTTACCTTCATCATTCTCCATATCATCGTTGCTGCCTCCGCTCGGGTAAGGTTATCTTTTGGCATAAACTTATTATCACCCTTACCGTTTATAAGTCCCATCTGCTGCAACGCGGAAACTGCCGTTTTTGCATAATTACTTACAGCATCTTTATCGCTGAATGTAATTTCATCGCCGTTTATAAAAGTGTGCTTGTTTCGGGCAAGGCTGTTATATATAATAACCGCTGTATCCTGACGTGTAATATTTTTACCCTTGCCGAATGAACTGTCACTCATTCCTTTAATTATTCCTGCAGAATAAGCAGTATATATGTATGGATAGCACCAGTCAGTTTTTTTGATATCATCAAAAGGAAGTGCTTCTGTTTCAGAATTTTGTTCTATTCCCGATGCAAGGACAATCATTTTCACCAGTTCTTCCCTTGTAAGGAAGTCGTCAGGACGGAATTTGCCTGAACCGTCACCATTTATAATCCCTTTGTCTTTCAGGCTTTTTACTGCATCCTTTGCCCAATGAGAGTTTTCCACATCATCAAACGGTGCAATATCTGCAACAGGGTCTTTCATTTCCATAATGACACCCCCGCTGCCACCGCTTACAGAGGTACTTCCACCCCCTGCACCACCTCCGCCTGAGGCTGAACCGCTGTAGCTGTTTTTCGCAGGAACGGTTATTTCAAGTTTTTCCGAAATAGTGGTGCTTCCTATCTTAACTGTAACAATAAGCTCTACCTTGTGGCTTTCATCATCGGGTGTTACCGTTCCTTTGTCACTTAAAACAGCACTGTTACTGCTAGAATATGAAATTTCAGAATTATTCGGTCCTACGGTGGGAAGAATCAGGCTTTCATTAATTCTGCCGAGATTATATCCGCTGCGAAGAGTATCAAGTACCCAATCCATATCTTCTCTCGCCATTTCACTAATCTCATCTGTGGCCATGGATTTTACAATTATCGGATAAGTGACAGCCGTTCTTTCATATCCGAAAGTGAAATTGACAGTGAAGTTTACGATTTTGTCCTCATACATAGAACGCGTAATCTTTCCGTCGGAGGTGATAATTTCAGGATCTTCACTTACACAGGTGATTGCCATATATGTTCTTGTAAACTCGGGAATGATAAGGTCTTCGCGTACTGCCATAAGGTTTTGATTACTCATAAATTCTTTATCAAAATCATCCCTGAGGCTTTTTAGCGATTTACTTATTTCCCTGCCGATTGACATTTCTTCAATTCTTACCATGAAATTTCTGACAACCGATTTATTTTCATAGCTTATATGTGCCGAAAGGATGACACATACTCTGCCGTCACCGTAAGCAGGACGGCTTACTACGCCTTTGTTTCCATCAATGCTAATCAAAGTTTCATTGCTTGATGTCCAGTAAACATCTGTATTCTCCCACTTTGCGGGCAGATACAAATCCTCTGTTACATCTCCTATATTCTCCGAAGATAAAACGGAAAACACAAGCTTATTACGCGCCTGACGCAAAACACTATCTGCATCCTGGGCAAAACACGGAAAGCTTCCCAGCATTATTATTAAAGCTATAACAGCCGATATCACGGAATTTTTCTTCATTTTGCTTAACTCCTTATCAATAAACCACTATTACCTGATTTGATGACTGCTTCGTCATATAAACCCTCTGTCCTTCCACAAGCTCATACCTTGTAATAGGCTCAAACTTACGCGCATCATCGTCATACTTCATAAATACTGCTTTGTTTGTAATGGGGATTGAGTATGACTTTTCAGTTCCGTTTTCATTTACAATAACCGAGCAGTATCCAAGCTCTGCAATATCAAGAGTCCCCCACAATGTCAATATGCCGGGAAGGTCTTTTATAAGAACATCGTGGTCCCAGTAAATAGCTGAGCCCATATCTTTTCTGAAATCGAAAATCTGTTCAAAAACAACCAGCTGCTCTGTATTTTCAGATGTCATTGCCCATGATTTTTCGTTAGTATTTTTCTCATACTGTATAACGGCTCCGGGTTTCAGTTTTAACATAGCCTGGGTATCGTGTGCCAAAGCATCGGATACATTAATCTTGATTTTTTCACCGTTCTGCCAGCCTTCTATAGCTGTAAAGCGCTCTCCGCTACCGTCAACCGTTCCTACAACCTTGTCAATATACAAAACAGGTGATGAGCCGTAGTTTATAATAGTTTCATACCCTCTTTCTATAGAGTCGTACTTTATCATAATTTTGTCGTGTAAAACAACCGCTCCTACATGACCGTTATCAACATCGTACAAAGTGCAGGTATACCCTGTTCCATCGGAAAAGAACTTAGTATGTATTCCTGATGCCATAACATCCTCGTAAACGGCATCTTTAGGAATAGCAAACACTATTGTGGAGTTATCCATAAAGTACTTCTGCCCGATAACGCCCTGACGGTATGTCCAGTATGAGGATGGTGCATCCTCCGACAAAACATCGGGGTTTACAGTTGTATCGGCAAGATAAATTTCTTTCAAAACATTTTTGTCGTCCACACGGTATCTTATAATTTGCCTTTGGACATTTCCGCTTCCGCCGAGGGCATTGCAAAGTGCATCTCCGTAAAGATGCTTTTCAGTATACTCAAATCCCGTATTCTGACCGAGCAGAACTTTTTTGTTTGCCTCAACCTCAAATATTTCGAAGCGGTTTTCTGCTGTCAGCACCTTTAATCTGGCACTTTTTCCCACAGCTCCGTTTCGCTCAGCTTCAATAAGATATCCGTATTTCAACACATCAGCACTGTTTTCATAATCAGAAAGCTTTATATCAGCAACCAGTCCAAAAGCTTCAATGTAGAAGGTTAAAGTTCTTGAATCAGGCTCCTGCCAGTTTTCTGCAAGACCTTTTTTTACTGCATCCTTATAGCTTTCAGAAAGTATTAGTTCAAAGGTTTTATCCTCACTTTTTACAGTTAAAACTCTGTCGTTTTCAATATCTTCAATAGCTGAAATCTGACCGTTTATGACAGTGTGGTCTGCAATTATTTTTATCTTTTCGCCGTCAAGGCTTTCACAAACTGAAATGACATCGCCCTTTTTAAGGCTGTCTGCCGTAACCTCTATGTTTTCTTTTAAAATAAAAACATCTTTCGCCTCTTCAAGATTGACATGCTTTTTGTAAACATCGACTATTTTTCCTTCCGTAACATTATCAACAATGAGAGATCTGTAGCTGTTTACAACGGCAAAATCATATATTCCGTCATCTTCCCTGTCAAAAAGGGTTACGCTTCCCTCTTCGGGGTTAAGCAAAGCATCTTTCACATTAACCGAACTTACTTCTTTTCCGTTGTAATGAATTATAATATTATCTGCCAGTTCAAGCGACTGAATTCTTTCATTCTTGTCATAATATAAGAAAGTATGTAAATCCGTATCCCCGATTATGTTTTTTGCATCTATTTCCATTCGTTCCTCGTTCTGAGATGCTTTTATATACACAACCCTCTTATCTGAATCTTTTCCCGTGAGATAGAATGTCACTTTATATCCGAAAAGCTCACTGATGGTATTGAAATCATTTTTATAAACTACACCGTCAATTTCAATATTTCCCTTTTCAACAGCTTTTCCCATAGATATTCCCGGGGTGCCCGTAACATATCCCTCAAAAATTTCCGTGTCGAGATACTCGCTCAAAACATTATGACCCGATACAACAGTTCCCATCGCGTCCATAATATCAACAGTAAGGCTGTTTAATATAAGATGACACGCATCTTCTCTTGTAAATTCGCCTCCTGATGAAGTGTTTTTAAGAATTTTAAAAGTTGTTGCAAGCTCATTATACCCTTTCGGATAGCCGCCCTTTATCTCTGCAAGTTCCTTATATCCGAGCGCGCAAATAATGATTTTAATTGCTTCCTGGCGGCTCACAGTCCTGTCAGGGGCAAAAGTATCCTCAGAAATACCGTCTATAAGATTTATACCTTTGGCAAATTCAATATATCCTTTTGCCCAGTGATTTTCAGATACATCTTTAAACACACCCTCTCCTGCGTATCCTCCGGTAATTTCATCGTGCCCCATCATACGCAGAATAAGCGCAGTATATTCAGAACGCTTAAGAGTATCTTCAAGACGCAAATCTCCGTTTTCATCGCCTTTCAGCAGATTTAATGCTACAAGCAAATTTATATCATTTTCAGTATATCTGCCTGCAGAAAATACAGCCATCGGCACTATTATCTGACAAATCAGCAGCACAATCAGGAATAATCCTGTAATTCTTTTTTTCATAATGTTGCTCCTTAATAAATAACAGCCTCTCTTGAATTTTCATATCTCTGACGTATAAACAACTTGCATCCTGTGCTTATTTCGTCAACAGTTACTTTTTCAAAACGTTTTCTTCCGCTGTCATATCTGAGAATCATAGTATTTTCGTGAATTCGTGCAGTATAATTTGAATCTCCCGCAGAAACAGTGTAATGCTCACCGTTTACATTCTGCACTTCTCCCCACAAAGTAGTAATCTGCGAACGTGTGCTTTCAAGCTTTGTATACTCCCATAACACATCGGAAGCCGGCATAGCCGTAAAGTCATGTACCGTCTTGAAAACAAGTATCTGACGCACATCATCGGCAGTTTCTGCTCTTGTAAGATTAATTTTATTATCCTCGTACTGTATTGCTATACCGGGCTTCAGATTAGATTTCGGCTCTGAATTCGGTTTAACCGCATCTGCAACACAGATGCTCTTTTCTCTACCCCCTTCAAAACCGTTAAGACACATATATGTAATGCCGTCTTCAGCTTCACGGTAAGTAATTGTATCTATATAGAATATTGGCGAATTAACATAATCAAGAATTACCTCATACCCCGTTCTTTCAGTATCGTCATAAACAGTACCGAAAAGCGTACTGAGCACAACGGCATTAGCATAGTTTCCGTCAAGATCGTAAAAAGTACAGTATCTTTGCTGACCGTTCTTAAGTGTAGTCATATATGTACCTGCACTCGACAAAGAGTCCAGTGACTGAGCAGGCGCAAAAACAGCGGTATTCTGGTCAATATAGAATCTATTTCCGAAAACACCGTCATTATAATACATAAGCTCTGTATCTACAGGTCCTCTTGAGAAATAGTCTGTCCTTTGTATTGTGGAAAACTGCTGAATTTCAATAAGATAGCCGTCCTCATCAAGCTTATACTTAACAAGCTGTTTGGGATATTTAAGCTTTTCTGCAACGTAGCCGGCATCTTCCTTTTTAATAACACCATGGCTGTTTCCGTATTTAATTTGCTCACCTTTACGGTTTTCAAAAACTTCAAATCTGTTTGCAAGTGTGAGAATCTTAAACGAACCGTTGGAGCTTATATCGTTTTTCCACGCTGTTGCAGTAAGAAATCCGTATTGCAGGTCATCCTCTTTGGAAAGCTCTGTAACATCTGAAACAAATCCGAATTTATTAAAATAAACTCTGATTTTCCTATTCGGGTCAACACTTATTTTTATTGCACCGTACTTACCGGATGAAAGCGCATTAAGATAACTCTTTGACAGGCGGATATCCTCCTGCTCGTTTGTTTTTGTATTTTCCAAGGTATATGTCGTACTTGTTGTAAAATCGTTTGCATATCTGATATAGCCATCTGCATTTTCGTCAGACACATATATCTTTGTTCTCTTACCGTCAAGGCTTTTTGTTACACTGAGTATGTCTCCGTTTTTAATCTCCTCAATACTGATTTTCTCTCCATTTTTCAGGATAACCGTATTGTCACTGTCTGTTAAGTCAAGTCTTTCTCCGAACTTTCCATACACGACATCTTCGGAAATATACTGAACGACATAATCGGTATACGCTTCAACAAGGGCTACATCGTATATCCCGTCACCGTTGCCGTCACGCAGAATTACACAGCCTGTCTCTGGAATAAGAATATTGTTCGTGAGATTCTCACTCTTAACTGCATCACTGTTATAAAATACAGCAATATTATTTTCAAGTCTGAGATTTATTTTCTGATTACCGTCAAAGTAAATAAACTTTGACACGGTGGTAGCAGGACTTATATCTTCTGCCGCTACTGTGACGGATTTTGTGTCTTCGAGAAACTGAATATATCTGATAGTTTGTTTTCCACCGTCCATAAGCAAATAACAGGTGACTCTGCAGCCTATATAATCGTCAATGTAAGGATCAAGACAACGGTATACAACTCCGTCAACTTCAATTTCTCCGGAATTAAGCTTTTTGTCTTTGCAGTAGAAAGGAGTTGCCGTCACAACGCCTTGAACGACAGTAAAATTAAGATATTCTTCAAGAATGCTGCCTTTCTTCTTTTCTTCCACTGAATTATAGGTTTCTGTCTGCAGAGCATTGTAAATCAGCACACAGGTTGATTCTCTTGTAAGATATTCCTTTACCGAAGGAAGCTTTTTATAAAGATTGAGCTTAGTCGCCATCTTTATATAACCGTCAGGATACCCTCCTGAATTTTCTGCCGCCTCACCGTAGCCGAGAGCAGAAACAACAATTTTTACAGCTTCATTGAGAGTTACCTCTCTGTCAGGCTCAAAATTTCCGTTTCCGTCACCGTGAATAAGTCCAAGACCCACTGCTGTTGATATGGTTTTATATGCCCAATGGTCGTCAGGCACATCATTAAAGCCGGCAGCGTTTGTCATATCAACATCTTCCATGTTCATTATACGAACAATAAATGCTGTAAATTCTGCACGGGTTACAGTGCGGTCAAGAAAATAGTTTCCGTTTCCGTCACCGCGCAAAACATTTATTCCTGCAAGCAGTGAAACTGCTTTATCAGTGTGGCTCGCAGCTGAAGCAGGCATAACAAAACCCGCTATCATAAAGGAAACTGCAAGTATATATGCTAGTATTCGTTTCACTTAAATTCCTCCTAAGTTGACTTGAACGACAAAATCATCAGTCTGCAACTGTAACATATACAGGCTTTGAATATACACCCTCAGCACTTTTAGCTATGGCATATACCACCGTTTCTCCCTCTTTAACACCCACAATAGAACCATCGGCACTAACTCTTGCAATATCCGCATCTCTTACGTCCCAGTTAACAGCCTTTGAAAAAGCATCGTCGGGAAGAACCGTAACCGTCATAGGAATTTCTTCTCCAACCTTTATTTCCACACTGTATTTATCAAGAATTACCTCCGTAGGCTTAACAGCAGGAAATGCAAGTTCCGCCATGGCACACGTATCCCAATCTCTGAGTTGCCCTCTTTCATCGTACCATGATGCAATAATCTCGTGAGTTGATTTATGGCGGCTTACAGGCACTAAATCAGACTCACCGCGAAGATACGCTTCAAGCTTTAATAAAACGTAGTAATAATCGCCTTCCGTATCAATATAAAGCATATCTGAATCGTGAATAATAAATTCTCCGTTAAACTTTGTCTTAATAATGTTATTTCCGATAATGCGTGCAAGTGTTAAATATTCTTCCCAGCCGGAAGCATCATATAAAGAAAACAAATATCTCATAAGATTAGGATCTGAAGAATTAGTCTCTATTTTAAGATTAGGTTTTTCTCCAAGAATTGGGTTTCCTATATCTCCTATGTGATATGTTTTATTAAGGTAATTCTTTACCAAACTCCATACCGCTTCTTTTTCTGCTTCAAATCCGGGAATATCCCTTGTTGCTACATAAAGAGCCGCAAAGTTTTCAGGAACATCGTTTCTTAGAGTAGCAGGCTCAAAGGTTTTTCCTATACTTCCATAATATCCCGGTCTTGTCCATCTTATTCCGTCAAGCACCAGTCCGTTTGATAAGAATGTACGTAACTTATTCTGATCAAAATCATAAGCAATATCAACAAGGCTTTTTGATGCAACAAGATATGTTTCTAATATTTCATTCCCTTTCGCCTGTAAATCAGGGTCATCAGAAGCTATCATAGCCTCTGCCATATGGATAGCAGCAAGCATCATCTTATCATACATAGAAACGGCACCGCCTAAAATATGCAAATGACCCTCTCTTAACTCTTCATCTGCCTCTTCCTTTGTAAGGTAGCCACCGCTTATAAGCATATCTGCAAACTGAATATATGCTCTGTCGCCATAGGAGTTATTTCCTGCCAGCTGTTTCGCATCTTCTCTCGTATACCAGTTTTCCCCATACTGTTCCTCAAGAGAATATCTTCCCTGCATTCTGTGCGTACTGTTAAAGAGCGAGGCAAATATTCCAGTATCAGGATCCTTTGTATTCGCATAACGCTTCCAGAGATTATATGCCCACAAGATCATTTTCTTTCCTTCTTCAGGATCCGAACAATTCTGGAAATAATACTCCGCCATTGCAAAAAGGTCACAGGAGCTCGAGCTGAAGCAAAGGTCTGTGGTTCTTACAAACGGGTCATCGGGGTGAATCGGATCATCTGCGTTTGGATATTCCATAAAGTTATTTAAATCATTATATCCGCTGTAATTAGGGTCTTTTTCATTACTCCAGAGTGCATGACGGTTAAAACTCATTGTTCCCCAGTCATTGATAATCGCACACCAGTGGTCCTTTATAATTTTAAGTCCCGCTTGCGTATCCAGTTCAAAAAACGGAGCAAAATAAAGGTCTCGTCCTTTTACCTCTACATAGTTTGATTTGGTAGCATATTTCTCATAATGCTCGGCCTGTTTTCCGGTTTCCAGATCAAGCGCCTGATGGTTTCCCCAAAACACAAGACCATTACGGCTTATGGCATTGTCAAGATACCACTGATAAATCTGATTTACTCTGTTTGAATAGCTTTCATCCCCGGTAAGATTAGTAATACCCTTCATCGCCCTCATCGTTTGGAACTGCTCTGTAACATTACTTATGGGAGTTGGATTCTGAGGTCCTTTCAGATTCCAGAACGCATAAGTATGAGTGTATGGACTGATGTATGAAGCTATAAGGGGATTTCTTCCGTCGGGATTGCTTCCCACTTCTAAAACATTATCTATTGCTGTTATTACAGCATTAAGACGCTGAATATCATTACTGTAAGTGTCATAGCTCTGAACAAGCACCCTTTTTTCGCCGTAAACAGCACTATTGTCGGCTAAAGTTGCCTTTACAATAACGACTTCATCCTTTTGGGGCATAGTTCCAGATACCATCATAACACCGTCTGCAGAAATACTGATATCCGCACAGGAAAGATTTTCAACAGACCATATAAATTCAGACCCGGAAATTTCACCGCCTACCTGGTCATACAGTGCTGCTTCAAACTTAAAGGTGTGTGTTCTGTGCTGATATGCACTTACTCGGGGGGCTCCCGTGATTTTTATGTTATCACTTGCAGACTGTTCAACCGTAAGTCTGATTTTTTTACTCAAACCTCCGCCGGGAGTGGCTACAGTAAGAATTACTTCATTTCCTGCAAGAGCACTGTGGTCTATTTTAAGAGTGGCCGAGCTGTAATCATCTGACGGCTCAACAGAAATACCTTCGGTATTACTGCCCGATACAGTCCACACAAGCTCTTCACCCGTCAGGGCTAAGCCTTCTGAGCTGTAAATACAGGTCCCAAAAGTATATGTATTACTTCCACTCTTCGGTACTGTTCCCTTGAAGGTATACTGTGCCTCTTCATCCTGAGGTGATGACACGGGGACAGCACCTGTTATTTCAAGTGTTCCGTATTCAGCTTCCTGAGAAACCTTGAAATCATCAAGGTAAAATCCCGGCAGGAAACGTGCATAAGCACTTACGGTATCAATGCCGTTTCCTGCTTTTACAAAAGCAAGTGTTGCTTTCTGTGTACCGTTCACAAAAAAAGTACAGGTTTTGTCTGAAACATTAACGGCTACCCTTATATCGTACCAGCTATCGGCAAGATAGTTTCCAAAAAGCACCTCGTAAGAACCGTCTGTTTTGAGCGCACAAATATTTCCGCCATTTGTGGCAACTGAAAACACAACATCCGATTTATACAGTGTTTCCAGAATTATATTCCCGTCAGACTTTACGTCAGGCTGCATAAAGGAAGCTTCTGCAACAACCTCTCCCGCATTTATTTCGGGAAAGCTTTTTGTTACAATTGTATAACTGCCGTCAGTACCATTGTCCATATACATAGCACGTCTTGACCCAATGTCTTGGGCTGTTATACTGCCTGAGCCTGCATTGTATTTCCAGCCCTCAGGTAAAATCTCAGCTTCATAATCAGCAAAAGCAAAATATCGTCTGAAGTTTTCCTCCGCTGCTGCTATAAATGAGCATATATCAAAAAGCATAACGAGAGAAAGTATTAATGATATGTATGATTTAAGCATTTTTTTCATATACTTTTTTCCTTCCTGTAAATCTGCAGATTACTGATTGTTTCGTTATCACGATCACCGTCAACCATATATGCTGTTACCTTGCTGTTTGTACAGCTGGCAAGAGATATATCCGTATTCACACTAAAGGACGCACCCTCTGGGGAATCGGAAACATCGTAAACATAAAAATTAACAAATTCGTTACGGTCATAAACCGCTACCATAAGCTTTGCTTTTCCCTCAAAAGCATTCTGCTTGACCGCACATATACTGCTGATCTTGTTATCGGAAACAGAAATGTTTTTAATTTCATACGCCATTTTATAAGATGTCTGCGCAGGAACAGTTACATCAAATGACTTTGTTTTGACCACATTTTCATACCTTACGACAGCAGTAAGAGTTGCCTTTTTATCGACCGATGATGACGGATTTATCTTTCCGCCGCCTGAAACAACACCATCATCTGAGCTTTTCCACGAAACGCTGCAGTTTCCAACATACGAGGGAAGCTTCACATCCTCATTCAAAGAAGTTTCAAGCTCAATTCTTGCCAAAGCATCTGTCACAACAGTTTCAGCATCAGGCAGGCTGAATCTTCTTACTCTCATTTCATCTACAACAATATAATTCATGTGATCACAAAACAGTCTCCACTGATGGAAGAAAGGTTGTGAACCTGAACCATATTCAATGGGGTCATCAGTGACCTTTTCTCCATTAATATATATATCAAGACGATAAGATTTTATATCATAATAAAACGATACGTCATGCCAAACCAACGGTTCAAGCGCAGTACCAAATTTTTTATTCATAAAACCGTCTACATTAATTGATGTAGGTGTTATAGTGATATACGTTCCATCGATACAGTAGATTTCTCCTTTTATAATGTCTCCTGCATTTCTGAACTGTACTCTGAAATCAAGAACAAGAAAATCTCCGTGATAGTTCTCTCCCGTCTTCGGATGAAGAAGCATTGTATGCGACATTCCTGTCACCATATCGTACTTTGCATTTGTGTATCTGTTAAGGAACATCGCTTTGTTTGCCTCATCATAAGGCAAATAGCGGTCTGTTGGTGCCTTATCAGCAAACACCTGAGTTCCGTATTCGGTGTTGGCCTCTCTTGCACGAAGCTGCATTGTACTCCACGAGCTTATTTCTGAACCTGCATACGATTCTTCCATATCATCATAAAGATACTGTACAAGTATCTCTGCACCGGCATCAACTGCAAATTTAAGGTCTTTTGTTGCCTTTATTTCAGGATTTGTCTTTGAAGAAATGGTAGCAGTAAGAGTTGCTGCTGCTTCGTAGGGCTGTCTGAAAATTTCACCCTTATTATTTATTATGGCAGGATAATTACTTTCCCAGGTTATATCAACACCGCCAATATCGGAAGCTCTTCCGTCTGTGATTTCTGTCGGAAGCTCAAGATTTTTTGTCAGTCTGAAACGGCGTTCATCTGTTATATCCTCTTCATTAAGCTGAGAAGCTATAATTTCAAGAATTTCAACTGTTGGCGTTTCATTACCACTACTTGCCTGTACCCTGTATGAAAAATCCTTATTTATAAACTCTCCGTTTTTTTCCACCTTTGCAGTTAAAACAACTGTTTTTTCAACACGAGGTTTTGTCACTCTTCCGTCTGCACCAATTATTTCAGCATCAGAAGATGTCCATGATACTTCTGTATTTTCAACACCGTAAAGCGGTAAATTTACCTTGCCCGTTTCGTAATCAATCACAGGCTGCTCAAGCGCTTCTTCTGCTCTTAATACTGCTTCTTTAGGGTCAAGAGTAATATCACGAACCATAATATTACGAATCATAAAGGTTTCGTGAACACCTGCAGTCTTGTGATTACTGTAGAAGTTAAGTCCGTCTATAGAATATGCACCGGGTTCATAAACGGGCTCGTCATTCAGTTTTTCATAGTCAAGATAAAGTGTGTATTCACTTGTGTATCTGTTGATTTCTATTGTGAAATGATGCCACTTATTTGTAGAAAGCGTTTTTCCGTAGGGATGCTCAGGAAGCACCTTAAGTCCCATTCCCGTCTGAGATATACCATAATGACGGTTCATTCCGTCAAGCTCAACGTACAGAGTTGTTTTCTCATCTCTGAAAAGACAGTCAAAGTCTATGCGCATAATTTCTGCATCGACCTTTTTGGGAAATGCCATATTTACTTTCTGATTACATACAACACCCTCAGCCGAAGTCATATATCTTGATATAGAAAGAACCTTTTCCGCCTCGTCATAAGGCTTGAGAGTATCGTTAACATCTTTTCTTATAACAGCATTAATGCTTGGAAGCTTATACGGCGTTGCAATTGTCCATCCGTTCCATCCGTCAACACTTTGTCCCTCTGTTGTAGGAGCTGAAAAATCTTCAAGATGAAGCACTTTTCCTCTGCCGGCGATTACAAGATTGTATTTTCTTGTAAATGTACCATCCGGAGATGTAAATATACCCTTAAGTGTAACAGGAATATCTGAATCAGGAAGAATAACTGTACCATCGTGTTTCAGAACATCCGTATTACTGCTTTCCCAGCTGATTGAAGCACTGTTAAAGTTGTCTGTAAGGCTAAGGTCTTCTGTAATATGCCAGGAATGCTGACCGTTTCCGATATCTTCAAATGAAAGGTTTTCAGAAATATATTCAACCTCGCTGTAGCCTTTTACCGTAATTTCAAAATCTTTTGTAAAAGTCGTTCCCTCTCTTGTAACATTCGCAGTCAGAACAACATCCTTATCTTCCCCTATAGGTCTTTTTATTGCACCGTCTGTAGCAATAACTTCAGGATCACTTGATGTCCACTCAATACTTGTTCCGTAAAGGCTTGTGGACGGAAGCACTACACTCTGCGTAATACCTGCTTTGTCATATTCAACATCTATTTTATCAATAGCAAGCTTTAGCCATTCTTCATTGGTTTTTATGTGACGCTTAAAATGTACGTCGTCAAGATAGTTGTCGCCTCCCCAGCCGGCTCTTGGAATGTTTATCTCAATCAAATCAATTTTCG
Organism: Clostridia bacterium; assembly: GCA_045545295.1. Lineage (GTDB taxonomy): Bacteria > Bacillota > Clostridia > UMGS1883 > UMGS1883 > UMGS1883. The sequence goes on from JAZQAO010000004.1 coordinate 54,906, forward strand.
AAAGAGACATAAATACTTCCGGTCCTACTGGCTGTGAATTTATATAAAGCTGTGCTTTATGATCGAAGAAATTCATCAGAACACCAAATGTGTTCCATTTTTTCAGTTTAAACAACGCCTTTTCTTCTTCGGTAAATACAATCTCGGCACCGCTGTTGAAATCAGCAGACGGCTCCCACCTATCATTATAAAGTGCACCGAAAAAGTTACCCATTCTTATACGTCCGTTATTCATACTTATGTTTATTCTTCCCCCAAAGTATACCATATCTTTGGTAAACTCATTTTCTGCGGGGAACTTCAATCTTCCTACCCAGTCTGTAATTTCTTTTCCGTCAACAGGTGAAGTGTGGTAGGAGTGATTAAGCTTTCTGGCAACATTCAGTGCCTTATTTGAAGGGTTTTGAGGGTCTTTCTTAATCCTAAGAAAAGTTCCCTCTGCTGCGGCTCTCTCCACAGTCGAAAACTCCCCGTTAACTGTCAGATTAGGAATTACACGCCAGTCCTTATAACCGCTGTTCGCATCTACAACAAGGTCTGTGTCAGGTTCCGCATCTTCAAAATCCTCGTACCAGAGAATGTTTCCGTTAAAAGGAACTGTTAAATTGAAAATCTGTTCATCAATCACATCACCACTTAAAAGGTCTTTAACCTTTGCGGTAAGCTTAACGCTTGCATCAAGAAAATCGGGCACTAAAACAACTCCATCATCCGTAAGGACTTCGGGATTACTGCTTGTCCACTCAAAAGCATATTTGTCATTTTTCGAAATAAGATTCAGGTCTGAGACTACATTATCTGTAGTCTGTCCGTTTGAGATTTCTTCAAAGTTCACATACAAAGGTGATGCCTGATGTACAATTCTCAGATTATCTATTCTGAAAGCATTTTTACTTGCATGCTGACCTCTTTCCTGGAACATAAGAAGTCTGTAGAAAGGCTCAATGGAGGTTACTTTCTGAATAGGTCCGATTTGTGTATCATCCACATATACACTTACAGTATTTTTATCGTAATTCAAATACAGTTCAAATTTATGCCACTTATTAGGCTGATTGAACATTATTTCCTTTTCAGATGCATTGTAATTATATGTCGTTCCGCCTCTTACGGTGTAATACTCGCTTCTGAAACGGTCAAGGAACGGCGCAAGAGAGAAATTAAACGCTTCTATTGTATGTACATTTTTTGTGTAGTACATATCAAAGCTGATTTTTATCACTGCATACTCAATAGTCCCTTCAAACGTTTTCTTCATGTGGGTGTTTGTATGAAGATTATCATTTGTTCCTATCTGCGAAGGCAGCTTTTGAAACTTAAGCACCTTGTTTCCGCTTTTTTCAGGATCCGGGTCAGCATCTATCTGGAAAATATTAAGGCTGTTTTGTATAGCGGCATCGGGCCCTCCGAGCGTCCATCCGTGATAACCGATAAAGTTCTCAGCAACCATAAAATCGGTTGCGCCTTCTTTTTTCGTATAGGCATTTTGCGGAAGCTCGCCTTGTACATCTTCAAAGTCATCTTCATAAATTACTCTGTAGATTTCTTCCTGACTTTCATAAACAGTTTCCACGGGAAGTGTCTCTTCTTCCATACAGATTTCCATCTCTGTGCCGTCTGCATCTTCAATTTCAGATAAAGTCATATCCTCTGCCACAGATGGTGTCTCTTCTTCTGCAAAAGCTATCCCCTGAAAGCAGGAAATCGCCACTACAAATATTAAAATTGCCGAAGCAAATCTTTTTAATGCCGGATTTTCAAATTTCTTCATAGAGTTACCTCCCCATATAATTAAAGCATTGTCATTCGTCAATATCCGTAATGTATTTTTTGAGTATTCTGTAATATGTTCTTACGTGATAAAATCCGACCTTTTCGGCAATCTCCTTGCTTGAAAGGTCACTGTTTTCCATAAGCTCTTTCGCTTTTATTACTCTGCATTTATTTATATAATCTGTAAGAGAAATTCCCGTTTCTTCTTTGAAAAGCCTCGAAAGATAATAAGGAGACAGATTAAAGCTATCACCAATCGACGCAGTATTAAGAAGGGAATTACTGTAGTTTTCTTCTACATACTTAATTACATTTTCAATAAGCTTACTCTTCCTTTTCAGCTTTCCGTCTTTTGCATTGCATACCATTTCGCACATCTGTCTGAGCCACTGTACAGTAAGATGGTGCCTTTCTTCAAGTGATTGTCTGAGTACATTTTCGTTAAGACGGCTTCCTTTCTCCATTATTGATTCATCCTTAAGAATCTCAAAAGCAGTTTTTGTTATAACCCTTAAGATATCCTGTATGACATAATTTTTATATTCTTCCGAAAATTTATCGTTATTTTTAAGTATACGGAAAACCGTTTCAACAGAAGCAACTGCCTCCTCTGTTTTTCCTGCACGGATATCTCTTATCAGTTTATTTTCCTTTTCTTCGCCGAATAAGTATCCGTCCTTAAAGTCAAAGGAAATATCACTGTATACAAGACACTCCTGTATTCCCATATTCATTTTGTATTCAAGAGCTTCAAGCATCTTTATGAATGTGTCTGAAATTTTTTCTTCTCCGATAAACAAATCAGAAAGAACGTATGTAAGTTCAAGGTTAAATTTCAAATTTATAAACTGAAGACGTTCATCTGCAATTTCTTTGAATTTTTTATAAATTTCCTGTGCGTTTTCATTAAAATTCACAAGACATACCGTCTTCCCGTCAACATCAGCAACATACGCGCACAAATCCGCGTCATATTTTTCTTCGTAAATATTCTGAATGATGAAATGAAGGTACTCCCCTCTTTTTTCATCACTCATTTTTTCTTCTCTTAGAAGAGCGGAAATATCTTCAAGGCAGAAAATCATAACCGCAAAGTGATTTCCTGAAAAAGCTAATACTCCTTCAGACTTTACCAATACCGAATTTCCTTTAAATTTTGCAACCAGAAGCATCTGCTTAAGGCTCGCTTCGTTTTTCATTTGCTCTTTTTTGAGGAAACGGTTTTCTTCCAGAAGCTGTTCCACAGACTGGAAAACCGTATGATATTCGTTTCCTTTTTCTTTTATATTAAGAATAGAGGATACTTTGTTGATATACTCCATATCACGCTTTATAAAATATCTTATGAGCATAAACAGTATAATAAGTGCAAGAATAACACTTATTATAATAACAGTTCTGACAAGGTCTACCTTCGACTGCAAAACCTCCTTAGGAATAGAAGTGGCAATATACCACTGCTCTGCATACGACGGTTGCGTCATTGTATAAACTGAATCCTTATCGGATTGTATAAGTTTTCTGAGTTCTGCAACAGTGTGAGGTATATCCTGTTCTTCTTTTCCTGTTTCGCAGTAAATTAACCTTTGAAATGAATTATATATGTACACATCAAAATCGTTAGATTTATTTTGATTTTCCATATTACTGAGAAAATTATTTTTATCTATAATAATAACCGAAACCGCATTTTTATCCGTTGAAACAGGCGACAAAAACGCAAGCGAATCTACCCTCTCTCTATCCAGGTGACAATCAATATTTATATAATTTCTTTTTGTGTTTTCCTTTAGAATTAAAATCCAATCCTCGTAGGAAATACCCGTGTCTTCAAAATAAAGATTATAAAACATATCGCTGCTTATAATTCCGTGTTGAGATACAACCTCATCCGTAAGCTTCAGATATATAAAAATAAGATTTACACTTCTGTATTCATCAGAAAACTCTTTAAGTTGAGTTACAGCATCTACGGCAGTCTGTGTGTTCCAATAATTAACTCCTTTGGACTGATTTTCCGCAATGGAGTTAATTGTCTTTTCTTCCATAATTTTCTTCTGAAGATTCTGAGTCTCGTCAAGAGAACGTCTCACAGACTGCGACACGGAAGAAAAGAAATAATTATTCAGTTCGTCACTTTCTCTCTGGACAATATTTTCATATCTGACAGTAATTATAGCAATGATAAACATACATATAAGAACTATCGCAACATAAGAAAACAAAAATGTTTTTTTAACACTCTGTCCGTTTTTTTTCTGAATAATTTTCACGATAAAAAAACACTCCATCTTTACAAAATTTTAGCATTAAATGATTGTGCCATAAACGGCACAATCATTTATTACCTTACCACAAAGCTGTATCGTTAAGTTTTCGGCTTATATAGTTTGTTCCGCAAAGGAATATAAGATTAATTGCAGAGTTAAACAGGTTTACAGCCGTTGAAAAGCTCCAGTCCTGCTCAAACAGACCTTTTCTGTAAACAAAGGTCGAAATGACATCTGCAACCTCCAGTGTTGCATCATTATAAAGAAGAATTATCTTCTCATAACCTACGCTGAGGATTGAACCTACGCTCAGAATAAGCATAGTTATAATCGTCGGAGCAATTCCTGGAAGCGTAATATGCCAAAGCTGTTTTGCCTTTCCCGCACCGTCAATTGCCGCCGCCTCATAAAGCGACTCATCAACGCCCATAAGAGCCGCAAGATAAATAATAGAGTCCCATCCCATATTCTGCCATATTCCACTTATTACATACACCGGTAAAAAATACTTGGGATAGTTAAGCATCGTTACTGGTTCTACGCCAAACAGTGCAAGCATAGATGATACTATACCTGTATCACGAGTAAATTCTTTAATCATACCGCAGATTACAACGGTAGATATAAAGTGCGGTATGTAAGTTGCATTCTGCACAACTTTACCGAATTTCGCACTTCTTAATTCATTGATAAGAAGTGCAAGAATAATCGGCATCGGAAAACCGAAAACCAATGTAGAAATACTTATCCTAAGTGTATTGAAAAGAACTTCTTTAAATGAAGGGCTTGTAAAAAAGTAAATAAAGTGGTCAAATCCTGCCCACGGACTTCCCATAACGCCAAGCCTCGGTGAAAAGTTTTTAAATGCAATCAGCGCACCGTACATTGGAACATAATGAAATATGATATAGAACAAAAGTCCCGGAATCATAAGCATATACAATGATTTATTAACCTTAAAATCCTTCTTTATGGTTTTTCCGACGGAGACTCTGTGTTTAGTTGTATTTTTTGATGAAACCTGCATTGCTTTTTTCCTTTCTCCAGATATTATCCTTTAACTGCGCCTATCATAACACCTTTTGTAAAATATCGCTGCAAGAAGGGATATACACACAAAATAGGCACAGTTGCCACAACAATTGTTGCATATTTGATAGTTTCACCTATTGAATACTGGTCTTCAAAAACAGCATCCTGCGACATAGAAGAGGTATCATTCTGTATCAGAATTTCTCTTAATATAAGCTGCAGAGGGAATTTTGCTCTGTCTTTGATATAAATACTTGCATTAAACCATGAGTTCCAGTGACCTACCGCATAGTAGAGAATCATAACCGCAATAATTGATTTTGACAAAGGCAAAACAATCTGAAAAAGCACCCTCAGATGACTGGCACCGTCAAGCCTTGCTGATTCAACAAGGCTTTCCGGAATCTGAGAAAACGAAGTTCTCATTATTATAAGATAATACGTATCTATTGCCAAAGGAAGTATCAGAGCCAGAAATGTATTTGATAATCCCAGAGTCCTGCTTATAAGAAGATATTTGGGAATCAGACCGCCCGAAATAAACATCGTCACCGTAATAAATTTCATTATTGTCTTCGACCAGAATACATTTTTCTGCGAAAGAGCATAAGCCATCATCGAAGTCAGAATAATATTTACTGTCACACCGCTTACTACAATAATAATTGTATTAATATAGCTTCTTATAATCAGGGGATTGCTGAACACGCCTTCATATGCAGCTACACTCAATCCTATAGGTGAAAATATGGGGCCAATGTGAGAAACAAGCCTGTCACTTACGCTGAAAGAAGCGCAAAGCACGTGCCATATCGGATATATCATTACCACTGACAAAAGCAACATCAGCATAATATTAAAAATGTCAAATACTCTTTGTGCTTTCGAAATTTTAATTTTCATTTTTTCCTGATTACTCCTTTAACGGTTATTATAACGCTTAAGTGCAGCTGTCTGAATTTCCATAGCACGATCAACACCAAGCTGCTTCATTGTGCTGACATACTTGTCAAAATTCTCAATAGGCTCAATACCGTTTATGAATTTAACTATCATCTGGTCTCTGTATTTTGTAACTTCATTCATAATACGTGCATACTCAGCATTTTCTTCTGTTGTTGTAGAAATTGTAGGCATATCTCTCTTTTGGGACTCCTTAACATCCATTGTCCAGTTTTTAAGAGCCATCTGCTGCTGGGGAAGACTATAGTACTGTTCTATATATCTTGAATCAAGTACGAATGCTCCGCCGTTACCTGCTTTCATATACAATCCAAGTGCCTGTGAAACAGTAAGTCCGTCAGGGTTATTCATTATAAGGTCAGTATATTTGGGATATCCGTCAACCATCTCGTATGAAATGCCCTCTATACCGAAGTTAACAAGCATATCTCCCTCTTCTGTATAGGGATAGTCGAGGAATTTTGCTGCCAAAGCAGGATTTTTTGCCTGTGTTGTTATAGAAGCACCGTATCCGTTAACATTATTTCCTACAGGAAGCCATGTGGAAGGCTCTCCGCTTCTTGTGGGATAAGGTACGCCTGCAAGGTCAAATTTGGGGTTACTCTGAGCTCCGATTTTCATATACTGACCGATGCCGCCACCACCGCTTGTAATAACGGCACCCGTTTTATCGTTAAGAATCTGATTATCAATAAGTTTTGTATCAACAGAAATCAGATTCTTGTCAAGAAGGCCTTTTTCTACCCAATCGCGGATATTAACAAGGGCATCCTTGAAGCTCGGCTGAATAGCACCATATTTTACAGTATTTCCGTCAACATAAGGCTCATAGCTTGCTTCAAACATATTGAAAAAGTAACATATATTTGCATAGTTGAAAGACATCGGGGCAGTAGCACCCTTCTTTTCCTTGAACGCTGTAAGCATTACTTCCCAATCTTCAATAGACTTGGGAACATCAAGACCAAGCTCCTTAAGCCAGTCCATACGAACTGCAGGACCAGTAACCATAAGAAGGTTGTCACCGTCCTGAATTGAAGCAAACGCAAAATGTTCTTTATTATCAGTCTGTGCCGGACGGTCATATTCAGGATGGTTCTTGAGAAAATCAAAATATGCGGGGGCATATTCCTTATAATCGTCAAGTGCGATAATTACCTCTTCATCAAGCGCTTTCGCAGGACCGCCGGGGTATCCGTCCCATGCATATTCAATAATATCGGGCAAATCGTTTGATGCAACCATAAGGTTAAGAGCCTCGGCTGTAGAGCCTGCTACAGGATGAAGATAATTAACTTTTATGCCTGTTCTCTTTTCAATCTCACGCGCTATTTCAGTTGCACCATAATTGTCAACAGACATAGAAATATTAACGGGCAACGGCCTCCAGTATGTAAGAGTTTCCTCTGTACTTATAGGATATGAGGACAAGTCTATATTTTCATTTGACACAGATGCTTTTTTCTGACCGCAAGCAGACAACAGCATTGCCAAACAAAGGATTAATAATACTATTTTTTTCATAACTACCACTCCTGTTTTTTTATTTGAAAGGTTTGGTATAATTAAATTTTATACCTTTTAAACACAAAAGACAATGGAAATTATTTACACAAAAGCATTGTCTTACTACTTTTTTAATTCTGACCGCATTTTCTGAAGGTTTTAAGCTCCGAATTAAGAACATAGTCAACCTGGCGTATTTTCCATTCAAGCCTCTTCTTATCGGTCATATAATACATACTCGGTTCCCAACCGAGCCTTGAGTCATTTTCTACAAGCGGAATTGTATTTTCAGCGTTTTCTCTTTCTTCCAAAAGAATATTTTCCATTTCATCAAAAATATTTTCAACCACACCGCGGTCTGTTTCAATATGCATTTTTGTTCTTAAAACAAACCATTTTTTTGCATTAATCCCCGTTATAACAGTATTTTTAATAAAGCGGGACAAATTTAACAATTCGTCTGTTTTCCTGTTGGGATTTTTTACTTTTTCAAGAAGCGCTACTGCACCTTCCACCTTTTCGAGCATTACTTCAAGAGATTTAAGCTCATCAGGAATTCGTATTCCGTTAAGAGTATCTCTGAAAGACTGCCACATACAATAGGTTGGATACATTATTCTGTTTCCGAACATTGCCCGCGGATCTTCGGGGATACTTAATTCCATATCAAGAATAAACGGGTATGACGGACCAACTCGGAATGCACCATACTGCTCCTGGTCAGTAGGTGGAAAATGTCGTATAGCCTCGCTCAGCTTTATGAGGGCTTCGTTGACCTTCATATAATTATCTTTGCCGAAATGACCGCTTATTACTTTTTTTGCGATTTCATTATAGTCACCTTCAGGCTCCATAAAGCACCATTTTGAAAGCTTTGAAATGAAAGACGGAAAGAAGCCGTAATGATGACATTCCATAATTCCTGAAAGCCGCCATTTTTTGTGAGCATCTCTCATTTTTTCATATCTGCGCATCCACTGATACGGCATCGGTTCATAAGGAAGAACACCAAAATCCCAGGTTCTTCCGCCGGTGTTTGTCATTGAATATAATTTTATTTTGCGCTTTGCCGCCGCTTCCGCTTCACTTGTAAAAGAAAATCCCGGTCCTTCGCACGCCAGAGTATAATCCGCACAAACCGCCGTGCTGTTTTCCCTGTCAAAGAAATATCCCGATTCAAAGGTAGACAAAAGGGAAATTCCTTCTGGTAAATTCTCTATAAGCCTTACCCTTGCATCCTCTGGTTTCAGGCTCCAGTTATATGTCCAGAAAACAATGTCCGCATTAGGCTTATATTTATGAACTACCTTTTTGATAAGCTCAAGAAGTTGAGGATAGTCGCTGCAGGGCCACCACCCGGGAGATATTTTCCCCGTGGGGATATTATTAAAGCCACTGCGGTCAGGCTTCCACGGACCCACATCGGGGTCTTTGCTCGGAAATCCCACCGACTCACCCACCATTGTAACTCCGGCTAAGCCGGGACATTCACGGAAAAGTTTTCCATATGTGCTGTCATAGTATTCCTCTGCACATTCATCATCGGGATGAAACTTGCTGAGCATATAACTGTAGGAATAAACATCTATTCCATATTTTGCCGCACGGCGTATCAGATCATTAAAATCAAGATAGCCGCTTGGGGTCATATTAAGGTCTTTTGTAAAGACCAAAATTGCATCCCGTCCCTCGTGGGCAATCCTTGAAAGATATTCGTCGGGGAAATCATCAAGCCCGTATGCCGAATGAACCATCTGGGGAGAATACAACGGTTTTCTTTTTATTACACCGTATGGAACAGACGGTGCGTGATTAAGAGTCATTATGTCTTCGAGGTAGTAAAGGCCCTGCGCTATGCCTCGTTCATCATGACCGTATACTTTTATTCCCGTTTCATCGGTAACAATCATAAAACCGCGGTAGCTTTTGACCTCACCAAGATCAATTCCGGCTTCTTCTGCAAGACAAACGAAAACATCACAGTCGTTTTCATCTTCCTCCACCGAAACGAAAACACCCATGGAAACGCGCATATAATCTGCAAAATCCAATGCAGCGCTTCTTGTAAGACTTCCGGAAGTTTTTCTTATTGAAACCTTTGCCTTATCATAAAAAAAATACTCGTTATCCTTTTTTGCTACCGATAAATCACGAATCTCCTTTTCGTGTACACAAAGCAAATTTTTTCTGAAATCAAATATCTGTTCCATAACCTATTGTCTCTCCTTCTGTATCTGTCAAAGCCTGTCAGTCAGTTTCGTCGCTGTACTTAAAATTACCAAGGTCAGGATATTCTATCTGTGAATTTATTTTTTCCGATACATATTTTGAAAGAGGAATGTCAAGCTCTGCAATTTTTTTTGCCATCATCTGAGCAAAAACATCCGCACCGTAGATTGTGAGATGAACATTGTCAAACTGAGTTCCTTCAAAATAATCTGAGCCTGTAATTCTTAAATCTTCGTGATATACAGCATTGTTAAAGTAGGTATCGCAGACAAAGTAATAGCAGCTTTCATCGCCTCTTACTGCATCCTTACCTATTAATTCTGCTGTTGAAGCCACCATATCGATACTTGCAAAACCTGTCATATCAGCATTTTCTTCAATGTAATTATAGAGAGTCTCCACATAATCTCCATTTTCACTTGTATACATAGAAGTTCCCGTAAAATTACCCTCTTCGTCAAAACTTGCAAGGAATTTACCTTCTTCGTCAAACTTATACATTATGTTAACTGTGCTTAAAATTACATTTGCTTTTTTAGAATGAAGCGCACCGATTATTGTGTTAAGATTTTCCTTGTAGTTTTCTATACCGATGTCATCTGCAAAGTCATTTATACCAAGCTGTATTAAAACATAATCGCCTTCCTTAACCTTGTCTCTTACAAGACTCCAGTCATATCTGTGGTCAACACCCTCTGCATTAAGACCGAGATATGTGTCTGTACCTGCACCAGAAGCAGCTTTGTTTACTACTTCTATGCCGTCAAAGTATTCGGGAAGCATCATACCCGTTCCTGCTTTTGGGAAGTTCTTTTTAACATAATCTGCCATAGTGCTGTCGCCCATAAGGTAAAGGGTGGGTGCTTTTTCTGTAATTTCAAATACTGCCGGTTCCTCAAGTGGTTTTACTAAATCTGACTTTTCCCAGAAAAAGACTTTTGTTTTTCCGCCGTCAAGGTAAGCGTCTTCCGAAATCTGAAGATTGACGTCTATAGTTGCACTGTCATTTTCAAAATCTGAATCCGTTACATCTACAGCCTTGATTGCACTAAGCTTATTTTCGTTATCAAAGCAAGCTACAAGCAACTTGCACTCACCGTCAGAAGCTGCGGATTTTTCAACAGTTACAGTTTCAATAACGTCACCGCCCGAAGGTGAGCTTACAAAAAATCCGTCAGCAGACATATATGAAATATCTGTCACACTGTAGCTTTCTACATATGAAAACTGTTCAAGCTTAATATCATCAATGTAAAGCTTATTCTGTGACGCCCAGTCAGTTCTGCTGGTCCACAGTCTGATTTCCGTTACTTCCGGCATTGTTTTCATTTCCTGTGCAGGTCCAATCTGTGTATCGTTTACGATAAGAGAAAGTGTGCTGTTGTTATAGTCAAGCACAAATTCCACCTTATTCCATACCCACGCTTCAAAAATTGCTTTTTCTTCTTCTGTAAAATGGTAAGCGCTCTTACCGAAAGGCTTCCAATAAATATTGGTTAAGTCATCGGTAAAGAACTTAAAGCCCATTGTAAATAAGTATCCGGAGTATGAACCGCCGCCGGGGCAAAGCTTATAACTGAGCTTAACTATATTGTTTTTTGAGGGTGCGGTATCAAGCTTTTTATATAAGGTAGAACCACAGTTGCTTGTTGAACCGCTCTTTTCACGAGTAAGGTCAAGGTAAGCACTTTCGTTTCCTACAAGACCGCCCTCTTCTGATTTGTAATCTACGGTATACATCCCCGGAATTTCATCTGCAGGAGCTTCTACATTTATGCTCCAACCTTTGTATCCTGTAATATTACCGCTTCCGCCACCTGCGGTTATCTCATCGGAAGATAAAATAGACCTTGGGTATGTAACCGTTTCATTTTCGGGAGCTTCAAAATCCTCTGTAAAAAACACACCCTGACTTTCCAGACTTTTAGCATTAACAGTTACTGATGATACCAGACAAAATGACAGCATCATAACTGCAATAAAAGCTGATATAAATCTTTTCATAAAAATCACTGTATCCTTTCTTCTGCCGAAAAATGTCCATGCTGATTATTTTGAGAAAAATGATGCTTTTGCCAATGATTTCAGTTCTCCCATATTAAGGAAGAATACTTTTACATAATCTCCGCTTGCAAGAGCTTCATTTATATCAAGCCACGCAGTATTGTTGCTGAATTCTTCACCGGTAAATGCATACAATACTGCATTAATCAATTTACCGCTGCTGTCATAGCGCGCAACGATAACTGTGCCTTCACCGTCTGCCTGTGCATCCTTTTCAATTCTTACATTCTTTAAAGTGTTGCCTGCTAAAAGAATAGCACCGGCTTCATTTGTATATGTAGCACCGTTTGCAATGTAGTTTTCGTCAATGTATCGTACTTTTTCAAGCTTGAGATTGTCTATATACAAATTTTGTCCGATAAGCTTACCGTCGTTCATACCCCAAAGTCTTATTTCTTTAAAATCTGCAGTCTGATTAACTGTCTGCGTTGTGCCTACTTGTGTTCCGTTAACAAAAAGAGAAATTTCATTTTTTGTATAATCAAGCAAGAATTCTATTTTATTCCATTCATTTGTTTTGAAAAGTGCTTTTTCATCACTTGTAAATGTATATTCCGTTCCGTTCATAGGTTTCCATGCAGAAATTGTAAGTAAATCTGCAAAATATTTTGCACTGAAACGGAATCCGTTAGCAGCATTTGAGTAAAGAAGGTCAAGAGAAAATCTTACTCTCAAATCTGCTTTTGACTGTGTTCCGAAATTTTTGTAAATAGACGGAATTGAGGTTGAACTAACATATCTTCTGAGGTCAAGGTAAGTAGTTGTATTTTCTTTGCGGGAACCAACGTCTGTTCTCTGCGCTACATGGTAGATTGAAGGAGTTATGTTCTGCTCGTCACCTGCCGATGCTGTAAGCCTCCAGCCATTATAGCCTTCAAAATTTCCTGCTGCTATGTCAGAAGCAGAAAACATTGACAAATACTTATAAGCATCTGTTGTAAACGCACCTTCAAAACCTGCCGCAGGCTCGAAGTCTTCTTCAAGTAAAACCTCGTAAGATTCAAAAACTTTTGCATTAACCGTTAATGCTGAAAATGTGCTCACCATGAGCAACGATGTAATGAGAACTGCCGAAATAATTTTTTTCATAATTTTTTCATTTCCTTTCTTTTTTTTATATATTATAAATTTTGGTATTGTCTTTGTCTATGTTTTTACTAATTTTGTCACTTGTGTTTATTAAAAATGTCACTCTTAACCCCTTTGCTAAGCGAAAAATCAAGAAAGGCTCTTTTGTTTTATTCCTTGATTTTGTCACAGAAAAACAGCCTTAAATTGTAAAATTTAATTCAAAAACCGCACAACATAATTATAATAATTATTTATAATCTTCCCCACGGAAGGATAATGTTTATATAAGCTATATAAGCTTGGGAGAGGGAGAAAAATTTATCATCAGAGATAAATTATAGCTATAGATTACTTACTATAAATCATATTATTACATTTATAAAAATGCGTATATAGATATACTACAGATATTACTATAAATGAATTTACAGAGGTATTTACAATGACTATACATACATTTGAAACAAGTTGTCTTCTTACCGGAGACGATTACTATCTGATACAAGATAAACTGAAAAATGCTGACCCATCCAAATGGGCAAAGGAAAAAACCGGAATGACCTACTGGGGATTTTCCGAAAAAGGAATCATAATAAGAACTTTTATAACAAAGAATCAAAAGAAAGGCTATTATGCCTACAATATCATATATAGAATTTCAGCCCGACGAGTCATGGATAATCATGATTTTGTCGGGCTTTTTGATACAAAGAAATATGAAAAGCTTGAAGAAAAAGTAAATAAACTTCTTCATAAAAAGAGTTCACTTCTCCCCACTCTTGATGAATGCAAGATGAGAAGAATTGATTTTTGCTTTAATGCAAAGCTTGAAAGTCAGGAGCAAGTGAAGGCATATATAAAAACGATGAAACGTGCAAATATTCCGAATCACCTTCATTTACTGGAATCGTATGATAAAAAGTCAAAAAGGACAAAACCTATGAAGGATGATTTTACAGTAACCAACAAGAATTATATAGAGGTTTCAATATATAATAAACAAAGACAGATGATTAAAGAGCAAAAAGAGAATAACAAAATCATCTTCCCTGATTCAGAAATTAAACGAGCTGAAAATATTGTCCGTATTGAAATCCGTTGTATGGAAGGTAAAGTGAGCGAATTAAAGAAAAAATTCAAATTAAAAAGCATACGTGACTTTATGGAGTCATCACAAGAGATAGGTGATTATTTATTCAGATACTATCTGTCAAAGATATGCAACGATGGAATAATCTGTACTCTTTCAAAAGCACTCAAAAGAATTGATATGGGAGAATATAATCCTGAGAACACCGAGCTTTTAAAGGAATTTATAAAGAACGCGAATGAGACACGTAGTGTTGCCGAAGCTATTTGTCTGTACAGAGAATTCTTAAGCAAAAAAGAAGTTAATCGTATAATCTGGATGCTCTCTAATATAGAAACCAACTATGTAACCGCTACGACAGAAGTTGTAAAATTATTTGACAACGGATATATTACTACACCATTGGAATTGTATGAAGATTGGTGTGGTTGAAATAAAAGTGCTTCATACCACATAATTTTCGACATGGATTTCTTGATATTTCTATAAAAAATACTTGATTTCCGTCATTTGCCATGATACTTTTAATATCCAAGACAAATATAACTCATAAATAGACATTAAAAAAATTTTCAATGACTCTTTACAAAACTATTAAATTATAACAAAGCTATTGACAATATTACTTATAAGTAATATAATAAAAACACTCCAATAGAAAGGATGTGAAGGTTTTTTGGAGATTGAGAAGGTAGACGGATATAAAAAAATATATCAACTTGAAGGTTTTCAAAAAGAATTTGAAAAAACAGTTTCAGAAACAAAGCCAACTGGCAGATATCATAAATGGCTGAAAAAACAATTATTCTCTCTAGACGAATACGGGTATGACGCTCTTAAATTCGAAAACTTTGAGCCTTTATCTGATACCAATCCTAAATTATATGCTATCAGATATCCCCGTTCTAAGAAAAACCCTCGTGTAATATACATATATGTAGATGATTGCGAAGTCTATTTATTACACGCTTTTAAAGAATCAAAAACGAGCGATTATAATCAAGCGGTTAAAACAGCAGAAAAAAGGGCAAAATTGTTTGTAGGAGAATAAAATATATAAAGATTACCTAGAATGGAAAGGAAAATACAATGAATACAAATAAAATATCATCTAATGATTGGTTAATCAAAAATATTTCGGAAGAACAATTTCAAATTGAAAAAACTTTATCCAGTATTGCTGACAAAATTCATTTGAAGAGACTTGAATTAAATATGGATCAAAAACAATTTGCAAAATATATGCATGTTTCCCAAGGGATGGTTTCTCGTTGGGAGAGCGGTTCCTATAATTTCTCAATATCTACATTGGTTTCAATATGCGAAAAATTAGAATTATCTTTTAAACCAATAATTAATGATTTTGAAGCCAAAGAAGAGCATATTAAATTTATTCAACCTAATTTAAAAGGCTCTGATAATTGGAAAACTTGGAAACCTACTAAAGACAATATTATAATAGGGGGCGTTGCTTAATGGATCTTAATAAAGTTGTAGCAGATTTAGAAATAGAAAAAACAACAATACATAGCATTGAAACCAAATGCGTGATGACCAAATTATCAGATTCAAACAAAAAAACATTTGGGTTGGATATAAAGTGTAGTCAACCATTAGTTAAAGAAAACAAAAAATATGGAAAGCTTCGTATGCAAATTGATATAAGCATAGATCAAAGCGAATTAGAAGGTGCTGCCGATAAATTTCAAATTGTTATAGAAGGTGTTTTTTCTTCATCACCATCTATTGAAGATGAAAAATTCATGGAATTATTGAACATAAACGGAGGCACCGCGTTGTACTCAATTGCACGTGCAAAAATTGAAGCTATTTCCAGTTTGATATATGATGAAGGCAAAATTCTTCTTCCCATGATTAATATCATTCAATATTACAAAGAAAAATTTGAAGAAGAGAATAAACATTCAGACGGTTAACCCTTCTTCATAGGTTTAAAAATAGATTCTTTATCCCTCCCCGCAAGCTAGATAGTTTGTGGGGATTATTTCTTTCTGGGCTTGATTTTTACTTGACTCATAGTTGACTAGGATCCTGATAATAGGTAACAAAAGGCTTAATTATATGGATTTTTTAGTTGATTCATAGTTGATTTTATAAATAATCAAAACTTATAAAACTTGACTCTTATAAAAATAATAGTATAATAAATTCAAACAGATTTATTCTGGAATTGCATATTAGGAGGTGCTGTTAATGCAAAAAGTTATAATTGATTCAGGGATGAGCTTATGTGTTGCCATAAATTCCGACTCGATTGAAAATAACGAAGACATTATGGATGATGACACAATATCAGAAGAAAGCGATAACGAAGAATAGTTTGCCACAAATTTGCCACAACACGATATCAAAAATGGCAAAAATTACACACTTTACGGCAAAAAAATAAACAGCAAGGTATACAAAACCTACTGTTTTGGCGGTTTTAAGGCATTTTTTAACGATATAGGACACTCTCTATAGAACTCAAAGAGATAATTATTTTATCTACAAAACCCCACAACCGTGATGGTTGTGGGGTTTCTTTTTACCTCCGTGCCACGAATTTGCCACAAATTACGCTATGTTATACACTATGTAGAGCATTTGAAACGGTCCTTGCCACTCTTACTTTGACCTCATTATACATATGAGCATAGACCTTAGATGTCGTTTCAACACTTGCGTGTCCTAAGTGAGCAGAGACATTCTCTATATCTTCACCAGCAAACAATAATAACGAGGCGTTTGTATGTCTCAGCCCGTGAATAGTCAGATTGTGGTCAAGGTTAAGTTCTTCCTTAAACTCTATTGTTTTAATTATGCTGAATTATACACCACTGCTCACTATATTTATACTACCACTTTCTTTTTGAAGTTGCAATAATATTTAAGAATGTAAAAAAGAAGCGTACCGCTTCACCCGTGTCGCACTCTCACAGAAGTGTAAACACAGTTTCCTGCGTCTTAATTTGACGCAAATTCCTATACGGTGAAAAAGCACTGTTCGTTTGATGAAACAGTGCTTTATTACAGTGATTATTCTACTCTAGTTCTAATATTGCCAGTTACATAGTTTATATCAACTCTATAACGTGACTCTCCAGGTGTAAGTTTTTGTGTTCCTGTAAGATATATTCCTAATTCACACCAATCAGTATCATCTAGTGAATAATTATTTAGGTTTACCTGATTCCAACCAGGATTGTCAACACTATTAAAGAACAATTGTCCATTTCCACTGTTAAATGTAACTTTAATACAATGATGTTCAGATTTTAAATCAGGCAAGTAAAATTTTAATATATTTCCTTCTCTAACATAAGAGTTTTTAACATCCTCTATGACGAGCTTTGCATATTCTTCATTGATAGCTGTTTGATATATTTCTGTATTGTTATAATCATTATGCTGTCCTGACATTACTGAATGTTGATGACTCTTTTCATATGCTTTTGTTGTATCTCCCCATTTGAGGGCTCCAAAAGTATATTGGTATCTTTCTTCAGCCTCCGGATTTACAACCTGGTCTAGCGAATAAACCCAAGGTAATGCTTTTCTTTCTGCATCAGTATAAAAATCACGTCCCCAGTTCTCCCACCCAAAGAACTTTTGTTTTGTATAGTCTTTTGTAGCTTTGCAACACTCATTTATAAGTTTAAATATTTCTGCACGTGTTACATTTCCCATAGGTGAGATATGACCTGCTCCGTTTCCTACCATTATACCCTTGTCCTTTAAAAGCATAATTGCTGCACCCTGTTCCATAGGTATATAACCTTGTTCAAACATTTTTTTAGCTATGCTACTATAATATGAGGCAACAACCTCATATCTACCATTAGGTGCAAAATATTCATCACTGGTCCATACGTGTTGTGAAAAGTCAGAATATTCACCCATGGTAGAAAAGTCATTGTTTTGTACTTTGTTTATGTAATCTTCTAAACCTTTAGAGTCTATAATTTTAGCTAAAACGTAAGCTACTTCAGACCTCTTCATTGGTGACTCCATAAACTCTACTTGCATCAGTTGACTACTATTATAAGGAAAAGCTTTAGCCATTACATTATAGTAATTGTTATACCACTTACCATCAAAATATTTATTTATTAAACTACCACCTGACGGTATATAACCTTCAAATGCTGTAGTTATCATTTTAGCAAATTCCCCACCTGTTACAGGATTGTTAGGTCTTATTGTTCCATCAGGATAACCCGATATTACACCTGTTGCAATAGGCATTATTGCATATTCATCCCACCAACCACTTTCAGTAGGAAAGGCTTCCTTATAAGCCTCTAGAAGTTCAGGCTTTGCTTTTTCAAATTCTTGTATTGCCTCTTCTACCTGCGAATACTGATAAAGTGTATATCCTACTGGACTTACTTCATCAGCAAAAGCAGTTAAACATCCAAAAGTCATACAAAAAATCAATAAAACGCACGATAAGTTAATAATATTCTTTTTAATTTTCATAATTTACACCTTTTATCCTTCCCAATGAACTTTGCAATTTGATGGTGCACCCCAGTATGTTCCATCAC
This sequence comes from Clostridia bacterium, assembly GCA_045545295.1. GTDB lineage: Bacteria > Bacillota > Clostridia > UMGS1883 > UMGS1883 > UMGS1883. Next base: position 73,454 of record JAZQAO010000004.1, read on the forward strand.
CACTTAATTCTATACTCCCTCTTTCTTTCTCTATGTATATGTCTTTTAAGTTTATACATTCAAAAAATACATCTCCGTCTATTTTTGAAATATTTGCAGGCAATGTTATTTCTTTAAGTTCTGTACAACCTCGGAATGCAGACTCACCTATATCTAAAACACCATTTCCTAAATTCACGCTATTTAGTTTTGTACAATTCTCAAATGCTGCTGTTTTTATCATTGTGACGCTATCAGGTATTGTAATGCTTTCCAGACTTGTACATTCTGAAAATGCACCAAACCCTATTTTAGTTACACCATCAGGAATGTTTATGTTTTTTAGTTTTTTACATCGTGAAAATGCAAACTGCCCTATTGTTTCAATTTCCTTATTTAATATTACATCAGTGATGTTCTCACATTCATAAAATGTAGATTCACCAATATGTGTTATTCCAGTATCAAATATTACCTTTTTCACAATTTCTCTATGTTCATAAGAAAAACAATTCTTGTATCTATCCGTCATTTTACCTTGACCAATCAATGTAAGTGTTCCGTCTCCCATAAGCTCCCACTCAATTTCAGAACCACAAGTGCCTGTTGCAACCAATTCATCAGAAGCATAGCTTTTTGTAATCTCATCTTCAACTTTGTTTGCAGAACGGCAAGCGGTAATTGTAAAAGCAAGCACCAAAAGTAATAATGCCACTGATAATTTTTTAATATGTCTCATTTTCTCCTCCTGTATGCAATATTTATAATCCGTATAGTTATACCACTTTTTTGTTAGATTGTCAAGTTTCGCTGTATTAAATAAGCATTTACAAAATCCAACGATGTCGCACCCTCGCAGGAGTGCAAACAAAGTTTCCTGCGTCATAATTTGACGCAAATTCCTATACGGTGAGAAAGGCGCAGCGGAAATCCGCTGCGCCCGACTATTTATATAAACTCATGGCAAGTTTATATCAGATTAAATTATCTTTTTGAAAGAACTTCTTTCTCGTACCTTAGCACTTCGTCTATGTAGTTTGCACTCACATTTTCGCGGCTAAGGTACTCTGCCCACACATCACCGAAGGGTGCTGTCTTGAGTTCTTCCTGAAGAACCATAAGCTCTGTAAGTCTATTTTCATTTTGAAGTGACTTAAGAGTATCTACAGGTTGTAAAAGTGCGTTAAGGAGTGCTTTCTGCACACTTCTCATACCTGTTACCCAAGCGGAGATACGGTTAATTGATGCATCAAAGTAGTCTGTTGCAATGAATACACGGTCAAGTGCATCGTGATGCACTATTTCCTTTGCAATTTCCTTTGTTTCATCATCAAACAAAACTACGTGGTCACTGTCCCATCTTACGCCACGTGTTACGTGAAGAGCAATCTTTTCGTGGAAGGGAAGCATTGCTGCAATTTTATCGGATACCACTTCTGTGGGATGATAGTGACCGTTATCCATAAGGGGTGTGATACCCTTCTGATTTACATAGTTAAGGCAGAATTCTGCACTTCCTACTGTGTATGATTCCATACCTATACCGAATACCTTTGATTCAAGGCATACATAAACCTTTTCCTTGTCATAAGGAATAGAAAGGATTTCGTCAAGGGATTTCTTGAATCTTTCTCTCGGTCCGAGTCTGTCTGCAGGGATGTCCTTGTAGCCGTCTGGAATCCAGATATTCATTACACAGGGGATGCCTGTTTCTTCTGCAAAGTACTGTGATATTTCAACACATCTTTTGCCGTGTTCTACCCAGAACTTTCTCACTTCTTCATCGGGGGAAGAAAGTGTAAGATTATCCTTTACCATTGCGTGGGAGAAGAATGTGGGGTTAAAGTCAAGTCCCATTCCTCTTTCCTTTGCAAAATCCACCCAAGCCTTGAAGTGTTCGGGACGGAGTGCATCTCTGTCTGCTTTATTTCCGTTAAATACGGCATAGCAGGCGTGAACATTGATTTTCTTTTTACCGGGAATAAGGCTCATTGCTTTGTCAATATCCGCCATTAATTCTTCGGGAGAGGTTGCTCTGCCGGAGTAATTACCTGTTGCCTGGATACCTCCTGTAAGAGAACCGATGCTGTCAAAGCCGATTACGTCATCCCCCTGCCAGCAGTGCATGGAAATAGGTATGTTTTTTACTGCTTCAATTGCTTTTTCCGCATCTACGCCAAGACGTGCGTAGATTTCTTTCGCTTCGTTAAAACGCATATATTACACCTCTTATATATTTATTTCTACAACTTCACCTGTTTCCGTTTATAACGGCGGTAAGGATTTCGCTGTATTTAACAATAACATTAACCTTTTTAACAAGTCTGTCTTTACCGTTAAAAAGAAGCGTGCCGCTTCACCCACGTTGCACCCTCGCAGGAGTGCAAACAAAGTTTACTGCGTCATAATTTGACGCAAATTCCTATACGGGAACGCAAGCTCATTTTATTTACCCCAACTATTGGCAAAGAGCCTTTTATTTATTTCAAAAGCTCATAAATTCTTACAGCCAACATAATTGCCTGCTCTCTTGAAGCATTGTTTAAAGGAGAAATTGTGCTTTCGCTTGTTCCTTTCATAACGCTGTTATTTGCAAGAATTCCGACAGAGTCTTTTGCCCACGATGCAATTGAATCATAGTCTGTATAGCCGTTCAAAACAGAATTGTCTTCTATAAACTTTTTGCCTGTTTCTTTTTCTGCATACTTAATAGCTCTGTGCATCATAACTGCTATTTCCTGACGTGTTATGTTCTTTTTAGGAGCAAACTTACCGTCTCCTACGCCGTTTACAACGCCCATTTCATACGCAATATAAACATCTTCGTTTTCTGTGTCTGTAAATTCAACGTTGTTATTATTTTCCTCAACAACCTCAGTGTAGGATTCGTCTCCAATAGGAGCAAACATACCTATCTGTAAAGGTTCTATACAACCAACTATAAGCGATGCAAATTCTTCTCTTGTTATATAATCTTTATAGTAGTTTCCTTCTACGTTGTAGTTGCTGTACAAATTAGCTGTTATTCCGTAACTTTCTGCTTTTTCAATTTCTGCTTTTGCCCAGCTGCTGGGTTCCGGATTTGCAGGTTTCTGCTGCGGAACTTCGATCTGAGGAACGTCCGCTTCGAATTTTTCTTTTACAATATACATTTTGTCTTCGTCATAATCTTCAACGATTGCTATACCGTTATCAAAATGTACATATTCAAATTCTTTTCCGTTAATATTTATTGTTTTGCTTTCTTCGTTGCTGCAGCTGCCGATATCAAAACAGATATATTCTGAAATGTCGTCATTTTCACCTACTCTTCCTAAAATATTACCGCTTTTGTCAATATAGTAGGTTTCTATATAGGCAGAATTATCTCCGTTATTATAGTAGCCGTCGAACTCTCTTTCCTGAATATGAACGATAGTTTTTCCGTTGACAAATTTACCAACTGAATAAATTCCCTGGAATGTGCGATAATCAAATATAAAATCTATAACCAGGTTTCCGTTTTTGTCTATGTAACCAACTTTATTGTCGTTATTCATAACGGCTGCAAGACCATCGCCGAAAGTAAAGGTTACCAGATAATCATCTTTTAACCAAGACGGGATTTTACCGTTTTCGTCTATGTAGCTAAAGCTGCCATTAATGAGAATAGTCGCATATCCTTCGCTAAAACACCCGTGAACATCGGGTGCGTACGGCAGTTCAATGATTTCGTACTGATATGCCGCAAAAGATGTCGCCACAATCAAAGTCGAAAACAATACTGCAACCAATAATCCTGCCAAAAATTTTTTCATAATTAAACATCCTTTCAAATTTTTATCTAATTAGAATTTTATTACATTTTTTTTAAAAGTCAATTGTTTTTTATTCTGCCGTGGGGATTCCAAGAAGAAATGTACCCTTTTTTTCCTCATATTCCGCATCGGTCATTTTAAGGATTTTTATTCCCATAATAATACCTTTTACAGTATTGAGTATTCCTATAATTCCAACGGAGAAAATTCCAAGCAACAGTCGTGCAACACCCAGCCAAACTCTTTTCTGCACAAAGCATGGCACACCAAAAGAATTAAACAAAATGCATATAATTGCGAAAAAAATCCTTTTATTAAACGAAATTTTTTCTAAAAACTGCGGTTTTTTCAATTTTACCATAATTACTGCGCCTCTGTTTCTTCGGGAGTGACAGTTTTTTTACTCTCTTCTTCCCACTCTACGGGAGGAGCCTCTTTATTTTCAGTTTCAACTGTTATTTCTTCGGGATTTTCAGGTTCTTCGGGTTCTTGAGGCTCTTGTATCTCCTGTGGCTCTTCCTTCTTTTTAATAATACTGCTGCTGTAGGATATAGTCACAACCTCACGGGTTTCTTCATTTATTTCGCCACTGAAAACAACACCGTCTGCAAGGCTTTCTATAACGGAAACAAAGCTTACAACGGAAAGCTGACTGCCGTCCTCAATTATCTGAGTATCACGGGTGAAAGAAATTCTCCTCTCACCTTCAAAAATCATTTTTTCATTGAAAAGTTTTGCACGCACAGTGTATGCCGTACCGTCCTTTTCCACAGAATCTGTAACAAAAATGATGTTGCGGGCGGTGAAAGCCTCTTCCTCCAAAACTTCTTCCTCTTCTTCTGTAACTTCCCCGGAAGGCTCGTCAATAACCTCTTCGATTTCCTCTTCAGTCTCTTTCGGAGGTTCTTTCGTTATGAGAGTACACACTCCCCATATTCCCACAGCTACAAAAATAATGGCAACAGCAATAGCCGCTATTATGAGGGTTATACTTTTTTCTTTTGTTTCATCATAACTGTCTTCTTCTTTTGGATGAGGTTTTTCAGGAGGCTCGTACTCAAGCACTTCCTCCGGTATTATTTCATCTTTTTTATCTTCCTTAATTGGGTTAAAAACCACTGTTTCGTCGGTTTTGTTATAATCTTTTTCTTTCATTTATAACACCTCAATAGGATACTGCCAACCTCTTTAACGGGGTGGATAGTCATTTTAATTAAATTATTATTCCACTGCGTTTTCAGAGGGAGCTTCAGTATTATTTTCAGCTGTATTTTCTGAATTTTCTGTTTCTTCCTCAATTTCTTCCGGCTCTTCGTGCTCTGTTACACCGATAGAAACTACCTTTACACCTTCTTTAAGGCGCATAAGCCTTACACCCTTGGTGCTTCTTCCGATAGAGCTGATGGTATTTGCGGCAATTCTTATAATAATACCTTCTGAAGTGATAAGAAGAATATCCTCTTCATCAGATACAGTGCGAAGACCTATAACATTACCTGTTACGTCACTGCACTTATAGTTCTTAACACCCACACCGGCTCTTGACTGAACACGGTATTCGTCTATATCTGTTCTCTTACCGTAACCGTTTTCTGTTACTGTAAGAAGCTCGGTACCATCAATTGCAAGGCACATACCTACAACAAAGTCCCCATCACGCAGGTTAATTGCCTTAACACCGCGGGTTACTCTGCCCATACTGCGGACATCCTTTTCGTTAAAGCGGATAGACATACCGCTGTATGTTCCTACAATGACGTCATTTTCACCGTTTGTAAGCTCAACACGAATAAGCTCGTCACCCTCGTCAAGTACGATACCGTTGATACCGCCTTTACGTGATGTATTGTAATCTGTAACGGCAGTTTTCTTGATTATACCGTTTCTTGTGCACATAAGAAGATACTTATCATCCTCAAACTGAGGAAGAGAAATAACTGCAGTAACCTTTTCCTCTTTTTCAATGGGAAGAAGGTTAACAATTGCACTTCCCTTTGCCTGTCTGCCTGCTTCGGGAATCTGATAGCCTTTTATTCTGTACATTCTGCCCTTATCTGTAAAGAAGAGCATATTTGTATGAGTTGAAGCAACAATGATATTTTCCACAAAGTCCTCATCACGGGTTGAAAGTCCCTTAATACCCTTACCGCCTCTGTGCTGGCTCTGATAGGTTGATGCAGGAATTCTCTTAATATATCCGAAATGAGTCAGTGTATAAACACTTTCCTCTTCTTCGATAAGGTCTTCAACATCAATTTCTGTCATTACATTTTCAATATTAGTCTTTCTTTCGTCACCGAATTTATCGCGGATTTCGGAAAGCTCTTCCTTAATTTTTTCATTAAGAAGATTCTTGTCTGCAAGAAGTGCCTTATACTCTGCAACGAGAACTGTAAGGTTATTGAATTCGTCTTCAATTTTCTCTCCGTTCAGTCTCTGGAGCTGTGCAAGACGCATATCAAGTACGCTCTGTGCCTGAATTTCAGAAAGACCGAAGCGCGCCATAAGATTTTCTCTTGCATCGTCATAAGAATTACGTATAACTTCTATAACCTCGTCAATGTTACTGAGTGCAATACGAAGACCTTCCAGTATGTGCATTCTTGCTTCTGCTTTTTCAAGGTCGTACTGTGTACGGCGTGTAACTATTTCTTCCTGGAAAGCAATGAAGTTACGAAGGACATCTTTAAGTCCCATTGTTTTGGGCTTTCCGTCTTCAATAGCAAGCATATTTACAGAGAAGCTGTCCTGAAGACGTGTGTATTTATAAAGCTGATTAAGTACAACGTAAGGATTTGCGTCACGCTTAAGGAATATTTCAAGACGAAGTCCTATACGGTCTGATGAATGGTCTTCAATATCGGAAAGTCCCTCAATTCTCTTTTCCTTAACAAGATTTGCAATGGATTCAACAAGCATTTTCTTGTTAACCTGATAGGGAAGTTCTGTAATAATTATCGAAGATGTACCGTCCTTGTGTTCCTCTATATCTGCCTTCGCACGGATAATTATCTTACCTCTGCCTGTGTTATAAGCACTTCTTATACCACTTCTTCCCATAATAGTACCGCTTGTGGGGAAGTCCGGACCCTGGATGTATTCCATAAGCTCCTCAACAGTGATGTCGGGATTATCAATCTGTGCAATAACACCGTTAAGTACCTCTGTAAGGTTATGAGGAGGTATATTTGTAGCCATACCTACGGCAATACCGCTGCTTCCGTTAATGAGAAGTGTGGGAATTCTTGTAGGAAGAACAGTTGGTTCTTTTCTCTTTTCGTCAAAGTTAGGTACAAAGTCAACGGTATTCTTCTCTATATTTTCAAGAAGAACGTTAGCCAGCTTACTCATTCTCGCTTCTGTATAACGGTAAGCAGCCGGCGGGTCACCGTCAACTGTTCCGAAGTTACCGTGACCGTCAATCAGCATATAACGCATGGAGAAATCCTGCGCCATTCTTACCATTGCATCGTATACGGATGCGTCACCGTGGGGATGATATCTACCGATAACATTACCGACGGTAGTAGCAGATTTGAAGAAAGCTTTATCATAAGTAAGGTTTTCTTCATACATAGAGTAAAGAATTCTTCTGTGAACAGGCTTAAGACCGTCACGCACATCGGGAAGTGCACGGCTCACAATAACACTCATTGCGTAGTCAATGAATGCCTCTTTCATTCTTTTTTCAATATCAATATCTACAATGGTTTGTGTGTCGAAGTATTCTTCAAAATGAGAATCTTCGTAATTCTTATGTTTAGCCATTTTATATTAATTCCTTTCTATAACTGAAAGATTTAAAGGGGTTTGTTAAGGGGTATCCCCTTGACATAAAATCCGTTAAAAACGGGGGCGCGTACCTCGTTTTTAACTCCTTACAAGGTCTACCGCGGTGAGCGGTGCGCGAGCGAAAGACCTTCACTCGCAACAAATGCTTTTACGAAGTAAAACTTTTGTTGCGAAAGGATGACTCTGTCATCCTTTTATACATCGAGGTTTGTTACATACTGTGCATTTTCTTCAATGAATTCACGTCTGGGCTCAACCTCATCACCCATAAGGATGCTGAATATCTGGTCAGCCTTTTCGGCATCCTCAAGAGTAACCTTAAGGAGTATTCTGTTCTTCGGGTCCATAGTTGTTTCCCAAAGCTCTTCAGCATTCATTTCACCAAGACCTTTATAACGGCTTATTTCTACTTTTGCATTAGCATCACCGTTTTTAAGCTCTTCACTTATCTGATCTCTTTCTTCATCACTGAACGCTACCTGAGATTTTTTACCTCTTGAAAGCTTATAAAGGGGTGGCTTTGCAAGATATATATGCCCTGTTTCCACAAGTTCACGCATAAATCTGAAGAAGAATGTAAGGAGCAGCGTCTGAATATGTGCACCGTCGACGTCGGCATCCGCCATAATAATTACTTTGTCGTAACGGAGCTTTTCTATATTGAATTCACCGCCTATACCTGTTCCCAATGCCTGAATAACAGGTGTAAGCTTTTCATTTCCGTAAACCTTGTCTTCTCTCGCCTTTTCTACGTTAAGCATTTTACCCCAGAGAGGAAGGATTGCCTGATATTTACTGTCACGTCCTTTTTTTGCACTGCCTCCCGCACTATCACCCTCGACAATGTAAATTTCCGTCATTGTAGGATCTTTGGATATACAGTCGGTAAGCTTACCGGGAAGTGTAGAAGAACCAAGGGGAGTTTTTCTTGTAGCCTCTCTCGCTCTTCTTGCGGCAAGTCTTGCACGTGATGCCATAAGAGCTTTTTCAATAATAGCCTTACCAACGTTTGGATTTTCCTCAAGAAAATCTGCAAGCTTTTCCTTAACCATACTCTCAACAAGAGTACGCATTTCACTGTTTCCGAGCTTTGTTTTAGTCTGTCCTTCAAACTGAGGCTCTTCAAGCTTAACGGAAATTACGGCTATAAGACCTTCACGGGCATCTTCACCTGTCAGCTCTTCGTCATCCTTTATAAGCTTGTACTTTTTACCGTAGTCTAAAAGCACCTTTGTAAGAGCAGCCTTAAAGCCTGTTTCATGCATACCTCCCTCTGTTGTGGAAATATTGTTTGCAAATGACTCTATAACTTCGTCATAGCCTGTATTCCACTGGAGAGCAACCTCTGCCATACTTCCGTTTTTCTCACCGCTTACGTAAATTACGTCACTGTGAACTTCCTCAAGAGTATCTTTTCTCTTCTTTTTATCGTTAAGAAGATAAGAAACGAAGTTTTTAATACCGCCTTCGTACTGGAGAATTTCTTCTCTCTTTTCTTCTCTGTCATCCTTGAATACAATTTTAATTCCGCCGTTAAGAAACGCCTGTTCACGAAGTCTCTTTAAAAGAACTTCATAATCATAAACTGTTTCATCGAATATCTCACCGTCTGCCCAGAAAGTAACTTGCGTACCGGTTCTGTCAGTTTTTCCGATAGTATGAACTTCACCGTCGGGAACACCTCTTTTATAGCTCTGAAACCACACGTTTTCACCGTCGTGTACTTCTACCTCAAGCTTTGTTGAAAGAGCATTAACAACAGATGCACCAACACCGTGAAGACCGCCGGAAACCTTGTATCCTCCACCGCCGAACTTACCGCCTGCGTGAAGCACGGTAAAAATAACGTCAATTGTGGAGATACCCATCTTCGGATGAATACCGTGAGGCATACCACGTCCGTTATCCTTTACTGTAACGGAGCCGTCAGCATTAAGACTTACGTCAATCTGCGTGCAATAGCCTGCAAGTGCTTCGTCAATACTGTTGTCTACTATTTCGTAAACAAGATGATGAAGACCTCTTACCGACGTTGAACCGATGTACATACCGGGTCTTTTACGTACAGCCTCAAGTCCTTCCAGTACCTGTATTTGATTTTCGTCGTAGGAATTATTAACTTTCTGTTCCAATTGAGTCAATCCTTTCTGCTCTCTTATAAAGTGTCTGCGATGAAATCTGCGACACAAATATATTCTTTTCTTTTTTATTTTTATCAATGTCGGATGCGACACGGTTGAAGCGGCACGCTTCTTTTTTATTTTTTGTAATTATAAACGTTTTCGGAATATCGTAAGAAATATATTCTATATTTCCTTTTTTGTCGTTTATTTTTAAAAATTCTCTTGTTTTTTTACTTATAGACGTGTTTTCAAGATCAAATATACCTACAATATCTTTTTTACTTAATATTTTTCCTTCACCTATATGCAAAAACATCAGACAACCTTACCGTCCTTTACATTTATAATATTGGTGTTTTCATTTATAAAAGAATTTTCAAGGTCTGTGCAGGTAATTATAATCTGTTTTCCTTTAATCTGAGAAATAAGAAAATCACGTCTTTTTTTATCAAGCTCACTCAATATATCGTCAAGAAGCATTATAGGATAATCTCCCGTTTCTTCTTTAATTATTTCCATCTGTGCCGACTTAAGACAAAGCACTGCTGTTCTTATCTGTCCCTGGCTGGCATAGGACTTTGCAATCTTTCCGTTTATTGAAAAATCAACCTCGTCACGGTGTATTCCCGCCATACAAAAGAGGTTTTCTTTTTCTTTTTCTTTGTATTCTTCAAGCTTTCTTAAAAAATTCTCTTTTATTTCATCAATACTTTCACCCATTTTTACACAGGGAGAGTACCTGACTGTAAGAATTTCCTTATCGGACGAAATTTCTTTCTGAAGCTCTGCCGCTTTTTCTTCCATCCTCTTTATATAACTTGAACGCATAAGCATAATTTTGCTGCCGCTTTCGGCAAGCTTTTCGTTCCATATATCAAGAGTTGTATAATCTCTCATTTTTAAAAGAGCCGTTTTCTGATTTATTATGTTCCTGTAATGAATAAGCTCTTTTATAAACTGAGGACGAAGTGGCATAATAGAGCTGTCCACAAATCTTCTTCTTACATCGGGAAGTCCTTTTATAACTGACATTTCATCAGGTGTGAATACAACGCAGATAAAATTACCAAGAAGCTGACTTGTTTTTTTAAGTTCTATTTCATTTAAGTAAATTTCTTTGCGTTTTCCGCTTAAAAACTTAATTTCACCCTCATAATTTCTTTCATTATTAAAAAACGAAAGTGCAATACGGCTTTCTTTTTCACCGTCTTTTATAACTTCACGCCCACCGGCGCGGAAGCTCCTTCCGTAGGAAAAATAATAAACCGCCTCGAGTATGTTTGTTTTTCCCATACCGTTGTCACCGTAAATTATATTTACCTCATCCCCGAAGGAAATTTTTTCATTTTCATAATTTCTGAAATTATAAAGCTCTAAAGATTCGGCTCTCATCCTATTACAAATTCCTCATCTTCTATTTTAAATTTATCACCTTTATAAAGCTTTCTGCCGCGTCTGAGCTCTTTTTCGCCGTTAACGGTAACTAACCCTTCTAAAATCATTTCCTTGGCGTGTGCGCCATTTTCAGCGATTCCTGCGTATTTTAAAGCAGAGTCAAGCTTTATGTATTCTGTGTTAATTGAAATAATCATTTTTTTCACAATTTTCCTTTTTATTTTTTTATCTGTTAAAGGAAATAGGAAAAAATGTTCAGAACGGACAAACTGAACTGCGGCTTGCCGCAGGTTACCCGAAGCTGTATGTGTATACAGCGAGAGGTGAAGTTTGTTCGTAATTCGTTGGCATCAATTCAGAAATCCGCTTTGCGGATTTCAACCTTAAAAAATATTTATCAATTTTATAATAAAATTATATTAAAACTGTCGCCAACGAATGGTCTGGGCATTTTTAACATTTCCGCCTCATATTCTTACGGGAAGAACCATATAAAGATACGAGTCATCCTCTGTTGAATTTATTATAAGAGGATTAAAAGGGGAATTCATCTTAAGCTCAATCTCCTCACTGTCACATCTTGAAACGGCATCGTGAAGATATTTATAGTTAAATCCTATTTCTATATCTTCATCAAAGTAATCACATTCTACAATGTCATTTACCTTACCAAGCACTGTTTCACAGCTGATTGATATTTTTCCGCCACCAAATCTGAAGCGAACGCAGTTTTTGCTTACTTCATCAATAATAGGCTCAACTCTTTCAATAGCTTTACTGAAAGCATAGCAATCTGTTTTAACCACATACTTTGATTCTGCAGGAATTGTATTTCTGTAAGAGAAAAATTCACCTTCTATAAGGCGTGATGTTATAATAACACCCTCACCCTCTATAAGAGCATAATTATCACTGAAGGATATGCTTATATCCTTATCGCTGCTTCCGCTTATAATTTTTGCAATTTCGCTTTGTGTTTTACCGGGAATTATAAATTTAGCATCCTCGTGATCGCCTTCAAGCTCCATTTTAGTAAGAGCAAGCCTGTAACCGTCAACAGCTACAACAGTAAGAGTGTTGTTTTCTATTTCGTAAAGAGATCCTGTAAGAATCTTTCTTGCATTGTCCATTGAAACTGCAAAAAGAGTTTTTCCTATTATTTCACGAAGCTTCTCACTGTTTAAAACGATGGTGCTCTTTTTTGCAATCATTGGAGGCTGAGGAAATTCATCTGCATTCAGACCAACTATTTTGTAGTCTGCATTTTTACATATAATGGAAACATTGCCCTTTTCATTGGTTGTTATTTCACAAACATCTTCAGGAAGCTTTCTTACAATGTCGGAAAACATTTTTGAATTAAGTACAATACTTCCCTCTTCCTGAATATTTGCGCTTATGGAGGTTCTTATTGAAATTTCAAGATTATTGCCAAGTAATGTCACAATACCCCCCTCTGCTTTGAGAAGTATACCTTCAAGATGAGGGATTGGTGATTTAACGGCAACTGCCTTCGAAACAATACCTATTGCTTCAGAAAGATTTTTTGTATCGCAGAAAAATTTCATTTTAAAATCATCCTTTCAGTCTTATATAATAATATATATATTATATAAAAGTATAAGTAGTAAAGTTAGTTGTGTGAATAAACTGTCATATCCCTTTCAGAGACCGGGAAAGACGGATTTAAAAGCTGTGAATAAAATGTGTAAGTAAAAATAATTAAAATTTAACCGTACTGTTAATTAACAATAATTGTGTTAATTACCTGCACCCTTTATATCATTTATAAGTCCTTCAATATTTATTTTTATTCCCATATCATCATCCATCAGTTTTGAAATCTGTTTGTGTGCATAAATTGCAGTAGCATGGTCCTTTTCAAAAACTGCACCAATTTTAGGGAAAGAGTAGTCAATAACCTCTCTCATAAGATACATTGAAACCTGACGTGCAAAAGCAATTTCCTTTGTTTTCTTCTTAGAGTATATATCTTCTTTCTTAATGTTATAGAACTTAGCGCAGGCTTCTATTATATAATCCGGAGTTATTTTCTTGTCGTTGCTGTCGCCGTAGTCCTTCAGAGCCTCCATAGCGACGTCAATTGTTATTTCTTTATTTATAAGTCCGCGGTAAGCAACAACTCTGTTGAATACACCTTCAAGCTCACGGATGTTTGATTTTATTTTCTGAGCTATAAAATCTATAATGTCGTCTCCTATGATAACACCGTCGTCCTGTGCTTTTTTACGGAGAATAGCAACTCTTGTTTCGTAATCCGGAGGCTGTATGTCACAGATAAGTCCCCATCCGAATCTTGAACGGAGTCTTTCTTCAAGAGTTTTGATTTCATTTGGCGGACGGTCGCTTGTAAGAACAATCTGCTTATTGGCTTCGTGCAGAGCATTGAATGTATGAAAAAACTCTTCTTCCGTAGATGTTTTTCCTGCTATAAACTGAATATCGTCAACAAGCAGCACATCAATATTTCTGTACTTATCGCGAAATTCCTGATTTGTTTTGTCACGAAGGGAATTTATAAGGTCGTTTGTAAAAGTTTCAGCACTTACAAATTCAATTCGGGCATTGGGGTTTTCACCCTTTATGTAGTTACCGATAGCGTGCATAAGATGTGTTTTTCCAAGACCTACACCACCGTAAATAAAAAGCGGATTGTAAGCATAAGCCGGAGCTTCCGCAACTGCAAGTGATGCACACTGTGCAAAACGGTTAGAGTTACCTACAACGAAATTATCAAAGGTGTATTTATCGTAAACACTCGGGTTTTCCTGCCTTTTTTGAACTGCCGGCAAATTTTCCGAAAGAACAAACTCAATATTATAAAGCTTGCCTGTAATTTCGCTTATGGTGTACTTAATAAGGTCGCGGTAGCGCATCTCAACCATATTTTTTATAATTGTGCTTCCTACGGAAAGAGTAAAAGTATCATCCGTAATGCTGACCGGCTTAATATCCTTTATCCAGGTGTTATAGCCGACCTGAGAAACCTCATCTTCGAGCATGAAGAGGCATTCTGTCCATAAATTCATCAAATCAAAATCCATAAAATATTTCCCTCACCAAAAAAAAATTTAAAAAAGTTATAAACAGCGCTGTTAATAAAAGATGTTAATAAGTGGCTCTGTACTGCATAAATCGACAAAAAAACTGTGAATAACTGTACAAAAGTTAAAAAATCAGAGCAAAAACTGTGAATAACTCTCTTATTTATCTATCTAATTAAATATAACATATAGTATGTCGAAAATCAAGTCCAAACAAAAAAAATAAAATAAATGTTGACAAAAAAAATTTTTTTTGGTATATTAAGTTGGTATCGTTATGGTAAACTAGCTAAAATTAGCCCTTATGGCTTTTATTTTTAAGGAGGTGCAGATAAATGCTCAGAACTTATCAGCCTAATGTAAGAAAAAGAAAAAAAGACCACGGTTTCAGAAAGAGAATGAGTACCGCTAACGGCAGAAAGGTGCTCAGAAGACGCCGTCAGAGAGGTAGACGTGTTCTTTCTGCATAAGTGCAGAAAGAACACACTCTGTGTGTTATGAAAGTTATTTCAATTAAAGAAAACAGTGATTTTAAAAGACTCTATTACAGGGGTAAGTCTGTGGTAAAGGGAAACATCGCCCTTTATTACAGAAAAAACGCTTTTTCTTACACAAGACTCGGTCTGACAGTTTCTCCCAAGGTGGGAAATGCCGTCACAAGAAACAGAATAAGGCGGCTTATCAAAGAGAATTACAGACTTTCAGAAGGTTTACTTATGGGTTATGATATCGTAGTAGTAGCCAGAAAAAGGTCAAAGGACGCATCCTTTGACGATATTAAAAAAGATTTGAAAAGTGCGCTTTGTGAAAGCGGGCTTTTAAAAGGGAATGAGACTGATTAAAAAAATTTTTATCGGTATTATCAAATTTTACAGGAAATATATATCTCCTATGAAAAAACCTTGTTGCCGCTTTACACCCACTTGTTCAGAGTATGCCATGCAGGCTTTTGAAAAGTATGGAGTGATAAAGGGGCTTTATTTGTCTGTAAAAAGAATTTTAAGGTGTCAGCCTTTTTGCAAAGGCGGATACGACCCTGTTCCGTAACCGGCAGAAATCTCTGCCATTAAAAGGAGATTAAAAATGAATTTTTTGTATGTATTTGCAAAGCCTTTATCCTGGATAATAAGGCCTATTTATGAATGGATCGGTGACTACGGTCTTACTCTTATTGCAGTAACTCTTCTCATAAAAATTATAACAATTCCTTTTACTATAATGTCGCAGAAGAGTACAGCTAAAACACAGCTTATTCAGCCTGAACTTCTGAAAATTCAGGAAAAATATAAAAACGACAAAAATATGCAGAGCATAAAGATGCAGGAGCTTTACAGAAAGAACAATGTAAATCCTTTAGGCGGATGTCTCCCCCTTATATTACAGATGTTCGTTCTTTTCGGATTTATCCGCGTTGTATATGATCCCCTTACTTATATGCTCGGTCTTACTGCAGAGCAGATTGATACAATTAAAGAAGCACTTAAAATAGAAGGTCATATATATCAGGTAACACTTTGCGGTGTAGAAGGTTTCGCTCAGAAGCTTAAAGAAGTTGCTCCGAATATTGGTGCAATAGATTTTGATTTCTTTGGAATTGACCTTACTCTTACTCCAAAGGACCATATAATGAACTGGACTGTATGGATATTCCCTGCTCTTGCAACAATTTCAACTTTCCTTTCTTCTCATATAACAAAGAAGCAGATGGAAAGTAAACAGGCAGGTAACAAAAAGAAAAACTCTGCTGAAGACCAGGCACAGAATATGAGTGATACAATGATGAAAATTATGCCTATAATGACAGCATTTTTCACTGTTACGATGCCCGTTGGAATGAGTCTTTACTGGTTTATATCAACTGCATTCCAGTTAGTTCAGCAAACTGTTATGAATGATTATATAAACAATAAAATAAAAGCAGAAATAATGGCGAAAGGAAAGTAATTAGATGATAATTATAGAAAAAAGCGGTAAAACCATTGATGAAGCCGTTAATGCAGCACTTCTTGAGCTTAATGTGGACAAGGACAGCGTTGAAATAGAAGTTATTAACGAAGGAAAAAGAGGTATCCTCGGACTTGGTGCGGAAGATGCCGTAGTAAGAGTAAAAATGGAGGAAACTCCTCTCTCAAAAGCAGAAAAATACGTTGCATCCGTTATGGAAAAGTTCGGTATTGAAACAGAACTCAAGTCTTCTTTTGAAGATGAAACAGTAAATATAGAAATAGTTGGTGACAGCGAAGCAGTCGGTAAAGTAATAGGCAGACGCGGTGATACTCTTGACGCTCTCCAGTACCTTACATCACTTGTTGTAAATAAAGATGAAGAGGATTATATAAGAGTTACAATTGATACCGAAAATTACAGAAGCAAGAGAGAGGAAACTCTTATAAAGCTTGCAAAGAGAATGGCAGGTATTGTGTCAAAAAGCAGAAAGAGCATTACTCTTGATCCTATGAATCCTAACGAAAGAAGAATTATACATTCTGCACTTCAGGAATACAGAAATGTAACAACATATTCTACAGGTAAAGAGCCTAACCGTTGTGTGGTTATTACAACAAAGAAAAGAGAATATGATGAAAATTACGTTTCAAAGTATCGTTACAATAGAAAAGAAAACGAACTCGAAGGAGTTTAATCGGATGGCAACGCCATCCTTTCGCAACAAAAGTTTTACTTCGTAAAAGCATTCGTTGCGAGTGAAGGTCTTTCGCTCGCGCACCGCTCACCGCGGTAGACCTTGTAAGGTGTTAAAAACGAGGTACACGCCCCCGTTTTTAACGGAATTTATGTTAAGGGGTATCCCCTTAACAATCCCCTTTAGTTAGAAGAACTTCTTCGGTTCAGTTCGTGCGTTCTGCACTACTTTTGCTCGTTTTTAAGTGCTCGGAATTAAATATGGTGAGAAAGAGGTGAAAGGTCTTTCTTATAAGATAAAATCTTATGAGAAGTATCGTTTTACCTCTTATTTTTTACATTGGAAGTGAATTTATGATTGAAAATACTACAATTTGTGCCCTGTCTACCCCGCGGGGTAAAGGTGGAATTGCCGTTATAAGAGTAAGCGGTGAAAAAGCCCTTGAAATAACAGAAAGAGTTATAAAATCAAATAAAAAAATTACCGAGGCTGACGGGTACACAATAGTTTACGGAAAGGCAGTTTTTAATAATATCACTATTGATGAATGTCTTGTAAGCGTATTTCGTGCTCCTAACTCCTTTACCGGTGAAAATGTGTGCGAAATAAGCTGCCACGGCTCAATGGTAAGTGTTGAAAGAATTATAGACGCACTTCTGGAAAACGGTGCTTCCATGGCAGGCAAAGGTGAATTTACAAAAAGAGCTTTTCTTAACGGAAAGCTTTCCCTTACAGAGGCGGAAGCTGTAAATGATGTTATAAATTCGAAGACCGACGAAGCTCTTTATGCCGCAGTAAACAGACTTGAGGGCTCAATTACGAAGCCTATCATAAAAATAAGAGAAGAGCTTCTCGATTTACTTGCTGCAATCCAGGTTTCAAGCGATTTTCCCGAGGAAGACATTGATTCTTTTGCAGGAGGGGAGCTTTCGGTAAAGCTTGATTTAATACTTAATAAGCTTGAAGCACTGAAAAAATCAGCCCGTCGTGGCGAAGCGCTTAATAACGGTATAATCTGTGCTATCTGTGGCGTTCCAAACACCGGAAAAAGCTCACTTTTGAATGCTCTTACACAAAAGAACAAGGCAATTGTAACTGATATTGCAGGAACAACCCGCGATGTTGTTGAAGAATATGCCGATATTGAAGGAATTCCTGTAAAATTCGGTGATACAGCAGGTATACGTGAAAGCGAGGATATAGTTGAGTCAATCGGTGTGGAAAAATCTTATTATTATATTAAAAATGCCGATATTTGCATTTTTGTGACGGAAGCAGGAAGACCTCTTACAGAAGAAGAGAAAGAAATTCTTGAAATAATAAAAGAAAAAGACTGTATTTTTGTTGCAAATAAGACTGATTTAAGAGATAATAAAGATAATAAATACTTCTCTGTGAGTGCAAAAGAAGAAAAAGGAATAGAAGAAATAAAGAAAGCTATCTCAAAAATAATAGGAAATTCAGAAAGTACCGCATTTATTGCCAACGAAAGACAGTTTGAAGCTGTTGTGAGAGCTTATGAGAGTATAAAAAAGGCTAAAAATACTATTGATGACGGATTTTTCAGCGATTTATGTGCAATAGATATTGAACAGGCGACCGCATTTTTAGGAGAAGCCGAAGGTATAAGTATTAATCAGGAAACGGTGAATAGGATTTTTGAAAAGTTTTGTTTAGGAAAATGAAGCGGCTTACAAGGTAAGCCTTTCGCAAAAGAAGTTTTCTGGAGAAAACGTTCTCTTGCGAGAAAGGGGCTTTCGCTCGCGCGGCACTCACCGTGCCAGCCCCGTCAAGGAGTTAAAACCGAGGTACACGCCCCCGGTTTTAACAGATTATACGTTAAGGGGTATCCCCTTAACAAACCCCTTATATAGTTTATTAAAAAATTTGCATTATGCAGTTAAAAAAGCAGGTGTTTATTATGGATAATACATTCAATTTCGACATTGCTGTAGTAGGTGCAGGTCACGCAGGCTGTGAAGCGGCACTGGCATCAGCAAGGCTCGGTAAAAAAACAATAATTCTTACAATAAATCTTGATTCTATTGCAAATCTCCCCTGCAATCCCAGTATCGGTGGTACTGCAAAGGGTCATCTTGTAAGAGAAATTGACGCTCTTGGCGGTGAAATGGGTAAGGTTGCAGACCTTACAAAAATACAGACAAGGATGCTCAACCTCAGAAAAGGTCCTGCTGTTCATTCTCTTCGCGCTCAGGCGGACAGACGTGCTTATCAGATAGAAATGAAAAAACGCCTTGAAAAGCAGGAAAACTTATATATTCGTCAGGCGGAGGTTAAATCCGTTGAAAAAGACGGTGACGGATACGTTCTCACTATACACACAGGTACAAAATTTTATGCAAAATGCGTAATTTTGTCAACGGGAACATATATGGAAGGTAAAATTATCATCGGCGAAACTGCTTACAGTGGCGGACCCGACGGCCTCTTCCCTTCCATTGGTCTCAGTGAAAGTCTTAAAAAGCTTGGCGTAGAGATGCTTCGCTTCAAAACAGGTACTCCTACCCGTGTTCATTCCAGAAGTGTTGATTTTTCCGTTCTTGAAAAGCAGGAAGGCGATGAAGAAATAGTCCCCTTCTCTTTTGAAACGGAAGCCCCCGGAGAAAATAAGGTTTGTTGTTATCTTACCTACACAAATAAGGAAACTCATGATATAATAAAAGCAAATTTACACCGCAGTCCCCTTTTTAACGGACTTATTGACGGTGTAGGTCCCCGTTATTGCCCATCAATTGAAGATAAAGTTGTAAGATTTGCAGATAAAGACCGCCATCAGGTGTTTATTGAGCCTATGGGACTTACTACTGAGGAAATGTATCTTCAGGGAATGAGCTCAAGTCTTCCGGAGGATGTTCAGCTTGCTATGCTTAAGACTATGAAAGGTCTTGAAAATGTGGAAATTATGCGCAGTGCTTATGCTATTGAGTATGATTGCTGCGATCCTCTTCAGCTTAAACCTTCCCTTGAAATGCGTGAAATCCCCGGTCTTTTCGGAGCAGGTCAGTTTAACGGAACAAGCGGTTATGAAGAAGCTGCTGCACAGGGGCTTATTGCCGGAATTAATGCTGTACGTAAGCTTGACGGTAAAGAACCCATAGTTTTTGGCAGAAATGAAGCCTATATAGGTGTTCTTATTGACGACCTTGTAACAAAAGGAACTAATGAGCCTTACAGAATGCTTACTTCAAGAGCAGAATACAGACTGCTTCTCCGTCAGGATAACGCAGATTTGCGTTTGACTCCCACCGGATATGAGGTTGGTCTTATTTCAGAAGAACGTTATCAGAAATTTTTACAAAAAAAGGAAAAAATAGAAAGAGAAATTGAAAGAATTAACTCTGTGAACATTCCTCCCAGCAAAGAAATTAATACATATCTGGAAGAAAATGGAAGTCAAATTCTTTCAACCGGAATAAAGCTCGCAGAACTTATAAGAAGGCCTGAACTGGGATATGAAGCCCTTTCCCCCTTTGATAAAGAACGTCCGGAGCTTGAAAAACCCGTCTGGCAGCAGGCAGAAATCGCAGTTAAATATGAAGGATATATAAAAAGACAGTGCGAACAGGTTGAAAGATTTGAAAAAAACGAAAAAAGACTCATTCCTGAGGATATAGATTATTCTGAAGTTTACGGTTTAAGAATAGAAGCAAGACAAAAGCTTGAAAAAATGAGACCTGAAAACATCGGTCGGGCAAGCAGAATAAGCGGTGTAAGTCCGGCAGATATAGGTGTACTTCTTATATATCTCAGTTCGAAAGGAAAATGATTATGGATTTAATAAAAGAAGCAAAGGCTTTGGGAATAGAGATAACAGAAAAACAGCTTGAAAAGCTTACAGAATATGAAAGAATTCTTCTGGAATACAACGAAGTTATGAACTTAACCGCAATTACAGACCATGAAGAAATTCTCGAAAAGCATTTTCTTGATTCTGTAACGCTGCTTTTAAGTGGGAAAATCACAGAGGGATGCTCTCTTATAGATATAGGTGCAGGTGCAGGATTCCCTTCGATGCCTGTTAAAATCGTAAGAGAGGACATAAATCTCACTATGCTTGATTCTTTAAATAAAAGAATTAACTTTTTGAGCACAGTTGTTGAAAAAATAGGTCTTAATAATGCAAAGGCACTTCATTTCCGTGCGGAGGAAGGCGGAAAAGACAAAAATCTCCGTGAAAAGTTTGATGTAGCCACTGCAAGAGCAGTAGCAGATCTTGCAGTTCTTGCAGAATACGCTATTCCTTTTGTAAAGGTGGGCGGATATTTCGTCGCAATGAAGGGAAACGCCCCGGAAGAAGAAATAAACGGAGCTAAAAAGGCTATAAAAGAAATGGGCGGACAAATCGAAGAAGTAAAAGAGGTTATTTTGCCATCAGGAATAAACCACTGTCTTGTAATTATAAAGAAAATTGCGAATACACCTTCAAAATATCCCCGAAAAGCCGGAAAACCTTCAAAAGAGCCTATTGTATAATAAATAATATGTAAAATTTATTGAAAAGGATGTAGCAAAATCATTTTTCTGCATCCTTTTTTCTTTTTTTCAGCGTTTTATCCAGGGTGAACTCGTTTTCTTCAGAGAAAAAATTCTTTTATGTATGTTAAATGTGTTTTTCAGAGTTAAAAAAGAAGCGTACCGCTTCACCCATGTCGCGCGCGTACAAAGTGCAAACACAGTTTCACGCGTATTAATTTACGCAAATTCCTATGCTGAAAAAGAAGCGTGCCGCTTTACCCATGTCGCACACCTGCAAATGTAGAAAATAGCTTCACGCGTATTAATTTACGCAAATTCCTATGTTGTAAAAAAGAAGCGTGCCGCTTCACCATGTCGCACCCTCGCAGGAGTGCAAACAAAGTTTCCTGCGTCATAATTTGATGCAAATTCCTATACGGTAAAAAAATGAGAATCCTTTTTTGTCGCAGAATATCCTTATAAGACGGAAACTTTTTATTTAATATGTTATAAAAAAATGGTAAAATATACATATTAAATATTGAAGGAGTGTTTTTCTGTGATAAATAATATGCAGAAGATAAAAATGCTTAAGACAAAGGAAATTTTACCAAATCCGTATCAGATAAGACGTGCTTTATATGAAAAAGACTTAAAAAATCTTATAAATTCCATAAAAAAGGTGGGTATTCTTTCTCCGATAATAGTCAGAAAAGCTACCCGCGGATATGAACTGATATGCGGACAAAGGCGGCTTCGTGCATCAATTTTAGCAGGAAAGGAAGAAATTCCGGCAATTATAGTAAGAGCAGGCGACAGAGAGTGCGCTCAGCTGAGCTTTATTGAAAATATGCACAGAAAAGGTTTTTCCGTATTTGAAGAAGCCGAAGCAATTCACAATCTTATTCTTTACCACAAGGTAAAGAAAGAATGCGTCTCAGAACTGATATCTGTCGGTTTATGCGATGTTTATGAAATGCTGAAAATACTTTCTTTTTCTCCTGAAGTACGGACCAAAGCAGAACTGTCAGACACAGACAAAAGCTTTCTGAAAATACTTTTAAGAATTAAAGACAAAGAAAAGCAACTGGAAATTCTGGATAAATATATAAAAGGCGAAATTTCAATGCTGGATGCAGAAAGAATGGCAGATGAATATATAAGGGAAGAAACATCATCAAAAAAACCTCATTATAATAATGACACAACAAAGATAAACAAAACACCTCTTTTTGAAAACACGGTGCAGAAAACGGTAGAAATACTGAAAAAGTATGGTGCAAAGGTTGAATTTTTGAAAATTGAAGAGAAAAATCACACAGAATACATCATAAAAACTTTAAAATAGTCTTAATTTGGCCGCATTTTCAAAAAAATGCGGCTTTTTTTGAAAAAAATGTTTCACGTGAAACATTTTTGTGCTATACTATAAAAAACGGTATAAAAAAGCAGGTTTTAAAGATGTTTCAGATTGTTTTTTACCTTATAGGAATTTGCGTAAATTAATACGCGTGAAGCTATGTTCGACATTTGCAGGTGCGCCACATGGGTGAAGCGGCACGCTTCTTTTTTACCATATAGGAATTTGCGTAAATTAATACGCGTGAAACTGTGTTTGCACTTTGTAGGTGCGCGACATGGGTGAAGCGGCACGCTTCTTTTTTTACAGCATAGGAATTTGCGTAAATTAATACGTGTGAAACTGTGTTTACAATTCTGTGAGAGTGCGACACGGGTGAAGCGGTACGCTTCTTTTTTACAGCATAGGAATTTGCGTAAATTAATACGCGTGAAACTGTGTTTTCACTTTGCAGGTGCGCGACATGGGTGAAGCGGCACGCTTCTTTTTTATGCATAAATTGTAAAAACAGATAACAAAGAAATGCTTGCAGAAGTTTAAACCCGTTTAAAAGGTGATTTTTAAAAAGGAGGATTGAAATGAGTAAAATAATAGCTGTAGCAAATCAGAAGGGCGGCGTTGGAAAAACCACCACAACCGTAAACCTTGCCGCATGTCTTGCAAAAGAAGGCAAAAAGGTTTTGCTTATTGATATAGATCCTCAGGGAAATTCCACAAGCGGTCTTGGGATAGACAAAAGGCGTGTTGAAAAAACCGTGTATGATTGTCTTATAAACGAAGACCCTATGGAAAGCGTAGCAATTCCAACAGAGTATGAAAATCTTGATATATGCCCTTCAAATCTGGATTTATCCGGTGCCGAGGTGGAATTAATAAGCGTTATGGGAAGAGAAAACCGCTTGAAGCAGAGTATTCAGAGCGTTGAGAAAAAGTACGATTTTATACTGATAGATACTCCACCGTCGCTGGGACTTATAACTATAAACACCTTGACTGCGGCAAACAGCATACTTATTCCTATTCAGTGCGAATTTTATGCACTGGAAGGTGTGAGTCAGCTTGTGGAAACTGTAAAAAGGATTAAAAAAGCACTAAACCCCACTCTTTTTATTGAGGGTATTGTTATG
Organism: Clostridia bacterium; assembly: GCA_045545295.1. Classification (GTDB taxonomy): domain Bacteria; phylum Bacillota; class Clostridia; order UMGS1883; family UMGS1883; genus UMGS1883. The sequence goes on from JAZQAO010000004.1 coordinate 97,209, forward strand.
ACAATGTACGATGCACGCACAAATCTTGCTGTTGAGGTAGTGGATGAGGTTAAGCGCTTTTTCCCGGAGAAGGTTTACCGTACAATTATCCCAAGAAACGTAAGAGTGAGCGAAGCTCCCGGCTTTGGAAAGCCTGTCATATATTATGACGAGTCATCAAAGGGTGCGGAGGCTTATACTGAGCTTGCAAAAGAAGTAATAAAAATGAACCGGAATGAAAACGAAGGTGAGGGTGATGCAGAATGAACAGAGCTTTAGGGCAAGGACTTGATGCCTTTTTTGGAAAATCTGAAGTTGAAGAAACGGAAGAAAGAGAAAAGAGCGACGTTGTTATGCTTAAAACCAGTCTTGTTGAACCCCGTCGCGATCAGCCCAGAAAGAATTTTGACCGTGAGCAGCTGCAGGCTCTTGCAAATTCCATAATGGAGCACGGTATAATCCAGCCGATAATAGTAACCGAGGGAAATAACGGCTACTACAGCATTATTGCAGGTGAGAGAAGATGGAGAGCCGCAAAGCTGGCAAATCTTACGGAAATCCCGGCAATTGTAAGAAATTACGACGAGCTTGAAATTGCAGAGGTTGCTCTCATTGAAAACCTGCAGAGAGAAGACCTCAACCCTATTGAAGAGGCTCTCGGATACAAGACCTTAATGGAAAAGTTTTCCATGACACAGGATAAAGTGAGCGAAAGAGTGGGCAAAAGCCGAAGCAACGTGGCAAATATGCTCCGACTCCTTTCTCTTGAGGACGAAATAAAGACAATGCTTGCCGAAAACAAGCTTACAATGGGACATGCAAGAGCTTTGCTGGCACTTCCCGAGGGCTCTGACAGAATAAGTGTAGCAAAGAAAATAGCAGACGAAGGGCTTACCGTAAGGGCGGTTGAAGCACTCAGCAAAGAAGATTCGAAGCCTGTTAAAAAGAAAAAGAAAGAAAAAGAAAGTGTTTACCCCGATGTTGAAAGAATGCTTTGCGAAAAGTATGGCACAAAGGTAAAAATCAAGGGTAACCGCAAGGGTAAGATTGAAATTGAGTATTATTCGGTAAAAGATCTTACAAGAATAGTTGATTTATTGAGTGAAAATTAAAATTTACATATATTGAAAGGAAGTTTTTAGAATGTTGGATTTAAAACTTTTAAGAAGCGAAACCGAAAAGGTTAAGGCTGCTCTTGCCAGAAGAAAGGAAAACGTTGATATCGACGCAGTTCTGGCTATTGACGACAAGAGACGTGCTCTTCTCGTTGAGGTTGAGGCTCTCAAGGCAAAGCAGAACGAGGTTACAAAGCAGATTCCCGTTATGAAGAAGGAAGGCAAGGACACAACTGCTGTTTTTGCAGAAATGAAGGAAATCTCCGAGAAAATCAAGGAGCTTGACGCAGCTACACGTGAAGTAGAAGCGGAGCTTAACACAATGATGCTTACAATCCCCAATATTCCCTGCAGCGATGTTCCTGACGGTGACACAGACGAGGACAATGTTGAAATCAGAAAATTCGCAGAGCCTAAGCAGTTTTCCTTTGAACCCAAGGCTCACTGGGATATCGGTAAGGATCTCGGCATCCTTGATCCCGACACTGCTGCAAAAATCACAGGTACAAGATTTACCGTTTACAAGGATATCGGTGCAAGACTTGAAAGAGCCGTTATAAACTATTTCCTTGATATGCACACAGAGAAGCACGGCTACACAGAAGTGTTCCCTCCCTTTATGGTGCACAGAAATTCGATGGTTGGCACAGGTCAGCTTCCCAAGTTTGAAGAAGATGCTTTCAAGGTAGCAAATACTGAGTATTTCCTTGTTCCCACTGCGGAAGTTCCTGTTACAAATATGTACAGAGAGCAGATTCTTGACGGTAACGAGCTTCCCATCAAGCACGTTGCTTACACAGCTTGTTTCCGTGCAGAAGCAGGTAGTGCAGGCAGAGATACAAGAGGTCTTATCCGTCAGCATCAGTTCAACAAGGTTGAGCTTGTTAAGTTTGCAAAGCCCGAAGAGTCTTACGAAGAACTTGAAAAGCTTACTCACGATGCAGAAATGGTGCTTCAGGGACTTGGACTTCCGTACAGAGTTGTACAGATCTGTATCGGTGACCTTGGTTTCACAGCTGCAAAGAAGTACGATATTGAGGTATGGATGCCCTCTTACGGCAGATATGTTGAAATTTCCTCTTGCAGTAACTTTGAAGATTTCCAGGCAAGAAGAGCAAATATTAAATATAAGGACGGACAGGGAAGCAAGGCTCAGTTCGTTCATACTCTTAACGGTAGCGGTGTTGCAGTAGGCAGAACTGTTGCAGCAATCCTTGAAAATTACCAGAACGAGGACGGCAGTGTGACAATCCCCGAGGCGCTTGTTCCGTATATGGGCGGAAAGACAGTTATTAAATAATCTCTGGTTATTTTATAACTGTAATGCAAAATGCATAATTCATAATGCAAAATCAAAAGAGGACTCATCTGCGGATGAATCCTCTTTTTTATCGTATAGGAATTTGCGTAAATTAGTACGCGTGAAACTGTGTTTGCACTTTGCAGGTGCGCGACATGGGTGAAGCGGCACGCTTTTTTTATTTAGTCTCTGTCCTACATGAGTATTGGTAAACAAAAATATACAATTTTAAATATAATTATGCATAAATAGAATTGTTAGTGCTTTCTTGCAATCTCTCAATGATATGTTAAGTTAAAAATTTTGTTGATTTTATCTCTGTATCGTGACAAATGAGAAAAATTATGCTATAATATAGACAGGAAATAGAACTTTTTGCTAATTTTCTGTCTATATAGGCAATAAAACAGTTAAACAAATAAGAATTTATGAGACAGCTTTAAAAAGTATATTCATTTGCAACTTAAAGTTGCTCAAATGCAAATATAGGTTGGTAGATTTCTCTATGCAGATGATTATAATTAGTTGTGTAAAGGAGGTAAGCTGTATGAGTTTTGCAGATAATCTAAAACAACTAAGAAAAGAGAAGCAATTATCGCAGGAGGAGTTGGCTGAGATTCTTGATGTGAGTCGTCAGGCGGTCTCAAAATGGGAACAAGGAATTGGATACCCAGAAGTGGAAAAGTTG
>JAZQAO010000005.1:0-25866 GCA_045545295.1 Clostridia bacterium
CTAAATCTTCTATGCTTATCATTTCTATTTGGTATCTGTTCTCGTATCCTTTTTGCATCATCTTTCATCACCTAAGAACATTATACCACAAAATGAAGAAAAAGCCCAGAATTATCTGGACTTTTTCGACAGTCTGAAGCACCCTTTTAGGGTGCTTTTTTAATTTGACAGAACAGAAAAACCATCTTATTATGCTTTTAAATGATTAAAAGTGAATGATATAGTTTCTGTGTTATATCAATAATCAAAAGCTTGAAGAATATGAGAACAGAAGAAAAACAAAAAGCAAGTCATTTTTAGAATGACTTGCTTTTCGGTGGCGGAGAAGGAGGGATTCTACCCGTTTGCGGTGCCCGAAGACTCGATGCTGCCGCATCTCGCTTTTCGACCGCTGCACAGCCCTGCGCCTTCCCTCTTCCCGCCACTGGCGGCGGTCAGGCTCGGTTCCCCCGCACCTCCGGTGCTCGTGTTCGAATCACTTTTTTACACAACCAAAAAAGCAAGCCACTAATGCGACTTGCTTTTCGGTGGCGGAGAAGGAGGGATTCGAACCCTTTTTACTCCGCTTCTTTTAGCCTTTTTAGTTACTTCAGACTACTTTTTGACTACTTTTATAATATCCCTTCTATTTTCATCTGTCGTATATTCCGGACCTGTCATTAATGACAAGAATACGAAGCATATTTTTGTCCATATTCAAATCACCATTTTCGTCACCCTGAAGATACCCCTTTGCTACAAGCTTTTCTATGGTAGGTTTTCCCCAGGAAGGGACTTCCTCAACACGATTGTAAATTATAGCATTTTCCACGACCTTCTCCTCCTTTCCGTAATTCTTAATTAGTGGCAGCAGATTATTTTCATACGCCGTCAGCGTATTACCACCGAAGAAGTTTGTTCCCGGACAGGTCTTTACACTCTTTCCCTTCACATAATCTCCGAGCTCACTACCATTGCTTGTCCACCATGCGTGATATGTAACGTTGTCCTCCGCTTTAAGCTTAAACTTATCAAGGAGAATCTTAACCGCTGCCACAATAGCTGTTTTTTGTGCTTCGGTCATAACGTCGCCGCCTTTGTCGAAATTACCAAGACATTCAATACAAATCGCTCCGCCATTTGCTCCAAAAATTCCTGCAGGCATTGCCTCAAGGCTTCTGCCGGTCATTATAATTCCGTCCGGGAATATCGTGAAGTGCTGTCCGATATCACTCCAGTTATTTTCATTCACATGACTGTTGCGCATTCCCTTCTGCAGAGCATCATGATTGTTTCCTTTGAACTGTGCATAGGAAGGACTGTATGTATGATGCAGCTGTATTCTCTCAATCTTTCGCTCTACCTTAATCCCATCCATATACTTCTTAAAACCATCAACATCATATTTCTTAAAACTCATTTCTTTTTCCTCCGTTTTTTTAATTTTGTCAGGCAATACTATAAGACCGTCACCGTAAATCCAGTCTTTGTTTTTATCTCCCAAATCCGTACAGTAAGGTTTTATAAGTTTCTGAAATTCCGATTGCGACACTTTGCCAAATCTTGACATAAACAATGCAATTTGCCCTGCTACAAACGGTGTTGCCGCCGATGTCCCGTCCCAATCACCCATAAAACCAACATAATCAATGTCAAGTGCGTCTTTTGTCCTTCCTGAATAAGAAGCAATTCGAATATCATTCTTGTTACCTCTGTAAAACTCACAAGCTCCAATTGTAAGTCCACAATCATAACGTGTCTGAACTCCACCTTTTTCGCCTTCATTTCCTGCACTTGTAACAAGTATTAATTCGCCACGGTCAATATATGGTTTAACTATGGCGTCGCGTTCTGTTGAGCGAGTGATATCACGCAAAGAACAAGAAATAATGTCGGGTTTAAATTTCTGCATTACTTCATCGAAAGAATATTTAACACCATTAATCTTCCAATCAAACTGAACAAGTTTACCGCCTTTTGTTTTTTCTGTAACATTTGCGTATATAACCGATACATCTGGCGCGACTTGTCTCAACACTTCCATTGACCGTATGCCATGTTCACCATCTTCGTGACATAGCACAGTAATGCCTTTCCCCGTACAGCCTTGTGCGTGATATTTGTCAATACCGCAAATTTCTTTTTGCCACTGAATTTTTTCTTTGTTTGTCATTTTTCCACCACCTCATAAGTTCGGTCAAGGCTCTTCAGCTCACAAATTCCCCGACCTTTTAATTTAATTCCAAGCTCTCTGCACCAAAACGGTCCTGACTTCATGGATAGCTTCCCTTCCGTGAACGTGTATAGCTTCCACTCACCGTCGTCTGCCTTAAGGTATACTTCGCATTCACCAAGGTCACCTCTGACTTCAAATCCCTTGTATTTTTTATAATTGAATGTGCCCTCGTCGTACCATAGCTCCGCTTCCCACTCGACTTCTTCCTGTGGTGCATCCAGGCAGAAAATCTGCGTGGCAGTCGCCATATACATCTTACTTCCAAGCATAACGAAGCTTACCGCTCTGGTATCATCTTCCTTGTGCCACGTTCCAAGACTTATGTCATACACGTACAAAGCATAGCTTCCGTCATCTTCTTTAAGGGATAACCAATACTTTCGTCCGTCAGATGCACCAACCGCATCCGTGCCCTTAATCTTTGCCTGATCGCTTATCAGCTGCGGAACACCTCCACCGAATCTGTATACACCGTCTTCTGATAAATAGTATACCGCCTCATTTGCTACCGCAACCGATTCACGGTTTTCAGCTGAAAGACCTCTGCAGCTTATGGTGCTACCCTGCATAATCGCAGGATAATTCCCCGTAAATATAGTGAGATTATCAGACTTAAAAATAATAAGTGCATCGCTGAGTGCCGCAAGGCCTGTCACCTCTCCGCCTTGCCATATAGGTTGAGAGATAGATTCCGTATAGGCGTTGTCCCCTGTTGTCCAGTCAATATTATTACCTTCTCCAAAGATGTCCTGTGCCGTGCCCTGTATGTAATTATCCGTGTATCCCCAAAGCCTCTTTTTCCATGCAACCACATCGGGAAGGAAAGATGTCGTGGATGCAAAGGTAATCTGCATCCCCTTACCCTTTTCATCACTCCAATAATACTCTTTTTCAAACCCCGTGGCCCTTATTGTAAGCACGTCCGCGTATTGCTTCCGGGTTATCGACCCGTCAAAATATCCGCCTACTTCCTTGTTTGATTCATAACTGCACCCATCTGCAGTTTTAAGGTAATACACATTACCGTCAAACTCTGCCCGAAAGTCTATCCCTACGTTCTTAAGTCCTTCATAAACTTCTTCATACCCGATACCTTCTCCTGCAGGCTTATAGCAAACAAACTCAATATCATCGTCGCCGTAAGCAGTTATGTAACTGTATTTGTATTTATCGGGAGCATATTCTACATAACCTGCATTTATCGTTCTTGAAAACTTCACGTTTCCCGGATGAAGCGTAATCTTGTTAGTTTCTTTATCACGGTACAGATAACTTCCGCCCTCACCCACGATAATTTTGCTTCCTACTGTCTGCAGTTTCTTTCCGGGGATGTCTGATACATCCGTCACTTCGAATATTTCTTTTTCGTAAAACAGTTTGAATTTTCCGTCTTTTGTCTTATATAACACCGCAATTTTTCCAAGAAGCTGTCCTATTTCTATAATCGAATCAAGCTCACTTTCAAGATATTCATTGAACGTCACACTCTTTGCGACCTGCGGTCTTTCGGTTTCCTTCCAGTCGTATTTTTCACCGTCCCACTCGCAGATATAATACATACCTGTTGTTATTCCTGTAAGATATGTCGTCCCGAGGTTTTCTGCACTCGCCTCAGGGAAGTTATCGCTGATGTATTCTCCGAAGGCAACCTCATTCTTCTCGTAATAATATACACTCTCACCGTTGTACGTTTCTTCACAGCAGGTGTAATAAGCCTTTTCAATATTTTCACCGTTGTAGTTTCCAAGATACCTTACAAGCTTTCCCTCTGTAGGATCTTCCGGCAATACCTTCATCGGCTCATATACGTCCTCACATTCTTCCCAATAACCGTAACCCTTAAGATAACAACGGTACAGTCCTAAAAATCCGAACTCATCAGTAGTCTCTCCGGTGTATCTGTATACAACTTTTCTATTTGCTTTTTCTTCCGTAGCTGTTGGCATAGTTTCCACATCACCTTCATCAATACAGTTAGTGGTACTGCTTACCTTATACCAGTATGCCTCTACCTTCAGCTTGTACTGATATGTTTTTCCCTTTTCAAATCCTTCGTAATTGTTACCCACATATTTGATAATCTTGTTTTCCCTCGTATTTCTGTAATGGGAATACCCGTACACATACTGTTCCCTTTCAAAAGACGATGTCTCAAATTCTCCGCTTCCCTCATCCGTTATCCCGATGAAGTTCTCGTTATTAATTCCCTGTACCCACTTTTCACCATCGTAATAATAAAACTCTCCGGGGATGTACGCCTCTTCCGAGGGAACACCCGTAACCTTTACAATCTCACCTGCATAATCAACGCTTTCCTGAGGAAGCTCCTCCACGTCCGCAAGGTACCCGTCACCCGGCACACCCGGAACGTATACCGTCAGCTTGTATTCTTCCCTGCCCTTTCTCGTTGTAAGAAATGGATACGCATCTGAAGACAGATTTTTCATACTTCGCATCTGACCGTCCTCTATATAAGGCATGCGGTTAAGCCCTTTCCATATAGCTGTTCTTGCCACCATATCACTCATCTGTATCACCTCTTTTTATATTATAGAGGTTGGTGCAGTTTTTTTCATTGCCCAGAAAAAGAGAGTAGTCTCATCGACCACTCTCTTTTGTTACAATCTCCCACTTCGCCCGCCTGTCATTCTGAACGGAGTGAAGAATCTCCCATAGGAAAAGACCTGCGTATCGTTCCGCTATCCTCGGAGGGGTTGTCAATTCTCAATCTTCGGATAATGTACCCCATCACCAATCTTACCACCGGTGTAAGGATTATTCCATCCCTTGCTTCCGATTACATTACCAAGGACACGTTTTTGCAGCATACCCCATGCTAAGATACAATCTTTCCTTATCCTCGTTAGAAACTTCTAATTTGTCAATATATTCTATCATCTGATCTTTTGGCGTGATTTCTTCAGGAGTGTCCTTATTTATAGTTTTAAGCGTTCCTTTATAGTCTCTCGCTGCAACATACTGCTCTATGCTGATTCCGCTGCCTGCAATATTTTCCTCATACTCACGCATCGCAGATTCCGAAAGTCCACCTTCCCATATACTGTCGGGAATATCATCAAGTTTCTCAAAAGCAAAGCTTCTCGCTTCTTTCTCGCTCGTCTCATTTTTCAGCGTGTAGTATATTACATAGTCTGCTACTGCAGAATAGTCTTCACCGTCAATAAGACCTATAGCCTCTGTCATCCACTTTTCACCTGCCCACGCACCATCTGCAACAGCTTGTTTTGCAGTTGCTTTTGCAAGCTTATACGCGTTTGTAACGATTTTACCTCTTGTCATATCGTCAAACTCTGCATATACATCGCTTTCCGTTATGTCCCCAAGCAAACTATAGGCTGTCTGACCTTGTACCTCCTGCATTTTTGTATATTCCTTCGCTGAAAGGTTTTTTTCTGTACCATCAGAAAGTTCAAACTTATTCACCGCCTTTGACGGGAAGATGCTTATATTGTCTTCACTACCTACACTGTCATATAGTCTTTTAAGCTCCTTTTCCATATTGCTCGTCTTAACTCTTGAATAATATCCGGGAGAAAGCATATTCTGAAAAGCTCTCGAGAAGATATTTTCCGTAATCTTTTGACGCCCCCAATTGTCGATATACGGCTCCATAGTTTTACTTACAAACGGAATCTTTCTTCCTTGTGACTGTGCAAAATACTGCATTGACTTCGGGATATCAACATTCTTATCATCATAGCTTCTTCTCTGTACACCGTCAACTGTTCTTGAAATCTGTCCAAACAGAGTCGGCACTGCTTGACCGAAGTAATTTTCCGTAGCATTAAACATAACCTCACCGAAAGTCTCCGCACTTGTCGCAGATTTAATAGTGCTTACTGCACCGGAAATTCCCTGAAGCATACTCATCTCAAAAAACGGCTCTGTAATATTTCCCATAGCACTTGACACATCACGGAAACCTACCCCTTCCTTATCCTCGAGCATTCTTTCAAGCTCAACTCCAACAAAGAACGGCATCGAAAACGGAGCAAGCCAGTCAAGAGTGTAGCTGTGATTTCCTATGAGCAAGGAATAATTCTGCACGCCCTGCAGTTCCTCAAACTCCTTTTCCTTATCATCTCCCGACGCTCCGACAACTACACCGAGCGACTTTAACAACATTCCAAGCATTATTACCCCCGTACCTGTCAGGCCACAGCACAGTCTGTCGATGTATTCACTTTCTGTCATATCGCCTTTTGACACCTTATACACATCGTATGTCAGTACCTTCACAAGCCCCGCAGGGCTGTATTCTATACCACGTTTCAGCACATTTATCGGTGTTTTCTTAAACGGCATTAAACCTTCTACGAGAAGCGCTGCTGGCGCATTCTTCTTTGACATTTTAGAAAGTGCATTTGCAAATCCGCTTACATCTCTGTAAGTATTTCTCTGTGCCTCCTTTATTGCACGGTATCTTGCTCTGTCAAGTGTTTCCTCATCAATATCCTCAAGGTCAATCCTGTTTGCCGCGAGGTAATTTGCAAGTGCTGTTTGATAATGCTTCTTAAGGAACAGCCAGTCCTCCGCTTCAAGGGCATCTCCTACCTTGATTCTCATCCATTCAAGACCTTTCGGAAACATTCTCTGCTTATCCCTTATTCTGTCCGATGGATTATGTTTTCCTCCGCCCGAAAGCTCTTTCTTCACCTTTAGTGCGTCCTCTTTTGCAAACTGTCTGTACTGCTTCGGCACAACAAAGGTCTTGCTTCTATCCATCCGCCCACCTACTGCAGCATCTAATATACTCTCCATTATCGTAGCAGATATATTTTTCACACCAATCATCGGCATAAAGAAAGCATTACCAACCACATTCCTGACGTGTGTTCTCGCATTTCCCAGCATCGCAAAGTATCTCCACGCATTCCACCTGTCAATCCACCTTGTAGGAAGCTGCTTTGCAAGCTCCGTGTAAATTTCTTCTCTTACTCTTTCACGCTCTTCTTCTGTCTTCGCTTCACTCAAAGCTTTCTTCAACTCGTCTGATACTGCGATTTCTGTAGAATACTCCTTTCTGAAAAGCTTCTTGTTGTTCATTCGCATTATGTCTTCCTTGAGGTTCTCTACAACCTTGTCTATGTAGTGAATTTCATAGTTCTTATCAAGCTTTTTCAGCATACTTATAGCCTGTATGCTCTGACCCATTCGCGTACCTTCCGCTGCGAAGTCTATAATAAGCTGTTGAGCCTTTTCTTCCTGACCTTCCTCGCTATAGCGTTGCATCAATACCTCTGCCATAGCAACGGTCTCTTTATCAAGGCTATGTGTGGATATCGCACCGCTTACTTTCTTTTCCACCCATTCAATTCCCATGGTATCAAGTGAAGCATACGCTTTCTGCAATACACTCTTGTCAGATATCGGGGTATAATTAAATTTACCTTCTTCTACATTCTCAAGTACACCCTCTGCCGTTTCATCAGTCAGTGTTTCTGCCTCTGCTGCCGTTCTTGCAAAATGCCTTACCTTTCTACCCTTTTTCACACTTTCAGGGACCTTTACTTCACGTCTTGGCTCCACACCGGGCTTTATAAACTTTTGAGGCGCAGTTTCGTCAGCATTAACAGCAGTGTCAGCATCGTTGACGGAGGTACTCTCCACCAAACGTGTACCGCTTACGGATTTTTTATTGACTTTTTTACCGTAATCTGGTATACTACTAGTAGAAGGAGCATCAGCGGTGTGCCGTGCCGTCGTAGACGGGTTCGAGTCGTACAGACTCTGCGGACTACCAGTGCTACCTTCTATTTTTTTTGCATATTTTTTTTCGAACTTTTCTTTTGAAACACCTATTAACTTTGACACCTGCAAAGAGTTTCTTTCCTTTGATACAACGGTCAGAATTTTTATATAACCATCTTCCACTTCTTTGTAAAGATGCACATCAACTTTGTCATTGTATGTATCCACACTTAATACTCCGTCAAAGTTGTCTATATATTCAGGTATTCTTTCAAAATCACTTTCCTTTAATGGGATATCTCCTTTTTCTTTTGGCTTTAAATGTCTTTTGTATGCCTCTCTTAAATCGTCCGCATTAATTTCTAAATATCTATCAAATACGTATAGATTTTTCCTTTTAGCCTGAATTGCATCAGCAAGACGTTTTCCTACTTTTTTGAAAGCTCTGACTTCTCCAGATGCTTTTCCGTGAATCACATCTGAAATAAACTTTTTAAACTCTACATTTGATACAATAATTGGATTTTTCCCTGCATCAATCATACGCTGTTTTTTATTTCTAGTATGTAATTTTTTACCTGTTCTGATGTATTCGTTTAGGTCTTCTTCTGTTAAGTTTGGATTTTGTATATCTTCTATATTGTCCCGAAGCCTTGCATTTTCTTCAAGCAATCTTGTTGTAAGGCTACTCGAAGTTGAAGTGTCAGCATCACTGACGGAGGTACTCTCCACCACACGTGTGCCGCTTACAGAACGCTTAAAATTCGGATTTGTTCTGTCATATGTTCCGATATTATCTGTAGCAGATTTGCTTTGTGTTGAATCAAATGTAACCGCAATTTGCACCTCGCCGTTGGAATCATATTTTATGACACCATCATAGCCTTGGTTTTTCATTTGCTTTTGTATAGTCTTATAATCAACACCTTGAGTTTCGATTTCTAATTTTTCTTTAACTTCCGCACGAAAATCATTTTTTACAATAAATGGATTTTTGATATTCAAATACATTGCAATTACTCTATCGTATCGGTTATTCTTTGTTAAATCAATGCTAGTAAAATAATTTCCTTCCCCAAGTGTTTTAAACCCTAATCCGGGCTTGCTTTTAGCCTGACTATTATCAAATACTTCAAACTCACCATTTTTCAAAGTAGTTCCATGATACATAACTTTTGGTGTTCCATCAACATTTACTACCTTGCTCGCTTGTTCAGGCGTATTCTGCCAATCTCCAAACCAATCAGTAAATTGTTTTGATTTTAAAACTGTATCAATTTTCCTGTTGACATTTTTAGAAATGCTGCGTATAATGTTATTAGAGCCGTGAGTTCTAAGTCGGCTGGGTAATTGGTACCCAGACTGCTTTAAAAGAGCCTCGGTTCTTTTTTTGTCTGCAAAATAAATTCCTGTTTCGTTTTGCGTTTCAAGTGCAATGGCTTCTTTCAAAATATCCCTTATATTCTTTTTATCAAAATATGTCGCAATGTTATTTGCATCAATTCTACTGCTTTTATAGGCGAGTTCCGCATCAATCTCAATTGGTGCAATGATATTTCTTCCATCTACAGTTAATTCTACAATAGCTATTACTTTATGCGTACTGTCACGTTTACTTTTTGTAACAAATTCAGGATGAGCTACAATAGCAATTGGCTTGGATATTTGACTAAGAATATTTTTTACTGCATCACCGCCTAACCCATGATAGTTTTCCCCTTTTTTGTATCTCCCATCCGCTTTTGCTTCTGCCTCTGTCTTCGCTATAGAATAAACATGCTTTTGATCTATAGTTATGGGTAACTTACTAAGTCCTATATCAGTATAAACTTTAGGTGTTCCACCCATAACTAGAACATCATCACCTTTATATTTTCCACTTAGAACATCATCAACATCTTTTTTGTATTGATTTAATACGTCTTGATTTATCACTCCTGAATTCATTACTTCAGGAGTTTCTTCAACCCTTGTTCCACTCTGTGACTGCTGTGTACCATCCTCATACTCCGCATCACTATTCTTCATAGCTTCTCTGTACGCCTTAGCCCACATTGCCTGGGCTTTTTTCTTTTCATCAAGAAGTCCAAGTTTGTCAAGCACCGTATAGTATGCGTTACGGATTCCGAAAGCATCTTTGCGGTTCCTGCGGATGAAATTAGAAAGTTCTTTTACATCCTCAAACATTACTCCAATATAATCCGCTGCAATTTCTTCATCAATTTCACTTTCCGCATAAGCACCTTTTTTAAGATTATATCTTTCTTCATACTTGCCCGTTTCCTTAAGATGACTTATAACATAATCCTGATACCTCTGCCACGCCTTACCGCCAGTCTGCTTCATCCTGTGGCTGAATTCGTGTGTTGCCGCCCAACGTGTGGGATTTTTCGCTTCAGTATTAATAAATATTCCCTCACTTGTTATAACACCGTCAAGCACGTTGCCGTCACCGTCAACAAGTCCCTTTACAAACTTAACCTTCATACCGAGGTCCTTCGCCATTGTCTGTATTACCTTGTACCCCTCACGGTTCTTTTTTGCAAACTTACGGCTTTCCTCATTATAGACAACGTTTCCGCCTACTCTTTCTCCCTTTTCAAAGCTTACTCTCTTTCCCTGTGAATAAATTTCACCGTCACGCATATCCTTACTATTGACAGTAGCTTTATCTTTTTTAACAGCTTTTTCAGTTTCACTTGCGCGAGTACCAGCTACGGACCGTTTTCCTGAATTTTTTGAAGCATTCTGCATAGAATTAGTATTGACAACATTTCTACTTTGATGTATAATGTTGTCAAACCTTAGGTTGTCTAATCGCGCAAGCAAGTGGAGCTTGCCATCAGAATTCAACCTGAGGTTTTTTCTATTTAACAACTTGTTTATTCCGTTTTTGCTTACATATAAAACTGCATCATTATCAATTACTGAATCCATATGATAGCTAAAACCTTTTTTCCCATACATTGTATCTACATGGTTGTTTGCATAAGTTTTTTTGGTTTCCATTTCTACATTAAGGTACTTTTCGTCTTGTTCGCTATTAGTTATTACTATTAAAATTGGATCCCCATTTGAATCACATTGCGTTGTAAGCACACAAACGCTATTTTCACTGTTATCTTCAGAAATCGAATCATAAATCATTGCAGGTTGTTTTAACATTTCAGGAATTTGTTTTATTAATGTATCCGGAATTCCGTGATAATGAATGTTATCTTCAGACTGTTCGTGATTAATATCTCTTATGTGCGATGGATGCATCAGCATTGGAAGTTCTGGATTTAAACCGCACTTTTCTAAAAGTTTAGGCAGTTTACCAACATACACACTATATCCTCTAGGAATCTCATTATCCAAAGCATCATCAACTTGTTTATTAAATGAATATGTTTTACTGAATTTCACACCACCCTCATACTCAACATCACTATTCTTCATAGCTTCTCTGTACGCCTTGGCCCACATTGCCTGGGCTTTTTTCTTTTCATCAAGAAGTCCAAACTTGTCAAGTACCTTATAGTATGCGTTACGTATTCCGAAAGCGTCTCTGCGGTTCCTGCGGATAAAGTCAGATAGTTCCTTTACATCCTCAAACATTACTCCGATATAATCTGATGCAATTTCTTCATCAATTTCATTTTCCGCATAAGCACCTTTTTTAAGATTATATCTTTCTTCATACTTGCCCGTTTCCTTGAGATGCGATATAACATAATCCTGATACCTCTGCCACGTCTTACCGCCTGTCTGCTTCATTCTGTGGCTGAATTCGTGTGTTGCCGCCCAACGTGTGGGGTTTTCCGCTTCAGTGTTAATAAATATACCCTCGCTTGTTATAACACCGTCAAGCACGTTTCCGTCACCGTCAACAAGTCCCTTTACAAACTTAACCTTCATACCGAGGTCCTTCGCCATTGTCTGTATTACCTTGTACCCCTCACGTTTCTTCCTTGCAAACTCACGGCTTTCTTCATTATAGACAACGTTTCCGCCTACTCTTTCTCCCTTTTCAAAGCTTACTCTCTTTCCCTGTGAATAAATTTCACCGTCAGATATAGTCGCACTTTTTTCCGTACTCCGCACAACGGAGGTACTCTCCACCACACGGGTACCAGCTACAGATTTTCTCAAACTTTCAATTTTCTGTATGTCTTTTTCTAATGCTTCCTTTTTTGCTTTAATTTGTGCTTCGTTAAGCATCTCATTAGGCACATATCTTAAAAAATCACTATCTGAAGGATTGACATTTTTTATAAGGTCTGCTATACTGATATTGAGAGTTGACGGAGTGCTTTGGTGCGAATGTAAATTCGTAGCGGGCGCCAAGATGTCGGCTCTTATTTTTTTTAATGTTACCGTCATATGCATTTTATTTTCTTGGCCATTCTTAAATTCTTTGATGTTAATTTCTACGGGAACGATAAACTCACCATTTTTAAAAGCTGAAATTAACACATAACTTTGTTTAAGATTAGTATCTTCTCTTTTTGTACCTGTGTACTTATCAGTATGTACTTCTATTGGTTGAGCGTTTGATATAACCGAATCAAACATAGAAAGCATTATTGCAAAATCTGAATAAGTAGGATTTCTTTCATATTGTTTATGGCTACTTTCACTCAAAGAACTTTTTGAATAATTGAACTCTAAATCAATATCTTTTTTATAAAATTTCTTAAAAATTCCAAATTTTTCGCATAATTCTTTTAAAATTTTTTCTGCCTTACTCTTGCATCTGCTTTCCAAAATTTCAACTTCTTCAAATGACAATTTCAAAGCATCTGACTTTGCTTCTACAACATCAAGCGAAGCTTTTTTTAATATCTCTGTTCTTTTCTGTTCATCCATATCAACAGTAATTTTTTCACCGCTGTCCAAATTTTTATTTACCCTTGTACCACTCTTTGACTCATGCACACCATCCGCATACTCCATATCACTATTCTTCATAGCTTCTCTGTATGCCTTGGCCCACATTGCCTGGGCTTTTTTCTTTTCATCAAGGAGACCGAGTTTATCAAGCGCCTTGTAGTAGAAATCACGTACCTTTACCGCCAATCCTCTATCCTTGCGGATAAGGTCTGCAAGTTCGTCCACACTGTCAAAGGTTTCGCCGATATAATCGCAGGCAATTTCCTCATTGATGTACGACGCATCTCTTGTACCGTACGCCTTTGCCTTTGTATCAAATACCTTGTAGTATGTACCGTCTTTCTTCAACTTGTTTATTACAAATTTCTGGTATGCACTCCACGCCTCACCGGCTCTCTTTTTCATTGTGTGGCTGAATTCGTGCGTTGCCGCCCACTTGATAGGATTCTTCGCCTCGGTATTGATGAATATACCGCTGTCGGTTTCAGCACCGTCAAGCATATTACCTTCAGCATCATAAAGTCCCTTTACAAATTTAACAGGCTTCTTAAAAGATGTAGCAAGCTTTTCAGCTACCGAATATCCTTTGGAATCGTTTTTCTGAAATCTCTTACTCTCACCGTTCACAACAATTCCGTTAACCGTGTCAGCCTTCGCGGAAATTGTAACTTTCCTTCCATCCTTAGTAAACACATCCCCGTCCTTTACAACAGCGTGCTCATCACCTTTATACTTCACACCAGAGCCTTCCCCTTCGAGGGGAAGGGGAACCGCTTTAGCGGTGGATGAGGTGGCATCACTCCGCATTCCGTATTCCGCACTCCGCATTCTTCTATCCGCTTCCGCCTTAAGGCTGTCCCACGCCTTTGTACCTTCCGCACTTAATATAATAGTTCTTGCGCCTTCGCTTCTTTCAATAAGTGCATAGTCAGCCTTTGTCGCAGTACCGTTTGTCATTTTAAGCACTGCATTTGCTGTGTCAACAGCTTCATCTGAGGTATAATAATCAGAGTTTCTTCCTTCTATAGCTCCTATAACCTTTACAACACCCGGCAAACTTGCATCTTGTGTAATACTGTCATTTGCAACAGATTCCACAAGTGTCCTCACCTGCTTCGCATCAGGTGTTACACCTTCCTGTATAAGCTCCGAAATATATTTTGCTTCTCCGTTTTTAATTTCGTTTCCAATTCTGAGTATATCATTAAGTGTCTTTGGTGAGTTTAAAACATTTCCTGCGATCGTATTCATTCGTTGGTTATACATTGCATTGTTAAATACAGAAATGCTTCCGCCCATAATTCCACCTGACACAGCACCTGATACACCTGCCTGCAGTATCTGGTCAAGATTTTCTCTGAACACCTGTTTTGTCGCTTCCTCTGCACTCATACCATCCATTACAAGCGCTCTCGCTCTGGCATTACTTTCGCTGTTTCCTCCCATAATCACAGCATCTGAAAAAATATTGGCAATTTCAGTAAGTGTTTCCTCCTGTCCTTCTGTCAGCATCTGTAAGCCTGTGGCCTTCAGTATGTTTTTCCATCCCTTTATTCCGCGTATATTAAATAAGCCTTCTATAGAATATTTTTCAAAAATATATTCTGCCGCACCTGCAGCAACACCGCCTATTATAATCTGCGCATCATTTCCGCCACGGTCTGCAATACTTATCATCTGGTTGGAAGCAGCACTCATTGCCATACTTCCGCTTGTTATTGCTGATATTGCCTTTGTTCCTAAACCGACTGCACCACCTATTCCTGCTGTGGCACCGATAACAATTGCATTTTCCACGATTGAAAGTCCTGTGTTATACGCCCAGGCACCTGCCTGCCCGTGACGTTTCTGCATATACTGACTTCCGCCCTGTCGTAATGCCTGTGATTCTCTCACCATTCTGGAAGTAGCGTCGTGCGTGTTCACTTTTCCCTCTGTAACAACATCCGTCAGATTATCTATTGCCGCAGGAGCTCCACCGACAATATTAAGGCCTACTGCTTTAAGTCCTGCAAGATACGGATGCTCCTCTCCGAACTCTGCCGCTTCACTTTCTTTTCTCTGTGTAGCCCTCAGTTCAAGAAACTCTTCCATCTCTTTATAATATTCAGTTCCTATTTCAGGATTT
Source organism: Clostridia bacterium (assembly GCA_045545295.1). GTDB lineage: Bacteria > Bacillota > Clostridia > UMGS1883 > UMGS1883 > UMGS1883. The sequence goes on from JAZQAO010000005.1 coordinate 14,931, forward strand.
ATTCTGTTAAGACCTTGATACAGAGAAAGCTCGCTTTCCTCAAAGTCACCGTATAACGGATTCATTACATCGTAAGAATTAAGTTCACTCCGCGTTGTAGTCTCTGCTGACATTTCTTCTGCAATCTTTTTATATTTTTCATCAATTTTTTTCTTCTTTGCCAAAAGCTCTTTTTCTTTTGCTATTTCCTTTTTTCGGTTTTCAGCAAAGGCAAGTGCATCTTTTGTCTTTTTCCTTTCAGATTCAATATGTGCTCCGTAGTTTCCTGCCATACCTTTTTCCATATCTGAATAGCCACCGATTTGAGACCATTTTGCCCCTAAAGTTTTCCTGGCAAAATCCATCTTACTTCTCGTATCAGAAAGTCTGTCATAGTCCTCTTTTTCGCGCCTTAATTCTCCGATAATACCGTCAAGCTCATTCTCATCGGCAATCTGTATTCTCCACGTATTAATAGTATCTTTTTTCTTGAAATACTCACTCTCTGTTATACGGCCACTGCCGTAATCATCGTCTAACTTTATAAGTTCACCGTAAAGCTCTTTTGAATTCATAACAGAGTACGGATTTTCTCTTCTTCTGGATTCATAATAACTGTCAATATCCTTACGTGCCTTCTCTTGCTTTCTGAATAACCCCGCGTCCTCATTTGTTTTAAATTTGACATCCCCTTCCTCTGTAGCCTCAATTTGTGGTGTTCTCACAGGTCCTGCAAAGCTTTTTGCCGCAGCTTCAGGATATTCAGCCTTTCCGTCCCGCACCATCTGCCGTTTAAGTAGCTGTTCCGGTGAAATGCCCTCTATATCTTTCTTTATTTCTGCCAACAACTGTTTCTGAGCAGTAGTAGTTTTCTTTTTTTCCTTTGCCAACTGAATCAACTCCTTTATTTAAAAAGGGGTGTAAAAGCCGTTTTTACACCCCGCAAACTTACGGATGCAATTTATTCCAGCGCCTTACATCCTCATCCCACTGTCTTTGAGTCCAGTAGTCTTCAATCGCATCTCTTTCTTTTGTATAATCAAAGTTTCTGTCGTCTATAGCCTTCGCATAATCAAAGTTTCTTTCATCCATACTCTTCGAATAATCAAATTCCTTATCATATCTGTCACGGCCATAAGCATTTTCACTTCCGCTTACAAGGAAGTCACGGTCAGCACTCCACCTTGCGTAATCCTCCGCTGCAGCATCTCTTGTAAGACCGTAATTCTGAAGCATCCTGTCTCCTTCGTCCTGATGCATCTGATACGCCATCTGCCGAAGCTCGGGAATATAACTGTCCGCCTGATCTGTTATCTCACTCTTTGTTGTAATGAGCTTATTAATCATATTAACAGGAATATCCCCGTCGAACTGACGACTGAGCTGTGCATATCCGTCATTGTACGCCTTCTGTGCCTCTTTTTCTTTAAGTGCACGTATAGTCTTGTATAAATCATCCTCACGGTAATCGTAGCTGAAAGGTCCACGGCTTTCAATTGCTTCTCTCTGCCTGTCAAGGTCACCTCTGTACGGGTCAAAATAGTTGTATTTGTCTGTATTTGCATAATCAAGTCCCAAAGTTCCTATTTTCTGATTACGCAAATATTCCATTTCCTTTGCCTTTCCGTAATCTCCTGCAGCTTCTGCTTTCATCTGCTCTGACATAAAATCTGTATTAATATCATAATTACCAACCATTGTAGGCGTTTTAACCGGCACCACCTCAGAAGCTACCTTGGGGGCACTTACCTTTGTCGGCATTCTTCCTGTAAAGAGGCTCTTAACTCCGGGGAATGTTTTCTCCGTCTCAACTCGTCTGGGACCTCTGCCATCCTTAAGCCTTTCTCTCAATTCCTCTTCATACGTCTTCACTTGTATCACCAACTTTCTCCGTCAATGTTTCAATCTTATTCTTAAGCTCTGCTATAACCTCATCAAGGGTCTTTCTGTCAGGGAATAACACCTGCGCTGATGCAATCTCCTTATCCGGTGGAATTACACTCCGCATTCCGTCTTCCGCATTCCGCATTCCCATCAGCTCCACCGCCAATCAGGACCGAAGCTCTGTGCTTCAGGCTTATGCGTTCTCACAATCTCTCTGCACAAATCACTCCACTTAATAGCATATAACGCATCATAACTACTGAAACAATCCCAATCTTCAATAGCTAACGCCGCTTCACGCTTCAAATATATGGTATAAAGGTCATCATACCCGTCATACTCTCCTCCTGCAGCTATAAGAGGGGCATTTCTGTCAAATACCTTGTGGGGAAGCTTTGCGTACTTTTCAATCATCCTTTCAAGCCTCTCGCAAGCACGAAAGAAAACATCCTCACCAATTTCTCTGTTGACCTTCTTTGCAATCTCTACTGCTTCAATTGCATTCATAATACTTCACGACCTTTCGTAAGTTCGAAATGTAAAGTTCGAAGTTCGAAGTGAATGTTAGTTTTCGCCACAGCGAAAACTTTCCATCATTTCGCATTTTGCACTTCGCATTAAAAAATCCGTAACGGCACTGTGCCGTTTTGGCATCACCGTTACGGATTTTTGTCAGATATTTCTTGCTCTGGATTCTGCACTGAACTCGTCAGCCTTTTCCTCCATCATTTTAGCCGCTGCCTTATCCTGTGCCTTTGAATTCTCAAGAACTTCTGCATACGCTTTGGGAATTTTAACCTTTTCCCCACGTTTTATAACACGGTTCTTACCGTTCACACAGACAAACACATCGTCTTTGTAGTCTTTGTTGTCCTTGAAAAGTTCAACTTCGACAAGCTCTTCCTTTTTTGCAGTTTCTTTTACTTCCGCCACATCAATCACTCCTCATTCCGCACTCCGCATTCTCTTATCATACGCTTGCAGTCGTTTCGATTCTTACCATATAAGGCTCAACAAGTCTTACTGCCGCCTTTGTAGCTTTCCAACCGGCTGTACCTCTCTGATTGAGGGGGTCTGCAGCACCGGCACTGCCGAGCTGTTTTACAATATGCTCAAGACCGCCACCGGAAATTTCAGTAGTACCGTAAGCGTTTTCACCGATAATAAGCGTTGAATAAACGTCACGGCTATTGCTTCCTGCTTTTTCGAAAATCTTTGCTTCTGTAGATTCTACAAAGCGAACACCTTCGATTCTGCCGATTTCCCCTGCATAAATGCCCTCAGGGTCAGAGTAAGACTTTACATTCACCCACTTGGGGTCACTCATAAGGTCATAAGAAACATCAGGGTGGATAATTCCCACAAAGTTGCCATTGATTGTCTCGGCGTTCTGACCTTTAAGAGTTCTTACCGCTTTTCTGACTGCATCTATTGTAAGATAATGGTTGCCCTCGTCCTGACCGCCTACAAGGGCACTTCTTGATTCAACCTGACCTTCTGCGTACTGCACGTTTGTACCGCCGTTGAGAACTTCTCTTGTAATTGTGTCAAGCGTTCTTCCGGCCTGACTTCCGAGAAGCTTTGTAGCCTGAACAAGGTTGTTATCAATAGCTGTAAGAAGTACAATATCAGAAAGTTCAATGAAGCCACCGTACTGCTTAACTTCTGCAGTGATAGTCTTTACATCCAGCTTCTGACCGTTGGGTGTAACACCTTCTGTAAGAGGTGTAGTAAGTACAGGAAGGGGATCGTACTTACGGAATTCGATTGTCTTACCCTTCCCCTTGGGAATAGGCTGTTTCTGACCGAACTGGTCATGAACAAGCTTCGGCTCTGCCATATCAATAAGATAGTCAGAGTAATAGGTTTTCATTTCGGCACTAAGACCGCCACTTTCACCGTATGGCGTTATATTGCCTGTACTGTTTGCCGCCATACCTGTTGTGGTATGCACATTATCACCTGCAGCAAAATGCTGCAAATTAAACTTAAACATTACTTATTTCTCCTTTCAATATAAATTCCGTTAAAATCGGGGGCGTGTACCTCGATTTTAACTCCTTACAAGGGCCGGCACGGTGAGTGCCACGCGAGTGTAGGCCCTTTACTCGAAGCGAAACATTTTCCGAAGAAACTTTTCGCTTCGAAAGGATGACTTTGTCATCCGACCTTAGAATTCTATCCTCTCTCCGCGTGCAGCCCTCTTTGCAAGCTCCGCACGTTCTTTCTTGGTAAGCTTGTGCACGTCATTTTTCACGACAACGCCACTCTGATTACCAAGACCGTTTTCACTGGGACGTGCTGCACGGCTTTGCACACTTTTGGAGATTTTTTCTGCAGCAGCTGTTTCCGCTGCTTTAATAAGTTCATCGTGATGCAACAGCTTGTATGCGTGCTCCATCGGGATGCCTCTCTGAAGAAGCTTACCGAATTCAGGATTCTGAAGCTCTGCGTTAAGGTCGAACCCGGGATAACGTTCCTTTAGCGGTTCCGCTTCCCTCATCCACCCGTTGTAGGTTTCATCTGCCTTACGCTCGATTTCTTCCTGTCTTCTCTGCATCTGCATATTTTTCTCGATGACTTTAAGTCTTTCAAGCTCACGCATTGTTTCGGGATTTTCTCCCCTCTCCGCTGCCAGAGCTTCAAAAGCCTCGTCACTGTCAAGCACTTTATCAAGGTCGTCAAGAGTTTCAACCCCGTGACGCACCATCAGCTTCTGCAGTACCGCATCACTCTTCTGCAAGGACTTGTTCATCTGATAAACTCTTCCCTGCACTGCCTTTGCCGTCCTCTTGTCCGCTTCTTTCTTAAGTTCCGGATACTTTTCGAAGATACCGTCAAGAGTAACTTCATCAGCCTTTACTTCGCCATTCTGCGAAGCACCATTATCCCCGGCGTCGGGATTACCGCCGTTAACTTCAGCGTTATTTTCGCCCGTCTGCGAGTTGCCGACACTCGCACCCTCTCCGACAGCACCGCCTTCAGCAAACAGCTGAATATTCAGTGCTCCAAGTTCGCGTTTGATTTCCACTTTCAAACACCCTTTCTTGTATTATGACATAATTATAACACCGAGTGATTTTCCTGTCATTGCCCACCCTTTTCTACTCCCACCAATTTCTTGCCCTGTTATCCTGTTCATCAATATCAAGGGGATTGTACATCTTCACCTTCGGCACTTTCTTGGGTGGATTTATCGGATGCGCCATTGCCACATACCTGCATTCGTCATAAATATGGTCTTCACCGTCCGTATCAATATCCTCCACATCCGTATCATCATATATAAGCTCCGGAATCGTCCTTATAAAATGCTTGCAGGTGTTAAACACATAAAGCATCGGGATTCCAAGCTCATCAAAGGCAAGTCTGTTGTGCATCTGCATCTTCCCGGCTAGCCTCGTATTGTCTCCCCTGTCAAAATAAATACGTTCCCTTTCCATCATTTCCGCAATGCTCTCGCCACGGCTCTCGTCAAATATGGACGGGTCGGCAATACCATGTATAGTCTTTCCCTTAAGGTTTATATCCTCTTTTTCAATCTCCGCAATCTTCCTTGCAATCTCCGGCACATTCCACTTTACACCCTCATTGGGTGTTCCTGTGCATCCGTATAGCTCCCTGATGCGGTACATCCGTCCGTCATGGTCTATGGCATACCAACCCACTGAAAAAGGCTTTGCATAACCAAAGTCAAAACCTCTGTATATTGTCCAGCTGTCAGGAACTCTGAAGGGGTTTATAACGTGAGTTCCTTTTCTTGATTCATACCCGTCAGGATTGTTTCTCCATTCAAGGAATACCTGTCCCGAAAAGCTGTCCCAGTCACCGTACAAAAGAGCATTTCTCTCCGCTTCGGGAAGCTGTGCAAGGCTTGCCGTGTATTCAGGATTGTTTTCCATCAGTATTTTGTTGTCAAATACACTTGCCGGCACAAATATTCTGCTTCTCCTATTTCTCTGCAGTGTCCCGTCAGGATGCCTTATTTCGTTTTCCTCCCATATAGTTGTCATGGGCGGTGCTGCAGTAACAAATCTTTCCTTTACCCATCCGTGGCCGATGCCTCCGGGGTTTGCCTGCGCTCTGATGTAGCACCTTGTCCCGGGGCCTCCCGGTCTGTTACGGGAGAAAAGGTAACTGTATTCGTCCCACGTAAACTGTGTCAGCTCGTCAAAATCAATAAAGTCATATCTTTTACCCTGATAATTCGTCCTGTCCTTCGTATATTGCATCGCACCGAAATAAATCTTTGCACCGCTTGGGAAGGTCCAGCAGTGCTTTGTGTCATTGTATTTAGCTTTTGGAAAAGCCGCAAGATAAATCTCACGGCTTCTGTCTATTAACTCACTTAGTTGGGGATATGTCTTTCTGAGGATAAGTCCCCTGTAATGGGGAATATGTACCTGACGGAGAGCTTCGGCAATAGCACAGTCGCTCTTTCCGCCCCCTGCAGCTCCGCCATATAATGCCTCGTTTTCAAACCTTGACATAAATATCTTCTGTTTCGGTTGCGGTCGCCATATAATATTCTTCATTTACATCACCCACCTGTCATTCTGAGCGTAGTGAAGAATTTCACTCCGCACTACGCATTCCGAATTCCTCATTCACAGGAACTCCCTTCAGCATCGCATTCTCCTGCATTAGCATTTCCATCTGCTTCTGCATCTGCATCAACTGATTCTGCAGCGTCATTCCCTGACTTACATAATCCTCAACCTCTTTTTTCCCTTCAAAGGTCATCATCTTAAGTGCCGGCAACGCCTGTTGTGCCGCTTCCGGGTTAAAGAATCCGGCAGAATATAAATTCATTGCAGTTTCGTTCTGACTGAGCGTACTGTAAGGATTCTGTTTCTGTGGCTTCACGTCAATATCAAATATAGGCTTCCCGAATAGCTCCTGACCTGCCACTTCTCCCATACTCTCTACTCTGATACCGCTGTTGTCAAACTTTGTATATTCATTTACACCGTTCTCGCCCACTATGCGGAAAGTACGGCTCTCGGTGTAGAACTGTCTCATTCTCTCAATAATCTTGTGAACAATCCTTGCAAATACTCTGTAGCTTGTATCTATAATATCACGGCTTGTCTTATTCCCCGCTTCCTGAAGCACCGCAATAGCCGCACCGCTTGTCACACCGCCTGCAGTTCCTCCATTGCTGAAGTCACGGTTACTGCTTGTCTCCTTCATCTCATCAATTTTCGATTCTCTGAAGTTCATCACATAACCGTCAAGTGGCTGAACTACTATCTGTTTAACCTTTTTTTCGTCAAGGTCACCCTCTACGTGAACAATAGGCTTTTTTGTATCAAGGAATTCCTCTTCATTAATGCCTGAAGATTGCTTTGCAAAAAACCTCGGATTTGCCGCTGCGTGAATATAGTTCATAACCTTTTCGTCAAGAAGGTCAATATACAGCTGTGCATCCTTTGTAACGGATATAACACCAAACCCCACCGGTGTTCCCTCTTCAGGATACATCACATCAACCTCTATGGGATACTCTCCGTCGTGATACCATCCGTCTGTCATTCCATCGTCATTTTCGCTGGCATATAATACATTTTCTTCACAGAACTTGCAGTAGTGGAGCTTGCCCTGTTTTTTATAATACCAGTCCACCACCAACGCCTTGTCTGATGCATCAATATTGTCATCATATATGTATTTCTTAATCTCGGTCTGCTCTCCACCGCTTATTTTTGCATCGGGATACTGTTCCTTAAGCACATCCACCGGCACAAGGTCACATATAAACAGATTTCTTGACTTCTGAATATCTCTTATTCCCGGCTCCCAGAATATATTTAAGAGGTCAATCTTCGTAACCTGTACATCTCCAAGGCCGTTTTCAAGGCTGTTGTCCCAGAATACGCCATAAGCACTTGTACCGTGCTTAAGCTTGTACCACCAGTTGTCTGAATACGTGTCCTGGAAACCGTTTCTCTCAAGGATTACCGGGATAATACTCGTCAGCATCTTTGCACTTTCTTCATCGTCCGCTTCTCTCGGCAAACATATTGCCTCCGGGTAACTGTCCATAGCGTCAGCGTGCTTGTTAGCTATAGCATTGAACATCCAACCGCTTGACGGCTTTGTCTTTTCATCAGCTTTGCGAAACACATCCCAGTGTCTTCTCTTCCAGAACATTTCATCTTCAACAATTCTGTTTTCAAGAGCCGCTTTCCCCTCCTTATATTTCTTCAGCGTCTCAAACGCCTCTTTTATCTCTTTCTCCGTTATAATCTTTTTCAACTCACTTCACTACCTTTCGTAAGTTCGAAATGTCAAGTTCGAAGTTCGAAGTGAATGTGAGTTTTCGCAACAGCGAAAACTTTCCATCATTTCGCATTTCACATTTCGCATTTGCAAAAAAATCACTCCGCATCCTTCCCCTTGTCCTTCATCACTTCAAGTGCCTTTTTAATAAATTCCGGATACGGTACACCCATCAAGCCCATATTTTCAAGAATACTCAGACCCTCATTCCCCAAAAAGAACATTATGGCAAGTGCCCTCGTGTAATCCACACCCATAATAACATCAAGCTCATGTGCAAGACCTATAAGTGCCAGAATACACATTTTCCGCACAATCCCCTTAAAGCCTTCCTTGCTCGAAGCTCCACCACTTTCAGTTTTGGTAGACTTGTGGAATAAGAATGCCACCGCAAGACCTGTGATATAGTCCACCGTCATAAATATAAGTAATGCGATAAGCATCTTGTCCACCCCTCCAAGATGTTCCGCGATGAATCCCCCCACCGCGGATATTACTACCAAAATAATGTTTTTAATTGTATTTCCGTTCATATAATCACTCCTTTAAAAATACTGTACTTCAATACCGCTAGGCGGTATCTCTGTCTGTGCTTCATATACTGTTGTGCCTTTGAATTGGGGAAGATTTGGTAATTCGATAGGCTCTTCTTTTGGCTTTCCGTTGTTATACCATTCATATACTCCGTTTACAAGAGTCACAGGATTTCCCGCTTGTGCTTGTTCTGCTAAGAAAGTTTTGAACTCATCTACAGTAGAGAAACGATAATCTGTGAAAAAACCAGAATAGCTATTACCGGTTACACAATACCCGTCTGTATCCATTTTGCTCGTACCTGTGACTTTGTAGTGTGAGCATTTACCATAACCATCTGCTATGCTTGCAGTACGGAAGCCATAGTCATACTTAAATGTGTGTTCATAAGAGCTATATTTTTCCCACTTTTCACTTCCATCAAAGGTTATCTTTGCAACTCTCCTTATGACTATACCTCTTCCAAAATCAATTTCGTCACGGCATACTCTATCTGCTCTTAACGGCTCATCCAAGTATATATTGGCAGTTTTTTGCTCTGTTGTAGTAAGCTTTACATCATCTAAAATAAAATAACTTCCTACTTCCCAAACACTCATAGTATAAAATTCTACTTGTTTAATATCTTTTGTTGCGGTATAGGAATTTATATATCTTTTTCCTTCTTTTAAATAATAGAGTTGGAAAATAGCAAATCTATCTCCGCCATCAGTTGGATAAGCTCTCAAATATATATTTTTATTAGTATTACTTCCACCGGCTCCAACAAACTTAAAGCTAAAATATATTGTTGTCCCCGCTTTTATGTTTACCGGAAATCTGCCACCGCCATTTGTATCTGCGGCTCTTGTTTGCTTTATTCCACGCTCACCATATCTTGTAGTAGTGCTACTTGCCTTACTTACATCTATTAAATTCTCTGTGCTTATCATAATCGGCACTTTATATTTTCCGGTAGAATCATCATAATCTCCCACACTCTGCACTTCAACAGGATTGTCGGGTGTAGGCTCACCATTTTGCACGCTGTTTCCGTATATCCGATAATCAGCCACACCACAATTCTTTTTACCTACAATCGACAGAGGATGTGCCACCGCAGACCATATAGCTTTAAGTGAACTAGCGACATAAGCAATCAACGCCTGTTTAAGCATCTGCAATTTCATCGTAAATCACCTCAAGCACGTTCCACTTCTGTACAATCTCTGTATCTCCGTCAACATAGTACGGCTCTGCATACTGCATATCTGTAAGTTCAGGCATATCTTCTACCACCAAAGGCTTTATCCCTGCTTTAAGAAGCGTTTCTGCAGAAGGATGTGAAATCTGCTTGTTATCCACTACCACATACTTTTTTATGTACGCTTCAATCTGTGTTTCACTTATGTATCTGTAATACTTCATATTGCCACCCCACTTACATAACCGATTACATCAACTCTGTCATAATCAAATACAATCGTGTATCTCATATTTGCTTCAGGAACAAATTTTCCATCTTCCGTACTATCACCTTTAAATTTTATATTTGCAGGGAACGATGTATAATCATCAGTAATTTCAAAAGGGGTAATAAAGTAAAGTACCGATGTGTAACCTATCTCCAATTCTTCAGGTAACTCCACAGTTAATTTATTTAACACCATTTGTGTATGATAAATATGATTATCTTCTATAATTATTGAGGCTACATCAACATCAACTTCTTCTTTGAATATGGTAGGTTCAACCTCTGCAATTTTCCCATCAACATATTCCTTAGTCACGTCAGACCACTCGTAATGGATTGTTGCGTTAAATAAACCGGAATTATACTCACCTATTATAATCTCAAAATACTGTTCTTCTGCACCTCTGAAATATACGTCCGTAAGTCTATAACAACCCTCAAACGTATATTCCCCTATGCTTGCTACACTGTTGGGAATTGTTATATTTGTAAGACCGTAGCAAGCTTCAAACACAGCACTTCCTATGCTTGTTACACCATGTGGAATTATTATACTTTTGAGACTTTCACGAGAATGAAATGCATAATCTCCTATGCTTATCACACCATATTTCATTCCATCTATAACGCACTCATACGGAACGACAATATCGCCTGAAATGCCATTATCCACTTCTATAATACTCGCAGTTTTTCCATCCTCGTTTACTTTAAACGAAAACAAACTGCTGTCTGACGGCACTACACTTGCATCTCCGTAATACTGGAGGCTCTTTACCTCATCATAGGGAATATTAAGGCTTT
>JAZQAO010000006.1:0-1504 GCA_045545295.1 Clostridia bacterium
TATCGAATCCATTCCCGATCCCGATGATAAAAACATTGCTCTTGCAGAGTATTACTATTATACAGGTCAGGCAGAAGAAGCCGCACAGCTTTTGGAGCAGTATTTTGACTCAGATGACGAATCGCTTCGCTATTCTGCCAACGTTATGTGTACCTTTGCAAATATATTCAGAGGTCATATTCACCTTGCCGGCTTCTTTTCCGAGCGTGTATCCAAAGAACTGGAGAAAGGGCTTAATAACCAAGACGCACCAAAAGAGCTACATGCTATCGGTGTGCTTACCGCATATATCGGAAAATATCTTTTGAACGTGCCTGTTCCCGAAGTGCCGCCCCTTGAGGAATATCTGCACTTTCTTCCGAACGGCATAAGACTTTACGGAGCATACATATTGGCGTACAAGGCATACAGAGAAAGGAATTTTGAAAGAGCAATCGGTATATGTGATACAGCCCTTGCTTTTTGCAACAGCTTTTATCCGGTTGCGGCAATTTATGTGCTTATAGTTGCGGCAGCATCCTTTATGGGACTTAAAAAGCCTCTTCTTGCCCGCCAGCACTTTATGATTGCGTGGGAAACTGCAAGGCACGACGGCTTTATAAAGCTGTTCGGCATACATCATAATTTGCTTCAAGGTCTTACAGAACAGTGCTTAAAAACAGACTATCCCGAAGACTATAAAAAGATAATGAAGGTTGTAAAGGAATTTAATGACGGCTGGTATCGTCTGCACAAGCCTGATGAACACGACTACTCACACACCCTTTCGCCACTGGAAATCAGTATAGCAATGCTGTATAACCGTGATTGGGGAACAAAAGAAATTGCTGTGCATCTTAATATATCGGAAAGCTCGGTTAAAAACCATATAAAGCACATATATCAGAAGCTTTGCATCAACAAAAAAATAGACCTTCAAAACTACTTAAAAAGATAAAAAATATTTTTTGCATCTCGTTCGCTTGCGAACGGGGTGTTTTTTTCTTTGAAAGTGACTTGTTTACTGGCTTTTCGGGGATTTGAGGTCTTTGGGAAAGCCTTAATTGGGCAAAAAAAGCATCAAAAATTGTACTTTTTTACCCCCAAAACGGGACTCTTTTTAAGAAAATTTTGCCTGTATAATAGAAGTAACAGAAACGAAAAGAGGTGTTGGCGTATGAGGGATGACAAAAAGAAGGTTTACACTCTTGACGGCGATTCACTTGAAATTACCTTTCGATATGATGCGCTGAGCAAGAAGCATCTTGGCGAATATCCCGATTTTATCGAATGTCCGAGAATAACCCCCGGTGGCAGAAAATGGGTAGATGTCATTACAGAAGACTGTCCATACGCTGACGGTGAGGACAAAACCTGCGGAACTTGTAGTTTTATGTTAAAGCAGGATGAGAAAGACATAATCGGAATTTGTATGAATGATAATTTGAAGGAGGCATAAGTTATGAGTTTCTTTGATTTGGAAAGAGCAATCAGACGAGGTGTGAGTCAGGGAATCGGCAGAGCC
>JAZQAO010000007.1:0-1901 GCA_045545295.1 Clostridia bacterium
CGCCGTGGTAATTACAATTTCAAAGGCATAGGATACCCCGGAAAATAGAGTGTAATATACACAATTTATGTACAGTTTTATTGTGTAGTAATCGTATTGATATATGTGCTTTTCAGAGTTAATATGTGTACTACCAAAAGGAAATACACACTTTGAAAAGGAGACAAAATACAATGTTTAACACAAAATTCGGAATTGAAATTGAGTTCACAGGAATTACAAGAAAAGAGGCAGCGGAGGTTGCAGCCGAACACCTTGGAGGAAGGGTTGAATTTACAGGTACATATTACAACACCTACACGGTTATAACACCTGACGGTCGTAAATGGAAGTTTATGAGTGACGGAAGTATAAGATGCCAAAAGAAAGAAAACGGCAGAAAGCTTTTAGCGGACAGCAGTTACAGTGTAGAACTTGTAAGCCCCATCCTTACATACAGAGAGGACATTGAAAAACTGCAGGAGCTTGTAAGACAGCTAAGACACAAAGGAGCATTTGCAAACAGCTCCTGTGGAATACACATACACCTTGATGGAGCAAACCACGATGCAAGGAGCATTAGAAACTTCATAAACATCATTGCATCAAAGAACGACCTTTTCTACAAGGCACTTCAAATTAATCCGGACAGAGCAAGGTTCTGCAAGAAGATGGACAACCACCTGGTGGAAACCATGAACCGCAGAAGACCGAAGAACCTTAAAAAGATTGAGGACATTTGGTATGCAGGCTACGGTGATTCAAGACACACACATTACCACAGCAGCCGTTACCATTTCCTAAACCTACACAGCTTTTTTACAGGAAACCACACAGTTGAACTTAGAGGTTTTAACAGCGAACTTCATGCAGGAAAGATAAGAAGCTACATTGTACTTGCTCTTGCCCTTAACAACCAAGCACTTACACAAAAGAGTGCATCCTCCAGAAAGCCACAGGTTGAAAATGAAAAATTCGCAATGCGAACATACCTAAACCGCATCGGCTTTATAGGGGACGAATTCAAAAACTGCAGGGAACACTTAACAGCAAACTTAAGCGGTTCGGCTGCATGGAGATTCGGTAACTAAACCGAACCCCGACCTACTCGGACGGTTATGCCGTCCTTTAGGTGGTAGAAGGGTTCTTACCCTCAAAAACAAAAGGAGGAATTTTCTATGAAAACAAAAATTTATCTTGCTTACGGTTCGAATTTGAACCTGAAACAAATGAGCCGACGTTGCCCTTATGCATCGGTTCTTGGTACAACCACACTTGAAGGCTACGAGCTTTTATTCCGAGGCTACCATGAATCAGCGGTTGCAACGGTTGAACCTAAGGAGGGGTCAAGTGTTCCTGTACTGCTTTGGAAAACTACTGACTTTGATGAACTTTGCCTTGACCGATATGAGGGTTTTCCTCACCTTTACAGAAAGGAAAACATAAAGGTTGAGTTTGAAGGCAAAGAGGTAGAGGCGTATATTTACATTATGAATGATGGCAGACCTATAAATTCACCAAGCTGTTTTTATTACACTACAATTCGTGAGGGATACATTGACTGCGGTTTTGATATAAACTTTCTGAAAGAATCGGCATTAAAGTGTAAAAAATTCAAACTATAAAATTTGAATAATATACACAGTTTTGAAACCTTCTATTTGTGTAGTATATACCTTGATATATAGTGTGTTTAGAGGTAATATGTCACTACCGAAAGGGATAAGAACACATTTTTAGGAGGATTCTGAAATGAAAAAAATTGAAGCATTTGAACAGGCAATTGAAAACAAGGTTCCAAACCTTAGAGAGGCAGGCATCAACCCCACATTGTTTTGGGCATACCGAAACCTTGAAGATACAGGGAACGATAAAATCGACTTCAACGAGGTCATTTGGGAACACGAAATTGAGGACATTGC
>JAZQAO010000008.1:0-12995 GCA_045545295.1 Clostridia bacterium
TTATTTTTCATTTTTAAATCCTCCGATTGTGTTTTATATTTGACTGGCAGGTCAAAACTATTATATCACAATCGGAGGATTTATTACTCATCGGTTAACCTCTATTGAACCACGCGACTATCGCGTGGTTTTCGTTATACAGTAAAAAAATCGAGGATGAAAATCCTCGATTTTTTTATGAAAATTGTTTTACATTCTCATTATTTCACTTCGTAAAGAACTGTTGATGTCACATTTCCGTCAGAATCGGTGAATGTAACGTAATAATGCTTTGTACCTTCGGGAAGTGTGAAGGTGAATGTATCAGTATTTGCATCTGCTGTTGTACAGTCTGCAAATGTGAAATTAAGAGTTGTTGAATTAGTTGTCGATGTATACGAAAGGTCAGTTGTAATGTAACGAAGAACTGCCTTAACTGCAGGTCTGTTTGTTGTTGCTGTTACAGTTGAGCCTTCAAGAACTGCTTCACCGCGGATAAGTTCAGGACCATTCTTTACAATGCTGTTTGCAAATGCGACAGGTTCTGTTCTCTTCCATGTAGCATCGTGGCTGTGACCGAAGCCGGGAACAATTGCAGTGTATGAATTGTCACCAAGTGCAAGTGAAGATTTTGTCGTACTTGTAAGTGAGAAGTTAGCGTCTCTTTCGCCGTTGAACCAGAATACAGGGAGATCAGCATTCTTAAAGAAGTTTGAGGGATCCCAAAGCTTTTCCTGTCTGGGAAGGATTTGGCCCATATATGTTTCGCTTTCCATAAGGAAACCGCAACCGTATGTAGGAATAGCAAATGCGAATCTGTCGTCAACGCCGATTGTTGTGCTTGTTACAACACCGCCCCATGATACGCCTGTGATACCGATTTTTGAGCTATCAACCTCAGGCATTTCGCGAAGTACATTGTGTGCACCTATTACGGCAGTTACTGCGCTGTACATCCATGTAGCATCGTCAGGTGATACTGTGCCGTAGTTATCCTGAGTAGCACCTGCCCACTTATGGCGGAGCTGATTGTTACCGTCTGTGATATCGGGTGTGGGGATACGTCCGTTAAGGTTCATTGCAATTGCTGCATAGCCTGCATCATTCCAGAGTTTAACCCATTCGTCGTAAGCACTGCCGCCACCGCCGTGTACGCAGACAACTGCGGGAACGGGGTTTTCTGCTGATGCACCCTCGGGAAGACCGATGTATGCAAAGTGCTTTGTCTTTCTTCCGAGATATGTGTCACCGTCATAGATGATGGCATCAATGCCTTCATACTCAGATTCTGCATAGTAGCCAAGGTCACTTGCAAGGGTAACATTCATATCCATATTAAAGAGCTTTTCTGCATCAAACTTAGGTCCTGTGGAGTCTGTGTTTACAGCATAAGCATTGAGTGTACCGGAATCAATTACAAATACCTTAAAGGTATCGTTACTGCAATCACCTGTAAGGGGCATTGTTACATTGATTATAGCTCCGCCAACCTCATTTGCACCACTCTTTGATGTCAAAGGCTCGGAAACAATCTGCTCGAGCTTGCCATTGGGACTGTAGCGGGCAAAGAATATTTTTCCTGCACTATTCTGAGAGTTGCTGTTCTTAAGCACCTTAACCTTTGCAATGATAGCTGTGGCATTGGGCGCAGGGTTAGTGATTGTAGAATTGTTTGACTCGTTGTAAAGAGAAATCTTTCTTACAGTGTAATCTCTATTTGGGTCAAGAGGAGCAGCTTCACTAAGACTTTCGCGGATGTAGAAGTTGTCAACGTAAATCTTGCCTGTACCGTAAGAGTAGAAACCTGTATTTCTTACATAGAGCCAGCCTGCCCATACGTTATCTGCAACATCTACCGGCTCTTCAAGAAGTGCCTGACCGTTAATGTAGGGCATATAATTCTTCTGCCTTGCATTGAATACAATGTCAATGTGATACCACTTGTTTGTTTCAGCCTTGATTCCGGGAACCATAAAGTATCTGTCACCGAAATCGCCCTGAACACCAATAGCACCTGTACTGAAATTAAAGGTGATACGTGATGTATATGATGCACCGAGAACTTCAAAGCACTGTTTTGTAGAGGAACTGTCAGGCTGGAACATTACATCTGTGCTGATTGAATATAAATTATTAAGTGTACCGCCACCGAGAGATGCAGAGCGTGTATATCCTCTTTCAACGCCTGTAAAGGTCTGTTCAAGAACCTTACCGTCTCGTCCGGAAAGCTCTACTGTCTGAACAGATGAATTGGATGTACCAACCCAGCCGTTTACGTCTCCATCGTCAAATGTCATTGAAGCTTTGCCGAATTCCTTTGAATTATCTGCAAGAATTGTGAAAATGAATTCCTTTTTAACGGTTACTGCATCTTCGCCTGTGCCTGCTGTGAGTGTTGCTGTAAGAGTAGCACTACGAGTGTAGTCAACCTCTGTTTTTGTAACAACACCGCTTGAAGATACAACGGATTCGTTATTTGATTCCCAGTTTACACTTACACCGTAATCTGCAAGGTCAAAGCTCTGGAAAGGTGCATCAAGTGTAAGATTTTCAGTGAGGTCATAATACTTTGTTCCGCCGATGGAATCAAGAGTAATGAACTTTTCAAAATAATTTATCTTGTCCTGATTACTCATAAGCTTAATTGCTTCATCGGGAGTGCTTTCTGTGTAAATGCGAAGGTTATCAATCTTTATGTTTGAAGGCGCGTCAGCACTTGCACCTCTTGTTCTGAATTCAATACCGATGCTTGTGTTGTAGCTACTACCTTCTACCGCAACTCCTGATGTAATCAAAGCATCATTCATATAGATATCAACAAGGGGAGTAGCCTTGGTTGTATCAATTTCGAATCTGAACTTATGCCATTCATTTGCTGTTACGGTAGCGTAAGTTGTATTATTTGGACCGTACCATTCTGTTCCGGCAACAGTACCAACCTTTAATGCACCCTGGAAATTGTTAAGACGTACTGCTCTGGATTCGTTTCCGAGAAGTGTAACCATTGCGTGCTGAACGTTGGTGTATTTTGCATCATACTCGATGATGTATTTTCCGAGACTTCCTACAGGGAAATCTGTACCTGTGTTTATATTCATTAATGCCGTTGTTGCATCGTATTCTGCTGTTCCTGTATAGTCAAGGTAAGTGTTATTTCCTTCTTTAGCATACAGTATTTTACCTGAAGCGGAGTCTGTGAACATTGCAGGCTTTTCACCTGCCTTTGCATCGGTATTGTCAAATGAGTAGTTGACACCTACACCGCTTACTGTGAGTGCCTTTACAGTAAACTGAACAGACTTTGTATTTGTGCCGTCATTTGCAGTAAGTGTTACAACAGCATCTTCAAGAGCAGGGCGGATAACTGTGCCTTCTGCAGAAATTACATCGGGGTTTGTCGAAGCCCATGTAATTTCTGTATTTGCAGGAAGGTCAAGGTCCTCTGTAATAAATGAAGGAATCTGACCGTCGGCAAGAAGCTCTGCCGTGATTTCGTTTGCATTTCTCACTTTATACTTGGTTTCTCTTGTGATTGTAACATCGTTAATCTGGAAAACAGAATCAGTCATCTGACGGAAATAACCGAAGTCAAAATGTGAAAACTGCTTTGTAAGATTTGTTGCAAGTGTTGGTACACCGTTTGGTGTAAGAAGTGTGCCGTTAAGTGTAACGTACATAAGATTTGCGTTGTAGTCAAATTTTACTGTAACGTTGTTATTCTCGTTGGTTTTAACCTTATGTGCGGTTGTTTTGAAAAGCTCTGTAGTTCCTTTAGAATCTACAATTCTTGTCTGTGTGTTCCAGAACTGAATGTAACCAACATAAGTGTTGTTGGTATTGCCGTAGAAACGGAGGTAGAACTGCTTTGTGTTTGTTGTACCCCAGTTTACGGGATTGAAATTGATTGAGTATGTAACACTCTTATCATCTGCACCCTGAATGATGTCCGGAGTAGTGGGCTTGAATCTGAAGTACATTTCATTAGTGCCGGTATGTCTTGTTGCAGTAGCACCGTAGTACCCGTTTGCATCCTTTGAATATCTTGCTTCAAGATGGTCTGTAACCATAGTAGCATTGTGGTTGCTGAGTGACCACTGGGGAATGGTATGAACTGCCTTACCTGAACTGTAGTCTATAAGGAGTTTACCTGTGTGCTGGGGGTAGTAGAGGTTATCTGATGCGATAACATCCTGTGTAAGGGGGAGAACGGTAAAATTAAGCTCTTTTGTAAGGCTTTCTGCCCCTTCCTTTGAAATAGTTGCGGTAAGAGTTACTTCCTTTGATGTATTTACATCACGGGTAACAGTACCGTTAGCAGCAATAACAGTTTCATCACTGCTTTTAAATGTAACCGAAACGCCTGCAGGAAGTGTAATATCTCCCGTAAGGTCAAGGTTAAGATTTTTTGTTACGGAGGATTCAGGTTCATTGTCTGTAACGAGCATTTCTTCTGTAAGTGCAGCGTAAACTGCCTGAACGTCCGCATCCGCCTCTGCAAAAGCTACAGAGGGAAGTACACTGATAATCATCAGTGTCGCTACGAGTAGCGCCATGAGTTTCTTCATAATTTTCCTCTCCTTTATAAAATTTTTTATATAAACTAATTTAATAACAACATCCTTCAAACGACACACAAATGACATTTGTGTGTCGTTTTTTTCTTATTATAATAATAACACAAATCAAACTGAAAAAACAATAAGCTATATTAATATTTTTGTGCGTTATATTAAGATTTGTAGCCACTTAAAATTTCAATGGTCTTTATATAGCCTATATAGTATCATATATAGCCTACTTTGTCAAGAATAAAAGGCTATAATTAGCCCATAATAGCACAAGGAGGCAGATTATGGGTACTTACAACGCGGTAAAAAACAGAATCCTTTCATTATGTAAAGAAAAACACTTTACCATAAACAAGCTTGCAACAGAATCGGGGGTAGCACCCTCAACTGTAAAGAACATTCTCTACGGCAAAAGTCAGAATCCGGGAATCGTAACAATAAAAATGCTTTGTGATGGGTTAGGGATATCACTGATTGAATTTTTTCAGGATGACTCTTTCAAAGAATTGGAGCAGGAAATAAAATAATTATTGCACAAAATATGTAAGGCGGTTTTGTCATAAAAACCGCCGATTAAAATTTTACCGTTACTTCTTCCCCTGCCTTTATAAAGACTTTTTTAAAGTCGCAAAGACTCTTGTGGTGATAGCTTTCCTTCAAGGGGAAGCCTTTATTTTTATTATCTGCTTGTGGTTGACCGTTTCTTTTATGCTTTATAAAGTTTAATTACAACAAAGTCTTCTCCTATTTTCCCAAGATTTATTTCAATGCCGTTTTCTTTTTGTGTGAACTTTATTTCCTCGCCTGTGTTAAGGCATTCTACTTTGCTTATTTTCTCATTACAGAAAATAAATGAGGGTGTATGATTTTTTGCAGTTGCATACACACATTCCTTTGTCTGTGTATAGAACACATCATCCTCCTTATAAGGAGCGCAAGGGCGTGTTTTATAAACGGCTTCACCATACTTACGGAGCCAGTCGCCCATACCTTTAAGTGACTTAATCGAATTTTTTGGGATTCTGCCGTCAGGCTGAGGTGATACATTAAGAGCGAGATTTCCGCCCTTGCACACAATTTCCATAAGGATATTAATAAGCTCGAAAGGAGTTTTGTAATCGTCGTCAAAAGTATAGTTGAAATCAACACCGATTGTAAGGCAACTCTCCCACGGGATTGTCATAACCTCATCGGGGATTTTCATTTCGGGCGTTATATAATTTTCGTTAACGGTACGTGCAGTTCTGTCAACTACAATAAGCTCGGGATTGATATTGCGGAGCTTTTCCACAATTTCGTCCATTTTAATATCATATCCCCACTTTTTACACACTCCGCCACCGTCAAGCCAGAGGATGTCAATCTTTCCGTAATCACGGACAAGCTCCTCCATCTGGTTATGAGTATATTCCGTGAATGCCTGCCATTTTTCAGGCTTTTCATTAATGTCGTAGGTGGGTCTGGGAGTAGTTTCAATTTTTTTACAAACATCGCTTTCCCAGAAATTTTCATTGTGCCAGTCAGGTTTTGAGAAATATGCCCCGATGGCAAGGCCCTTTTCCCTGAAAGCATCAAAAACTTCTTTCACGATATTGCTTCTTTTATGCTTGCTGTAAGGACATTCGGGAGATGTTACCTTATAATCTGAATACTTTGTGTCCCACATACAGAAGCCATCGTGATGCTTTGTAGTGAAAATAAGGTACTTAAATCCTGTTTCCTCTGCAAGGTCTGCCCACTCATCGGGATTGAAACGGATAGGGTTAAAGGAATGAATAAGGTCAAAATACTCTTCCCTGAATTTATTACCGTCTGTTTCCCAGTCTACTCTGTGCCCCGATTCCGTCTTCACTCTTGCCCAATCGGCAGCACTGTCAACCATACCCCAGGACGCTGTAAGACCAAGCTGATTATATATACCCCAATGAACCATAAAGCCAAGCTTCATATCCCTGAAATCTTCAAGCTTTTCCTGAATTATCTTGGGCGGTTCTATATAATCTGTTACCTTTGACGCTATGTGGACGCCATTTACAATAACTTCATCAATTTTTGGTTTTGCCATAAAAGATCCCTCCAATTAAAATTTCACCGTTATTTTTGATAACAACGGTATTTTCATCTGTCCACTTTTCCGTTATATCACTGTATGTAAGTCCGTCTCCGAATTCATACACAGGAGTGCCTTTGAAAAATTTATAAGTCCTGTTTTCCATACTGTAATCTGTAAATTCAGGAAGGTCAGAAAGACTTTCGTAGAAAGTTATGGGAAGTCTGCCCGACAGTATTTTTTTACCATTTTATCATACCTAAACTTATTTTTTTATTAAGCCATTATTCCCTTTGCACTGTCTTTATCAACATAGAGGATAAAATCCTTATGTTCCTTAAGAAGTGTTGCAGGAACAATATTTGTTGTTTGTGTAGCTTTTACTGTCTTTTCAACCGCTTCCGCTTTTACGGCGTAAGGTACGCAAGAAACAATTCTTTCACACTGCATAATTTGATAGCAAGTCATAGAAACTGCCTGTTTGGGAACATCGTCGATGGTCTTAAACCATCCCTCACCCATCTGCTGCTTTTTGCATCTGTCGTCAAGGTTAACGATGATGTAAGCTTCCTTTGTATCAAAATCTGCCGGCGGGTCGTTGAATGCAATGTGACCGTTTTCGCCAATACCGATAAGTCCAATATCAATGGGTGACTTCCTGATTTCTTCTGCAAGGCGTGCAATACCTTCCTTTTTGCCGTCCACAAAATGCACTGCCTTAAGTTTTCCTACCTTATCTACAAAGCGCTCCTGAAGGTATTTTCTAAAGCTTGCAACGTGTGTTATGGGCAGGTCTACATACTCATCAAGATGGAACATTTCAACATATTCCCATTTAATGTCCTTTTCTTCTACAAGAGCCTCAATTGTGTCAAACTGTGACGCTCCTGTTGACAGAACTATTCTTGCACTGCCTTTTTCTGCGATGCAATCTCTCAAGACCTGAGCAACGTACTTTGCCGCACTCTTGCCGAGAGCCTTACTGTCTTTGCAAATTCTGATTTCCATTGTTTTCATCCTTTCAATTCTTTATAAAATTCATCTAATCTTACCTGACGATTTTCTTTCATTGATAAATTTGCTGCCATACCAATACCAATGGACATCATTCCTGCTCTGAGGTCTGCCATCTGCCCTAACGGGTCAGGCTCTGTCTTATCACGGAAAAGTCTGTCACGAAGCTTATCGTCTGCACCACCATGACCGACTGATGTTTCATTAGGAACATCTATTGTTATTTTTTCGTCAAGACGGTTGAAAATTTTGATTTGATGCTCAGCCTGAACATCAAATCCCAAACTATTTTTATACTTTGTAGAAACCTCTATTCTCCCGTCTGTACCATTAAGGTTAAGTCGCATTCCTTCATAGGGAGAATGTGCCGTAAGAGAGTAACTCATAACCGCACCGCCTGAATACAATACGTTTACACTGAGACTATCCTCTATATCAATCTCCTTTGAGAACACACATCTGTCACGGTAATATCCGTCTGCATCTTCGCAATCAAGGAAGATGTCTTTCAGAAAATCATCTTTTTCAATATCACGATAAAATTCACATTTTTCTTTGTATTGGCAGGTAAGACACCTCTCGCCCCTTTCCTCTCTCACCGGACCGTAAAAACGACGTGTGCCAAATGCATTTACAGCAATGGGGTCCTCTTCTAAATACCAGTTTGCAAGATCAAAATGATGTGTTGACTTGTGTACCAAAAGCGACCCGGAATTTTCGCGCTGCCTGTGCCAACGTCTGAAATAATCTGCACCGTGACTTGTATCAAGCATCCACTCATAGTGCAGACTGAGAATTTTTCCAATAATGCCCGTAGAAATAATTTCCTTGACACGTCTGTAAAAAGGATGGAAACGAAGGTTAAAAGTCACAATAACGTCTTTTCCTGTTTCTTCCTGAACTTTTTTAATTTCAAGTGCTTTTTCAAAAGTTGTTGTAAGCGGTTTTTCCACAATCACATCGCACCCTGCACGCATAGCTTTAATTGCATAATAATCGTGATCACAGTCTTTTGGTGTTATTATAACGGTATCGGGTTTTACAATCTCAAGCATTTTGTCAAAATCATCAAACACCAAAATATCTCTTCCTGTATATTTGCTGACAAGAGCTGCACGCTTAGGGTTCATATCATAAACCCCGCAAAGCTCTGCACAATCGCTGTATTTTTTTACAATTGGTTCTGCATAAGTATCAATACCTCTTGTACCTGTGCCAACTTGCACATATTTTTTCATTTGCTTCATCCTGCCTTTTTCTGATTGTTGTTGACACTTTTATTATATTGTGATATTATTCCTTTGTAAAGCAACATAATTATGTTTTTCAGTACATTTTTTTAATCTATATTGTATTATTTTCAGCTTTAATATAGTATATTCGGGATTTTTTTATACTATATAGGACAAAATTACACAGGAGGCAACGATGGATATAACTACTTTCAAACTTGAAGAATTAAATATACGTCCGCAAAATATATACTTATACGTTCCGCCTGTTGTATGGAAAGGCGACTCTGTCGGACATATCGGAGAAAACGACCTTTTTTTCTGGGTTCTTGAGGGAGAATGTTTTCTAAGAATCGACTCGCAAAGTTACATTATTCGCCCTGGACAGCTCGCATTTTTGCCAAAAGGAAAGCTCCGTGCGTATACACACGCATCAAAACGTTTTTCAATGTATGAAATGAGCTTTTCCGCAGATGCAAATGGAATTAATCTGATGAAGGTGTTAGGACTTACAGAAGATAACTTTGTTGTAAGCATTTCTGACCGCGACATTATGAGTGCACTTTTTGAAAGTTCGCACAGAAAAGAGCTTTTCAAAAATCCTATTTATGATGTTTCATGGTGCTCAAATATTCTGAGCATAATCTGTATGTACGCAGAAGAACATCGAAGAATTACTCCGGAAAAAAACAGTGTTTTCAAAAAAGCACTTGAGTATATGTCAGAAAACCTGAACCGTTCTGTCTGCATCGAAGAGCTTGCTTCTCTTTGTTATATGCAGCCTACCTATTTTGTAAAAAAATTCCACGATGCTTTAGGGATGCCTCCCCTTGCCTACTTTAACCGTATGAGAATTTACAAAGCGATGGGACTTCTTGCAGGAACAAAACTTTCAATAGAAGATGTTGCACGTGAAGTTGGGATTTCAGATACATCATATTTCACCAGAATGTTCAAAAAGCACTGCAACCTCACTCCAACTGAATACAGAATTGAATTTAACAACTAATTTCTTTTATATTGAATCAACACACAAAGGGGCGGTTCTATTTGTTAGAAACGTCCCTTGCGTTTTATGTGTTGTTTTCTTCATTAGAACTCTATCGTTACTTTTTCTCCCGCTTTTATAAACACTTTCTTGAAATCGCAAAGGCTCTTATGGGGAATATATTCAAACTTAAGAACTGAATAATTCACATCATACTCGCCGTTATTTTTAAGGATAACGGTGTTTTCATCTGTCCAGTTTTCCGTTATATCACTGTATGTAAGACCGTCTCCGAATTCATATACGGGAGTGCCTTTGAAAAATTTATAAGTCCTGTTTTCCATACTGTAATTTGTAAATTCAGGAAGGTCAGAAAGACTTTCGTAGAAAGTTATGGGTAGTCTTCCTGAGGGAGACACCTTACCGAAAAGAATATCTGCAAGTGCCCATCCACCCTCTGCGCCAGGGTAGAAGCATTGAATGATTGCGTTACAATGCTCCTTCGGATAAGAAAGATTCATACAGCTGCCGCTGACATTTACATACACGGTGGGTTTTCCCGTTGCGACAATACTCTCCACAAGTTTCTGCTGTTCGGGTCTGAGGTCAAGGGTTCTCTTGTCACCGATAAGGAAGTCATTTTCGTTATTGGGGTCACCACCCTCGCCTTCCATTTCGGGGGTTATTCCTACGCACAGTATTACTGCATCTGCGTGCTTTGCGGCAATTATCGCTTCCTCAAGGTTTCCGCTGTAAGGCTGCCAGAAAGCACAACCGCCTTCTGAGAAAAGCACCTTTCCGTCAAAGGAATCCTGAATTCCGCGAAGAAGCGTCGCATACACTGACGGCATACCGTTGTAATTTCCAAGAAGCGATATTTTATAATCTGCATTTGGGCCTATTACAGCAATGGTTTTAATATCTTTTTTAAGGGGAAGAATACCATCGTTTTTAAGGAGCACCATACTCTCATGCGCCATTTTGCGATTGATTTTTCTGTGTTTTTCGCACTCTATAACGGAGTACGGAATATTGTCATATTCACAGTCATCGTCAAAAAGTCCAAGGCGAAATCTGTCGGTAAATACTTTCACAGCTGCCTCGGTCACGGTTTCTTCGGTTATAAGACCTTTCTCTGCCGCTTCGCCAAGGCTTCTGTAAACTGTTCCGCAGTTAAGATGACAACCGCCGTTAAGACCGTATGCCGCACTTTCTGCCTCATTTTCGGTAGCACCGTGATATTTGTGGAAATCAAGTATAGCACCGTAGTCGGAAACGAAAACTCCGTTAAAGCCGAATTCCTCAAGCTTTTTATTCAAATATTCACTTGCACAGCAGGATTCGCCGTTCATTCGGTTGTACGCCCCCATCACCATTGACGGGTCAGCATTTTCAATACAGTATTTAAATGCAGAAAGATATGTTTCGTTAAGGTCTTTTTCACTGACCTTTACATCCATTGTATGTCTGCAGAATTCGGGACCGCTGTGTACGGCATAGTGTTTAACCGTTGCATCGGTCTTTCTGTACTTACCGTTCCCCTGAAGTCCCTTAATGTAAGCCGCACCCAGTCTTCCTACAAGGCAAGGGTCTTCACCGTAGGTTTCGTGCCCTCTGCCCCATCTTGGGTCACGGAATATATTTATATTGGGTGAAAACAAAGTTATGCCCTGGTCTTTCTTTGTTTCACCGAATTTTCTGTATTCGTTAAATTTTGCTCTTGCTTCATCTGACACTGCTGACGCAACCTCATAAAGAAGCTCCTCGTCAAAGCTTGCTGCCATACCGATTGCCTGTGGGAAAACTGTTGCAGTTCCGCTTCTTGCCATACCGTGAAGAGCCTCACTCCACCAGTTATATGCAGGGATTCCCAGTCTTTCTATTGCATGTGAGTCGTGCCTTAACTGCGACATTTTTTCTTCATAAGTCATTTTAGAAACAAGCTCTCTCGCTCTTTCTTCAAAATTCATTAAAACCATCTCCTTTAGAGACATTTTACTATGTTTTTGTCTTTAACAAAAGGATAATTTTGCTTTCTTTAAGACAAATCTTGCTTTTTCCTATTTCGTATGATATTATGTACCGGAGGTGAAAAATATGGATTATATCCTTTTTGAAAAAACATCTCCCGACAAACCCGACTTTCCTTTTATAAGTATCGGCAACAAAAATCTTTCATTCATTTCACATTACCATAAGGAAATTGAAATCATATATGTAGTAAGCGGAAGTATAACCGTATTTTCAGGCAGCCGTGAAATCATACTGAATGAAGACGAGTTTGGAATTTTTATGCCATACGAAATTCACGGTTTCAGAACGGTTGTCCCCAATACACTTATGCTTATGAAAATAAATCCCGACACATCGGTGGAGCAGTTTGATTTTCAGAATATCCGCCTTAAGTCAAACTGTATAGATAACACAAATCTGATTAAAGACGACTTTTTCGGCATCATCACAGAATATAAGGCGAAAAAAACCGGTTACGAATATGCTGTAAACATTCATAAAAACAAAATACTTATGAATATTTTCCGTAATATGAAATGGGAATATAAAGATACTGAAAAAAATATAGAATTCCTTAATATCGTCAACCAATTTCTTGAAGAAAACTACGAGAGAAGCATCACCCTTTCAGAAATTGCCCGTGAGTGCCATTTTTCAGAGTATTATTTCTCACACAAATTCAAGGAGTTTACAGGGATGAGCTTTATTCCCTATTTAACGGCATTCCGACTCGGGAAAGCGATCGAGCTTTTAAAAAATAGTAACTTCAAAATTACACAAATTGCCATTATGTGCGGTTTCGGGAATTTAAGGTCATTTAACAGAAGCTTTATATCTGCATATAAATGCACGCCCACAGAATACAGAAAAAGAACACTAGCATAATTTATATTTTACACTAACCTCATTATTACTTTTAATATTCTATATTAATATTTTTGTGCTTTATATTAAGATTCAAAAACAAAGGAGGTGTAAAAAAACTCGTTTTTTTACACCTCCTTTGTTTTGGGGATAGGAAAAAATGCTTCAGAACGGACAAACTGAGCTGTAAATCCCTGTGCACAGGGATTTACAGGTTACCCGAAGGCGTACGATGGTACGTCGAGAGGCGAAGTTTGTTCGTAGCAAAAAGGCACAAAAACGAAGAA
>JAZQAO010000009.1:0-13039 GCA_045545295.1 Clostridia bacterium
AGTTTTGGGTTAGAGATTTTTTAGTTTAGAGAAGTCATAAAAAATGCAGGCATACTGGCGTATGTCTGCATTTTTTTGCGCACTATTAACAAAAAAGATCAAGCCAAAACCGATTCATCCCTAAGAAGCACCGCCGTTTGATGTCTTTTTTTATTTGTTCCAGAATTTAACGACTACATCATCTGCTTCGCCCTTGTCGCAGGTAATACGAACTGTCTTTTTCTCGTTGCCCTTAAGAAGGAAGAAGTTATCGGAGAGGAAAAATCTCTTTGATTCGTCCTTCATACTGATTGTAACGGGGAATGCCGCAATATTGGAGATGTTTGTGATTTCGATATCTGCGTAGTTGTAATTTCCGTCAGTACCCTTGTTTAAAAGTTTTGCGGTAAGTTCTGTTTTGATTGCCTTTGAAATTTCTTCTTTCAGGAACGGCCCGTTTTCAAAGTAGAAGTTATCGCTTGGCTCAGTTCTGTATTTCTTAAAAGTATCGGGATTATCGAGAATCTCGGTGCACTTGTTGAAATACGTACTGCGGTTTATACACACGCCGTTAAGCGTGATATCGGCACTTACAATAAAGCACTTGTTGCGAAAACTTTCGGGAATTGTGAATGTGCCAAAGTCTACCGTATCGCTGTAAGATGCAGTATATTCCTTGCAAATGGTAAAATCGGGATTATATAACGTCAGTGTAATTTCGTGGTCTGACAAATCAATGCTGTCGTCGTTAAGTGTTTTGACTACAAGCGGAATTTCTTCGCCTGTTTTAACGATTGACCAATTCTGGCACCAGCACACGTTAATGTTTTTATACGAATTCTGTAATGCATAATAAGGGAATCCGGGGTTATCGTCACCATCTACAAACTGAACACCTACTGTGGGCCACGGACGTTTAAATACCCAGGGCATAATGCCACCGCACACGGGATAGCTTTCGTGCATTGCCTGAATCATAAGCTGATAAACCTCGTACGCCTGCACCTGACCTGCCTCACACAAATCCTCAAGGGTAGCCTTTGTTACATCTGTAATCTGTGAAGCTCTGGAAATAAGACGGGGAACTCTCTCAGGGTCAAATTCAGTGAAATGATTTATAAGCTCGGGGAAATCTTCACGCAGAGTTTTTGAAGTGAGGTTGAAATTATCTGACATAGCTTCCTTTTCGGAAAGGAACTTCTTAAAGGTCTTATAATTGGGGAAGGAATGTATTCCCGACTCCGCAAGGAATGGAATGTGTCTGTACCCGTGGCGGTACCACACAGGCTCCATATCAAGGTAAATATGTGCACTTCCGCTGTCGGGAGAGGAGTTTCTGTAATCACGGTCGGGAGTAATCATTCGTGCAACTTGCTCCGTAACAGCCATTGAAGCGG
The DNA here is from genome assembly GCA_045545295.1 of Clostridia bacterium. Taxonomy (GTDB): domain Bacteria; phylum Bacillota; class Clostridia; order UMGS1883; family UMGS1883; genus UMGS1883. The sequence goes on from JAZQAO010000009.1 coordinate 1,377, forward strand.
CATTACCAACAGCATACGGGTTAAACTCATTACCACCGCATACAACTACAAGCGACGGATGATTTCTCGTGCGGAAAAGGTTGTACGCACATTGGCTCTTGAGAACATCAAGCGGGAAATTTTCTGTGTGATTCGTATTTGAAATATACTGGTCCTGCCACACCATAATACCCATACGGTCACAAATTTCGTAAAAAGCATCAGTTTCGGGCATTACGCCACCGTTCCATATACGAAGAAGCTGAATACCTGCATTTTTTACAAGGGAAAGACACCATTCGTAACGCTTGGGCAAAATGTCGTAAAGGAAGTCGATGGGCATCCAGTTCATACCCTTAAGGAAAAAATCTCTGCCGTTTATTGAAAAACGGAATTTACCCGGTTGCATACAGTAGCGGTTACCTTCCGTAAAATCTGCATCAAATGTCCTTATACCGAAACTGAATTTGTGCAAATCAAGTATTTCACCATCAACAGAAAGGGTGATTTCTATGTCGTGCAAAAACGCCTCACCAAGTCCTACGGGATACCACAAGCGGGGGTTATCAATAACAATCTCCTTCTGGTAGATAAGGGCAAGAGAATAAGTGTCAACGATTTCTTCAAGTCCGCGATGGTGGAAATTAAGAAGAGAAATCTCATCGCTATTGTTATACACGCACTTTTCGTCACCGCAGATTTTAACGGATACAACGGCTTTTTTGCCGTCGTTTATCTTTGCGCGCATAAAGTCAAATATTTTTATGTCGTCTGTAAGCTCACTCTTTGAGTCATCCGTAATCTGCATTTCAAGATGGAGCGTGGCTTTGTTATCGCCAATAGATTTGGTGTAAATATACGGTCTTGATATATGTGTTTTCGGAACTAATTCAAGACGGACGCTGTTCCATATTCCCATAACGATAAAATCACCGCCCCCCGTGATTGTATCGCGGGCAGTATTCCAGGGGATAATTTCACGGTTTTCTCCGTTTGTGTTTCGTGGGTCAAAACCGTCCTTTTTGCCGTAGTTACACGCTTTTACCTCAACAACGATTTCGTTTTTTCCACCGAAATTAAGATGTTCGTACACATTGCATACGGGACCGCCGAACATACCCTCGTGGTCACCGAGAAGAACTCCGTTTATCCACACACGGCAGTAATATGCCACGCCCTCAAAAGAGAGGAATGCGTTCATATCCTTTTTCTCGGAATCAAGGGCAAAGGTCTTTTTATAGTACCACACCTTTTCGTCAACCCAATCGTATTCTTTGCTGTTCACCCCGTAGTAAGGATGGGGGAGAATCCCTGCCTTGTGGAGAGAATGAAAGATTGACGAGGGGAGTGTGGTATTATACTTGAAGGCAAGGGAAGAAATGTCTTCTGTCGCTTCATCAAGCCACAGAAATTTCCACTCACCATCAAGAGAAATATGATTTTTTCCTGTTCGTTTGTCTATGTAGAAAGGTTTATTAAGCTTCATAATAACTCTCCTTTAAAGATTGATAAATATAATTGCCGCAACACAGAAAATTACCGCCAGAACATTCTGCCACTTGACGGTGGTCTCTTTATATATGAGAAGTGACACAAGCCACATTGAAACTACAAGGAATCCGGCAGTAAACGGGTAAATAATTGCGGGTGATACTGTCTTTACCGCTTCCATCTGGAAACAGTTTCCGCCTGCAGTACCTACGCCTGCCCCGATGCCGAAAAGAACAAGCAACGGATTTTTTATAACTCTTGCGGCAGAGGTGCGGTTGTTCTTCGTTGAAAGGAGAATCAACGTAGCAATAAGTGCAGCAAAGAAAAATCCCCATACAAGGAAGTTACGGACATCGCCCGTGATTGCAACTGCTTCACGTTTAACACTGGAAACGGCACCGTTTGCAAGACCTGATGCAATGGCAAAGATAAACCATTTCATATTTGTGCCTTTATCGCTTTCTCCCCAGGGGGTTGAAAGGAGCAACGCCACAATTATACACAGACAACCAAGCGCGATATATGTAGTAAAATCATCGTTGAAGCGGAGAATTCCGTAGGCTGCGCAGATAAATGCACCGATGTTGCAAAGAAGCGTGCTTGCACCAAGTGCACCGTAATTAAACGCCTTAAGTAGTAAAAACACCGTTAGGAGATACGTTGCACCAAAAAGCACTGCAAGAAGCATCTCCGAAAAGGGAATCATCTTTATTCCACCGCAAAGGGCGAGGACTACCGATGATGCGAATGTGCAGAGTGCATTCTGAAAAAGTGCCACATTTGAACCTGAATTTTTGTTGTGCTGACTGAACTGCTTGTTTGCAAAGTTCTGCACAAGATATGACAGAATTGAAAGTACGAAAAATATCATAAAATGTCTCCTTTGTTTTGCTGAAATCAGTATATCATAACCACAAAAAAATACAAATAATTTCACAATATGAAACGTTGACATTAACGTTTCATTGTGATAACATCGTTTAAAGGTGATAAAAATGATAAAATCCGTACAAAAAACATTAAAAATACTCGAAGTCCTTTCAAGGAGTCAGGGGAATAGTGTGCCTCTGGGCAAAATTGCGGAAAAGGCGGGAATTAACAAGTCTACCTGCGCGCACCTTATGGAAACTCTTGAAAATGAGGGTTATGCCGTTAAAATTTCCCCTGCAAAAGGGTATGTTCTCGGCCCTGCGGCGTATTGTCTTTCAAATAGCGGAAGGTATAAAAAAGACCTCGTTACAATTGCGCGTCCTGTTATAAATTATCTTTACAAAAGTCTTGGTTACTGCGTTGTGCTTGCAGTAATTGAAAATGATGAAAAGTATATTATTGACTACATTGACGACGGAAGCATTTTCCGTGAAAAGAAGAAAATTCTTCGTGATGATATTTACCGCACGGCAACAGGAAGAGCGCTTCTTTTAAATCTTCCCGTAGAGAATATTGTGAGTGTGTATAGAAAATTCGGCACACCATCTGAAAAAGAGTGGGGAGAAGTAAAGAGCCTTGATGATATTTTAAAGCTAAAAAAAGAAACATCGGAAAGCGATGTGTTTTTCAGCAGGACAGACAATGGAGATACCCTCGGACTTGGATTTGCGATGCCATTTTTTAATGACAAAGGATGTGTTGGAGCTGTCGGTATAGCGGTGAATGTTACCCTTAATGAAGAAAAGAATTTTGCGGAACAGGAAAAGAAGATAATAAATGTATTGAGAAAAGGGGTCAAGGAATTATCCCGTAGAATTAAATTGTAATATTAAATAGGAAAAAATGACATTATTTTGAAAAATTGTGTTGCTTTTTTCTTTTTGTGGGAGTATAATATCAAAGGTTTGGTTTTAACTATTATATCAAAAGAAGGTTTTAGAAATGAGTACATTATTATCAGTATCAATCGCTCTTTTGGGCGGTCTTTTAATGACTAGACTTTTTAAACCACTCAAACTTCCGAGTGTAACAGCATATCTTATTGCGGGCGTTCTTATAGGTCCTTATTGCCTTGGTCAGCTTGGAATATCGGGGCTGGGATTTGAAAGTGCAGATGCAGTTCACGCACTTAAGCTGGTGTCGGATGTGGCACTTGGTTTCATTGCATTTTCAATCGGTAGTGAATTCCGTATGGAAGACCTCAAAAAAATTGGTAAGCAGGCATTTGTAATCGGTGTTTTCCAGGCACTTGTTGCAACACTTTTTGTAGACCTTGCACTTGTAGCGATTTATAAGTTCTTCCCGGGTGTTATTACCCTTCCTCAGGCAATTACCCTTGGTGCGATTGCAACTGCTACTGCTCCTGCAGCAACTCTGATGGTTGTTCGTCAGTACAAGGCAAAGGGTCCTCTTACTGATTTGCTTTTGCCAATAGTTGCTCTTGATGACGCAGTTGGTCTTATCGTTTTTGCGGTGTCTTTCGGTATTGCAAAAACTCTTGGCAGCGGAACAGTTGATGTTATTTCAATCGTTGTAAATCCCCTTGTTGAGATTGTTGCATCGCTTGGTCTTGGTGCAATATTAGGCTGGGTTCTCACACAACTTGAGAAAATGTTCAACTCAAATACTAACCGTCTGAATATGACAACTGCGCTTGTATTCCTCACAGTTTCGCTTTCTATGATTGAATTTCACATCGGGGCAGTACACGTACACTTCTCATCGCTTCTTGTTTGTATGATGCTCGGAACAGTGTTCTGCAATATATGTCCTCTTTCACACGACCTTATGGAAAAATCGGAAAAGTGGACTTCGCCACTTCTTGCGGTTTTCTTTGTAGTAAGCGGTGCGGAGCTTGAACTTGGTGTGTTTGCAGATATTGCTATTGTACTTGTTGGCATTGTATATATCATATTCCGTTCGATTGGTAAGTATCTGGGTACATACATCAGCGCAAAAGCTACAAAGTGTGCACCTCAGATTTCAAAATATCTGGGTATTACACTTCTCCCACAGGCTGGTGTTGCACTGGGTATGTGTACCATTGCAGCGGCAGCTCTTCCTGGGCAGGGTGCTCTTATTCGTAATATAACACTTTTTGCAGTGCTTATATATGAACTTTTAGGTCCATTATTTACCCGTATGGCACTTCAGGCAGCAGGCGATATTCAGCCTATGAGTGAAGAAGTTAAGCAGCGTCGTCAGACAAAGCTTGATGCGGCAAAGAATAATAAATAATAAAAAAGAAGCGTGCCGCTTCACCCACGTCGCGTCCAAACTTAACTTAAAACCCACAAATATTGCTCGCGATAAAAAACGCAATTTCCTATAAATTAAAAAAGTCAGGATAAATTCATTTTATCCTGGCTTTTTTATTGACTTGAATTTTTATTGGTGTATAATAATGCTGAGGTGATTAATTTGAAAAAATTACTTGAAACAGTAGAAAAACATTCAAGGCTCATTCTTGATGTTGAGCGTTATATATGGAAAAATCCCGAAACAGGTTATAAGGAATTTAAAACGTCAAAATATATGGAAGAAACTTTTCGTAGTCTTGGATATGACCTTGTTATGGCAGAGGGAATCACAGGTTTTTATACTGTAATAGATACAGGCAGACCGGGTCCTCAGGTGCTTGTCCTTGGTGAACTTGATTCAATTATCTGCCCCGAACATCCCGAATCAGACCCTCAGACAGGTGCAGTACATTCCTGCGGTCACAATGCCCAGTGTGCAGCGCTTGTAGGTGTTGCGGCAACTCTTAAAGAACCGGGTGCACTTGATGAACTTTCGGGAAAAATTATGCTTTGTGCAGTTCCTGCCGAAGAGCTTCTTGAAATCGAGTACAGAAGTAATCTTATAAAAGAAGGCAAAATCAAGTATATGGGCGGTAAGGTTGAATTCCTTTCAAGAGGATATTTCAATGATGTTGATATGGCGTTTATGCTTCATACATCAAGCTCATTCCATTCTGCAAACGGTGGGGTAGGATGTATGGCAAAATCCATTACTTATAAGGGTAAGGCAGCACATGCGGGCGGTTCTCCCTGGATGGGAAAGAATGCACTTTATGCGGCGACCTGCGGTCTTAACGCTGTAAATGCTATTCGTGAAACCTTTAAGGAAAGCGACGTTATCCGTGTGCATCCCATTATCACAAGCGGTGGTAGTATGGTAAATGCAATTCCTGAAACTGCTACTATTGAAAGCTATGTTCGCGGTGCAACTTTTGAAGCTATTGAATCTGCAAATAAAAAGGTTAATAAGGCACTTTGCGGTGCGGCACTTTCTCTGGGATGTAATATTGATATAGCTGACATTCCCGGCTATGCACCTCTTTATAACAATAAGGATTTGCTTAAAATAGTAAAAGAAGCCGCAGATTTAACTATCCCTGAAAGAGAATTTTTCCATACGGAATATTTCTCATCCGGTTCGACAGATATGGGCGACCTTGCAAGTATTATGCCTGCAGTTCATCCCTATGCCGGAGGAGCAAAGGGTACAAGTCACGGCAACGACTATTATATAGAAGACCCTGTTGCGGCTTGTGTTGACAGTGCAAAACTTCAGGTTGGTATGCTGTATCTTCTTCTTTCTGACGGTGCAAAGCGCGCGAAGGAAATTATAGATAATTTTGAGCCGGCTTTCCCCTCGAAGAAAGCATATCTTGATTATCTTGATTCCCTTAACCGTAGCGGTGACAGAATTGAATATAGTGAAGATTGTGCAAAAGTAATTCTTTAACAAAAATGTGCTATGGATTTCCATAGCACATTTTTATATCGTATAGGAAATTGCGTTTTTTATCGCGAGCAATATTTGTGGGTTTTAAGTTAAGTTTGGACGCGACGTGGGTGAAGCGGCACGCTTCTTTTTTATTTCCAATATTTCTTTGGCTTTTTTTAATTCCGCGGCAGTCGGAGTTTTTACCCCTTCAAGCTGATACTTTATACCAAGCTTTTCCCATTTAAAAAGACCAAGTGTATGGTAGGGGAGAACTTCAACCTTTTCTACCGTTTCAAGCGTATCAATAAATGCTTTAAGATCTTTAAGATGTTCTTCGCTATCGGTTATTCCGGGAACAAGCACGTGTCTTATCCACATAGGAATTTTTTTGTCCGACAGGTATTTTGCCATTTTTAAAATATTGTTGTTGTCAAATCCTGTCAGGTCTTTATGACAGACAGAATAAAAATGCTTTAAATCAAGAAGAACAAGGTCGGTGTAGTTTAGCAGTTCATCAAATTTATCAAGAAACTCTTTCTCTTCGCTGAAAGGTTGACCTGATGTGTCAATGGCGGTGTGTATACCTTTCTTTTTCAGCAATTTAAGAAATTCCGTTACAAAATCAATCTGAAGTAGCGGCTCTCCGCCACTTATCGTGACGCCACCTTTTTTCATATCCCTACCCCAGTAGGTGCGGTACTTCCACGCTTCCTTGAAAAGGTTATCCGGGGTGTAGATATTACCTTCTTTTTTCCAGGTTTCCGGATTGTGACAATATTTACATCGCATACTGCACCCCTGCATAAATACCACAAATCTTACTCCCGGTCCATCCACTGAGCCAAAAGACTCCAGCGAATGAATAATTCCCTTAGAGTTGTCCATGGCAGGTACGTGCAATTACGTCACGCTGTTGCTCTTCTGTAAGGTCAATGAATTTAACGGCATAGCCGGATACTCGGATAGTAAAGTTTGCATATTCTTCTTTTTCGGGATGCTCCATAGCATCAATGAGTTTGTCTACACCGAATACATTTACATTGAGGTGATGCGCTCCCTGATCAAAGTAACCATCCATTATCTGAACGAGATTATCAGATTGCTCATCCTCATTATGCCCGAGAGCCCCGGGATTGATTGTCTGCGTATTTGATATACCGTCAAGAGCCCAGTGATAGGGGAGCTTTGCAACGGAGTTAAGTGAAGCAAGAAGACCGTTCTTTTCTGCACCGTAGCTGGGATTAGCGCCAGGAGAAAGAGGCTCACCTGCACGTCTTCCGTCAGGCATATTACCTGTTGCCTTGCCGTATACAACATTTGATGTGATTGTAAGGATAGATGTTGTAGGCTCAGACTTGCGGTAGGTGTGATAACGCTTAACAGATTCAAGGAAATTCTTTAGAAGCCATACTGCAATATCATCTGCGCGGTCATCATCGTTTCCGTATCTTGGGAAGTCGCCATCAGTTTCAAAATCTACTGCAAATCCATCTTCGTCACGGATAACTTTAACCTTAGCATATTTTATAGCACTTAGTGAGTCAACTACGTGAGAAAAACCGGCAATGCCTGTTGCAAATGTTCTTCTTACGTGTGTGTCAATAAGAGCCATTTGTGATGCTTCGTAAAAATATTTGTCGTGCATATACTGAATGACGTTAAGGGTATTAACATAAAGACCTGCAAGCCAGTCCATCATAACGAGGTATTTTTCAATTACTTCGTTGTAATCAAGATACTCACTTGTTATGGGACGGTACGGGGGAGAAACCTGCTCTCTTGTCTTTGTGTCTATACCACCGTTAATAGCGTAGATAAGGCACTTTGCAAGATTTGCTCTCGCACCGAAAAACTGCATTTCTTTGCCTGTCTGCGTAGCTGATACACAGCAACAAATTGAATAGTCATCACCCCACACAGGACGCATAACATCATCGTTTTCATACTGAACAGAGCTTGTACGGATTGAAATCTCACTCGCATATTTTTTGAAGTTCTCGGGAAGAGAACTTGAGTAAAGCACCGTAAGATTCGGCTCAGGTGCAGGGCCCATATTTTCAAGGGTATGGAGAATACGGTAGTCGGTTTCGGTAACCATGCTTCTTCCGTCACATCCGATACCTGCAACTTCAAGTGTTGCCCATACGGGGTCACCGCTGAAAAGCTGATTGTATGAAGGAACACGGGCGAATTTAACCATTCTGAATTTCATAATCAGGTGGTCAACTAATTCCTGTGCCTCAGATTCTGTAAGGATACCTTTTTCCATATCACGCTTGATATAAATATCAAGGAAGGTAGAAATACGGCCTACACTCATAGCGGCACCATTTTGCGTTTTGATTGCAGCAAGGTATCCGAAATAAAGCCACTGAATTGCCTCTTTTGCATTTTGTGCAGGAAGAGAAATATCATAGCCGTATATTTTCGCCATTTCCTTCATATCATTAAGTGCGCGGATTTGTTTAGAAACTTCCTCACGAAGACGGATTTTCTCATCTGTCATATCACCGCTTGCCATATTAGCCATATCTACGTTTTTTGCTTCGATAAGAGCATCAATACCATAGAGAGCAACACGGCGGTAGTCACCTACGATTCTTCCTCTTCCATAAGCGTCCGGAAGACCTGTGATAATTTTATTGTGACGAGCCATTTTCATCTCGGGAGTATATGCATCGAACACACCTTCATTATGGGTACGGCAATATTCGGTGAAAATCTTTTTAAGATCTTCATCTGGTGTATAACCATTTGTTTCACAAGCTTTGACCGCCATCTTTATACCCCCGTAGGGCATAAATGCACGTTTAAGAGGCTTGTCTGTCTGAATTCCGACAATCTTTTCCAGGTCTTTTGTATCCTCTCCAATATATCCGGGACCATAAGCGGTAATAGAAGAAACCACCTTCGTTTCCATATCAAGGACACCACCGTTAGCGCGTTCCTTCTTCTGCAAATCCTGAAGTATACCCCAAAGCTTGTTTGTAGCTTCAGTAGGATCTGCAAGGAAAGAGGAATCACCATCGTATGGTGTGTAATTTTTCTGAATGAAATCTCTTACATTTATTTCTTCTTTCCAGATTCGACCTTCAAAACCGTTCCATTGTTTAAATTCCAGCATGTTATTCATCTCACTTTCTCCCCACGAATTTTATAACGGTTCTGGTTGTGGGAAAAGAGAACCGTGCAACAAAGCTTATTATGCTATACAATAGTTGAAATAATACAACCTGTATGAACTGCATAAAAAACCACTTTGAGAGTTTGCCTTCTTATTCTAGCACATTATATAGGTGTTGTCAAGTAAAAAACAGCATATATTGTGGTATAATTTATAACAGTCACACCATATACTGTATTTTGTGTTTTTTAATAAAAAAACCGAAAAAATATGGATTTTTATATGCAAATATGCTAAAAAAAACTTGACTTGTTTTAAAAGTTATATTATTATAGATAAAGATTTTAAAGGCACAAGGTGCCGGAAGGAGTATATTATGGTAATAGATACACTTAGAGATATTATTGTTGATGCAATGGGTTCAAGACTTAAAATGGATCCTTCAGAAATTACAGAAGACACAAGCTTTATAGCAGACATTCACGCAGATAGCGTTGATATAGCAACAATCATCTGCGACATCGAGGATGCTTTTGATATCGAAATTGAGGATGAACAGCTTGAAGGTATCGAAACTGTTGGTGACGTTGCTGAAAGAATAGAAGAAATCATAAAATAAACGAATTTAGGGGATTTTTGTGAGTATAACAGAATTTCAGCGCAAGATTGGTTACCTTTTTAAAAATGAACAGCTTATAGAGGCGGCTCTTACTCATACCTCTTATGCAAATGAGCATAATGTTAAAAGCTACGAACGGCTCGAATTTTTGGGTGATGCAATCGTAGATATGGTAGTTGCAGAATATTTGTACCTTAACCACACAGCTCTTGACGAAGGGGTTATGAGCAGGGCGAGGGCGTCTTTAGTGTGCGAGAAAGCTCTCAGTGAGCTTGCAAAAAAGCTGGAGATTGACAGGTATATGCTTCTTGGAAACGGGGCAGAGCTTTCAGGAGACAGAAGTAAGGCGTCGATACTCTCAGATATGTTTGAGGCGATTGTTGCAGCAATTTTTCTTGATGCCGGTTTTGAGAACGCGCGTGAATTTATTCTGTCAGCATACGGAACGCGGATTGACGATGCCGTGGCAGAGGGGAATTTTATAGATTATAAAACAAAATTGCAGGAAAAACTGCAGATGAACGGACCTTGTGCGATTGTGTATGAAGAAGTTTCTGCAGAAGGACCCGTGCATCATTGCCTGTTTGAAATTCAGGTTGTTGCAAACGGTAAAGTTCTCGGTAGCGGAAAAGCGTATAGCAAAAAAGAGGCACAGCAGGCGGCTGCAAAAGAAGCCTTTTTAAAAGTTTAAAAATATTTAAATAAATCTCTTGACATTTGGTTGCCCATTTGGTATACTATCAAAGTCGGATTTGATTGGAGAGGTATCGAAGTGGTCATAACGAGGCGGTCTTGAAAACCGTTTGTCCGAAAGGGCGCGTGGGTTCGAATCCCACCCTCTCCGCCACAGTAGTTAAGCAGTGCCATTTATGACACTGCTTAACGAATAATAACACGCAAAGGATATTCCTTTGAAGGTAGCTTTACTGCATTTGGAGAAGTACTCAAGCAGGTCGAAGAGGCGCCCCTGCTAAGGGCGTAGGTCGGGAAACCGGTGCGAGGGTTCGAATCCCTCCTTCTCCGCCAGTGGAAAGACCGCTTAACATAGCCGTATATACGGTGGTTAAGCGGTCTTTTTGCATTTGTGGTGTTTCTAAAAAGTTCTGAAAAGTTCTGTTTGATGCTGTTGTAAGTAGTCAAAAAGTAGTCAGAAAAGCGTTTAGCTTTTGAATTGATTCGTTTTGCTTTTGTTCTGACAGATGCGTATAAATTCCAAGTGTTGTATTGATGTCTGCATGACCGAGCCAACACTGTGCGGTTTTAACATCTATACCTGCATCAAAAAGAATTGTGGCATAGGAATGTCTCAGCTGATGGGGAGTGCAGCTTATGCCGGTTTCTTTTTTATATTTGTCCCATCCTCTGGTGAACTGTGAATTATCAAGCAGTTCACCTTTTTCATTTTGAAAAAGATACTTTTGCTCCATTAGGGGAAGAAGTAAATTTATGAGCTTATCCGTTATGGGAATTCTTCTGATGCCGGCATCCGTTTTAGGACACTCTTTTATTTGTGGTTTGCTTCCGATCCATTCGACAGTTTTATTTATTAAGATATATTTTTCTTCTGTATTGACATCTGAAGGGGTGAGGGCGACAGCTTCGCCACGTCTGCAACCTGTTACAAGGTACAGGTATGCGAGGATGCCGAAGAGTGTATCTGTTGAATTACAGATTTTTTCTTCATCTTCTTTGGTGGCGTTTTCGCGTTTCGTTTTGGGAAGATTTTTCGGGAGTGTTATTTTGATGGTAGGGTCCTGGTCTGTCAATTCGTTTATTACTGCGTACTTG
>JAZQAO010000010.1:0-56052 GCA_045545295.1 Clostridia bacterium
ATATCAACGCATTTGCTTGTATATTCGGTGACAATGACGCAGAGGTCACACCCGTTCCCATTCCGAACACGGTAGTTAAGCTCTGCAGTGCTGATGATACTTGGCGGGAAGCTGCCCGGGAAAGTAGGTCGTCGCCGGAACAAAAAAACACTTACGACTGTAAGTGTTTTTTTTGTTCAGTTTTATTCGCCTGTGGCGAGTTATATTGCTTCGCAGTTTTATTTGCTGTGCAAGTGGTATTGCCTACGGCAGTTATTGGCGAATAAAATACCACTGAAACCGCAGGTTTCAATACCACTTTTATGTAGTGAAAATATAACTCCAACGAAGTTGGAATATAACTTGAAAAACTGGAATTAATGATGTATTGCTTCGCAATAACGATGTTACACCTTTGGTGTAAATGATGTTGCACTTTGTGCAAATGTATGATACAATTTGTTGTGAGGTGGTATTATGAGGAAAACCGAATATCTTTTGTCGTTGCTTATGGAATTACCGCCAAGACTCAATGTTATAGAAAAAGAGTTACAAGCAACTGAATACACATCAGAAGAAATTACTTTAGCAGCCTGCAAGTTTGCAGATAAATGCTTTATGGAGTGCGAGTTTTTTGAGGAAGCGTTTAACCGAAAACCGCAAAAGGAAGAAGTACATAGCTCTTATATATATGAAATATGCGAATTACTTTTGAAGTATGGCTTAAATCCCGATTTAATAATTGAAGAGAACAATATTATGTATGAATTGCGGTACATTGACTATGAGTATCTTTCTGCAGAGACAATGAAGCTGATGCTGGAAAACGGCGCAAACGTGAATATTGACGATGGGGATGAACCACTGTTTCAAGCACTTGATTTTGATATAATGTATGATGTTGACGGGCTTGAAGACAAAGAAATTTTTGATAAAGAATTCAGACTATGGCTTTTAATGATTGGATTCGGTGCTGCTGTTGATAATCGCTGTCCTGTCAATCTTGCAGAAGGTTTTTCGGTAGAAAGATTTAAAAATTTCCGGCAGTTCACTTATACGATAGAACGCCTTGAAAAAGAGTGGATAATGCACATTATTGATATCAAGACGGGTAAAGAAGTTGCAACATTGTAATTGTTGAATCACTGTACTGTTTATAGGACTTGGATTTTTGTATTATAAAGTATAGAGGGGTGATACTGTTGATTCTATCTAAAGGAAATAACAAATTTCTCAATAACGAATTTTGCTATTGGGAGTGGAGCGCACCTGTTTTACAAACCCATGACGAAATTATAGCAAAACTTAAAGAGTTGAAATTGGAAGGACGGGTAGTAAAAAATATCCGTTGTTTCGGCATGGCTTATAACTGGCGTGACGATGAAATAGGGGAGTTTGTATATAACAAGCTTGACAATATGACAAAAGAGCAAAGAAATAGTTTGAAAAACCCAAGAGCTTTTTTGCCTGAAGGAATATATCTTTTGCGTTGGGCAGAAATAGATGAACCTCTGTTGATAGAATTTGAAGATGGTGACGTACTTGCAATTGATTACAGTGAAGGAAGCAGTGTGCGTATTGATATGAATACAATTCCGAAAGATATTACTTTTGGTACGAACCCACAGACTATTCATGCAGAGAAACTGTTTGAAGATATTATAGGAAAAGAAATTGTTGCCATAGATGTTACAATGTCCACCATCAGCCCTGATTTTACCGCTTCACACGGGTTGGAGCTTAAGGAACAACCGTCATATATAACGGGACTTTATATCAGATATCGTTATGAAAGTGGGTACTATCCTCATAGTTCGCTGTATTTTACTTCGAACTATGATTACGGAGTTGTTGAACTGAAAGACCACAATAATGGGATAATGAAAATCCATGCACCTGATGTTAAGGACGTTGTCAGAGGATTTATTGAGGACGAGCTTTTGGAATCGCAAAACGAATTTGATGAGTGGGATTAATTTTACGAGAGGTGTTGTTATGAATACAGAAATTCTGAATAAAGAATTGTTGTTGGCGTGTGATAGTGAAAACCTGGATAAAATTCAAGAATTAGTCAAGGAGGGAGCAAATCCGAATCTGACCAATAATTACGGAGAAGGTATTTTTGAATATGTTTTCTTATATGCTTGTGAGCGCCTTGATGACAAAGATGCCGGGGAAGAGGAATATGACCGATTGTATAATAAAGTAAAAGAGACAGTTAACACATTGATTCGTTACGGATGGGATGTCAAAAAGTATGGATTGGATGTTATGAATCAATTTGTGTTTATGCCAAATTCGAAATTTGCGTTTAATCTGATGAGATTTTTTCTTTCACTGAATTTAGGTGATGACAAATCAAAATATGAATCATTACTGGAAACAGTAGGAGGAGAAGAAAGCTATCAGCGATGCTGTGATCACAATCACGAATTGGAAAATGTGTTTTATTCTATGTATGAAATTGTGCAGGCAAAAATGGAAAACCGCCATTATGAATATATAGATTTATATTATGATGCAGTAGGAATGAAAATAGACAAACTCTTGTATCCGGGCAGCAAAAATATAAAGGCAGTAGGGGCAGATCCTGTGAAATATGATGAGGATATATGTTTTGTATGCGGTGAGAAGATTCTGGTAGTAAGAGAATGTGTCAACATCTTATTTATCAATAATATAACAGACGAGAAATATATTGAAGTCCCCGATATTTTCGGTGAAGAGATAATCGGATCAACAATAACGGATGTTTCGTTTGAGCATAAAGAAATAGTAAAAGGAATGACGCATTACGGTCAACCGATTATATTATTGAGCCTTGATAATGGCGTAACGCTGAAATTTACACATAATTTTGGTGAACACACGGAAGAAGGCTCCGTATCTTATTTTTCCGTGATTAAATGATTTTTGCAACTATAATGCTAGTTTTATGAAGGAGCGAGTGCTATGGAAAAAGTTGTAGCAGTGGGATGTCCCGGTGTCGGAGAAGAGGAATTTGCAAAAGAGTTGAGCAAAAAAACAGGGATTCCTTATTACGATATGTCAGAAGCACTTAAGATTAAGGATAAGGACTTTGCTGAAAACATCCCTTTTTCCGACAAAATACAGAAAATAACAAAAAAGCCTGCATGGATTACGAACGGAAATTATAAGGAAAATATTGAAGATAGTGATACCGTATTCTTTTTTGATTTTTTGCCCCGAACTTGCATAGATATAATTAGAAAAAAGCCTGATTGCAAAATCACGTGGAGTGTTATTATGCGGTATGATATGGATGTTAGACCCGGAATAATCAAAGTGCTTGATAAGTACAGAGAATGTAAAGAAATTATAGTATTTAATTCAATCGCACAAGCGGTTGAATATATAAATGCGAGGTGATTTCAGTGGATAAATTGTGGAAATATGCAGTTGCAGGAAACATTAAAAAAACACGCATTGATGAAAATGGTGTTTTGAGATACGGAACGCCTGCCTTTAAAGGAAATACCAAAGTATATCTCAGCGGACGGCTGTGGGACGAAAGACTTCCGGGGGACAGTAAAGCGGACATTGCCGTTCTGGGACTTTCCAGAGGTGGACGCTATTATGTTGGAAGTGTGCCTGTTGAACTGATTGAAAATGTAAGACTTACCACAGTATACAAGCCAAAGGTACTGGAAATAATGAATAACTTTGAATTCAGAGACTGTTGGTGGGGAAACACTCAGGAGGAAAGAGATGATGCATCTGCTTTTGTAGCACGCTGGAACAAAGCCCGCAAAAAAGAATTGAACGAAAAGCTACTGAAAGCTTCCACTGCAGAGCGTATAGATTTAAATTATATTGAACAGCTACTTAAGGATGGAGCAAATCCATTGGGCCTTGTCGGGAGTTGTGGTGATGAAATTTTATATAACGAGGTATTATATCATTTTCTGAATATGGCAGTCTATGATGAGGAAGACGACAGCGAGTTTTTCATAATAACGGAATTATTCGTAAAGTACGGAATGGATATTTCAAATCCGGAGGTTCCATATAATGGTGAAAATATACTTAACCCGTTGTGGAGCTTTGCCTTTTACGATACAGATGCGGCAATGCAGGCGCTGAAATTATTGCTTGATAACGGTCTTGATGCTTATTCGGCAGGTTTATGCTGGAGCCATGATTTGACCGATATGGGATTGCCTGATTTTAAGCTTGAGGATGATTCTGATTATAAAAGTGCTGTAGAAACCTTCAGAAAAGTAATGCTGATTGCATCCTATCCGCATATTATTGACTATGACGAGGCTTTAAAAAAGGAAATATGGTTCAGCGAAAATAACTATGATATAAAAAATTTCAGAAACTGGGATAATTTCGAGTATGTGATAGAGCCAACAGACGAAAACAGACTAAATAGGTCTGTTGTAAGAATTTTTGAAAAAAGCACAAAGAAGGAAGTCTGGAAATTTGGCTTTGAAATATCTCCGGAGGAAATTAAGTAAAAGGAGCAAAAGTATGACTACAAGCGACTTGATTTTTATGATGTTTAATGACGAGCCGATTGAAACTTTCGCTAAACTTCTGGAAGCGGATAACCCTGCTCTTAAATGGGGACAGCTTCTCGATATGTGTTATTGCGAAAAAGGTTATGAGGGCGTGGGCGGAGATTATGGAGATATGGACAATCCGCCAATAAATTATGAAAGGCTGGAATACCTTGAAAAACTTATAGCCTTTTTAGAGGAAAAGGGTATAGTAGCAGAAAAACCGTAAGCCAAAAAATTTTTTGGAGGGAAAAACAGTGATTATAAAAGAAAAAACAATTTGCTTTACCGGTCACCGTGATATGAAATCACCGGAAAAGGTTAAAAGCAGATTAACTGAAATAATTCAAAATTACATAATTCAGGGATATGATACATTTCTTGCCGGTGGGGCACGTGGCTTTGACAATCTTGCAGCGGACGTTGTCATCGGTCTGAAAGAGAAATATTCACATATCAGGCTGATAATTGTATTGCCTTTTCCAAGTCATTACCGTCACGAAAAAAACTGGGGCAGTACAGAAATTAAAGAATACAAATCCGTTATGAGAAGGGCAGACGAAACAATTACTTTGCTGAAAGAATACCAAAGTGGCTCATATTTCAAACGAAACCGTTACCTTGTCGATAATGCGAGTTTATGTATTGCGTATTACCGCCGTAACGGCAGTGGAACAGCGTACACTGTAAATTACGCAGAAAAAAGTAAAATCACGGTGATAAATATGGCAGCAGAAAGCTTATAAATCAGTACAATCTTGGGACGTACATCTTTTGTATATAACTATAAAATTTGTATAAATACGACACCAAATGGTCCAATTTACGGTTGGATATGATATACTAACAGTAAAATAACTAGTGTTGGAAAGAGGTATATATGAAAAAAATAATTACAATAATACTTGCTCTGGTGCTTTTTTCTGTTATTGGAACAGTAATTTTTATACATACACGTCCAGTAGATTTTGATACAGGTGCTTGTAGTGGCGGTTATGCTACTTATATATTTAATAAATATAATAAGGATTTGACTCAAACATATTTAAATGACAAGAGAATATATAAAGAAAGTGTTAGAGATGTTGAAATATTGGCAGATTCTCAGTCCGTAATATGGGAAGGAAAAAATATTTTTATTAAATACGATATAAAGTATAAGCTTCCCAAAGATGGAGAAATTACTGAAACTGTCAAATTTACCGGTAAAAGAATTTGGATAGACACATTCAAATGGACTAAAAACTAAATATATTATCAGTAGTTTGAAACTTGATTTTATCGAAAAGGGGAGAAAGAATGAAAAGATTTAAGAAATTTTTACCTGTAGCAATAATTCTTATAATAATTATTTTTACATATTTTTTTTTTCATATAGACGGACAAGAAATTAAATTTATAGATAAACTTTCAGAAACAAAATCTGTTACCGTTATTGTTATGAACGAAAATGATGACAGTAAAGTTGAATATAATCTGAATGTAGAACAGATAGAATCTCTGAAAAAACTTATAGAAAGTAATTCCTATACTCGCAGATTATCGTCAACAATCGTTGGCGTGCTGCCTGAAAAAAGATATACGATATTTGCTAACTGGAATGACAGCGGTCAGAGACATTTGCATATAAGCTTGTTAGGTGGAGAATACATACAAGTTTTAGGAGAATACGGAAGTCATTATCATAAAATCAATAATGCTGATTTTGAAAAAGAATTGATTGGGATTCTTGAATCTTAATATAGAATCAAAACTTATAAGACCATTGTTTATATATTGAAATTAGATTATTTGAAAGGAGTATACAAGGCAATGAGGAATATCATATTGTTTATATTGAAAACCATAACATTATCTTTTATTGTCTTTTTGTTGTTAATGGTTTCAGCTTATTCACAAGACAGTAATGAGTTGCAATTATATAACAGAAATGAAAAAGTACTGCTTTCAGACTCTTTAGTGTACACAAACGATGATTATTACATATCTGTAGATGATCTTTCTAAAATTAATATTCAATATAAATTCACAGAAAAAGATGATGGGTTTGAATTCTATTTGTATTCAAAAGATGCTTTCGGAACAGAAAATACGCTTTCGATAGATGCAACGTCAGATGAACTTCAAAAGTGGGATGACAGTGTAGGAGATTATGTTTCTGTGGAGTTCTACTGGTTTTCAAATGTTATGAATTCTAAAAAATCCAGACTTCTTAACTATAGTGGAACGCAAGTGAATACTTTAAACATAGGAGATTTTCAATCGGTTATTATTAAAGACGGGAACTATTATATATCTTTAAAAGCTATTTCTATAGCTATATCTTATGAGTATAGTATTCATGATAATATTATTAAACTCTGGATAACAGACCAAAGTCATCATGTGATAAATGGAGAAATATCTCTTCCTGATGAAAAAATATCTTCTGTAGATGGGATCAATGTTGACATTTTGGTGATGAATGGTGAAAAAGAATTGATTGATAACTGTTCCTTAAAAAAAGTCTGTATACCTTCCGGAGAGAATAAAGCCTATTATTATGTAGAAACAGATATTGCAGAATATTATAACTGGTTGATGTTTGAATTTGATGGGAACTATAAGACAATAAATGAGTTTATCAATACAAAAAGCGGCTCAAAACTTAATGTAAAGACCAGCGTCGCCGAAAAGACATCTTTTGATATCAATGTTTCTATGCCTGGAGATTTAATTGCAACTGAGGACATATACGCAAATATAATTTTTGATAATTGCGCTATATACAATGATATTGACCCAATTATAAATAAGGGAGAAAGAAACGGAGTCGTAACACTTGATATTGACAAAGATTTTATTGGTAAGGTTGCTTTTACAGAGATATTAGGGGACTCCAGACTATTTGATTACGGGTATTACGGATATGGCGGATTAAAACTAAGCTGCGATAGCGCAATATCTGTTTCAGCCAACGATGGCAAAATAAATACATCACTTATGCAAAGTTATAAAATCAGTGGACAAGTGATTCCTGCGGATATAAATAGCGGTTACAAAGTACGAGTTTTTGGCGTTACAGATACCCAAGAAAAAATCTATCTTTCTAAAGATGTAGGTGAGGATTATAAGTTCAGCATTAAAATTCCGGCATCAATACCGGAATATACTTTATCTGTAGCGTACAAACCAGGTGCGTATTGCGGATATGTATCTGAAGGGGTAAGTAGTTATTCAGGCAAATATCATATTTTTGAAAATGTTTGTGATTACTCAGATGTTAATTTGAAATATGAACCATTTTTACCAGATGTACCAATAGATATGATTGCAAATGCAAATACAGGTATTATAGAATTAAAAAATTTAAGTGATGAACTGGTAAAAGATTTCAACTTGTATTGTGCACATTACAGAGAAGGGAAACTTTTATATCTAAGCAATATTTCGATAGACAATCTTCTGCCTTATAGTGATTATGAATCTTATACGCTGGAATATCCGGAAAAGTTTTATAAAACAAATGAAGTGAAGTTTTTCGTATGGGAAAACAACTTGAAACCGTTAAGCATAACGATTGAAAAAAAGGTAAATAAACCGTACTACCCCGATGACGTGGAGTTTGACGATGTAGATAGGGCATTTGCATATTATGCAGCAATTAAAGATATGTATAATTCAGGTGTGATGTTAGGGTATGACGATGGATTGTTTCGTCCAGACAATAATATTATGAGAAACGAGGCATCTGCGATGATTTGCAGAATGCTTGGATATTGGTGTAATACTTACAAATTTAGTTGCGATGATGTTCCGAGAGAAAATTGGGAAAGTAGCTATGTGGGTATATGTGTAAACGAAAATATTTTTGAGTTAAAGGATAATAAGTTCAGACCATACGAAAATATTACAGTTGATGAAACTTATGAAGCAATCAAAAATATATTAGAGAAGCAGAATTGTCAAATTGAGTTAACAGATTTACTTGCAAATATTGATATAGAAAATCTGGAAAGGAATATAACACGTGCGGAGTTCGCACAGATGTTATATAACTATAAAATTTGCATAAATAAGTGACAATCTCAAAAAACAGGTTAACATAATAGAAAAGAGGACATTGTATGAAAAAGAAACTATTTAAATCAGCAACAGATAAAAAGCTTTGCGGAGTATGCGGCGGAATTGCGGAGTATTTCGACATTGATTCCACTGTGATTCGTCTTGCTTGGGTTGCATTTACTTTGCTGGGCGGTTCAGGGCTATTGGCGTACATAATTGCAGCGATTATTATGCCTGTAGATAATCAAGGTTGATTCTATAATTTTATATAACAGCTGTTATAACTTAACAATGGTAAAAATATAAGGAGAAATAAAATGAGATATTCAGATTCATTCGGAGAAAAGGCATCAAAAATGTTTTTGGGAACGGCATATTTTGGTGATGGAATTACAGAAGAAGATGCTTTTTCCATAATGGATAAATTCCGCGAAATGGGCGGTACACATATTGACACGGCACGCCTTTACGCAAAGGGCAAGTCCGAGGAGATTGTGGGTAAGTGGCTTCGTGAAAGAAATGCTTCAGAAATGCACGTTTTCACGAAGGGTGGTTATTACGAGCCTGATGCAGGCGAAGTATCAAGAGTAACCGAAAAAGACATTGTTTCAGACCTTGAGGAAAGTCTTAAGGTGCTTAACACAGATTGCATTGAATTTTACTGGCTTCATCGTGATGACAGAGTTATAGAACCTTCTGTTGTTGCAGAATTAATGAACCGATTTGTTAAAGAGGGAAAAATAAAGAAATTCGGTGCATCAAACTGGCAGTCTGACAGAATCAAGGCGGTTAATGACTACGCAGCTGAGCATAACCTTATGGGATTTTCCGCAAGTCAGATTCGCTTTAACCCTGCGTACTGTCTGGGTGAAAGAGGCGGTCTTGTCGGAATGGATAAGGATGAATTCAGCTTTTACAAAAACGCAGGACTTCCCGTTGTAGCATATTCTTCACAGGCAAAGGGATTTTTCTCAAAGGTGGCAGAGCAGGGCGTAGATGCTCTTTCTGAAAAAGCAAAGAAGCGTTATCTTTGCACGGAAAACCTTGAAAAGACAGAATTTATGAAAGAACTTGCAGTGAAGTATAACTGCTCCGTTGGTGCAATCGTATGCGGTGCAATGTGTTCAATCAATATACCCGACACTTTTCCTGTAATCGGCGGAAGCAGAGTTTCACAGATTGAAGATTCTATGTCAGGTGCAGATATACAGCTTTCAGGCGAAGAGCTCAGAATGATTTTCAAGGAAATTATGGAATAAAAGTAATATAATTACTCATAATAACATCATAGGAGGTATGAGTATGTCTAACAGATTTGTATTAAATGAAACAAGCTATCACGGCAAAGGTGCAATCAATGAGATTGCAAATGAAGTCAAATCACGGGGATTTAAAAAGTGTTTTGTCTGCACAGACCCTGACCTTATCAAATTCAACGTGACAAAAAAAGTGACTGACGTTCTTGAAAAGGAAAATATTACTTACGAGGTTTTCTCCGAAATCAAAGCAAATCCCACTGTGGATAACGTACAGTCAGGTGTAGCAGCGTACAAGAAAAGCGAAGCGGACTGTATTATTGCAGTAGGCGGTGGTTCTGCTATTGACACAGCAAAGGCAATCGGTATTATTATAAACAACCCGGAATTTTCAGACGTTGTCTCTCTTGAGGGTGTAGCCCCCACAAAAAATAAGTGTGTGCCGATTATTGCAGTTCCCACAACGGCAGGAACTGCGGCAGAGGTTACCATTAACTACGTTATCACAGACGAAAAGAATAACAAAAAAATGGTATGTGTTGACGTGAATGATATTCCAGTAGTTGCGGTGGTTGACCCTGATATGACCGAAACGATGCCGCCATCACTTACAGCGGCAACAGGTATGGACGCTCTTACACACGCTATTGAGGGTTACATCACAAAAGGAGCGTGGGAAATGAGTGATATGTTCCATCTTAAGGCTATCGAAATTATTGCAAAGCATCTTCGTGGTGCAGTGGATAATACCCCTGAGGGCAGAGAGGGAATGGCTCTCGGTCAGTATATTGCAGGAATGGGATTTTCAAACGTAGGGCTTGGTATAGTTCACTCAATGGCACATCCTCTTGGAGCTCTCTATGATACGCCACACGGTGTTGCAAATGCGATTATTCTTCCTGCGGTTATGGAGTATAACGCATCCTCAACAGGGGATAAGTACCGTGATATTGCAAAGGCAATGGGAGTTCGTGATACTGCCGAAATGACAATCGAAACGGCAAGAAAAGCGGCAGTCGATGCGGTTAAAAAGCTTTCTGCAGATGTCGGTATTCCAACAGACCTCAAGGATATTGTAAAGGAAGAAGATATTGATTTTCTCGCAAAATCAGCATTTGAGGATGCCTGCAGACCGGGTAACCCCCGTGAAACTTCAATAGCACAAATAAAAGAAATATATATGTCACTTATATAAAACAAAGAAGCAAATACCTCACTGGTGGTATTTGCTTCTTTTGTATTCTTGCGGGGAAAGTGAGAAATGTTTTTTGAAAACTTTATACAGGTGCGGGGCATCGCAAAGTCCTACCTCTGTTGCAATATCGGAAAAAGTCATATCAGTCTGGTCAATCAACCTTTTTGCCATATGGGCTCGCTGTTCCATAATGTAGTTCTGGGGTGTTGTACCTGTTTTCTTTTTGAAAAATCTTACAAAGTGATTGGGATGCAGATAACATATCCGACTGAGTTCTTCATTTGAAATATGATTTCCCAGATTCTGGTTTATATAGGAAAGAACTGCCGAAAATCTTTCTTCAGTTTCAGGAAAGCTTATCTTTGCTTCTTTATGAGAATCTGTGATATATGCCGAAAGAATTCTTATTGCGAGGCTTTTAACGTCGAGCTTGTCTGTAAGCTTTTTGCTATTGTATTTTTTGTAAAGCTCTTCGGAAAGCTTAAGAATTTTATCATCCTTTGTATCTATGGCGTAGTCAAGATTAAGGAACTGAAAAAGAGAACTGTCAGGGTATAAATCAAAGTGAAACCAGTATTTTTCAAATGCTGTGTCCGATATATTACGGTAACTGTTCTTTTTGTTTGCAGGGATAAAAAAGCAGGTTCCTTCTTTGCCGTGGTACTCCTTGCCGTCAATGGTAATAACGCAGGAGCCTTTTTTTATGCAGTAAAACTTATTCTGTTCAAACTGTGCTTTTTCATCTGCCCACACGTCACCCACCTTGCAGGACAGAAAACCCGAAATGCGAACAACTATATTCAGATTGGCGAAAAACGTATCAAGGTATGGCATATAAAATCTCCCAATGCTAATTTGGTACAAGAAAAGGTTTGCACCATACGTTTACTTTTTATTATAACAAAAGTAAAATGTAATTACAAGCAAAATATGAGGAGGCACAATTATGAGTTTGTTTTTGAAACCCAATCTTTACGATATCCTTTACAAATTATATTCGGAGGAGCGTATTCTCGGAAACATTGAAAAGCTTTATCAACTTGAAAAACCCCGCGGATATTCAGCATTTCGTAATTCCACAGCGTGGTGCGAAGAAGTTCTTAAAAAAGAAGGCTTCTCAGATGTACGCAGAATTTCCCACAAGGCTGACGGTGTGACTTCATCCTACGACTTCATAATGCCTCAGGCATGGGATTTATGCGGTCGATGCACACTTGAAATTGTAGAGCCTGTTTCGGAAATTATTGCTGACACGGATATTTCCACAATCTACGTATCTGAATATTCCGCACCCACTCCCGAAGGTGGTGTAACGGCAGAACTTGTTGATTTTGCAAGTCTTGATCCCGAAAATCCTGACTGTAAGGGAAAGTTTGTTTTTCACAGAGGATATCTGCCCGCTATGCACCCCCGTTGCCGCGACCTTGCAGCCGCAGGATGCAGTGGCATTGTGTTTGCCGCATTTGAAACGACCGAGCACGAGCCCGATGCCCCCTCATGGACAAACGGACACGGACATATCGGTTGGTATCACCTGAAAGATGATCCCGTTGTTCCGATTTTCTGTGTTACACCTAAAAAGGGTATTGAGCTTATACAGATGATGAAAAAGGGGAAAGTGACCCTCCACGGTGTAATGAACACAAAAATTTACGACGGTGAAATTTATTCCGTAACTGCAACCATTCCCGGAAAAAGCGAGGATGAATTTGCACTTCTCGGACATTTGTACGAGCCTTTCCATACAGACGACTGTCAGGGCTTCGGTGTAGGCGTCGAAGTTGCAATTATGCTTAAAAAGCTTATTGAGGACGGCGTTCTTCCTCAGCCTGAAAAAACCCTCCGCCTTATATTCTCTATGGAGCGTTATGGTTATGCGGCATTTTTCTGTCAGCACGATAAGAAAATTATTGCCGCTGCAAGCATTGACAGCTTTACCTGTCAGGCAGCTGATACATTGAATACGGGTTTTTCCGTAACTTTGTCACCGCTTTCTCTTCCATTCTTCGGTGATATGCTTATTAAAAAGGCACTTGATACATTTTGTCCCGATATTCACTACAGGCTTAACCCCGGTAGCCTTTCCGACGATTGCTGGATGGGCGAGGACAGTGTTGACATTCCCACAAACTGGTTTGTAAGCGGATGTGTAGGCAGAAGCAATTACCACCACTGCGATGCACCGATTTTTGATGCAATTCAGCCTGAAAAGCTTAAAAAACTCGTTCCCATGCTCGCCGCATACACCGCCGTAATGATTTGCGGTGACAGAAACCATTTCGGGAAAATGGCAGACGAGCTTGGTAAAATAGCCGCTTACTGGCTTGAAACCGAAAAGAACTTTATTGCAGGCAAGGCTGCAAAATTCGGTTGGAAGAAAACCGATGTATTATCAAAGGTAAAAGCATTTGAAACATACTACCTCGGAAGAATGGAGTCATTTAACCGATTCTTCCCCGGACTTGTCAAGCCGGAGCTTCCCAAGCACTGGGCAGACGATTACTTTAATTCCCTTTCTGACCGTGAACTCAGCGAAGCAGAAAAAAAGGCGGCAAGTATCTACTACCGTAAAGCTTCAACAGGTGTTCCCTTCTCTCAGGTACGTGTTCCAGCACAGGAAAGGGAATGTCAACCTATGGCATACGAGCTTACGTGGGCACTTCTCGCTCCCGGCAGAAGCATGCTTGATATAATCCGTATGTTTGATGCCGTGCTTTCATACAACACATCCGACAAGGAACTCGAAGCACATCTGGAATATTTCAGTTTCCTTGAAAAATACGGATACGTTGAGGAAATTAAGTAATTCCGGAAGGAGAATATAAAATGAAATTTGAATTACCCAAAATAGGTAAAAAGCCTGTTGACTTTTTGCATTTTCCAACAAAAGAATGTACGTTTGTATTTCGTGCGTTAGAATTTTTTACATATGAAAAAATAGCAAAGCTTCTTAAGACTACTTCTGAAAACATAAAAGAACTTGGCGATGCAATGGGAATTTATGAAGACCAGAAAAGTGATGTGTGGATGAGAAAAGGTTATATAACAATCATCCGTGCTATGTGGCATCTTCTCCCATACGAACAGCTTATAGAGCTTCTTGAAACAGATGCAGACGAGCTTGCAATACTTCTGCGTGAGGAGGATTTCCTTAATGTTAAGCTTCAGGCCAAGCCTGACTGTGAAAAACTTCAGTGGAAACCTCTTTCGGACGAAGATAAAGATGCACTCAAAAGAGTTAAGGCATCTATGTCTTCCCTTTCTCTTGACGGTAAAAAACCTTTTGAGTTTGAGTTTATAATACCCGATGTTGAATTTTCAGGCAAGGAAAACTTCCAGTCAAGAATAATTTACCTGTTCTCGGGACTTTATCAGAAGTGCCTTGATGTTGATAGCGAGGAATATTGCCCCGATGAGCTTCTTGAAAGCTACCGTCGGGTAGGCATTAACGGCATCTATATGCAGGGCGTACTGTATATGCTCTCAGAATTTCCTTTTAACAAGGAGCTTTCAAAAGGATACGAAAAACGTCTTGCAAATCTTAAAAAATTTACTGAAAGATGTGCCAGATACGGTATTAAAGTATTCCTCTACATAAATGAGCCGCGCAGTATGAACAAGGCGTTCTTTGAAAAGCATCCCGAAATAATGGGACACTACAAGGACGACAACCATATCTGTATGTGTACCTCTACAAAGGAAGTTCAGGACTACATAAAAAATGCATTTGAATCAATCTGTAAGGCGGCACCCCTTATCGGTGGTTTCATTTGTATGGCAAAGAGCGAAAATCTCACAAACTGTTATTCTCACGTTCATGAGAACGGCAAATGCAACTGTCCCCGATGCAAGGACAAAACTGTCGGCGAAGTAATCGGAGAATTTTTCACTGCAGTCCGCGAGGGTGTTGACAGAGTAAATCCCGATATTAAAATCTTTGACTATACATGGGACTGCGACTCTATCGAAGCAAGATATGATGTAATTGACCACCTTCCCCAGCGTGTAGGTGTAGAGAGTATTTGTGAAGCTAAAATTCCCTATGAAATAGGCGGAGTAAAATACACCCTCAGCGACTACTCCCTTAATATAATCGGGCCCGGAGAAAGAGCCATTAAAATGTGGAAAAGAGCAAAAGAGAGAGGGCTTGAAACTGCAGCAAAAATACAGATTAACACAACATGGGAATGTTCAACAGTTCCTGCACTTCCTGTACTTGACAAGATTGACAAAATGATGTCACGACTTCGTGAAGAAGGCGTTGACCACGTGCAACTCAGCTGGACACTTGGCGGATATCCTTCAATTAATCTTCTTTATGCCTGCAAATACTTTTTTGAGAATGCACGAATCCCCGAAATCAGTGAAAATATAAAAAAAGCAACGAAGATATTCTCTGATGCTTTCTGTGAATTTCCGTCCTGTATTACAACGGCTTATGTAGGTCCGCAGAATGCAGGTCCTTCTACCCTCTTTTACGAAAAGCCAACAGGATATGATGCCACCATGACTTGCTTTGCCTATGATGCATTGCACCACTGGCGTGCAGATTACCCTGAAGAAGTATTTCAGAATCAGTTTGAAAAGCTCTGTTCTAAGTGGAAAGAAGGTCTTGAACTTATAAAAGACGATAAAAACAAGGAAATCCGCATAATGGCAGAGGCAGGATACAGCCTTTTTAGAGCGTCGCTTAATCATACTAAATTTGTTCGTTTGCGTAATGGCGGAGCTTCGGAAAAGAAACTTTACGAAGTGGTTCTTGATGAGAAAGAAAATGCTATGAATATGCTTCGTATTATGAATGAGAATCCCGCTATTGGATTTGAAGCGGCAAACCACTATTATTTCAGCCGTTTTGGCATTTGTGAAAAGATAATAAACTGCGATTATCTGCTTGAAAAATACAGCAAATAAAAAGATTATTAAAAAATTGGAAATGTTGATAAATTTCTGTTTTAATTTATTGACATTTCCTATTTATTTTTGTAGTTTGCTGGACATTTAAGGTGAAATATGCTAATATATGCTTGTAATATCGGGAAAGAGATGATTATTTTATGGATAACAGATTTGCTACAAAAGAATACACGCGGTCAAGAAATGCCTATATGGTGCAGTGTGCATTTGAATACTTTATAGCACTGCTTGTGTCAGATGCTTTTCTGGCAAAGCTTCTTTCGGCACTTGAGGTAAGTGACAAGTACATAGGCATAATTTCCTCGTTTGTAAGTCTTGCGTTTGTCTTTCAGCTTTTGTCAATTTTTCTGGTAAAGACAAAAACATCAACTAAGAAAATCGTTATGGTATGTGATACTGTAAGTATCTGCTTCTTTGTACTGGTATATCTTGTTCCGTTCATTCCGGTAAGCCCTGATATGAAAAGAACTCTTGTCATTGTTTCAATAATGCTGGCGTATGCTATTAAGTACCTTATTTCCTCGATGCTTTTTAAGTGGGCAAACTCCCATGTTGAGCCATCGCTGAGGGCAGTATATTCAGCAAACAAAGAGGTTACTTCTCTTATAGCAGGTATTATCTTTACTGCGGTTTTCGGATATATAGTAGATAAGTTTGAAAGCCTTGGAAATCTTAACGGAGCATTTCTTTTTATTTCTTTCAGTATTCTTGCTATAAACATAGGCAATTTTATTTGTCTCAAGCTTATAAATAGTGAGAGTGAAGAGGCTCAGGAGGAAGAGTCATCCATATCCTTGAGGGATGTTATAAAAAACACCTTTGTTAATAAAAACTTCCGCAATGTTATAGTGATGGAAAGTCTGCAGAAATTTGCAGTATACTTTACAGTTGGTTTTATGGGTGTATACAAAACAAAGGAGCTTGCGATAAGTGTGTTTGTAATTCAGCTTATAAACATAGTTTCAAATGCAATGAGAATGGTTCTCTCAAAGCCTTTTGCCATATATTCTGACAAGCGCAGCTTTGCAAAAGGGATGGAGCTTGGACTTGTCTTTGCTGCAGTTGCCTTTTTTGTGAATATCTTTACAACACCGTCTACATGGTGGCTTGTGATTGTGTTTACCGTGCTTTATAATATTTCTTTGGCAGGAACCAATCAGAATTCCTTTAACATAGCATACAGTTATGTTCCCCTTAATTGTATAACACAGGCTATGGCTATAAAAAATTCAATCAGCGGACTATGCGGATTTGTAGCATCAATTATTGGCGGTATGGTGCTTTCTGCTGTTCAGAATAACGGAAATATGATTTTGGGTATATATATAAATGCACAGCAGCTACTTTCGCTTGTGTCGTTTATTCTTATAATGATAGCCGTTTTCTTTATTCACTTTGTTATTGCAAAACAGAAAGTCAAAATTCAGTAAAAGGTGTACTATGGGAAAATATAAAATCACAAAATACGCCTGTTATATGACAGGATTCACAATGTCAGCGGTGGCAAATATTTCACCGATTCTGTTTGTAACATTCCGCGAAATGTATGGAATATCATACACTCAGATGGGACTGCTTGTTGTGATGAATTTTGCAACACAGCTTTTAATCGATCTGGTATTCAGCTTTTTTACAAGATTATTCAATATTGAAAAAACAGTAAAATACACTCCGTTTGTTTCGGTGATTGGTATGCTAATATATGCGCTTATGCCGTGCATTTTTCCGAATCAGGCTTACCTTTGGATTGTCATAGGAACCGTAATTGCATCCGTGGCATCGGGGATTGCAGAGGTACTTATGAGTCCTGTGATAGCTGCCATTCCTGCTGAAAATCCGGAAAAGGAAATGAGTAAGCTTCATTCTGTATATGCGTGGGGCGTTGTAATAGTTGTTATTATAAGCACATTGTTTCTTAAGGTTTTCGGAAGAACAAACTGGATGTATCTTGCTCTTTTGTGGACTCTGGTGCCACTTGCAGGATGGATTTTGTTCTTAACGTCAGACATTCCGCCTATGAAAATAGGAAATGGTGAAAAAGGGCAAAAATCGGGATTCAGCAAAGGTCTTATGCTTTGCGTTTTGTGTATATTCTTTGGAGGTGCGGCAGAATGTACTATGTCGCAGTGGGCATCCGGATTTTCTGAAAAGGCACTTGGTATCCCAAAAGTGTGGGGAGATATTTTTGGGATGGCTCTTTTTGGTGTGATGCTCGGTATCGGAAGAACTACATATTCGAAAATCGGGAAAAATATAGAAAAAGTAATGCTTCTGGGGCTTCTCGGTGCCTTTTTATGTTATATGTGTGCGGGGCTTGTTCCAAGTCCGCTTATTGCACTTCTTGCTTGTGCGGCAGCAGGTCTTTGCACATCAATGCTTTGGCCGGGCAGTCTTATATATACAGAGGATAAAATCCCCGGTATGTCTGTTGCAGCGTATGCTCTTATGGCAGCAGGCGGTGACCTTGGTGCATCAATTGCGCCTCAGCTTGTCGGTGTTGTTGCAGATAAGATAGGTGCAACCGGCTTTGCGACAGAGCTTGGAAAAACGCTTAATCTTACGGCAGAGCAGATTGGAATGCGTTCAGGATTTCTGATAGCAGGTCTTTTTCCGCTTTGCGGTGTTGTAATTATTCTGATTATGAAAAGATATTTCAGGAGATGTGAAAAATGAGTTCTAAAAAAATCAGGTGGGGAATAGCAGGCCCCGGTAATATAGCAAACAAGTTTGCAGCGGCAATAAAAAATGTGGATGGTGCAGAGCTTTGCGGTGTAGCATCGCGGTCTTATGATAAGGCGGCAGAATTTGCAGACAGATACGGAATTGAAAATATCTTTTCAAGCTATGAAGAAATGGCACTGTCTGATAAAATTGATGCGGTTTATGTTTCTACAATACACCCCTTTCACAAACCCTGTGCAGAACTTTTTATAAGAAACAAAAAGCACGTACTGTGCGAAAAACCGATTTGCGTCAATGCCTGTCAGGCGCAGAGCCTTGCAGATTGTGCAAAGGAAAACGGTGTTTTCCTTATGGAGGCAATGTGGACGAGGTTTCTGCCGGCAATAAAAGAAACAAAGGCAATGATAGAGCATGGTGAAATAGGCGAAATCAAGGGGTTTGAGGCAGACTTCTGTTACAGAGAAACTCCTGAGACTGCAGGCATCCTTTTTGATAATTCCATTGCAGGCGGTGCACTTCTGGATGTGGGCATTTACCCGCTTAATCTGTCTTCTTATCTTTTCGGCAGAAACAGAATAATTACGGCAGCAGCATCAACTTCAGACGGTGTAGACCTTCATACGCAGATGACGCTTAAGTATGACAATGGTATTATCGCAAGTATTTCCTGCGCAATAGACGTAGAAAAACCTGAGACCGCATTTATCTACGGTACAGACGGATACATTAAGCTTCCGACATTTTACGGCGCGCAGGAGATAGTCATAGTAAAGGATGATGACGAAAAAATCGTTTCGTTTCCGAGTATTGGAGATGGTTTTGAAGAAGAAATAATCGAAGCTTGTGGATGTATACAAGCAGGTAAAACGCAAAGCAGTGTAATGCCGCTTTCAGAGAGTATAGCAATATTAAAAGAAATGGATAGTATAAGAAAACAAATAGGAATCAGATATCCGTTGGAAGGAGAAAATCAAGATGAATGAAAAGAAAAATAAGCTTTTTACTAATGTGTGGGTTGTATCCCTTGCGGCAATTCTTTGCTGCGCTTTGTGGGGTAGTGCAACACCGTTTATAAAAATAGGTTATCAACTTATAAGACCTGAAGCAACTGTTGCTTCAACAATTCTTTTTGCAGGTGTAAGATTTTTCTTTGCAGGCATAATCACGGTTGTGATTTACAGTATCGCAAGAAAAAAACTTCTTTTTCCTGAAAAATCAAATCTTGGAAAAGTTGCAACAGTGGGACTTTTTCAGACAATAATACAGTATTTCTTTTTCTATATGGGACTCAGTCTTACAACAGGCGTTAAAGGAACTGTAATAAGCGGCTCAAACACTTTCTTTTCAATCCTTATTGCAAGCCTTATTTTCCGACAGGAAAAGCTTACGGCAAAGAAGATTTTCGCTTGTATACTTGGCTTTGCCGGAATTATTGTTGTTAATCTTAACGGACTTGACCTTACAGTAAACTGGGGCGATGCATTTGTACTTTTCTCAACAATTGCTTATGCGATTTCTTCTGTACTTATGAAGAAATTTTCTTCTGATGAAGACCCTGTTGTAATAAGTGGATATCAGTTCATTTTCGGCGGATTTGTAATGACAGTAGCTGGACTTCTGATGGGCGGATATATTGTTGTTAACAGCCTTCAGGCATTTGGTGTTCTTACATACCTTTCATTCCTTTCTGCAATAGCTTATGCTCTGTGGGGTGTGCTTCTTAAACATAATCCCGTGTCAAGAGTTACAGTATTCAGCTTTATGATACCTGTTTTTGGTGTTCTTCTCTCCGAACTTATGCTTGCAGAGGCAAGCGGTGTGTCATACGTGAATCTCCTCATTGCACTTGTGCTTATATGTACCGGTATAACGGTGCTTAATTATAAAAAGGAGAAATAATAGAATGAAAAAAACGCAGACTTCAATCATATTTTCCGGAGATGTAGGCTTTGATCGTTATATGGATAAAAAGTGGGAGGATGAGAATTTCCTCTCTTCCTCTGTGCTGGATTTTTTCCACAGTGCAGACCACGTCTGCCTTAATGTTGAGGGTGCTCTCATCGATGCCGTTGACAACGGTTCCCGCGGTGTGTTTTTTCACAGTATGAATCCAGAAGCAATATCCACCTTTAATAAAATTGGTGCAGATATATGGAGTATCGGTAATAATCACACTATGGACGCAGGGGTTGAGGGGCTGATTTCCACCAAAAATTATGCCCGAGAAAACGGTGTTCAAGCCGTTGGTGCAGGTCTTAACGAGATTGAAGCTTCAGAGCCCGTTTATATTGATGAGGCAGGCGGAATAGGTATTATCTGCGTTTCATATATGACAGAATGTATCCCTGCTACTAAAACCGATGCAGGGATTTTCCGCTGGGATGATATGGAATTAATTCAAAAACGCATACGTGAAATAAAAGCAAAATGCAGATGGTGCGTTGTAATATCCCACGGTGGGGAGGAGTTTACGGCACTTCCCACACCATACACACGTGACAGATACATAGAATATCTTGAAATGGGTGCAGATGCTGTTGTTGGTCATCACCCTCACGTACCTGAAAATTACGAAGTGTTCGACGACGGAAAAATGATTTTCTACTCACTTGGCAATTTCATATTTGATACCGATTATCAGCGTGCGCATCTTTATACGGATGATGCAGTTTTGCTTAAGCTTATATTTACCGAAGAAAAGCTCGGTTTTGAGGCGACAGGTATTAAAATAAACCGTGAAAAAGGTCGTATAGAAGCATCTTCGCTCCCGGATATTTTTACAAACATTGAAGAAGAGGAATATAACCTCCTTGCACCTCTTGCGGCAAAGAGCTTTATTGAAGAAGAAAAAAGGCGTATGATTTACCTTGAGCCTGACCGCTTCAAGAATGCAGACGACGATGTATGGGATGAGTATTTCTTCAGCGGTGAAGCTGAAGGCTATGTTGAAGATGCTCACATGGACTTTTCCTTTGTTATGCCCCTTGCACTTAAAGCCGAAGACGACGAGTGGAAAATGAGCAGCCTTGAAAAAGTAAAGAACTATATTTTACGGCTCCTGTAAGGCGTTCCTAAAATAATAGCTATGGGGCAGCCGTGCTGCAAGCATTATTTTTAGAAATGAAAATTTTATACTGTCGATGACAGTAATTAACTATGAAAAGAGGATAATATGAAATATAATTTGTATAATTTTAATAACCTCGGCGGAGTAAGTGATTTTTATACAATATCTTCTAATAAAGGGATATATGACGGATATGATACTGTCACGGAAGAGGCTGAACGTGGTTTTGTGGCTACGCGCAGCGGTTTTGAGATCGTGGCTGATATTGAGTCTTCCGGTGAAATTAAATGCAGGACAGATTCTGTTGAAAATTTGACTGACGGTGTTCTTGAAATTTATAAATACTCCTATCGTTTCTCTATAGAAACGGGAGAAGTGGATGTATATACCCAGATGAGCCACTGGCAAAACGAAAGTAAAGGGGAATGGCAAAGTCTTGTAAGCGGTATAAGCGTTATGTCCAAGGGCACCTATACTACATCTGATGCTACACCTATGGTTGCAGTGTGGAACAGGCAGACAAACCGCGGTGTTGTATTTCATATTATGCCACGGCACGGGTGGCGGATAGATGTAAGCAAACGCAATGCAGTTTCAGGCAAAGTACATACTGTTATAGAAATTTCCGTATGTGACGATGCGTTGTGTCTTTGTCTGAATAAAGGTGAAAAATTAGAGTTTTCTCCGGTCATTTATTATGAATTTACTGACAGGACTACCCTTGACTGTCACAAGCTTCATGCTTATATGAATGAGAAATATCCGCGAAAGGCACTGCCGGTTTGTTATAACAGTTGGCTTGCAGCTTTTGACCGTATAAGCTATGAATTTCTTTCAGAGCAGGCAGAAGAGGCGGCAAAGCTTGGCTGTGAATACTTTGTTATCGATGCAGGCTGGTTTGGCGACGGTGACAAGAGCTGGACTGAGCTTATCGGTATGTGGGAAGAAAATCAGACAGGCGCTCTTATGGGTAGAATGAAAGATATCTCAGACAAAGTGCATTCTCTCGGAATGAAGTTTGGTATGTGGCTTGAGCCTGAAAGGGCACTTAAAGGGGTTAGATCGGTAGAAGAGCATCCGGAGTACTTCTTTACCAATGGAAATTCTTACTTTCTTGACTATTCAAATCCCGATGCTCGTGAATATATGAAAAACATTGTATTTTCACTTATTGAAAAATACAATGTTGACTATATTAAATTTGATTTTAACGATAACATAACCTATGACGAATCAAGAAAGGCTTTTATTGATTACCACAAAGGGTATTATGAATTTATAGCTTCTGTAAGAAATACATTTCCCGGAATTTACCTTGACGGGTGTGGTGGAGGAGGATTCCGCCTTGACCTTGACAAGGTGCGCCTTTTTGACAGCTATTGGTTTACAGATAATCAGAGTGCCGTAAAAGGTGTTGAAATTCTGAAAAATACAATTCTTCGTATGCCGCCGTCTTTCCTTGACCGCTGGGTTTCTGTTATAAGTACGGAAGATATCACTCCTGCATATAGTACAGGCGAAACGGAAAGGGTAATTTCCACTGATAATGGAACATGGGATTATATTACAGGAGCAAAGACAGAACTGTTAAAAGCATTTTTTGCAGGTGGTGTTATCGGGCTTAGCTGCGATCTTACAAAATGGAGCGAAAACTTAAAAAGTGATATTACTTCCTTTATTGCAGAGTATAAAAAAGAACTCCCATTCTGGATGAATGCAACCTGCCGTATGATTTGCGATACCGGAAGTGTGGTGGCTTTGCAGTACGAAGCTGACGGGAAAACTAAGGTTGTCGTCTATACCGGTAAAATTAATCAGACAGAGTTACGGCTTTATACATCCCGGGATGAAGAAATTCTGATTGAAAATCCCCGGGATTACTGCGGATATATTTTGGAGGTGAATTAAGTTGAACTACATACTTTTGTTTATTTCCGTTATGATGGAAACAGCAAAAAATGCGTTTTCCAATCATTTCAGCAAAACAAAGCTCAATACAATTTCTGATGCACTATTCTATAATATAATATGCTGCACAGGTTCAGTCGTTTTTTGTGCTTTTATTCCACTTGGAAGTATTTCAACATATTCTCTTTTGCTTTCAATGCTAATGGCACTGACAACTACAGGAATGCTCGTGTTTTCACTTCTTGCAATGAAACACGGGCCAATGTCGTACAGTATGCTTATTATGACACTTGGTATGATTATTTCCACAGCGTTTGGCATTGTATATAATAAGCAAGCAGTATCAGGAATTCAGATAATCGGTTTTATACTTATGCTTGTTACACTGTGGCTCGGGACAGATAAATCGGCAAATAAAACATTCTCATTAAAATGGCTTTTTTACGCTATGATGAGCTTTGTCGGTTGCGGATGCCTTGGAATTGTTCAACTTCTGCACCAAAGCTCACCGTATAAAGGAGAAATAAACATTTTTATAATGTTTAACTTTATTTTTTCCGCACTGCTTTCGGCAATAATGCTTTTTTTCTGTAAAAAAAGGGAGAGAAAATCGGCAGTATCTTTGATAAAGGGAAGTATGCTCCCCGTAGGACTTGTTTCGGGACTGTTTTTTGGTGCGGTGAATATTATTAATCTTGATTTAAGCGGTAAGCTTCCGTCAATATTATTCTTCCCTGCAACAAATGGAGGATTGCTTATTCTTTCAAGCATAGCCGCAGTAACAGTTTTCCGTGAGAAAATATCAGTGAGGCAGGCAATTGGGATTGCGACAGGTATAGTTGCAATATGTTTTTTGGGAATATAAAATCAAAAAGGAATGTTGAAAATTTTTCAACATTCCTTTTTGCTATATAAAAACTTAATGGAGTCATGACGCAAGAATTTGTGTTAGCGTAAACTCAGAGTGCGACATGAGTGCAGGCTCAGCCTGCTTAACATCTCCGATTTTAGCAGATGGGTGTGCCTTCCGGTATACTGTCATCTACGAAGATTACCTTACATCCGCAAGCATTGTTTGTACCGGCAAGAAGCATACCGTTACTTGTAACACCGCTGAAGCGTGCACTCTTAAGGTTTGCCACAACGATAATCTTCTTACCAACAAGCTCTTCAGGCTTGTAGTCGTGCTTGATGCTTGAAACGATAACTCTTTCCTCAAGTCCATCAAAAAGTGTAAGCTTAAGGCAGTTGTTTGACTTACGGATATCATTAACCTTAACAATCTTACATACACGAAGATCAATCTTAGAGAACATATCAATGTCGATTTCTTCCTTGATAGGCTGAACAGGATCGGGATCACCGTATACTTTTTCTTCTACCACTTCTTCAGGCTCTTCTTCCTTTGGAGGATTCTTTTCAATTTCTGTCATAGGAGTAGAGAAGTCAAGAAGACTTAAGTAGCTTTCCTTATCCACTGCAAAAAGGAAGAGGTAGAGTCT
Source organism: Clostridia bacterium (assembly GCA_045545295.1). GTDB lineage: Bacteria > Bacillota > Clostridia > UMGS1883 > UMGS1883 > UMGS1883. Next base: position 25,077 of record JAZQAO010000010.1, read on the forward strand.
GGGTCCGCGTTCCTTGTCAATTATGAGTTTATACACATTCTTGAAGAACTGTCCCTGAATACCTTTAAGCTCCTTGGGATCCATATCTTCACCGAAAATTTTCTTGGGAATAGCATAAAGCTCAGAATTAAGCTCATCAAGAGTGTAACCGTCTGTCTTAAGGAACTCGCAAAGAAGCTGGATTTCCTTCTTTTCTTCTTCTGTAAATGAGTTATAAAGCTCCCAGTTACGGTATGTGCGGAGTCTGTTCACACTTTCGGGTGAACACTGTTCAAGCCAGTATTTAGCTCTTTCGAGTCTGTCTGCAAACTCTTCATATTTATAAGGAGTACCAATTTTTTCAAATACTATTTCAAGCATAGGTACGTTGAAGTTAACAACAGAACCGAGCTGAACGAGAAGGCTCATGGGAACGGTAGAGGGCTTTCTGCCTTCAACGGTAGTATTAAACATAATGCCCTGTGTATGCTCATCTGCAGTACCGTCTTCAAATGCAGTCTGCATCTTGTCAAATTCAAAATACTGACGGAGAATTCCGTCATCAAAGCAGAAGTCAAATGCCTTGAGAGGTTCTGTCTTTGAGTAAAGCCACAAAATAACTTCAGGCTGATAAAGCTTAAGAAGTGTTTCGGGTGTAAGGTTAAGACCTGATGAACCTGACATCTTACCTGTTGTACCTTTGATACCGATGAACTCGTATCCCTGGAAAAGGGGAGGCTCGTAACCGAAGATTGCCTTTGCAATGTCCTTACTTGTATCATAGCTGCCGTTCTTTGCAGCGTGGTCTTTTCCACCGGGCTCAAAGTCTACGCCTTCATACATCCAGCGCATAGGCCAGTCAATCTTCCACGCAAGCTTGCAGTTAAAGTCTTTTGTAAAGTCAAAGCTTCCTGTATGACCGCATTCGCAGGAGAATTCTGCAACAGTGCAGTCATCTGAAAGTGAATGGATTTTTGTAGTATCCTTGCCGCATATAGGGCAGTAAATGCTTACAGGGTAGTATGCCTCTCTTTCTCCCGGCTGTGCTTCCTGAGTACGGTGTGAATCAAGAATATCAAAGATTTCACCACGCTTACGGAGAGAATGAAGTACGTGTTCAACATATTTACCGCTTCTGTACATCTCTGCCTGATGACGGTAGTCCATTTCGATGCCGAACTTAACTATTGATTCTTCAAATTCCTTTTCAAAATACTCTGCGTATGTTTTTATTTCGGGACAATCCGCAAAAGGATTTTCAACGTCAGCGTAGGGCTTTCCGATATGCTGCTCAAAATCATCACGAACCTTTGCTACATTTACAGGCACCTTGCGAAGTCTGTCAAACTCATCCCATGAGAAAAGAAGCTTTGCCTTTTTACCCATTTTACGAAGTGCTCTTACAACAAAGTAGCTTGTTGCGATATCACGGAAGTTACCGATATGAATAGAACCGGAAGGGCTTATACCTGCGGCACATACATATTCTTCCTTATTAGGATTACGCTCTATAATTCTATTAGCGATTTCTTCTGACCAATGCATTAATCATCATCCTTTAATATACATATTATAACCATTATATTATACTGACTTTTTTGGGCTTTGTCAATGAATTTAATCGGTTTATCAAGAAAAATGTTGACATATATTGTAAAAGGGTGTATAATAGTGTCAATTTGATAAAGGCTAAGCGAAGTGTGCAGGAAAATGGCGATAAGCCTGCCGAAGGAGTAACACTCTCAGGAACAAAGGACTGCATACAGATAGCTCTCCGGAGAAGTCCGCTTCTTTCAGAAGCAATGGATGCCGAAGGTGCAAGGTTTCACAGTAAACTAATCTCTCAGGCAAAAGGACGGAGTTAACAGGTCATAAAGAGACCTTGTTTGCGTACGGAGTTTTAAAAAAACTCTGTTTTTTTTCGCTTAAATCAGACCTTTATAGAAGAAAGGAAGATTTTTATGATGGCATGGTTGACGGAATTTAACAACAACATTAACAGTTTCGTGTGGGGTAACGGTATGTGGCTTCTGCTTTTTGCAGGTCTTCTCACAACACTTATCACAGGTGTTTTTCAGGTAAGAAAGATAGGCCACTGGATGCGTGAAACTCTTGGTAGTCTTTTTAAGAAAGATGTTTCCGGTCACGTAAAGGGTAAATCAATTTCTCAGTTCCAGGCTCTTTGTACAGCTCTTGCAGCTACAATCGGTGTAGGTAATATTGCCGGCGTTGCAACAGCTATCACTATTGGCGGCCCCGGTGCAGTTTTCTGGATGTGGGTTGCAGCATTTCTTGGTATGATGACAAACTATTCTGAAAACGTACTTGGTATCTTTTTCAGAAGAAAAAATGACGACGGTGAATGGTCAGGCGGTGCAATGTACTACCTTCAGGACGGTCTTGGAAAAATGAAGGGCTGCAAGCACATAGGTAAAATTCTTGCAGTGTTATTTTCAATATTTGCGATTCTTGCATCCTTCGGTATCGGTGCAATGGGTCAGATTAATAAAATCGTTGTAAACATTGTTTCAGCATTTGATATTTCTGCACTTTCATCAAATGTCCTTTACGAGGGTGTTTCCTTGTATCACGTAATTGTTGGCGTAATTCTTCTTATAATTGCTGCACTTATCACTCTTGGCGGTCTTAAGAGAATTGCTAACTTTGCAGAAAAAGTTGTTCCCTTTATGGTTGTGCTTTTCATTGCAGGCAGCCTTATTATAATCGGCATTAATTATGACCTTGTCGGTACAGCTTTTGGTGCTATATTCAAGTATGCATTCTCTGTTCCTGCAGTTGTTGGTGCAGCAGGCGGTACAATTATTAAGACGGTTGTTACACAAGGATGTAAGAGAGGCGTATTCAGTAACGAGGCAGGTCTTGGTTCATCTGTTATGGTGCACTCAAATTCAAACGTAATTGAGCCTGTAAAACAGGGACTTTGGGGTATATTCGAAGTGTTTGCAGACACAATGATTGTTTGTACTATGACTGCTCTCGTAGTTCTTACAAGCGGATTTGTAAACCTTGAAACAGGTGCACTTGCAGAGGGCCTTTCAGATGCAACTCTTGTTGCAAAGGCATTTGCAAATGTGTTCGGCTTATGGGGTGAGAGATTCATTGCAGTAGCAATTCTTCTCTTTGCTTTCACGACAGTTCTCGGATGGGATCACTACGGCTCAAAGGCGTGGGAATATCTTTTTGGAACAAAGTCTGTAAAAGCTTATAAGATAATTCATCTTGTAACGATTATGTGCGGTGCACTTCTTACATCGTCGCTTGCATGGGATATTTCAGACACATTTAACGGTCTTATGATGGTGCCCAACCTTATTGGTGTAATTGCTCTTTCAGGTCTTGTTATGAAAATAACAAATAACTACATAGACAGAGTAATTAAAGGCAAAAAGGATGTTAAACCTATGATTTCTGCTTTCCCTGATGTTCAGGCAGAACAGGAAAAAGCACTTGCAGAATTAAATAAGTAAAAACAAAAAACTGTTTGGAAAAGTTTTTCCAAACAGTTTTTTTGTGCCCTTATAGGAATTTGCGTAATTTTATTCGCGTGAAGCTATGTTCAACATTTGCAGGTGCGCGACATGGGTGAAGCGGCACGCTTCTTTTTTGTGCGAATAATTAAGTGCATCCTTACTGTAAAATTTTCATTTCATTGCCGACTTCTACTCTCCAGGAAGGCTTAAATGTGTAACGATTACCGCCCATGGGAATAAGTGCATAGCCGGGCTCTATCAGCTCTATGGTACCGCCTTCAGGGAAAACACCTTTTACTTTTTTTACAGAGGAAGAAAAACTCAACACTGTAGCTTCCTGTGCGGTTAGTTTTCCGGGCCACAGTGCAGATACGTAGCAAAGTTTACCTTTTCGGTCAAGCTCTGCCCTGAGTCCCATGTCAAATAGATTTACTCCGCCATACATCCTGTAAAAACATCGCTCGTCTTCGTCGTACACAGCACCGGTCATATCAATTCCGGCTTTTTTTAAAGCTCTTTTAATTTTTCCGGATGAATGGGATTCGTCAGGAGGGGAGACCGTTTCAAATACAAAATGATTTGCCGTAACTGTAAGAGTACCGCCATCCGCCTCAGCAACAAGAGAATTACCTGCCGTTTTGAATGCAAGCTGCCTGTCAAAGAAAATTTCTGAAAGCTCACTTTCTGAATAGAAAGATGCATTGAGCACCGGAAGGTCGTGAGTCGTTGTGGGGATAAGTGATTTCTCGCAGGAAAATCCGTCTTTCTCAAGAATTTTGACAGAAGCTTTGATGACATCATCAGGAACGGACGATTCCCTCCACATAGAAACTGCAGTGAAGGCGATTAAAAACAGATTCATTGCAAGCAGGAAGTATATCATTATGGTTTTAATTTTACTCCAGTTCACTGTCTGTCACCTCCGCTTTAGGTGTGTAGCGGTAAATCCTGCCTTCGGACGTTTTTGCGAGCCAGGTTGCATAAATCCTGTCGTCAGTTCCTGAATCAAGATAGCCGATATATATGTCATCTATAACTGTAGGTGCACTTTCGGGATCGGTGTCAATCCTGTGAACGAAGCTGTCCAGAGCCGTTACGAAAGTGTCAGGAACAGATACATCAGACACTCTGTCATAGGAGCGCATATACTGTCTGTAATAGATAAGTCTTCCTTCTGAAACTGTCATTTCTATTGCACACGACATTTTTGTGTGACCAAATGCCTCCGGCAGCTCTACCTCAACAGGTCTTCCGCTTTCATAATAGTCAAAACGGAAGGTGTATGGCTTACTGCTGTCATATCCGGAAAGCTCACTTGTTACCAGTATACTAAGCGGTTTATCTGACATTGTTTTCCACGTTTTTTCTGCAAAGTCAATTGATGCGTTAAGCACACTGTATGCATCACCGCTTTCATCAAGAATAATACCCTTGTCTTCCGAAATAGCCTTGTATTCAAAGACAGAATCGGGATAAATTTTTGCCGAAGCGTAGTTAGCAATGTAGTTTTGCGCACCGAAGGTGTCCTCGTATGGATCCACTGCAACTGTGTTGAAGGAGAAGTTTTCAAGCAATCTGCCCTTTGATTCCTCTGTTATAAGATTGCCTGCTCCCAGAACTTCGGTAGACGGTTGCGAGTCAGAAAAGAGCACCAGTGGAGAAAGAGTAACCTTGCTGTTTTCTCCAAGCTCAAGTCCTGTACTGAAAACCGGCTCATAGTAGCCGTCATTGCTTGTGTAGACTGAAAGGTCAGAGGAGGGGAGTGTCTGCGAGTCATCAAGAATGTATGCATATATAAGATTCTCATCCTTTTCATCCTTTATGAGTATGCACACGTTAGTTTCAATACTTGACGGAATTATTATAAGCTCGCGGAAAGTATTTATATCCTTTAGCACATCTGCATTATCGGTACCCATTATGTGGGAAAACATATCAGGAGAAAATGCGACAGGATATTCAACATATATGCTGAGTGATTCAAGCCCCGCCTCCCATGTGTTGTAATCAATTTTCTTTGAACCTGTTACTTTTCCTTCGAGAAGACTTGACAGAATTTTTCTTGTACGCTGCTCAATAGGAGAAAAACCGATATCTGTATTATAGTAAGCCATCCAGAGAGAACCGTCGTTTATAAGAAATTTTCTGGGTTTTGAAAGATTATCCTTTGAAATACTGTATTCCTGCCGTACGGGGAAAAACTTTTCCACAATGGGAATTGTTCGGACATAACGTATCATTTCATCGCTTAAAGAGTGATTCTGATTAAAAAACCACAAATAGGCGGTCATATATATGAGGTTTGCAATAAGTATTATAATTGCAGAGGTTTTCAACTTTTCTCTGAGCAATTGTATCGCCTCCAAAAAGAAGGGCTTCAGGCTGCTGCCTGAAGCCCTTTTAGACTTTTGTTAATAGCAATATTCTTATTTCATCCAACCATTGTAAAGATTCTGAATTCCGTTGGAGAAGCCGTTAATGTTATTGAGCATATTCTGATTAAGAACATTGATGTCAAAGTAAACAATCTGATATGTACCGCCGGGAGCTTCTGCTCTTACTGCAAATTTGTTGTGTCCTTCAGAAAGTGCAACCTGCTTGTAGAATACACCTGCAGTACCGATTGTTGTCTGAGACATAGAACCGTTTGCATCACTGAGAGCTATGTAAGATGTACCGTTGAACTTATAGTAAGCAACCTTTACACCGCTTTTTCCTGTGCCGGTCACACCATAAGTCTTTTTGAGTGTGGCAGAATTTTTTGTCTCCGGCTTTTTCACAACAACAAGGTTTTCGGAATTTCCACGGGCATCCGGAGAAAACGCCGACGGATTTGCAGCAAACGCGCTGAGCGCCGTGAAAATCAATATTAACGATATAATTAAAGCAACAAGCTTCTTCATAATATACACCCTTACTAAAAGATTAGAGTTCCCTCTGACTATAGTATACACTAATATTGTTACAACGATGTTACAATAGGCTTAATGATTCATTACTTTTTATTTGAATATAATGGAAGTACAATTTTAACAATAGTGCCTCGCTGGTTGGGACTTTCAATTTCGATAGTACCTTCGTGTCTTTCAATAATTTCTTTTGCGATGGCAAGTCCAAGTCCGGTTCCGCCACTCTGACGGCTGCGAGCCTTATCAACTCTGTAAAATCTTTCAAAAATACGCGGCAGGTCTGCGGCAGGAATTCCCATACCGTTATCCTGTACGATAATATAAGCCTTGGAAAAATCCCCTCTGCAGGTTATTTCTATTTTACCTCCGGGAGCAGTATATTTGATTGAGTTTGAAATAATATTAGTAAGAACCTGTTCAATTGCATCAGGCTCACCAAAGCATATCGGTGAGGACATATTTATATCTGTTTTAATAATGTGCCCTCTGTTCTTTGCTGAGATACCAAGTTTTTCCGATACGGAAGAAACAAGCTCTGCAAGGTCAAACTGAGTCCTTCTTTCAATCTGCTTTGAACTGTCAAGCTGAGAAAGTGTAAGGAGATCTTTTACAAGTCTTGTCATACGATCAGCTTCGTTTTCGATAACCTTCACAAAGTGGAGAACAGAGTCGTCTGCGCTGCCTTCCCCCATATCACTGATTGTCTCAGCATAGGTTTTTATGGTGGTGAGGGGAGTGCGAAGCTCGTGAGACACATTTGCAACGAATTCACGGCGGGCGTTATCAAGCATCTGCCTGCGTGTAATATCCTGAAAAACCACAACCACGCCTGCAGTAAGTGAGCGCTCTGTTTTAAACGGTGCAAAAAAAACTCTGAGAATTTTTCCTTTATATTCAAGCTCCTTTTCTATAGTTTCTTCGCTGTCAAGATAAAGAATTCTGTAAAAGGAAATGTTTGCCTCAAGCATATCAAAGAACTCATCAAAGGACTTATCTGAAGTATTGCCGAAAAGATTTTCACCTGCAGGATTAATGTGTATAAGTGCACCGCTGCTGTCATAGGCGGCAACGGCATCTGTCATATTTAAGAGGATTGCTTCAACCTTATTTTTTTCTGCCTGAATCTCCGCAAGGCTGGTATTGATTTTGGCAGCCATTTCATTGAAAGCTATTGTAAGCCTGCCTATCTCATCACGTGAACGAACCTCAATTTTTCTGGAAAAATCACCCTCAGCCATACTTTCACTTCGGTGCTGAAGCGTGGATATGGGAGCAATAATTGTTCTTGAAAGGAAAAATCCCAGTATAAGACTTATAAGAAGTCCGAACAAAAGTGCCCAGAAAATGTTGATGAACATATTGGCGATGATTTCGTTGACTTCTTCCTTGGTGTCTATTACGTAAACAATGTATTCACCGCCTTTAAGCGGAAGAGCATAGTCCATAAACTGCGCTTTGCGGTCTGTTACAGCACCTTTTTCACCGGTTGCCGCAAGAAGCAGATTATTTGTAGGCTCAAGGGATTTTGCAGAGGAGGATGACCCTCCAAGAACATTCATATTGTTATCGAGAATATAGTAATTACGGAATGAATCAATACCCATTCTGACCGAGTAAATTTTAAGAAGGTCAAGAGTTTTGTCTGTGCCATTTTCAGAGGAAACCGCACTATCCAGCTCTGCAATAAATTCGTCAGTAAAAACGTGGGAATCAAGCGAGGTGTTGAAGTCGTTGTAGTAGTACGCGGAAATATTCTGCAGCAGAAAAGTGCCGACCACAATCATAACACTTACGGTCAGCAAAAGAAATATGGCAATTATTTTCCACTGAATACTCTTGAACATTTATTCTCACACTTTTCTTTAGACTTTGGCTTATTTGTTAAAATAGTAACCTACACCGCGCTTTGTCATAATGAAGCCGGGTGTTGCCGGATTGTCCTCGATTTTTTCTCTGAGTCGTCTTACGGTAACGTCAACCGTCCTGACATCACCAAAGTATTCATAGCCCCACACGTTTTCAAGCAGTGTTTCGCGGTTGAATACCTTTCCGGGTTGCATCGCAAGAAACTTGAGAAGCTCAAACTCAAGCAGTGTGAGGTCGATGACATTGCCGTTTTTAGCGACTTCATAACGGGTGGTGTTAATTGATAATGACCCGAAAGTCAGAGTATCACTGTCTTCCGCAGATGGAACTTCAGAAACAGTACGGCGCATATTTGCCTTTACTCTTGCAAGAAGCTCTCTTACAGAAAAGGGCTTTGTCATATAGTCATCCGCACCGAGCTCAAGTCCCAACACCTTGTCTACCTCTTCATCACGAGCAGTGAGCATAATGATGGGGGTCTGCTGTTTGTCACGGATTTTTCTGCAAACCTCAAAACCATCCATTTTAGGGAGCATAACGTCAAGCAGGATAAGGTCTGGCTTTTCGGAAATTGCAAGATTGTAGCCTTCCTCACCGTCGTATGCAGTTATAACATTATAACCAGATTTTGTGAGATTGAAATTCAATATATCGACAATAGGAGCCTCGTCATCAACCACTAATATAAGTTTATCCATAATAAGCACCTCCAAAAGAATTTATAACTTACCTACTATATTTTATAGTATTTTTTGAAATATGTCAATAAACAGGGGCAGGATTTTGATGCTATATGATGAAAAAATGACATTTTGATTACAAATAAAGCAGTCCTATTGTAAAGTTAAGATAACAGATGTATATTATAAATAGGTTATTTTACGGAAATTTGTAGAAAGGGCGTAAATGAATTATGAAATTACCTTGGGACAAAAAACAACTTGTATGGGGACTGACAGCATTTCTGACAGTTGCTGCAAGTGTGCTCTTTTATATGCTGCTGAAGCACTGGAGTATTGTAGGCGGCGTTTTTAAAATTATTACGGACAGCCTTCGCCCGATTACATACGGCTTGATTTTATCCTACCTTCTTAACCCGCTGATGAATCTTATTGAAAATAGATTAATACTGCCGGTATTTAAAAAAATCTTTGCAAAAAAACAAGTGGAGTATAAGGGGGCAGTAAGATTTATTTCGATTATTATGACCTGGGTAATTGTAGGTGCATTTGTGCTCAGCCTTATTTATCTTGTTGTTCCGGAGTTTATTCAAAGCGTGGAGAAACTTGTTTCAAGGATTCCAGAATATGCGGAGCATCTTCTTGTGTGGATTGATGGAATTCTCGGAAAAAGTCCGCATATTTATGACTTCTTCAGCGAAGCGGTTTCCGGCTTTGCAACAAATGTTACCGAGCTTTTCAACAGAATAATGGAGGCTGTGCCGGAGGTTGGAAATCTTCTTGCTCAGTTGTCCTCAAGTCTGTACAACGTATTTATAGCAATTGTCAATGTTTTAATCGGTGTTATCGTGACTTTCTATGTGCTTAAAGATAAGGAAAGATTTGTTGCTCAGGGTAAAAAGATAATTTACAGTATGTGTTCGATAAAGCATGGTAATGAAATATTAAGAATTATGCGGATGACTCACGAAAAATTCGGTAATTTTATTGTGGGAAAGATATTCGACTCAATTATTATCGGTATTCTGTGCTTTATTATTCTTGAAATCTTTGATATATCCTATAGTTTGCTCGTCAGTGTAATTGTGGGAGTCACCAACGTAATACCGTTCTTCGGTCCGTTTATCGGTGCTATCCCCAGTGCTCTTCTGATTCTTTTTGTAGACCCGATTGACTGTATTACATTTGTTATTATAATTTTACTGCTTCAGCAGTTTGACGGAAACATACTCGGCCCCAAGATTCTCGGAAGCACAACCGGTATTTCGAGCTTTTGGGTGCTTACATCTATACTTGTCGGAAGTGCACTTTTCGGCGTGTGGGGAATGGTGTGTTCAGTTCCTTTCTTTGCTGTAATATATGCTCTTGTCGATGAAATTTGCATAAAAACTCTTAAGAGTAAGGGACTTGACTACTCCACTAATACTTTTGAAAAAATAAAGGGCTTTGATGAAAAAACAAAAGCTCCCGAATGGAAGAAGTAAATACAGAAGGAGGAACTGGTGTTGATCAGAACAGAACTGCAGGCATCAATTGTGACATACATATTTGTTGCTGTAATTTATGTGTTTATATTTTTGATTATAAGGATGATTTCAAAGGATATCCGCACTATGTATCGCAAAAAAACAGGCGATATTCCGGGCGGGGCTTACCTCAAGCTTATAAACCTGCGTCAGGAGCTTAACTACAGTGTAGAAGAAAGCTACGAAATAACCGATGATGAAATTATCGGAAGAAGCCGCAAATGTGATATTGTTATTTCCGACAAATATTTGTCAAGCAAGCATCTGAGAATTTTTAAAGTATCGGGAAAATTTTTCCTTGAAGACCTCGGAAGTACAAACGGGACATTTCTTAACGGAAATGAGCTTGGTGAAAAAGCTGTGGAGCTGTTAGACGGTGATAAAATATCCTTCGGGCGGACAAACTTCCTTTTTGTTCTTCCTGTTAAAAAATCTTGATTGTCGGAGATATTACTATGGAAAAAAGATTAAGAAGTGTTTTCCCGTTGCTGTTATTGGTTGTGGCAAATCTCCTTGGTATGGCTATGCTTATGAGCAGAGGTGAAATCGGCAGTGAGATTTTGCTTCTCTGCCTTGGTATGTGTGCACTCAGTTTTGTTGTTTATCTGCTGATAAACCTGTGCAGACTGGGAGATACATACCTTTATCTTATCGTGACTATGCTTGCAACGGTGGGAATCATTATGGTTTCCAGAATAAACATTGAATTCGGCATTGGAAATATGACTATGTTTCTGGGCGGAGTCGTGTTGTTCTTTGTGACCATTCTTTTATACAGAGCTATGAATAATCACCTGAAAAAGCTCGCTCTGTGGTATATGGGACTATCGCTGGTGCTTTACATACTGACTCTGGCGCTGGCCGTAAGTACAAATGGTGCCAAAAACTGGATAAAGTTCGGAGAGTTCTCTTTTCAACCGGGTGAATTTATAAAAATCCTGTTTGTTCTTTCAATAGCAGGTGTGCTTACAAGACATAGCAAGAAAAAGGGCAAAGTCAGAAAAGGCACAAAGGCAAAATCTGATAATACCGCAAAAGTGAAAACTAACAATGCCGTAAAGGTAAAATCAAACAGTTCGGCAGTAAAAACATTGGAAAAAGCACTCATAGAACGCAAAATGATTGTTGTTACAGTGATAACTTACATAAATATTCTGTTTTTGCTTTTGCAGACAGAGCTTGGAACTGCAGTTGTTCTTTTTGCTGTGTATATGGCATTTTTGTGTGTTTACGACAGACGGGGTATACTGCTGATTGTAAACCTGCTTGCCTTTGTGTTGGCAGTTACAGTTGCAATTGCCTTTGTTGATATAATTGCAAAAATCGGACCTATTGACCATATCGCACCCAGAATAAGAGGATGGCTTGATCCTTATAGCGACAGAATCGGTGGAGGATGGCAGATTATAAACTCTTTAAGAGAAATACACGGTGGTGGCTTTATAGGTAACGGAATTGGAAACGGAGCTCTTACAAAAGCGGAGAGAGTATCTCTTGGAGGGTATGAGTTCGGTGCTATTGAGTCAGACTATATTTTTGCTGCAATATGTAACGAAATGGGTGTGCTTGGCGGTATTGCCGTTCTGATGCTTTACTTTGTACTTGTTTACAGAGGATTTAAGATAGCACTCAGTACAACGAATGAATTTAATAAAGCGGTGGCATTCGGATTGAGTACAATGCTCGGTGTGCAGACCTTTGTTATTATCGGTGGTGTTACAAAGCTTATTCCGCTTACGGGCATTACGCTTCCGTTTATAAGTCACGGTGGCAGTAGTATGCTGTCCACGTTTATCGCTGTCGGAATTCTGCAGGCAATAAGCAGTGTGGAGGGGGATATAACCGATGAACTTGAATAAAAGAATAATAGCCGTAATGGTCTTTGTTCTTTGTCTTTTCTTTGTTCTTATAACGCATCTGGTTCTTTTTACGGTGAATCCTCCGAAGGATTTTCTGAAAGAAGATGAAATGCGGATAGCAGAACAGAGGGACAACCTCAGAAAAAAGGTGCTTCGCGGAAATATTTACGACCGCAACGGAGAGGTTGTAGCAACTAACAGACAAGAAGAAAAAACAGTAAAGGTTCCGGGTGATGAGGAAAAAACTGAAACTGTTACAGAACAGTACAGAGTATACCCATTCGGTTCACTTTACTCCCATGTTGTAGGCTACAACAGAACAAATGTGAAAAACGGAAGAACAAATATTGAAATGCGCTATGATGCTGCTCTTGCAACACCGCAGAAAGCAGATAAATATGCAGAAAACAATGGCAGTGGGGAAATGGCTGAAGGTGCGGAGCTTTATCTTACAACTGATACCGGTATGATGAAGTATGCGAAAAGTCTTCTCGGCGGAAAAGACGGAAGTGTTATTGTGATGAATCCGTCCACGGGCGAAATATACTGTATGTACTCAAATCCGACGTTTAATCCCGAACCGCTGTATATAGGTAAAAACTGGAATGAGCTTGACGCAGATCCTAAAAAGCCTTTCACTTCAAGGGCTACACAGAGTGCGAAAGAGCCGGGGTCAACATTTAAAATTGTTACGGCAATTGCGGCACTGGAAAGTGGTGTGGATGACTATATTACAGAGGATACCGGCACTACCGAGGTAGCAGGCAGAGTTTATAACAATGCGACGGACTATGTCGGGCAGGTAGACCTTAAAAAGGCTATTGAGGTATCCAGTAATGTATATTTTGCGGAGCTTTCGCAGAAACTGGGTAAGGATGCACTGAAGGAAACTGCAAAGAAATTCTTTATGTGCAAAGGGCAGGAAATAAAGCTTGATGTTGTGGTAAAAGATCCTGGTATAGACTTTGACTCAATGACGGGTACAGGACTTGCAGAGGCGGCATTCGGACAGGGTACTGTGAATGTTACTCCGCTTCACATGGCAATGGTTGCAAGTGCAGTTGCAAACAAAGGCGAGCTTAAAAAGCCTTATCTTGTGCAGAAAGTAGCATACAGTAACGGCAAGGTTGTTTCAGAAACAACTCCGTCGGTTATTTCTGAAAATGTAATGAGCACTAAAACTGCAAGAATAATCACAGAAGCAATGGTTAACTGTGTTCATGGCAAGGATGGTACCGGAAAGCGTGCGGCAGTACGCGGAATGACCGTTGCAGGAAAGACCGGAACGGCAGAAAACCCAAATGGTGCTGACCATACCTGGTTTATTGGATTTGCCCCTGCTGATAATCCGCAGATTGCAGTGTGTGTAATGCGTGAGCATTCCGGTGGCGGGGGCGGAAGCGTGTGTGCGCCTATAGCCGGCTCAATGATTTCTTATTGTAAAAATAACGGCTACATAAAATAAAAGCTCTTCACCGCAGCATTGGTTTGTATAATTAGGTAAATAAAATCTCTGGTTTGACTAAAATCCAATCAGGGATTTTATTATTTAGGGGATAGCAACCTTTGCAGCTACTCTGCCAGATGTTGCAGTAACGGTAAACTACAGAAATTGAAAGAAAATAAAATAATTATTGCAAAACACGACAAAAAGTGGTAAAATATCCTAGCTTGAAAATAAAAATAAGGGGTTTTATTGATGAAAGAACTTAAACCGATGTTGTTTACAAGCTTAAAATCGTATAACGGTGAAAAGCTTATAAAAGACATTATTGCAGGTATTATTGTTGCGATAATTGCACTACCTCTTTCCATAGCCCTAGCTCTCGCATCGGGAGTAGGTCCGGAGGAAGGTATTTATACAGCAATTGTTGCAGGTTTTCTGATTTCGTTTCTTGGCGGCAGTACTGTACAGATAGCAGGTCCTACTGCAGCTTTTGCCACAATTGTTGCAGGTATTGTTGCAAAAAACGGAATGGAAGGTCTTATGCTTGCAACGCTTATGGCAGGTATAATACTTGTTGTAATGGGCTTATTCAAGCTCGGCAGTCTTATTAAATTTATTCCGTACACTATCACGGCAGGCTTTACTGCAGGTATAGCAGTTACAATTTTAATCGGACAGTTAAAGGACTTTTTTGGAGTTACATATCAGCACAATGAAAAGCCCATAGAAGCTCTGGAAAAAATAGAGGCACTTATCCATAATGCTTCCACTGTAAATTTCCAGGCAATAATCGTTGGCTTGGTATGCCTTGCAATTCTTATTGTGTGGCCGTATATAAATAAGAAAATACCCGGCTCACTTATTGCTGTGCTTGTAGGTATCGCTATGGTTAAGCTTCTTAATATGGATGTTCTTACTATCGGTAACCTTTACTCGGTTGAAAGTAAACTTCCTTCTTTACGCTTACCCGCCTTTGACCTCGGTATGATAAAAAGGCTTCTGCCTGATGCGTTTACAATAGCAATTCTTGCGGCAATAGAGTCACTGCTGTCCTGCGTTGTTGCAGACGGTATGACTAACACCAAGCACCGTTCAAATGCTGAACTTGTAGCGCAGGGTGTAGGTAATGTCGGCAGTGCTCTTTTTGGAGGAATTCCGGCAACAGGTGCCATTGCCAGAACTGCAGCAAATATAAAGAACGGTGCAGTAAGCCCTGTTTCGGGTATGGTGCACGCAGTAGTGCTTTTGCTGGTACTGGTTTTCCTGATGCCTTATGCATCGCTTATCCCGATGCCAACCATAGCGGCAATTCTTTTTATGGTTGCTTACAATATGGGACATTGGCATCAGTTTGTACAGATTATAAAAACTGCTCCGAAAAGCGATATTGCAGTGCTTATAATTACATTTATACTTACAGTTGTGTTTGATCTTGTTATAGCAATCGAGGTTGGCTTTGTGCTTGCATGTCTTCTTTTCATAAAGAGAATGACAGACGAGTCAAAGGTTGTGGGATGGAAATATGCCGAAGAAGAAACCGATGACTCTGATAAGCTTCGTGCTCTGCCGAGAGAAATCCGCGTGTATGAAATATCGGGACCGCTTTTCTTCGGCGTTGCAGAAAATATTGCAAAAATTACAACTAAGGAATACACAAAGTGTCTTATTCTCCGTATGAGAAGCGTTACTGCAATTGACATAACCGCAATGAACGCTCTTGAGGAATTTTACGATAAATGCACAGAAAAGGGGATAAGGATTATATTCTCTCACGTTAATGACCAGCCTATGCGTGTTATGGAAAAATCGGGATTTTATAAAACAGTCGGAAAAGAAAATTTTGCAGACTGTATTGATGATGCTATTGTTGAAGCTCAGAACGGGCTTCGGTAATAAATAAAAAACCATTTAAGGAGGTGGCGGAATGTCGTCATCGAAAAAACAAAGGAATTTAACTATTTTTATGGGAATTACCCGTGTTAAGAAAAGAGCTTACGGCACGGGCACTACTCCGCCGCCTGCTTCTTCATTATTTTAATTTCAGAAGTGAAAAGACAGTATTCTAAAAATTTAATAATTAAAGTATGAAGGAGAAATTTTTATGTGGTTTATTTTTGCTATAATAACAACCCTGTGCTGGGGACTTGCTGAATTGTTTTATAAAAAAGGAGCTCGTCCAGATGAAAAGTATTCTCATCTGAAAATTTGTGTGTGCGTAGGTGTGGTAATGGGATTACATGCAATTTTTACATTACTTACCCAGGACATTAACTATAATCCTGTCAATCTTATCAAATACCTTCCGGTATCGCTTCTTTATATTATTTCGATGGCATTCTCATTTTTCGGGATGCGTTTTATCGAAGAATCTATATCTGACCCTATTGAAAATACATCAGGAGCAATGTGTTCACTGCTCTGTGTTATCTTTTTGAAAGAAGCGCTTTCAGTTCCTACTGTAATTGCTATAATTGTAATGGCAATAGGTGTTGTTGGTGTCGGATTCCTTGAAAACAGAGGAGAGAGTGCCAGAAAAAAAGTTCTTGGCAAAAAAATGGCTGTAATTGCGTTTTGTATGCCCTTTTTGTATGCACTGCTTGATGCATTCGGAAGCTTTGTAGATGTATTTTATCTTGACGATGTAAATAACACACCTCTTGTTGGGGTAACGGAAGAAACAATAGAAGCAGTGGCAAATACCAGCTATGAACTGTCATTTGCAGCAATTGCACTTGTTTTGTTTATATTTATGAAAATCAAAAAGGTTGATTTTGGCTCAATACCGAAGCAAAAGGACAAGGTTATTTCTGCGGTATTTGAAACTGCAGGTCAGCTTACATACGTATATGCTATGAGTGGAAACGGTGCGGTTGCAGCTCCGATAATTTCATCAGTGTGTGTTGTATCTCTGATTCTTTCAAGAATTTTTCTGAAAGAAAAACTTACTAAAAAACAGTACATATTTATTTCTATCGTAATTATAGGTATACTTATGCTGGCTGTGGTTGAGGAACTTTGATATAAATAGGGAACATTAAAGAAAACTTAAAAAAATTCTTGACATATAACTTGATTTGTGGTAATATATCACAGTAACCGCGTAGAAGAGGCCTTAAATACGGTTTCGTAGCCTCAATAGCGAGTCTGTTTAAACGGGAGGTGCAACAAATGTACGCAGTAATCAAGACTGGTGGCAAGCAATATCAGGTTAAGGTTGGCGATGTTGTTTTCGTTGAGAAAATCGACGCAGAAGCAGGCGCTGAAATTAAGTTTGATCAGGTTCTTGCAATCGGTGACGACGGTAAGTTCACAGCAGGTGCTCCTACAGTTGAGGGTGCAACTGTTAGTGCTAAGGTTCTCAGCCAGACAAAGGGTAAGAAGGTTATCGTTTATAAGATGAAGCCTAAGAAGGGTTACAGAAATAAGAACGGTCACCGTCAGCCTTACACAAAGGTTGAAATCACAGCAATCAATGCGTAATTATGATTAAGTTCAGTACGGTAAAAAATACCGACGGTAGCATCCGAAAGTTTACGGTAGACGGTCACAGCGGCTTTGCAGATAGTGGTGAAGATATTGTCTGTGCGGCAGTTTCCTCGACTGTATGGATGACAATAAACGGCATTGAGACGCAAAATCTTGCACGTCTTTCTTATGAAGAGCGTGACGGTTTTGTGAACTGCATTGTAGAAGAGAAGTTTTCTGACGGTGCAGACTTTCTGCTCAATTCTCTCGTTATGTTTATAACAGAGCTTTCTGGGCAGTATAAAGAATTTTTGAAACTTACAGAGGAATAATCCTCTATATTGGAAGGAGTGAAACTTAATGTTCGCATTAAATATTCAGTTGTTCGCTCATAAAAAGGGTGTTGGTTCTACAAAGAACGGTCGTGACAGTGAGTCTAAGCGTCTTGGCGCAAAGCGTGCTGACGGTCAGGCAGTACTTGCCGGTAACATCCTCGTTCGTCAGAGAGGAACTAAAATTCATCCCGGTATCAATGTAGGTATTGGTAGCGATGATACCTTGTATGCTCTTGTTGACGGAAAAGTTAAGTTCGAGCGTAAGGGCAAGGATAAGAAGCAGGTAAGCGTTTACCCTGCGTAATCAAAAAGATAAAAGCTCGGAGCTTCTCCGGGCTTTTTGTTTTTTACCTTATAGGAATTTGCGTAATTTTATTCGCGTGAAGCTATGTTCGACATTTGCAGGTGCGCGACATGGGTGAAGCGGCACGCTTCTTTTTTACCGTATAGGAAATTGCGTCAAATTATGATGCAGGAAACTTTGTTTGCACTCCTGCGAGGGTGCGACATGGGTGAAGCGGCACGCTTCTTTTTATTATATTAACTATCCGAGGATGGGAGAAAGTAGTGCAGAGCGTACAAACTGAACCCGCAGGGGAGTGCCCGAAGCTGTATGTTTATACTGCGAGAGGTGAAGTTTGTGCGTAGTAAAACAAATAAAAAACAGAAATCCGACAAGGGTTTCTACCATAAAAAATGAATATAACAAGCTGAAAAGCTTTAAAAATATTGATGAAGCAGTAATAACTGATAGGAAAACACACGATTTGCGGTCGGTGCTGCTTTGAGCTACGCACTATCCGAGGATGGGAGAAAGTAGTGCAGAACGTACAAACTGAACCCCGAAGGGGCAGTGCCCGAAGCTGTATGTGTATACAGCGAGTGGTGAAGTTTGTGCGTAGCAAAACAAATAAAAAACAGAAATCCGCAAGGACGGATTTCAACAACAGACAAGTGGAGAGCAAAAGTAAAAATAAAGATAAATCAGATAAGGCGCAAGAGAACAAAACAATAAATGTTTTGCGGTCGGTGCTGCTTTATCACATCCGAATTAAAGAGGTGACAAAATGTTTGTTGATAAAGCTTCTATTACCGTCAAAGCCGGTAACGGCGGAAACGGTCTTGTATCATTTCACAGAGAAAAATATGTCCCTGACGGAGGACCCGACGGTGGCGACGGCGGCAGAGGCGGAAATATAGTGTTCAGGGCGGATAAGACTATATCCACCCTTATTGACTTTGCTCATAAAAAGACCTTTACTGCACGTAACGGTGAAGATGGCAAGGCACGTAACAGCTTTGGCAAGAAAGGTGAAGACCTTTATATCTTAGTTCCCGTAGGAACAGTTATCAAAGACGCCAAAAGCGGCAGAGTTATGAAGGATATGTCCGAAGACGGAGAGGAATTCATTGCTGCAAAAGGTGGCAACGGTGGATGGGGTAACGTGCATTTTGCATCTGCAACGCGCCAGACACCCAAATTTGCAAAGGACGGTCTTAAGGGTCAGGAAAGAGAGCTTATTCTGGAACTTAAGCTTATTGCAGATGTAGGTCTTGCTGGATTCCCGAATGTGGGTAAATCCACTCTTCTTTCTGCTGTCAGTGCCGCACGTCCGAAAATTGCAAATTATCACTTCACAACTCTTGAACCAAACCTCGGTGTTATAAAAATGGGAGAGGGAAAGAGCTTTGTTATGGCGGATATTCCGGGACTTATCGAGGGTGCACACGAGGGCATCGGTCTCGGACACGAATTTTTAAGGCATATTGAAAGAACACGTCTTATCGTTCATATTGTTGACGTTTCGGGTATTGAGGGGAGAAACCCCATCGAAGACTACGAAAAAATAAACAATGAGCTTTCTCTGTATTCAAAATCTCTTGCAGAGAGACCGCAGATTGTTGCGGCTAATAAAACAGACATTATTCAGGACGAGAGTCTTCTTGAAGAATTCCGCAAATATATAGAAGAGAAGGGACTTCCCCTGTTTGAAATAAGTGCGGCAGCGCACAAGGGCACAAAGGAACTTATAAATTATGTGTCTCAGATACTTGATACACTTGAGCCTGTTGAGATTTACGAGGCAGACTTTGAAGAGGAAAATTTCGAGGAAGAACCTTTTGAAGTCTTTAAAGAGGGCGAAACCTATGTTGTTCAGGGGCCATACATTGAAAAGCTTCTCCGTCACTGCAATTTTGACGATGGTGAAAGTTTGCAGTATTTCCAGGTTGCACTGCGCCGTAAAGGTGTTATTGATGCACTTGAAAAAGCAGGCTGCAGCGAAGGGGACCCTGTAAGGATGTACGAACTTGAATTCGATTACGAAGAATAAAACGGGATGTTAAAAATGCCCAGAACGTTCGTTGGCGGATGTGAAATAATAAGCAGGACTATGAATTAATTTGTGTCAACGAGGTGGAAATCCGCAGTGTTGCGGATTTCAATTTAAAGCCAACGAACTACAAACAAACTTCACCTCGCTGTATCCACATACAGCTTCGGTTCCACTCTTCGGGCTCAGTTTGTCCGTTCTGAACATTTTTTCCTATCCCTTAGGAAGAGGAGTAATATATATGCTTTCATCAAAACAGCGTGCCTATCTTCGCGGATTGGCAAATAAGGAAAACGCCATTTTCCAGATTGGTAAAGGCGGTCTTAATGACGAAATTTTAAAAGAGCTTGATATCGTACTTGAAAAGCGCGAGCTTATAAAAATAACTGTGCTTGAAACCTCGTTTATGTCTACACGCGGTGCCTGTGAAGCGATCTGCGAGGAAATTGGTGCAGAGCCGGTACAGTGCATCGGCAACAAAGTTGTTGTATATCGCAGAGCAAAAGCGAAGGATAACCGCAAGATTGAACTTCCGAAATAAGGTGAATTTATGAGAATTGGTCTTTTCGGCGGAGCTTTCAATCCTATGCACAACGGGCATTTGGCTATTGCAAAAACCGCTATTCATGAGGTAAATCTGGACAAGCTTATTTTCATCCCCACGGGAAATGCTCCGCATAAAAAAGAAACGAAGATTTCAAGAGAAGACAGATTTAATATGATTTCTCTCGCAATTGAAGGAGAGAAGAAAATGTCTGTCAGTGATTACGAATTAAAGCGCGACACAGTTTCTTACAGTGTGGATACAATAGAGCATTTCAAAAATATTTACCCGGATGACGACATCTTTTTCATAATTGGTGACGACTCATATAATGAACTTCACACCTGGAAAAATCCGGATAAGATTCTCGGACTGTGCACGTTGCTTGTTTTTCCCCGTGAAGGGGCAGATGTAATGCCGCCTGCAGTGAAAATCAATATGGAAAAAGTTGAGGTATCCTCAAGCGGAATCCGTGAAAAAATAAAGTTTGGAAAAGATTTCAGAAACTTATTGCCAAAACCTGTTTTTGATTATATAATAGAGTGTAATCTTTATAAATGAGAGGGATAAGCTTTGACCGAAGTTGAAATGATTGAAAAACTTAAAAGCACGCAAAAAGAGCGTCGCTTTAAGCATACTCTTGGTGTTGCCGGAGAAGCGGAAAGGCTTGCAGAAAAGTACGGCGTAGATAAGGACAAGGCTCGTATTGCGGGTCTTCTTCATGACTGCGCAAAAAACCTTGACGAAAAAAGCGGTGAAGAGTTTTCTGCTATTTGCACAAAATACGGAGTAACTCTGGACGAGCTTGCAAAAAAAGAACGTGCACTGGTACACGCTTTTTTAGGTGCGGCAGTAGCGTATAAGGATTATGGTATTAATGATCACGAAATCCTTGAAGCAATTTACTACCACACCACTGCAAGAGCGAATATGACGCCGCTTGAAAAAATTATATACATAGCGGATATGACGGAACCGGGGCGTGAGCTTGAGCAGTCAAAGGAAATCCGCCGTCTTGCAGAAGAAAGTGTTGATGAAGCACTTATTTATGCAATCGGGTGCTCAATTAAGCACGTAATCAGAAAAGGTACTCTGATTCATCCCGATTCGATACACGCACTTAATTATCTCATAGAAACCAGGAGGGAAAACGCGTGACAGATTTAGAAAAAGTCCATAAAATTGCAAAAATAATTGATATGAAAAAAGCACGCAACATTGTTGCTCTTGACCTATGCGGTGCAACGATAATTGCAGATTACTTTGTAATTTGTACTGCAGGTTCTCCTGCACAGATGAGCGCCCTTTATGATGCCGCTTGCGAAGAGATGACAAAGCTGGGCGAGCCACCTGTTAAGTGTGAGGGTATGAAAAATCCCGATTGGGCACTTATTGATTTTGGTGGAGTGATGCTACACATTTTCAGCACACAGATGCGTGATTTTTACGGCCTTGACAACCTATGGGCAGATGCCGTGAAAGTAGAGATAGATACCATTGACGAAGTATAATACCGAAAGGATTTGAATATAATGGAATACAATTTTAAAGCAATTGAACAAAAATGGCAGAAATACTGGGAGGATAACAATTCTTTCAAGGCGGAGAATAATTCTGAAAAGCCTAAATTCTATGCACTTGTAGAATTTCCGTACCCTTCAGGCAGCGGTATGCACGTAGGTCATATCAAGGCTTACTCAGGTCTTGAAGTTGTTTCAAGGAAGAGAAGACTTGAGGGCTACAATGTGCTTTTCCCGATCGGATTTGACGCTTACGGTCTTCCTACAGAAAACACTGCTATCAAGACAGGCGTACATCCCCGACAGGTTACAGATAACAACATTGTTAAATTCACAAGTCAGCTCAAGAGAGTCGGCTTCTCATTTGACTGGTCAAGAGTTGTTGACACAACAGATGAGGGATATTATAAGTGGACTCAGTGGATTTTCCTTAAAATGTTTGAAAACGGACTTGTTTTCCGTGATACTACACTTGTAAACTACTGTCCCAGCTGTAAGGTTGTACTTTCAAACGAGGACTCGCAGGGTGGTAAGTGCGATATCTGTCACAGTGATATCGTACAGAAAACAAAGGAAGTATGGTACCTCAGAATTACTGAGTATGCCGATAAGCTTCTCCAGGGACTTGAGGAGGTTGATTACCTTCCCAACATCAAGCTTCAGCAGAATAACTGGATAGGTAAGTCTGAAGGTGCTTTCGTTAACTTCTCTATTAAGGAAAATGATGAGAAGCTCCGCGTGTACACAACTCGTCCCGATACCCTCTACGGTGTAACCTTTATGGTTATTGCTCCTGAGCATCCTATCATTGAAAAATACAAAGACTCAATTGCAAATTTTGCGGAGCTTGAAGCTTATAAGACAGAATGTGCAAAGAAGAGCGAATTTGAGCGTACTCAGCTTGTTAAAGATAAGACAGGTGTTAAAATAGACGGACTTACAGCAATCAACCCCATTACAGAAAAGGAAATCCCGATTTACATTTCCGACTATGTAATGATGGGCTACGGCACAGGTGCAATTATGGCTGTGCCTGCACATGACACACGTGACTATGACTTTGCAAAGAAGTTCGGTATTGATATTATAGAAGTAATCAAGGGCGGTGACATTTCGAAGGAAGCTTATACAGGCGACGGTGAAATGGTTAATTCAGGCGTTCTTGACGGAATCAAGACAAAGCAGGAAGCAATTGCTAAAATGCTTGGAGTTCTCGCAGAAAAAGGATGCGGAGAAAAAGGCGTTCAGTACAAGATGAAGGACTGGGCATTTAACCGTCAGAGATACTGGGGTGAACCTATTCCCATTGTTCACTGTCCTTCCTGCGGAATGGTTGCAGTTCCTTACGAAGAGCTTCCTCTCCGTCTTCCTCCCGTGGATAATTTCGAGCCCGGACAGGATGGCGAAAGTCCGCTTGCAAAGATTGAATCTTTCGTTAACTGTACTTGCCCCAAGTGTGGCGGTAAAGCGAAGAGAGAAACAGATACAATGCCTCAGTGGGCAGGTTCATCATGGTACTTCCTTCGTTACTGTGACCCCAATAACGACAAGGAATTTGCTTCACAGGAAGCTCTCAAATACTGGATGAACGTTGACTGGTATAACGGTGGTATGGAGCACGTCACAAGACACATGATTTATTCACGCTTCTGGCACAAGTTCCTTTACGACCTTGGTCTTGTTCCCACAAGTGAGCCTTATGCAAAGAGAACTGCCCAGGGACTTATTCTCGGACCTGACGGAGATAAGATGAGTAAGAGTAAGGGTAATGTTGTTGACCCCAACGATGTTGTTGATGTATACGGTGCAGACGTTCTCCGTTCTTATGTACTCTTTATGGGTGACTACGAGCAGGCAGCTCCCTGGAATGAAAGCAGTATGAAGGGCTGTAAGAGATTCCTCGACAGAGTATGGGAGCTTCACAATATGCTTGTTGACGGTGACGAGTACCGTGACGAACTGATGAGCAGCATGCACAAGACAATCAAGAAAGTTTCAAGCGATATTGAAAATATGAAGTTTAATACTGCTATTGCAGCACTTATGACTCTTGTAAATAAGATTTACGAGGTTGGCAGTGTGAATAAAGCAGAGTACAAAACTCTCCTTGTGCTCCTCAATCCCTTTGCACCTCATATAACAGAAGAACTTTACAAAGAGCTTTTCGGAAGCGTTCTTTCTGAAGGCAAGTGGGTAGATTATGACGAAGCAAAGACAATAGATAACGAAATTGAAATTGTTGTTCAGATTAACGGCAGAGTTAAAGCAAAAATGATGGTTGACGCAAACATTAACCGTGATGATATGCAGACAGCAGCTCTTGAAAATGACGAAGTCAAGGCACTTGTTGACGGTATGCAGATTGTTAAAGTTATAGCAGTACCCGGAAAACTCGTCAACATTGTTGTAAAGTAAAGGAATGATATTATGAATTATAAAAGCACACGAGACAATTCAATCAGTGTAAAAAGCTCTGAGGCTATTGCTAAAGGACTTTCTGCGGAGGGAGGACTCTTTATACCTGAGTCAATTCCGTCAGTATCTGTTACACAAATTGGCTATATGGCGGATATGTCCTACGTTGAAAGAGCGCGCGAAATTCTCGGTAGGTTTCTTACAGATTTTACTGACGAAGAGCTTGATAACTGCATAAAGAGCGCTTATACAAAAGAAAAATTTGAAACAAATTCCATTGCGCCCGTTTACAAAATGAACGATTCGCAGTATATTCTTGAACTCTGGCACGGTCCAACCTGTGCCTTCAAGGATATGGCACTTCAGATTCTTCCTCACCTTCTTACGACTTCCGTTAAGAAAGTGGGACTCGACCAGGAAACTGTTATACTTGTTGCCACAAGCGGAGACACAGGAAAAGCTGCCCTTGAGGGCTTCCGTGATGTTCCAGGAACAAAGATTATTGTCTTCTTCCCGGATGAGGGTGTAAGCAGTATACAGCGTCTTCAGATGTGCACTCAGGAAGGAAAGAATGTGTTTGTAAGCGCGGTTAACGGTAACTTTGACGATGCGCAGAACGGCGTAAAGGCAATTTTTACTGATAAAGATTACGAAAAGGCTCTTCTTTCAGAAGGTAAGGCGCTGAGCTCTGCAAACTCAATCAACTGGGGCAGACTCGTTCCTCAGATAGTGTATTATTTTTCTGCCTACTGCGATATGGTAAAGGCAGACGAAATCAAGTGCGGAGATGAGGTTAATATCTGTGTTCCCACAGGTAACTTCGGTAACATACTTGCTGCATATTATGCAAAATGTATGGGACTTCCCGTGAAAAAGCTTATCTGTGCATCAAATAAGAATAATGTTCTCACTGATTTTATAGAAACAGGTGTGTATGACAGAAACCGTGATTTCTATACAACAACATCTCCCTCAATGGATATTCTTATTTCTTCAAATCTTGAAAGATTGCTTTATATGGTTTCCGATGGCGATGCAGAGCTTGTTTCAAAGTATATGGCTGAGCTTAAGGAAAACGGTGTTTACAGGGTGAACGATGAAATCAGGGAGAAAATCACCGCAAACTTTGCAGGCGGTTTTGCAGATGATACTATGTCATCTGCAACTATTAAGGAAACTTATGATAAGTTCGGTTATGTAGTAGATACTCACACTGCAGTAGCGGTAAGCGTTCATAACGAATATATTGAAAGAACGGGAGATACAACAAAGACTATCATTGCATCAACTGCAAGTCCTTTCAAATTTAACGGTGCCGTACTTGGCGCACTTGCAGAAAACGATGAAATTTCTGACCTTGATGAATTCAGACTTCTTGAGAAGCTTGCCAAGGATTATGAACTCAGAATTCCCGCTTCACTTGCAAACCTTGAAGAGAAAGAAGTAAGATTTGAAATGGTTTGCGACAAGAATCAGATGAAGGCAGTTATCAACGAATTTCTCAACTGATTGTTGCTTGGGATACTTCAATGACTATGTAAAGAGGCTGATGCATAAACCCGGTCAGGTGACCGTGCATAACCCATTTAAAAGCTGCGGTAAAAACCGCCACAGAGCGAGCTGTGTCCCTGAAATGGTAGTTATGCTTTTTATGCAGCAGCCTCTTTAGGCGTAATGCCTTGGTAAAAGCATTTGCGTTTTACCTGTGGTGAAGATTGAAAAATGCCTTAAAATCCGGGCATTTCTAATTCTTCACTTAGTTGCAACAACCCTTTTTAGAAAAG
The DNA here is from genome assembly GCA_045545295.1 of Clostridia bacterium. Classification (GTDB taxonomy): domain Bacteria; phylum Bacillota; class Clostridia; order UMGS1883; family UMGS1883; genus UMGS1883. The sequence continues at coordinate 51,230 of JAZQAO010000010.1, forward strand.
GTTTCACAACCTGTTTCCTTTACGGCGTTTGCATCATGACCGCCAACGGTAATGCCGGAGGCGCTGCAACCGTTTGAAGGTGTATGATGGACACAGTTTTCAACCATGCACTTTACACCGCAAAGAAGTTTGTCCTGATTAAGTTCTGACAAATTAATCACTCCTTGATTGGATAGTAAGCATTGGCTTACACAGATATTCTGTGCGTAATAAAAATTTATATTCGGAGAAAATTATGGCAATTTTTGCATTAAGCGATCTGCATCTGCCTCTTGGTATAGATAAACCGATGGACATTTTCGGCTCAAGATGGCACGACTACGTTGAAAGAATTGAATATGAGTGGAAGAAAAACGTTTCCGAAGATGATTTTGTTATAATAAACGGTGACTTCAGCTGGGCGACATATCTTGAAGAGACGCTCAGGGATTTTCAGTTTATTGAAGCTCTTCCCGGTAAGAAGCTTCTTTCCAAAGGAAACCACGATTACTGGTGGGAAACTCTTACGAAAATGAATGCTTTTCTTGAAAAAAATGAAATTAAAAGCGTAACCTTTATGCAAAATACTGCCGTGCTTTGTGATGGCGTTGCTGTCTGTGGGGCAAAGGGATGGATTTCACCGGAAGATAAAGCCTTTAAGAAAGAAGACGAAAAAATCTACCGCAGAGAGCTTATTCGTTTTGAGTATTCCATAAAACAGGCAAAAGAACTGTCAGACACCGTCATTGCGGCGCTTCACTATCCGCCTGACGATGCTTTTTGGGAAATTGCCGAAAAATATAATGTGTATAAGTGCGTATTCGGGCACTTGCACGGAAAAAGAGCAGAAGATTACAGAATATTGTACAAAAATTCCATACTTGTGTCAGCGGATTTTTTGCGGTTTTCACCAATTCGTGTATTTTAAGGGAAAAAATTCAAAAAACACTTGCAAAAAATGTTATTATATGATATATATATAATTTGATATGGGCTTTAAAGATATATACTAAAATTTTAAAGCTTTGAACAATAGGAGGAATCTAGTTATGAAGGTTTTGAAAGTTGAACAGCGTGAAGACAAGAGAATGTATCTGGAGATTGAGATTGACAGTGCAAAGTTTGAAGAAGCTATGGAAAAAAGCTACAAGAAAAACGTTAAGCACATCAACATCCCCGGCTTCAGAAAGGGCCGTGCTCCCAGAAAGATTATTGAAAAATATTATACAGAGGCAGTTTTTTACGATGATGCTATAAACTTCGCTATTCCCGAAGCTTACGATATGGCAGTGGAAGAAAGCGGCATTGAGCCTGTTGAAATGCCTGAGGTTGACATCGTTAAACTCGAAAAGGGTGAAAACTTTGTTTTCAGTGCACTTGTAACAGTTAAGCCTGAGGTTACTCTTGGTGAGTATAAGGGTATAAAGGCTGAAAAAGTTGTCAATGATGTAACAGATGCAGATGTTGATGCTGAAATCGCAAGAATGCAGGAAAACGCTGCAAGCGTTGAAACTGTAACAGAAGGCAGCATCGCAATGGGCGACAAGGTTGACCTTGATTTCGAGGGATTTGTTGATGGTGCCCCGTTTGACGGAGGCAAGGGTGAACACTACAGCCTTGTTCTCGGTTCAAACAGCTTTATCCCCGGCTTTGAAGAACAGATTGCCGGCAAGACAATCGGTGAAGATTTTGACGTTGATGTAACATTCCCCGAAGATTATCATTCAGAAGAACTTAAGGGTAAGAAGGCAATCTTCAAGTGTAAAGTACACTCAGTAGAAAAGAAGAATCTTCCTGCACTTGATGACGAATTTGCAAAGGATGTAAGCGAATTTGATACACTCGCAGAACTTCGTGCAGATGCTAAGGCTAAGCTTCAGGAAAGAAATGAAGGTGCAGCTCAGCGTCAGTTTGAGGATGCAGTTATCGAAATCGCTATCGAAAATGCCTCTGTTGAAATTCCTCAGTGCATGATCGACAGCCAGATTGAAAATCAGATTAAGGATATCTCATACAGACTTCAGAGTCAGGGTATGGGCCTTGAACAGTATCTTCAGTTTACAGGTATGACCATGGAAGCTCTTCGTGAGCAGCTTAAGGAATCTGCTGAAAAGACAGTTAAGGGTCAGCTTGTTCTTGCTGCTATTGCAGAAGCAGAAAAAGTCCAGGTAACTGACGAAGACGTTGAAGCAGAATTCCAGAAGATGGCTGATATGTACGGTATGGAAGTTGACAAGGTTAAGGAGCTTATGGGTGCTAACACAGACGCTCTTAAGGTAGACCTTAAGTCCCAGAAGACAGTAAAGGTTATCGTTGATGCAGCAAAGGTAGGAAAGAGTGCAGCAAAGAAGACTACAACAAAGAAGGCTGCTGACGGTGAGGAAAAGCCCGCAGCAAAGAAAACAACAAAGAAAGCAGCTGACGGTGAAGAAAAGACAACTGCGAAGAAAACAACAGCAAAGAAGACTACAACAAAGAAGGCTGCTGACGGTGAAGAAAAGTCTACAGCAAAGAAGACTACAGCGAAGAAGACTACTACAACAAAGAAAACCACAAAGAAAGACGCTGAATAATAGCGAAGCTTCAAAATAATAAAGGAGGATGTAATATGAGCTTGGTACCTTATGTAATTGAGCAGACAGGTCACGGAGAAAGATCCTACGATATTTTTTCCAGACTTTTGAAAGACAGAATAATATTTTTCGGTGATGAAGTAAACGATCAGACTGCAAGCATTATTGTTGCTCAGATGCTTTTCCTTGAAAGTGAAGACCCCGATAAAGATATTATGCTTTATATCAACAGCCCCGGCGGAAGCATTACAGCAGGAATGGCTATATATGACACTATGAACTACATCAAGTGTGACGTGTCAACAATCTGTGTCGGTATGGCGGCAAGTATGGGTGCGTTTCTCCTTAGTGCCGGTGCAAAAGGAAAGAGATTTGCTCTTCCCAACAGTGAAATTATGATTCATCAGCCTCTCGGTGGTATGCAGGGTCAGGCGACTGATATTAAAATTCATGCAGACAGAATTATCCGCATGAAAGAAAAGTTAAACACAATTCTCAGTGAGAATACGGGCCGTCCCTATGACGAGATTGTCCGTGACACTGAGCGTGATAACTTTATGTCAGCGCAAGAGGCTCTTGACTACGGTCTTATCGACAGAATCATTACAGCAAGATAAATCTTTTAACAGAAGGCTGCGGAAACGTGGCCTTTTGTAAGTGTCAGGACATTTTTTCGAAAGGATTGATATATTTGCCAAAAAATGAAGACACACAGCTTAAATGTTCTTTCTGCGGTAAAACGCAGGATGAAGTGAACCGACTTATTGCAGGTCCCGGTGTTTATATCTGCGACGAATGTATAGAGGTATGTTTTGAAATTCTGGACAGTGAGTATGACAACTTTGATGAAAAGGAAGAAGTTTCCGAAGCATCACTTGACAAAACTCCTGCACCAAAGGAAATAAAGACAGTGCTTGATGATTATGTAATCGGACAGGATAAACCTAAAAAAAGTCTTGCAGTAGCGGTGTATAACCATTATAAACGTATTAATTCCAAGGTTGATACCGAAGGCGTTGAGCTTCAGAAAAGTAATATCCTTATGATTGGACCTACAGGTAGCGGTAAGACACTTCTCGCACAGACTTTGGCAAAGGTGCTTGATGTTCCCTTTGCAATTGCTGATGCAACAAGTCTTACTGAAGCCGGTTATGTTGGTGAAGATGTTGAGAATATTTTGCTGAAACTTATTCAGGCAGCTGATTACGATATTAAAAAAGCTGAACGCGGCATCATCTATATTGATGAAATTGACAAGATTACAAAAAAGAGTGAGAACGTATCTATCACACGTGATGTAAGCGGTGAGGGAGTTCAGCAGGCTCTTCTCAAAATTCTTGAAGGAACTGTTGCTTCTGTTCCTCCGCAGGGCGGAAGAAAACATCCCCATCAGGAGTTTTATCAGATTGATACTACAAATATTCTCTTTATCTGTGGCGGTGCTTTTTCAGGACTTGACAAAATCATTGAGAAGCGTATTGGCAAGCAGGGAGTAGGTTTTGGTGCGGAAGTAAAAAGTAAAACAAAGCGTGACGTAGGTGAGAGCTTCAAGAATGTTGAACCGCAGGATCTTCTGAAGTTCGGTCTTATTCCGGAGATTATCGGCAGAGTTCCTGTTGTAGTAACACTTGATTCACTTGACGAGGACGCGCTTAAGATGATTCTCACACAGCCGAAGAACGCTCTTATAAAACAGTATAAAAAGCTTTTTGAAATGGACGGAGTTGAACTGGAGATAACAGACGACGCACTTTCATTTATTGCGAAAAAAGCAATTGAACGCGATACAGGTGCAAGAGGACTTCGTGCGATTGTTGAAAGCACGCTCTCTGATGCAATGTATGATATTCCTTCGGATAAAACTATCAAAAAAGTAGTTTTCACAAAGGAAAGCTTTGAAGGAAAAGGTCCTCAGTTCATAAGACCAGAGGAAACACAAACAACAGAAGAAACCGCCTGAATGACGAAGACTTATAAAGAGCGATGAAATCATCGCTCTTTCAGACTGTCGAAAAAGTCGGTCAACCATAAGCAGAGAATAAAAATAACGCCTTCCCCTCTGAGAAAAATTCCCCCGTGTCGGGGGAAATGTCTGCGAAGCAGACAAAAGGGGCTCGTCTCCGAGAGGAAAAGGTGGGTTGCGAAGCAACTCGGATGAGGTGTTATGCAGAAAACTTTATTTAATAAAGAAGCGTGCCGCTTCACCCATGTCGCGCACCTGCAAATGTCGAACATAGCTTCACGCGAATAAAATTACGCAAATTCCTATAA
>JAZQAO010000011.1:0-2956 GCA_045545295.1 Clostridia bacterium
AACTGGAGAGCCTACGGTCTTTTTGCAAACCTTGCATCAAGCCCTGAGGAATATAAAATTAAAAATTTAGGCGTTGTAAACTTTAACATTGATGTAACTTATACAGACATCAAGAAAAATCTTGACCTTTATGCAGGTGCAATATGCGGCGGTATGAACAGCGGTACAGATATTTACAACTGTTATTCCAAAGGCGGAAAAATTAAATTTAATGTCACTGCAAATGAGGAAGAGGCAAACCGCCCGATTAATGCGGAAAATCTTGACGGTGCACCGCATGTTAACCTTCGCATAGGCGGCATTTGTGCAGATGCAGGCAGTGCTCCGGGTCATCGCTTGCACCTTGAAAAATGCTTTAACGACTCGGATATAAGTGTAAATATAACCCATGCAGACAAAAATCTTTATGTCGGCGGTATCGTCGGCGCTATAGATACAACACATATCCACGAATGCTATAACAGCGGCAATATAACACTTCCTGTTGACGAGGGAGACCTTATGGGTTCATGGCATGAATCCATAGGTGCAGGCATTTGTGCTTTTGCATCAATCCCTGAAATCCCGGGAATTTACCATAAACCGCCTGAAAGTGCATCATTTATTCAGAATTGTTACAATTCAGGTAACATTACAGCAAGATCAGCGGCAGGTATTTTCGTTTACTCGGCTTCGGATATCCATTTTGAAAACTGTTACAATACAGGAACAGTGACAGGTAATGTATCAGATACAAACTCGGGATATTCTGCATCAGATGCTCTTATTCCCGTTACTGCCGTAGTTACGCAGTATGGAAGCGAATACATAAGAAACTGCTACACAAACGGAAGCTTGGTTTCAGGTGCTGCGTGGAAAAACTCATCTGCTCTCGGAAGAAAGGTGCTTGCAGCAATTTCAGAGGATAATCCTCCAAGCACAGCGTATAACTTCAAGCCTTCTTTTGTGGGCAAATTTAACGATGTTTCGGCAGGTAGCTGGTATGCAAGTCCCGTAAGATGGGCAGTTCAGTCTGAAGTAACTTCAGGCACATCGGAGGTTACATTCTCGCCTGACACAACCTGTACACGAGCACAGATTTTAACATTTATGTGGAGAGCTGCAGGCTCGCCTTCAGCTATTATAGAAAATCCGTTTACCGATGTTAAGGTGACAGACTATTACTATAAAGCTGCTTTATGGGCTTATAGCAAGGGTATGGTATCAGGAACCTTGTTTGCAGGCGATACCCCTTGTACAAGAAGTGCAACGGTAGTTTATTTGTGGAAAAACGCAGATTCACCTGCTACTTCTTACAGCGGAAACTTTTCTGATGTATCTGACAGTTCGGACTACGCACAGGCAGTAGCATGGGCGGTTGAAAACGGAGTAACTTCGGGTACATCCGAAACAACCTTCTCACCTGACACAACCTGCACAAGAGGTCAGATAGTAACATTCTTAAAGAGAGCGTTGAGATAAGGAGGAACATAACAAAATGAAAAGAATTTTAGGAATAATTCTATCATTATGTATGCTTTTAAGCATACTTCCGGCAAATGTATTTGCGGCAACGCAGATAGGCCGTTCGGATGTTACCGTAAATGAACCTGTTGTTGGCGAAAAGCCTATAGCTTCTGCGTCGCTTTATAATCAGAGTCTGGAAGTTGTAAATGTTGAATGGGTTGGGGAGCTTGATGCAAACGGTTGTTTTATGGCAAACACGGCATATACTATCAATATTACAATCAGAATCAAGGCAGGACAGGATAAATATCTTGTAAACCAAGAGGGCGGCTTCAGAGTAAATAAGAAAAAAGCCGTAATGACAAGTCTTTCGGGAGACGGTCAGCAGGCGGTTATCAGCTTTACCTTTAACAACGGTGCGTCTGCCACAGGAAATACAGCAACCGATAGTACAGGGGAAACAGCATATATGCAGGACCGCATTGATTTTACCGTCAAAGAGCCTGTAGCAGGGGAATTGCCTGCAACAACCGCAACCACCAGGCACCCCGATATAGAGGTAACGAAGGTGTCTTGGAAGGGCGAATTTGCCGCAGACGGAACTTTTCAGACTGCAAACAACTACAAGGTTACCATAAACTTCAAGATTAAGGATAACATAAATTTGGAGTTCATGGGCGGTGCTCTTAACAGCAAAGCTACCGTAAACGGAGTTTCAAAGGTTTATAATAAGAGTTCAAATTCCAAAGCAGGCTTTGTTAGTCACACCTTTGAGGTGGCGGCTCCCATACCTGTTGTAGATATGAGTTATATTTATTCAAAGGCTCAGGCGGACGCGGACTGGACTACGGTTAATCCGAAATACCCCACCGAGATTATAGTAAACGAAGGGGAAAAACTGGAAGACTTTGTCAATGTATTTAATTACGAACTGATGAACTCGATTAAAAAAATTGTTTTAAACTATACATATAACACAAGTAATGGTGATGATGAAGATGCACCGATTACTTCAAACGGAGTCGATGCGAGTATATTTTTTACTTGTTATAACCTTGAAGAGCTGTGGCTCGGTCCCAATGTAGATGTAGCTGATTTCTTAAGCGATTACAAAATTGCACATAGAGGCTTTGCAGAGACACATACGTTGATACCGCTGACAAGCCGTAATGCCGAAACACAGAGGCTTACAATGTTTGTGTCGGACAAAACGCTTCCAAATGGTTTTACAGGAAACTGGAACAGAATAAAAAGCTCTATAGGTTCTGACGGCTATGTATATCGTGGCACAGGTCCTTTCACAAGATTTCAGTCAAGACTCTATTCGGGCGATGTTTTAGAAGCTTACAAAAAAGGACCCTCGGCAGGCTATGAGTGGTGTACCGACCACGATTACAGTGATGTCAATAACACTGCAGACCGTGTATATCAGATGTTAAGCTGTACACATCCTACACTTTACTATTACTCCTGCTCAAAATGCGGAAAGTGTGAATACAATCCAAACCAT
>JAZQAO010000012.1:0-25606 GCA_045545295.1 Clostridia bacterium
TGTGTGGGAACGGTAACGGGACGGCCGTCCTGAGGTTTAAGAAGGTTATTGGCACTGAGCATAAGGAATCGTGCCTCTGCCTGTGCTTCGGGAGAAAGGGGAACGTGAACAGCCATCTGGTCACCGTCGAAGTCAGCGTTAAACGCTGTACATACGAGGGGATGAAGTCTGATAGCTCTACCCTCAACCAGAATCGGCTCGAACGCCTGAATACCGAGTCTGTGAAGTGTTGGTGCACGGTTAAGAAGAACAGGATGCTCTTTAATTACGCTTTCAAGCACGTCCCAAACCTCATTACGGGCACGCTCAACCATTCTCTTTGCACTCTTAATGTTGTGTGCACTACCGTTTTCAACAAGTCTCTTCATTACGAAGGGCTTGAAAAGTTCAAGTGCCATTTCCTTGGGAAGACCGCACTGATAAATCTTAAGAGCGGGACCAACTACGATAACGATACGTCCTGAATAGTCAACACGCTTACCAAGAAGGTTCTGACGGATACGCCCCTGCTTACCCTTAAGCATGTCGGAAAGGGACTTAAGAGCACGGTTTCCCGGACCTGTTACAGGTCTGCCGCGTCTGCCGTTATCAATAAGTGCGTCAACTGCTTCCTGAAGCATTCTCTTTTCATTTCTTACGATAATGTTGGGAGCACCAAGCTCAAGAAGTCTCTTAAGACGGTTGTTTCTGTTAATAACACGTCTGTAAAGGTCGTTAAGGTCACTTGTAGCAAATCTTCCGCCGTCAAGCTGTACCATAGGACGGATTTCCGGAGGAATTACGGGAACGCAGTCAAGAATCATCCATTCAGGACGGTTGTTTGACTTTCTGAAAGACTCAACTACTTCAAGTCTCTTTGCAATCTTGACCTTTTTCTGTCCCTGTGCTGTTTCAAGTTCTTCCTTAAGTTCTTCACTTAATTTTTCGATGTCGATTTCAGCAAGAAGCTCTTTAATAGCTTCTGCACCCATTCCCGCACGGAAACGGTCACCGTATTTTTCGTAATATGCTGAATATTCCTTTTCGGTAAGAGCATCCTTCTTGTTGAGCTCTGTCTTACCGGGATCAATTACGATATACTGTGCAAAGTAAAGTACTTTTTCAAGGATATGGGGAGATACGTCAAGAAGAAGTCCCATTCTGCTGGGGATACCCTTGAAGTACCATATATGGGAAACGGGAGCTGCAAGCTCAATGTGACCCATTCTTTCACGTCTTACCTTTGCTTTTGTTACTTCAACACCGCATCGGTCGCAGACAATACCCTTATATCTGATTCTCTTATACTTTCCGCAGTGACATTCCCAGTCCTTCTGAGGTCCGAAAATCTTTTCACAGAAAAGACCGTCGCGTTCGGGTTTTAAGGTACGGTAATTTATTGTTTCGGGCTTTTTAACTTCGCCAAAAGACCACTCTCTGATTTTTTCGGGAGATGCAAGGCCTATTTGCATAGCTTCAAATGTATTAAATTCCATATTATAACCCTCCCTTACTCATTGTCGGCGTTAGCCTGATTTTCGATTTCCATAAGCTCTTCATCAGTAGGCTCAATGTCAAAATCTTCGTCTTCGAATTCATCAAGCATTACGTCATCTTCATCTTCATCGTCGATAAGGCTTGCAGTACCTTCAACGATTCCGTAAATTTCATCTTCGGGACTAACCTCACTGTAACCGGGTGCAAGACCGTCGTTAACAGTTGTGAGAAGGTCGTCACGATATTCTTCCATATTGGGTTCATCGTCGTCATCGCTTCTGAGTTCAACAACTTCGCCTGCAGCGTCAAGTACGTTAACGTCAAGAGCAAGTGACTGAAGTTCTTTAATAAGAACCTTGAACGATTCGGGAATTCCCGGTGTGGGAACATTTTCTCCCTTAACGATTGATTCGTAAGTCTTAACACGTCCTACGATATCGTCAGACTTAACAGTAAGAATTTCCTGAAGCAGGTATGCTGCACCGTAAGCCTCAAGAGCCCAAACTTCCATTTCACCGAATCTCTGACCGCCGAACTGTGCTTTACCACCCAGGGGCTGCTGAGTAACAAGTGAGTAGGGGCCTGTGCTTCTTGCGTGAATCTTGTCATCAACAAGATGGTGGAGCTTAAGGAAGTACATATAACCTACTGTTACAGGGTTATCGAAGGGCTGACCTGTTCTTCCGTCGTAAAGAACTGTCTTACCGTCACGGCGGAGACCTGCCTCTTCAAGAAGATTCATAATATCTTTTTCGTTTGCACCGTCAAATACGGGAGTTGCAACCTTGAAACCGAGCTTCTTAGCAGCCATACCAAGGTGAACTTCAAGAACCTGACCGATGTTCATACGTGAAGGTACGCCAAGGGGGTTAAGAACGATGTCAAGAGGAGTACCATCGGGAAGGAAGGGCATATCTTCTGTAGGAAGAACTCTTGAAACGACACCCTTGTTACCGTGACGGCCAGCCATCTTATCGCCGACAGAAATCTTTCTCTTCTGTGCGATGTAACAACGTACAATTTCGTTTACTCCCGGAGGAAGCTCGTCATTGTTAGCTCTTGTAAATACCTTAACGTCTACGATGATACCTGCTTCACCGTGAGGTACACGGAGAGATGTATCACGAACTTCACGTGCCTTTTCACCGAAAATAGCACGAAGAAGTCTTTCTTCAGGTGTAAGCTCTGTCTCACCCTTTGGTGTAACCTTACCAACAAGGATATCACCTGAGCGAACTTCAGCACCTACACGGATAATACCTCTTTCATCGAGGTTTTTAAGTGCATCATCACCTACATTGGGGATGTCACGTGTGATTTCTTCGGGTCCGAGCTTTGTATCACGTGATTCTGACTCATACTCTTCAATATGAATAGATGTATAAATATCATCACGAACAAGCTTTTCGTTAAGAAGTACAGCATCCTCGTAGTTATAACCTTCCCAGGTCATAAATCCGATAAGCATATTTCTACCAAGAGCGATTTCACCGTTATCTGTAGCAGGACCGTCTGCAATGATAGTACCCTTTGTAACCTTTTCGCCCTCTTCTACGATGGGACGCTGATTGATACAAGTTCCCTGGTTTGAACGAAGGAACTTAAGAAGGTGATAGTTATGTCTTTCGCCCTTCTTGTCCTTAATAACGATTTCGTCAGCGCTTACCTTTTCGATAACACCGTCTTCTTTAGCAAGAACAACAACACCTGAGTCCTTTGCTGCCTTATATTCCATACCGGTACCGATAATGGGAGATTCCGGTTTAAGAAGCGGAACTGCCTGACGCTGCATGTTAGAACCCATAAGTGCACGGTTCGCGTCATCGTTTTCAAGGAAGGGAATCATTGCTGTAGCAACTGATACAACCTGCTTGGGAGATACGTCCATATAGTCGATATCCTGTGCAGGAACTTCAAGGATTTCCTCTCTGTAACGTGCAGAAACCTTTTTATCAACGAACTTGCCGTTTTCATCAATAGGTTCGTTAGCCTGAGCAACGACATACTTATCTTCGATGTCTGCTGTCATATATTCGATTTCATCGGTTACGATACCCTCACCCTTGATAACCTTACGGTAGGGTGCTTCAATAAAGCCGTATTCGTTGATACGTGCATATGTTGAAAGTGAGCTGATAAGACCGATGTTGGGACCTTCAGGAGTTTCGATAGGACACATTCTTCCGTAATGTGTATAGTGAACGTCTCGAACCTGGAAGCCTGCACGCTCTCTTGAAAGACCGCCGGGGCCAAGTGCTGAAAGTCTTCTCTTATGAGTAAGCTCTGCAAGGGGGTTATTCTGGTCCATGAACTGTGAAAGCTGGCTGGAACCGAAGAATTCCTTAATTGTAGCAACAACGGGACGGATGTTGATAAGTGACTGAGGAGTAACGATATCCATTTCCTGAATACTCATTCTCTCACGAACGCCACGTTCCATACGTGAAATACCGATGCGGAACTGGTTCTGTAAAAGCTCACCAACGCTACGGAGACGGCGGTTACCAAGATGGTCAATGTCATCAACCTGACCGATACCCTCTGCAAGATTATTACAGTAGTTGATTGATGCAAGCATATCGTCAACGATAATATGCTTGGGAACAAGCTCGTCAATTCTTTCTTCTGCAAGCTTCTTTATTGTGTCAATATCTCCGCCTGCTTCCTCAAGAATTTCGTCAAGGACAGCTTTACGTACCTTTTCGTGTGTTACATCATAAAGGTCGATTCCTGCATACTCCTTGGGATCAACCATATTATTTGAGAATACAACAACCTTCTTACCCTCAACTGAAAGGATAACACGGTTTACACCCTTATTCTCAACTGCTTCAGCCATAGCGGAGTCAATTCTTGTATCAGCGGGTACAATAACCTCTCCTGTAGCTGTATCTACTATATCCTCTGCCGCAATCTGACCCTCGATACGTGCAGCCATAGCAAGCTTCTTATTATATTTATAACGGCCGACCTTTGCAAGGTCATATCTCTTTGCATCGAAGAAAAGACCGTTAATAAGTGAGCTTGCACTGTCATACGTGGGAGGTTCACCGGGACGGAGCTTACGGTAGATTTCAAAAAGTGCTTCCTCACGGTTTTTGCAGGTGTCCTTTGCGAGAGTAGCAATCATTCTGTCATCCTCACCAAAAAGGTTAAGAATTTCAGGCTCTGTCTCAACACCCATAGCCTTAACAAGGACTGTTACGGGAAGCTTACGTGTTCTGTCGATACGAACAGAGAACACATCATTGGGATCTGTTTCATACTCAAGCCATGCACCACGGTTGGGAATTACTGTAGAATTGATAAGCTTCTTACCTACTTTATCAAACTTCTGCTCGTAATAAATACCGGGAGAACGTACAAGCTGTGTAACGATAACACGCTCTGCACCGTTGATGATGAATGTACCCTGCTCTGTCATGAGAGGGAAGTCACCCATAAATATCTCCTGCTCCTTGATTTCGCCTGTTTCCTGATTTATAAGGCGAACCTGAACACGCAGTGGTGCTGCATAGTTTGTATCCCTTTCCTTACATTCTTCGATGGAATACTTGGGCTGCTCGTCAATTCTGTAATCGGTAAATTCCAGAATAAGATTTCCTGCGTAGTCAGTTATAGGGCTGACATCGCGGAAAGCCTCACGGAGACCTTCTTTAATAAACCACTCGTAAGAGCTTTTTTGCATATCGATAAGGTTTGGCATCTCCAATACTTCATCGATTTTAGCGAAGGTCATTCTTTCATTTTTTCCTAATTTAATAGGCTTCAACAAAATCACCTCTTCAAAATTATTGGATACGAACAACACCCTAATATTCTATACTCCTGTGTAGAATGCACTCGGAATACACCGCACCGAAAAACTTCGGTGACATCACGTACGGAATTGTAGAATGCACCCCGCACGCAAAATATCAGGAACTGTTGTAAAAACGCATATTTTATCGCATTTACCCCGTTTAACGGGGCAGATGTCTGCATCTTAGTGCAGTATAGTATAATATCACAAATAAAAAGGCTTGTCAATATTTTTACAGGATTTTTTTACCACTATTTAAAAAGAGAAGGATGTAAAGCAGCTTTACATCCTTCTCTCACTATTCATTTTATCTCTTCCGCCAACAATTGTCCTAAAATTTCAGAAAATTCAAGCAAGGCATCACATTCAATATATTCGTCCGACTGATGTGCGCCACCATATACTCCAAACGGCCTTCCGATACCGAAAGAGATTGCCTTTTTACTGCCATAATGAAGAAATATTGATAAATCCGACTGACATGCCCCAATCGGGGGAAGTATTCTGCCGGTAGATTTTTTTGCAGCTCTAATTAATGAATCTATCATTGGGTTTTCTTTTGCAGTTTTCTCAAAATGGAAAAACCGCGTTGTTTTTTCAATTCTGTCAACTTCAAGATTGATAGAATCCAGTTTTTTATTAAGGCTTTCTGTCATTTTATCGAATTCACGGTTGATAACATCCTCGGAAGATGTAGCATAGTAGCAAACTTCAACGTGTGCCCGGTCAAGGTCTGCCCCCTGATTTCCTGCCCTTATTTCAAGGAATTTTACACATTCATTCACAAAGGAAGAATGTTTGTATTCTTCTTCAGCGAGAAGCTCCGCTTCTCTTCTTTTGCGGAATTCTCTGAATTCTTCAATTACCATCCCAAGCCCCTGATGCATAATCTCACAATCATCAACGGGAGTTTTTGACTTTATGTGAAGTTTCATTTCACCGCCGCCGACAGCACAAGTCCAGATTTCAAAGTTTTTGCAATCAAGATTTATTATTTCATCACAAGGGTATTTAAGACACGCGGCAAGCGCACCGTGACTTCCTCCGTATTCCTCATTACAATATGCAGTAAAAACCAAATCCACGGGAAATTCAATATTTTCGTCACGGAAAATTTTTACAAGAAACATTACCGTCGCAATAGCGTATTTATCGTCGCAAGCACCTCTGCCCCATATTTTACCGTCTTTTATCTCGCCACCAAAGGGATTAACATACCAGTTTCCAATATTCCCGACTTCTACCGTATCGCAGTGTGCAGCAAGCATAAGACGGCGTGAATGGTCTTTCCCCGGAATAAGCACACTGACATTATATCTTTCTTCAAGGTTGTGATGTTTCCAATAATCGGGATGTTCTTTCATTCCAGGAATATCAAGCGGAGAATATACATCCGCTTCAAATCCCATATTTTCAAAATAGTCGGCTATGAAAAAAGCTATTTCTTTTTCTTTGCCGTCTTTGCCGTTACTTTGCGAATCAATCTTTATAAGGCTTGAAAGAATTGAGAACAGCTCGTCTTTTCTTTTTCCGATTATATTCTTGAGTTCCATAATAATTCACCATTTATTAAACGGGGTACTCAATAACCACGGGCTTACCCGTCTTTGCAGATTCAACAACCGCACGGCAAACACAAACCGTTCTTGCTCCTTCTCTTCCGGTTGTCACAAATGGTTTATCCTCTGTAATTGCGGCTATCATAGCTTTGTGTTCCTCATATACGTTATGATTTGTACAATCGGCAGGGATAACGTGCTTAATTGTTTTCTCGCTTATTCCGTCAAGCTGACCTGCAGCAAAAGGCATCCCTTCAATTTTATCAATGAAAATCGTTATTTCGGGAGTTCTGTTATCAACGATAATTGTGCCCTTCGTGCCGTAAAGGAGTGTTCTCATTGTATAGCCACGCTTACAACCGATTGATGTGAAAACTTTACCTATTACATTGTCGGGGAACTTAAAAATGGCAATAGTGGTATCGTTGATAGGCCAGTCCTTAAGGTTTTTGTGATTTGAATATGCAGTTGTTTCGACAGGATTGCCTGCATACCAACGAAGAAGGTCGATTGCGTGACACGCCCCACCGATAATAGGCTCTCGTTCGGGGTCTGTTCTCCATCCGTCAACGCCTTCAAGACCTTCATAATCGTGAGCATATTCGCTTTCAACATAGTAAAGCTCACCGATTACGCCCTTATCAAGAAGCTCCTTTGCCTTTACAAATGTGGGACAGTAACGACAAACCTGACCTACAAGAAGATGCTTGCCTGTTTCATCAGCCGTATTTACCATTTCAACACAATCTTCAACAAAAAGCGACATAGGCTTTTCGCATACAACGTGCTTGCCTGCACGGAGAGAAGCAACGGTTGCATCCTTATGCGCACGATCGCTCGTCACAACGGTTACAACATCAATATCTTCTTTGGCAAGCATTTCATTATAATCGTCATAGCATTTTGCATTTACAAGATTGAACCTTTTCTTTGTTGCTTCACAGTTTTCAATATGTAAGTCGGCAAGTGCAACAACTTCGATATTTTCAATTCTTTCCATATCTTTCAAGTGTTTACCGGCAAAATCACCGCAACCTATAAATCCGTATCTTATTTTACTCATTTTAATCTTCCTTTCTTCTCAAAAAAGTTCTTTTGCAAGTTCAACTGCTTTATCGGCAATCTTATCGCCTGCACATTCTTCAAACTTCGCACTGCTGTACGAAGATTCATAAACTGTGGGAAGGAACAAGTCCTGTGTGGGGATATATCCGTGAGCTTCCGTCTGTTCTATAAGAATGTTTCTCTCGGAGGGAGAAGCTTTCTTGAATTTCTCACCAAACTGTGAGAACATTTCGCCTACTGCACCAAAAATTGCCACATCACCTATACGAACAACCATAACGGGAATGTCAAAATCTTTTATGGGGCTATCTACATAAAGAGCATAAACAGAAGATGCGCGCATATATTTTACGACATTCGGGTCATCAAGGACAAGTTCCTTTATTTCGGGAGGATTTTTCATAATTTCCTCAAGTTCCTTAAGGTAATTTTCGTCAAGCTTACGTTTGTTTATTTTAACACACTCGTGCTTGAAGGAAAGGGTATCGTCTGCAATCTTTTCAGCGTTTCCAATTGAAGAATCAAGCTTATTGAAAATAATTTCACCGATTTCCTTATAACCTCTCCGCTGTGGAATACCATCAACATAAAGGTTGATACCGTTGATATTTCCGCAAAATCCCGAAAAGAATACAGTAGTGAAATTCTTTCCGTATTTTTCCTGCATTTTTTCAGCAACAACGCCTGAATAATCTGCAGAAATCTCGCTACCGTGAACTGTATCGTGATGAAGTGCAAATGATGTAACAAGACCAAGGGCTTTGCCATCTTTATTTTTAACAAAGATTACGGGAAGGTCTGTATCAGCTTCTGCTACTGCACGAACTGCTTCTTCCTTCTTTGCATTTGTTTTGATTTCACCACTTTTTGTAATATGTTCACGAACAAAAGATATATTTTCTGCATTTGTTTTTGCATAGAAGAGCTCCGCTTCTTCAAGACGCTGATATGCAAGAATTACCGCATCTGCACAAAGAAGCATAATCATATTAAGAGCTTGCGTATCAAGCTCGGGGTCAAGGTCAGGCTCATAGTCAAACATCTTGCCTTTTTTAAAAGCACCTAGGTCACCGCAAACAGGACCACTTGTATGGCTGTGTGTTGAAGCAATAAGCACAGCCTCGCCTTTAATGGGAGTATATTCACTTACACGCTTTCTTACAAAGGCAGGCAGGTCTTTCGGTGTACTGAGGCTGTCAATTGCAAGTAGTGCAACGTACTCTCCGTCTTTTTCAAAAACTGCCGCTTTTGCGTGAAGTCTATCCTTTACGCCTTCTGACTTTCTTCTGTCCATATATCCGAAAATTGTAGTGCCGAGTGGTGGTGTTATATCCCTTTCATAAAAGCCGCATTTCATAGTAAACTCCTCCTCAAAGAATCATTTGAGGTCATTATAGCACTTTAAAAAAAGCATTTCAATGCACATTCATCCGCTTTCAAATTCACTTTTATTCGCGGTCACTCCTTTTTTGTACAATTTTATCTTTTATCATTGACAAACCGTTTATGCTATATTATAGTTAACACAATGGAGGTGTTTGTATGATTTTCATAAGAAACAAAATTGATTACATCAACAAAAGTTTGAAAAACATATTATGTGTTGATGATATCAACAATTTTCATGCACTCAGAATAACACCCGACTTTGTTGATCAAATGGAAGTGCACGATTTCTGGGAGCTTGTGTATATAGAATCGGGAGATGCATTAATAACTTCCGACGATGAGAAGATTCCTGCCTCTGCCGGAGATTTGTTTTTTCATAAGCCCGGTGAAGTTCACGCTATTGAATCAATTAACGGTTCATATATACGAGCGTACTTTATTTCTTTTTCTTCTGCAAGCGAGATAACCAAACTTTTTGACCATTTGAAAATAACAATCCGCCACGAACAGAAAACTATGCTGAAAAAGCTCTATGACGAAGCACTTACTCTTTATGATAATAAGCCTGAATATGAAAAGCAGGCAGACTTTTATTCAGACAAATTAAAAACCGCTACTCCTACCGGAGCACAGCAACTTTTCAGAATGCATTTTGAAGAATTACTCATCTCCGTCATCCGCCTTATAGAAAACAAGGAAAATGTTTTTTTCTACGAATCAAAAAAGGAACTTGACGCTTTCATTTTTCAGAAATTAACAGAAAAGATTAAAAATTCGCTGTATTCCGAATTATCCATACCCCTGCTGTGCAGTGAGCTTGGTTGCGGACGAACATATCTTTCTATTCTTTTCAAAAAGAATACCGGTGACACAATTATTAATTACTATAACACTCTGAAAATCAACGAGGCAAAAAAACTGATTGAGGAAGGAACTCTCCCCCTTTCGGAAATTTCCGAAAAGCTTAATTTCAGTACACAATATTATTTTTCAAGAGTTTTCAAAAAAGTTGAGGGAGTTACGCCAACAGAATACAAAGCAAATCTGAAAAATAGTATAACGATATAATAATTTCAAATATTTTGTTTTTTTAGGGTTGACAAAAGATTTAATCCGTGTATAATTCAAGGTAACAAAGGGATTTTACCCTGAAAAAGACGGTGATTTTATGAGTAAAACCGAAGAAACCTACAGAAGGCAGCCTCTTCCCGACTATGAAGAGGTATTTGAAAAAATGTCGTCTGAGGATGACACAAAAAAAGCACCTATGAAGGTTATGAAAGAAATTTACAGAGGAAACTGGTTTAAAATCTTTCTTAACACCCTTATTCACATTGCTGACGGATGCGGTGACTGGATTCTTCCCCTTGCAACATCAAACATCATAAATGCTGTTACATACGGGAAGTCGGATGCGATGACGATTATTCTTCTTAACTTTCTTGCAATCGTCCTTTCCGTAGGCATAAACATTCCGCTTCTTCAGCTTTACACCCTGCGTATCGGTAAGATGCTACGCTCAATCGGTGCAGGTCTTCGAAACACCCTTGTTAAAAAGCTACAACATCTTTCAATTACCTACCATAAAGAAATTGAAAGCGGTAGGCTTCAGGCAAAATTCATCCGCGATATTGAAGCGATTGAATTCTTCAATTCCCATATTGTAAAAACAATTATTCCCCTTATAATACATATTATAGTATACTTTTGCATTGCCCTTTCAAAAAGTGGAATCGTAGCTGTTTTCTATCTGGTAGTTATTCCCATTAACGTCACTCTTGTGACTTTGTTTCGTAAGAAAGTGCGCAAAAACTCCAAACGTTTCAGAGAAGAAAATGAAAATGTTTCCGCCAGTGTGACTACGATGATTGAAATGATTCCCGTTACAAAGGCTCACGGTCTTGAAAACGAGGAAATTGCAAAGCTTGAGAAAAATATTCAGTCACTTAAAGCGACAGGTCTTACGGTGGAAAGAACAAATTCACTTCTTGCATCGTTTTTCTATGTAACGGGTGTTATAATGCGCTCATCCTGTCTTGTGTTCACTGCATGGCTTGCACTTAAGGGAAGCATTGAGGTTGGCGACATTGTAATGTTTCAGTCCTACTTTGCTTCAATTTCGGGACAGATTACAACCCTTGTGGGTGTTTATCCCGAGCTTGCGAAAGGACTTGAATCTGTACGAAGCGTGTCCGAGGTTATGCTGTCAAATCAGACAGAAGATAACAAGGGCAAAATTCCTCTTCGTTATGTTCACGGCTCAATCGACTTTGAAGATGTCCACTACCGCTATCCCGATGCTGACGAAGATACAATCAAGGGCGTATCGCTTTCTGTCAATCCCGGCGATTGCGTGGCTTTTGTCGGTTCGTCCGGGTGCGGTAAGTCCACGATGATAAATATGATTATCGGTTTTCTTCAGCCTACGGGTGGTGTTCTTAAGCTTGACGGTAAACCCATTGAGGCGCTTAATCTTTCAACTTACAGACACTTTATATCCGTTGTGCCGCAGAACACGGTGCTTTTCAAAGGTACTATTAAGGAAAACATCCTTTACGGTGTTGACAGTATCAGTGAAAAACGGTTTGAGGAAATTCTTGAGTCTGCAAATATCAACGAATTCCTGCCTTCTCTTCCGGACGGTATTGATACCCTTGTCGGAGAACACGGTGACAAGCTCTCCGGTGGGCAGAAGCAGAGAATTTCTATTGCACGTGCACTTATCCGTGACCCGCAGATACTTATTCTTGACGAAGCGACAAGTGCTCTTGACAATGCGTCGGAATTCCATGTACAGAAGGCCATAGATACACTTATCAAAGGCAGAACTACATTTGTTGTAGCGCACCGTCTTTCCACTATCCGCAATGCAAACAAAATCGTTGTTATGGATAAAGGTAAGATAGTGGAGGTCGGTACTTATGATGAGCTTATCGCAAAAGAAGGTAAGTTCTTCGAGTTAAAAAAATTAAGTGAGGTCGCTACAAGCGAAGATTGATTTTAAAGGTGCTGTAGCAAAATGAATTCATTTTGCTACAGCACCTTTTTATCGTATGGGAATCCGCGTAATTTAATCGCGAGCAACAACTGACAGCTTTGAATTTAGTCAAAACGCGAAATGGGTGAAGCGGCACGCTTCTTTTTTAGTTGACAAATTACATATATATTATTATAATATATTATGTATAATTATGGAGGTCAAATGTTATGTTAGATAAGCTGACAAGTGCTGTTCACTCGTTTGCAGTGTGGCTTGTAGGACTTGTGGGTCTCGGACCTGCATTTGCAAATTATGTGTATATACTTATCGTTTCAATGCTCCCTATCGTGGAGCTTCGAGGGGCTATCCCGCTTGCTATGGCTCTCAATATGCCTCTTGTTCCATCATTTATCGTTTCCATAATCGGAAATCTCATTCCCGTTCCGTTTATTCTTTTACTTATAAAGAAAGCATGCGAATGGATGAAAACGAAGAAGAGTCTTTCTAAAATTCCACTGTTTCTTGAAAGAAAAGTGGAGCAGAAGCGTGAAAAAATTGAAAAATATGCAAAATGGGGACTTTACTTATTTGTAGCAATCCCTCTTCCCGGAACAGGGGCGTGGACAGGAGCACTTATTGCAAGCTTCCTTAATTTTAAGTTTAAGGATTCTTTAATAGCAATTATATGCGGTGTTCTCACTGCAGGCGTTATTATGAGTGTTTTCTCATACGGATTGCTTGATTTTATAATTGGTCTTTTCTAATTCAACGGAGGTTTTACAAATGAACGAAAACAAAAAACTTTTTACATCTGAATCGGTAACCGAAGGTCATCCTGACAAAGTGTGTGACCGTATTTCAGACGCAGTGCTTGACGAAATTCTTGCACACGACCCCGATGCACGTGTTGCGTGTGAATGTTGTGCAGCGACAGGTATGGTAATAGTCTTTGGTGAAATTACCACATCACACATATACGATATTCGTGAAATTGTCAAGAATGCAGTAAGCGATATCGGCTATACTGACCCTACAATGGGCTTTTCCGCTGATTCTATTGCAATTCTTTCCACACTTAATAAGCAGTCTGCAGATATTGCTCTGGGTGTAGATAAGTCAAAAGAGGCAAAGGCAGGAGAAAGTGACGGGCACGATATTGGAGCAGGCGACCAGGGCATGATGTTCGGTTATGCTACAAACGAAACTGACGAGTACCTCCCCGCCCCAATCTACTACGCACAGAAGATGGCGAAAAAGCTTGCGGAAGTGAGAAAGTCAGGTCAGTTCCCTTACCTCCGCCCCGACGGAAAAACTCAGGTAACGGTTGAATACGACGGAGATTCAGTAAAGAGAATTGACACGGTAGTTCTTTCTACTCAGCACACAGAGGATGTAAGTCAGGAAACTATTCACCGCGATATGATTGAATATGTAATAAAGCCCACACTTGACAGTGCCCTCATTGATGAGGATACAAAGTATCACATCAATCCCACGGGTAAATTTGTTATAGGCGGACCTCACGGTGACAGTGGTCTGACAGGAAGAAAAATCATTGTTGATACTTACGGTGGCTATGCTCCTCACGGTGGCGGTGCTTTCTCCGGCAAAGACCCGACCAAGGTTGACAGAAGCGCCTGCTACATGGCACGCTACATTGCAAAAAATATTGTTGCGGCAGGAATCGCAGACAAGTGTCAGATTCAGCTTGCTTATGCTATCGGTGTTGCAAAGCCGGTGTCTGTTCGTATAGATACCTTTGGCACAGGAAAGCTGAGCGACGAAAAGCTCAGTGAAATAGTAAATAAGGAGTTTGATTTGCGTCCTTCCGCAATCATCAGCACTCTCAACCTCAGAAGACCGATTTATGCACAGACAGCTGCATACGGACACTTTGGCAGAAACGAGCTTGACCTTCCCTGGGAGAAACTTGACAGAGTTGAAAAGCTCAAAACGTATCTTTGATAACAACAATACCCCGATATTCATAAAATAATATCGGGGTGTTAATTTATGTACGGAATTATTCTGTCTTTTATAATCGTACTTTTTTTGATTGCTTTTACAGTTGTAAGGGCATACATTATGGATGTTCACACAATTTGCTGCAAAAAGTCGGAGATTCAGGCTGTGATTGACTCGCTTCCCGACGATTGCACTGTTCAGATTTTGATTGGCGGTAAAGCTTATGAAAACAAACGAGCCCGGAATTCTTGAGGGCGAAATTTATGAAATTATATATCAGAATGATGACAATGGCTACACCGTTTGCGAGATAGAGGTAAATAAATCCCTTGTAACTGCACGGGGGCACATGCCCTTTATTGCTCCGGGCGAACAGGTGAAGCTGACCGGAAAATGGGTTACCCACCCCGATTACGGTGAGCAGTTTGACATAGAAACTATCGAAAGAGCTCTTCCCAAGGATGTCAGTGCTATTCTCGCCTACCTCGCTTCCGGAATTATCAGCGGTGTAAGAGAATCAACCGCAAAAAAGATTATTGCAAAATTCGGTTCGGATGCACTCACCGTCATAGCAAGCGAGCCTGAAAGGCTTTCTGAGATCAAGGGCATCTCTCCGGCAAAGGCAAAAAAAATATCGGAGTCTTTTATTATCCGTCAAGATGCGGCACAAACCGTTATGTTTCTGCAGGGATACGGCATCACTCCAAATCTTGCCTTGCGTGTATATAAGCGTTTTGGACAAAAATCGGTTGATTTAATAAAAGAAAATCCTTATATTCTCTGCAACAGTATTGAAAGAATCGGGTTTAAAACATCTGACCGCATAGCTTCCGAGATGGGACTGCCTAAAAATCACAGTGGCAGACTTGAAAGCGGAGTTAAGTATGCTCTCACCACGGCGGCAACGTCAGGACACACCTGCATCAAATATGATGAGCTTCTTACTATGTGCGTAAATCTTCTCGGATGCCTTACAGAGGAGGCAACTGTGGCAATAAGCACCCTCAGAGAAGCAGGTGAGGTTATTTTTTCAGACAATTTTGTATATCTTCCCATTTACTACAATGCGGAAATCACTGTAGCCGGAAGGCTTTATGACCTTATGTGCACTGCAAAACCCATGTCAACAGATATCGTTCAGGATATTTCTACCTTTTCGAAAAAGAATAAAATTGAGCTTTCAATACTTCAGAACGAAGCAGTAAGGAAAGCCAACAATGGCGGTGTGCTTGTCATAACCGGGGGTCCCGGTACAGGTAAAACCACCATAATGAAAATCATAACCCAGATTTTAGACCGGTATGAGTATAAAATTGCCCTTTGTGCTCCCACGGGCAAAGCAGCGAAAAGACTCAGTGAGTCCTGCGGATTTGAGGCTAAAACCCTGCACAGACTTCTTGGAGTTGAGGTAACGGACTCTGAAAATCAGCGTTTTACAAGAAACGAGTACAATCCCATTGATGCAGACGTTGTAATAGTTGACGAGATGAGTATGGTAGACATACTGTTGTTTTCCGCACTGCTTAAGGCACTCAAGCGTACCACCTGTCTGATTCTTGCAGGGGACAGCGACCAGCTTCCGTCTGTCGGGGCAGGAAATGTGCTTTGGGATATTCTCGAAAGTAAAAAAATACCTGCAGTTCAGCTTAACGAGGTTTTCAGGCAAGCGGAATTGAGTCGTATTGTTACAAATGCACACAGAATTAATCAGGGATTGTTGCCTCTCGAAAATGACAGTAAAACAGACTTTTTCTTTATGGAAAGGACTACCGAGGGCGCACTTCAGACAATTTGCGATTTATGCAGCGAAAGACTTCCTAAGGCATACGGGTTTGACAGTATAACCGACATTCAGATTCTATCCCCTTCCAGGAAAGGCACTGTTGGAACCATAAATCTTAACAGAGTGCTTCAGGAAAAGCTCAATCCCCCTTCAAAGGATAAAAAAGAGAAAAAAATCGGTGACCGGATTTTCCGCGTAGGCGATAAGGTTATACAGATGCGCAATAACTACGATCTTCTGTGGTCATCACCAAGCGGTGACAATGACGGCTTTGGCATATACAATGGCGACATCGGAACAATTGTGGATATTTTTCAGAAAGATAAGTTTATGCGTATACTGTTTGATGATAACAAGCTTGTAGACTATGACTTTTCAGGAGTTGAAGACCTTGACATTGCATACGCTCTGACAGTGCACAAAAGCCAGGGTAGTGAATGGAGTGCCGTTATTATTCCTGTGTGCGCCTTTCCTCCTATGCTTATGACAAGAAATCTTCTCTACACTGCTGTTACACGTGCAAAAAAGCTTGTTATTCTTGTGGGAGGTAGCGGTAATATGGCACAGATGATTGCTAACGACCGTCATCAGCTTCGATACAGTGGTCTTAAGGAAAGGATATCTGACATTGTTAAATAAAATTATTGACTATATTTTCCCGCCGAAGTGCGCTTTTTGCGGCAAAATACTTACAGAGAAAACTCCCGTCTGCTCTGACTGTATGATAACGCTTCCCTTTATTGAAGGAGATACGTGTGACTGCTGCGGAGCTCCCATAGAAGAATTTTCCTACAGGTTGTGCAGTAACTGCAATAGTGAAACAAGGTATTTTGAACATTCTTTCGTTCCTCTCCGGTATGAGGATGATGCCAAGCAGGCAGTTCTTATGTTCAAACATCACTCACATCCTTACTACGCAAAGGCGCTTGCTTTTCTTATTGCGGATAAAATTCTGTCGTCAGATTTTTACAGGGATTTCAGCTATGTTACCTGTGTTCCTGAAAGCTACAGCGAAATAACAAAGCGCGGATATAATCAAGCAGAGCTCCTCGCAAAAGAAATAGCAAAAATACTGAAGGTGCCATTTGCACATACTCTCAAACGTAATGACAAGGGCAGAAAGCAGGCAACTCTTAACCGTGAAGAGCGAAAAAAGAATGTGCGGATATGCTACAGCGAGGGGAAACGTACTTTCAGCGGTGGTGCAGTCCTTCTCGTAGATGATGTCTACACTACGGGAGAAACCACAAACTACTGCGCTAAATTACTTCGCAAAATCGGATTTGATAAGGTGTATCTGGGGATAAGTATGATGAGATTTTATGATTAAAGAATCATCTGATTTTTGTATCTTGTTACATATAGAGAAAGGCTATGGATTAATCCATAGCCTTTTTTGTTTCTTCCAGTGCCTTTAACGCCAGCGAAGATATATATTCGTATCTTTCCTTTTTATTTTTAATCTTGACTCTTTCCCATTCTATAATGCCGAAGTTGGCGTTCATAGGCTGGAATTTTTTATTTTCACGGTCTGTAATGTATTTTACAAGTGCACCTGTGCAGGTCAAGGGCGGGAAAACAAGCTTTTCCTTGCCAAGGATTTTTCTTGCGGCATTTATTCCTGCCATCATTCCCGATGATGCAGACTCAACATATCCTTCAACACCTGTTATCTGTCCTGCAAAAAACACTTTGGGGTATTTTAGAAGGCTATAATCATCGTCAAGAACAAGGGGGGAATTGATATAGGTGTTTCTGTGCATAACACCGTAGCGTACAAATTCGGCATTTTCAAGCCCGGGAATCATAGAGAAAACTCTTTTCTGTTCACCAAATTTGAGATTTGTCTGAAATCCTACGAGATTATACAGTGTACCCTCTGTATTGTCACGACGGAGTTGAAGCACCGCATACGGTTCTTTCCCTGTTCGGGGATTCGGAAGTCCTTTAGGTTTGAGGGGACCGAAGCAAAGAGTTTCTCTTCCCCTCTGTGCCATAATTTCAACGGGCATACAGCCCTCGAACACTTTTACATCCTCAACATCTTCGTGAAGCGGAGCACGCTCTGCATTTATAAGGGCATCGTAGAAAGCCTCATACTCATCTTTTTCCATAGGGCAATTGATGTAGTCAGCAGTTCCTTTTCCGTAGCGGGCAGCCATATAGGTTTTTTCCTGATTGATACTTTCCGTAGTAACAACGGGTGCCGCTGCATCAAAAAAGAACAGAGACTTTGCCCCCGTAAGCTTTCCTATGCTTTCCGTAAGGGCACTGTGTGTCAGAGGACCCGTTGCAATGATTGTGTATTCATCGGTATCAATATCTCTTACAGTCTCCTCAATAAGTTCAATATTCGGGTGATTTTTTATATATTCTGTCACAAGTGCGGCAAATTTATCACGGTCAACAGCTAACGCACCACCTGCCGGAACCTGTGTTTCATCCGCACACCGTATCACAAGGCTGTCAAGGCGACGCATTTCTTCTTTTAAAAGACCGCAGGCATTGTCAAGGCCGTTTCCCTTGAGCGAGTTTGAACAAACAAGCTCGCACAAATCTTTATTTGTATGTGCGGGAGAAAACTCCTTTGGCTTCATCTCGTAAAGCCTGACCTTTATCCCCCTCTGTGCCGCCTGCCACGCTGCTTCACAACCGGCAAGACCGCCACCGATTATTTTTAAAGTCATAATAATTCCTCACTTATTCAGAAATATAAAATGCGAAATGCGAAGTTCGAAATGAAGGAAGATTTTTGCATTAGCAAAAATCCGCATTATTTTTAACGCATTCAATCCATAACATTACATTTTCAACATTGTAATATGGGGTGTAAGAAACCAAGTTCTTTACACCCCTTTATATTTATTACTTTTTGTTTGTTTCGCACTCTGGATTTGAGCACACTGTTACGCTTCCGCGCTTGACATATTTTCTTGTCATAACACCGCCGCATGACGGACACGGAGTCTTGACAGGCTCATCCCAAAGAATAAAATCGCACTTTGGTGCATTTTCGCACGAGTAGTATTTTTTACCCTTCTGACTCTTTCTTGCAACAATTCTTGCACCGCATTTAGGACAAGCTACGCCTGTATCGGTGAGAATCGGTTTTGCATTTCTGCATTCAGGGAAACCGGGGCAAGCGAGGAACTTCCCAAATCTTCCGAGTTTTATAACCATACGTCTGCCGCACTTGTCACAAATCTCGTCGCTTTCCTCGTCTTTTATTTGCACTTTCTCGATTGATTTTTCAGCCTTTTCCAGTACAGCCTCAAAAGGCTTATAGAATTCATCTATAACGCTGACCCACTTTTCGCTTCCTTCCTCAATACCGTCAAGCTTCGCTTCCATATTTGCAGTAAAGTCCACATCGACAATATCTTCAAAATTCTCTGCGAGAATTTCAGTTACAACTGTACCAAGCTCTGTAGGTTTAAGCATACGTTTCTCTCTTGTTACATAATCTCTTCCGATTATTGTCGTAATTGTCGGAGCGTAGGTACTGGGTCTTCCGATACCGTTTTCCTCCATTGTTTTGATAAGCGATGCTTCTGTATATCTTGCAGGAGGCTCCGTAAAATGCTGCTCCTTTTCAATATCTTTAAGAGAAAGCTTCATTCCCTTTTCAAGCTGGGGGAAACGCTTTGCATCCTTTTCCTCCACCTCTTCGCTGCCTTCTACGTATACGGCACGGTAGCCCGGGAATTTAATCATTTTACTACTTGAACGGAAGGTGCAACCGTCTGCATCAAATTCTGCATTAAGAGTATCGTAAACTGCATTCGCCATCTGGCTTGCAATAAATCTTTCCCATACAAGCTTATATATCTTATAAAGGTCTGCACTTACAGAATCCTTAATCTTTGAGGGAAGTATAGTTGCATCTGTCGGACGGATTGCTTCGTGAGCGTCCTGTGCGCTATTCTTTGTTTTATATACATTTGGTTTATCAGGCAATAAAGCATTTCCATATTTTTCGCCGATATACTGTCTTGCATCAGCTAAAGCGTCAGCAGAAATACGGAGTGAGTCTGTTCTCATATAGGTGATAAGACCTACTGTTCCGTGTCCTGCAATGGCAACACCTTCATACAAGCGCTGTGCCGCTATCATTGTCTTCTTAACTGTGAAGTTAAGTTTTCTTGATGCTTCCTGCTGAAGTGTACTTGTTGTGAAAGGCGGCGCGGGATTTCTTTTCTTTTCGCCTTTTTTGATATCTTCTACAATGTAGTTTTCGTTTTTCAACTCATCAGTAATTTTTGTAACTTCTGTTTCTGATGATGGTTTTATCTTTTTGCCACCTCGTGAAACAAGTGACGCTGTGAACTTTTCATTAGCAGAATTTTTAAGTACTGCTCCAACTGCCCAGAATTCTTCAGGAATAAAGTTTTCGATTTCTCTTTCTCTGTCAACTATCATTCTTGTAGCAACAGACTGAACACGACCGGCGCTAAGACCTTTTTTAACTTTACGCCAGAGGACAGGGCTGATTTTATAACCAACAATACGGTCTAAAACTCGTCTTGCCTGCTGCGCATTCACAAGGTCAATATCGATAGCACGGGGTTCTTTTATAGCCTGCGTTACTGCATTTTTTGTGATTTCATTGAATGTTATTCTGCATTTTGAATTTTCATCAATTTCTAAAAGTTGCGCCAAGTGCCACGAAATAGCCTCACCTTCACGGTCAGGGTCAGTTGCGAGGTACACTTTTTTTGCAAGTTTTGAGTCCTTCTTAAGTTTAGAAAGAAGGTCCCCTTTTCCCCTTATTGTAATGTATTTGGGTTCAAATCCGTTTTCTACATCTATACCTAACTGGCTTTTTGGAAGGTCTCTTACGTGACCCATAGATGCAATTACATTATAGGATTTTCCGAGATACTGTTTGATTGTTTTTGCTTTGGCAGGTGACTCAACTATAACAAGATTGTTTGCCATTTTCTTTCTCCTATCTGTTTGTATTTAAAGTAAAGTTTTTGCCGGCATGGCTTTTTACTTTACCCTTTATTTCAAGCATTGTGATTAATGATGCGAGTTTGTCCGCAGGAATGTTCGTTTCCTGTTGCAATATTTCAAAGTTTTTCGCATCATCTGAAAGTTTACTGACGATTAACCTTTCTTCATCAGTTAACCCTGTATAGAATTCTTCGGGTATCTGAACTTTTTGTTCTTTTGGTTTAACTATTTCCTTTTTGGCTTCTTTTATCCTTGCTACTTCAGAATACTCAAAAGAATAATGCTCAACTATATCACGGGGCGATGTTACTAAATATGCTCCGTCTTTTATTAAATTATTTGTGCCTTCAGAATTAGTATTATCTATATTTCCAGGAAGGGCAAAAATATCTCTTCCCTCATCTAAAGCGTAGTTTGCAGTAATCAGTGACCCGCTTCGTCTGGGTGCTTCTACCACAAGGGTTCCTTGTGACATACCTGATATTATTCTGTTTCTTTCAGGAAAATGCCACTTTTCAGGTTTAGAATACGGTGGGTATTCAGAAATTAACATACCTTTATTGATTATTTGGCGCATAAGGTCCTGATGTGCTTTCGGGTAGGCAGTTTCGAGCCCTGAACCGAGGACTGCAACAGTTATACCGTTTTCAGCTTTTAGTGCACCTTTATGCGCTGCTCCGTCAATGCCTAACGCCATACCGCTTACAACAACGAATCCGTTTGATGCAAGAGCGTAGCCAAAGTTTTCAGAAGCAGACAAACCATAGTCGGTCGCAATTCTGTTTCCTACAACGGATATGCGCATATAATCATTTAAGTTTATTCTTTTACTGCTTCTTGTATAAAGTACATAAGGTGGTGATGAAATATGTCTTAAATTTTCGGGATAATATGGACTGTCAATTGTGAGAATAAAAATACCAAACCTTTTGCAGTGATATTTTACTTCACTCAGTCTCAGAGTGCTCTTATCAGAAAGCGCCAAAACTGTGCGTTTGTCAAGACCGCGAACCTGTGAAAGTTTCTCTTTTGTCATATTGTATATAGCATCAGGCGTATGGAAAATCGATATCAGTCTTTCCATTTTTGACGCATTCATACCAGGCTTCAGCGAAAGCCAGAGCCAATAATCAATATACTCTTGTATTCCTAAATCTTTGAATTCAGACATACTGATACAATCACCCATATATTAAAATACTACAAAAATTCTTTTTTGTAAAGAGTTTTTTCCTTAATATATGTAAATAAAAAAAAGACCGATTAAAAAATCGGTCTTTTCGACAATTATCTTTTATCAGCAAAATAGAACAATGCAAGTACTCCGGGACCTGCATGTGCACCAATAACAGGATCACAGTAATTTATGATAATATCTTTAACATTGAATTCACTTCTGATTTTGTTTGCAAGATATTCTGCATCTTCTAAGCAATCACCGTGGCAAATAGCAAGTACCTGATCTTCAGGGTTAACAACATTCGCTTTAAAATCTTCGAAAATGCTGTTAATAGATTTTTTTCTGCCTTTTACCTTGTCCTGTGCTATGAGCTTACCTTCATCATTTACATGCATTAAAGGTTTAATCTGTAAGATTGTACCTACGATTGCAACACCACCTGAAAGGCGTCCTCCACGTTTTAAGAAAAACAAATCGTCAACTGTAAACTTATGAACTAATTTGAGTTGGTTTTCATGAAGAAAATCTGCTACTTCTTCAATTGTTTTGCCAGACCTTTGAAGTTGTGCAGCATAATATACTAAAAGTCCATGACCGATTGACGCCGCCAGAGAATCGATTACAATAATTTTTCTTTCGGGATATTGTTCACTAAGATTATCAGCAGCAATCTGCGCTGCCTGATATGTTCCTGAAATGCCGCTTGAAATCGTTATTGCAAGAACATCTTCGCCTTCTTTTACTACTTCCTCAAAAACTTCTGTAAACTCATCAACATTCAACAGAGAAGTCTTTATATGTTCTTTATTTCTGAGTCTATCGTAAAATCCTTTAAAACTGAAACGCTCATCTGTAAGGTAGTTGTTGATTTCTTCGCCATCTATAATAAGTGTCAAAGATTTCCAAATAACTCCGAGTTCTTCGAGCATCTCAACGGGTAAATTACAAGATGCATCTGTGATAATTTTAAATGACATTTTCTCTCCTCCAAATACATTTAGTATTTAATACTATGTTACCACATATTGTATAACTTGTCAAGTGATTAGGTTCGTTTTTTATGATGATATTTTGAATTATATTTCTTGATTTTTGAGACGAATTGTGGTAAAATCTTAACAGGAGATGATTGATGTGAATTACACAAAAGAACAACTCGACAATATATTTACGGTAGGTGAACAATACTTAAAAGAATTTTCACTTCCGTCCTGGGATGACTTCCCTACTATTGACTTATATATGGATCAGGTTGTTGTATTATTGAATGAATACTTAAGTATATTTTTAGCGCCCAAGAGTGATTTACAGATCACTTCTACAATGATAAATAACTACGTAAAATTAAAAACTATTCCTGCTCCCGTGAAGAAAAGATATTCAAAAATACATCTTGCTTATCTTGTTATTATAAGTATCTTGAAGCAAACACTCAGTATGGCAACAATCTCAAAGATTATACCGCCTGATCTGGATGAAGAATCGATGAAAGTCGTATATACATCATTTGTCACAAACCACGGTAAAGCATATTCTTATGTTTCAGATCAGATTTACAGTGTGGCTAAGCGTTTCTTTGATGACGATAACGCAACACCTGAAAAGTTAAACGATTTGGTGCTTCAGGTTGCAGTCTCTGCAAACATCTTTAAACTTATGACAGAATGGATATTAAAAAAACCGGAATAATAAAAACAGGTTGGAATTCCAACCTGTTTTATTTTTATCTTCTTTTGAATGCCGATTTCCACATACCAAAATTAAAAATCATAAGCATTGGGTAAAGTTCCAGTCTTCCTGCAAGCATATCAAACATCATAACATATTTTGAAAATGCCGTAAAGTGTGAATAATTACCTGTAGGGCCGACTTCCGCAAGGCCGGGACCGATATTATTAAGAGTTGCCGCTACTGCAGTGAAACTGCTCTCAAGAGAATGTTCTTCAAACGACAGCAAGAATAGTGATACCACAAATATTGCAACATATGTGATTATGAATACATTGGTTGCACGAAGTGTTTCGTGGTTAACTACTTTGCCTTCCATTTTGATTTTTTTCACACTGTTTGGGTGAATATAAATCATTATTTCTTTTTTTACCGTTTTTGCAAGCATCAATATTCGTGAAACCTTAATACCACCACCCGTACTTCCTGCGCACGCACCGATAAACATCAAAAGCACAAGTATAACTTTTGCAGCCTGCGGCCATAAATTAAAGTCAGCTGTTGCAAAACCTGTAGTTGTAATTATAGACGACACCTGGAAAAACGCCTGTCTTACCGTTTCTTCCATTCCTAAGCCATGCGGCCACAACCTCCATGCTATAATGGCAACTGCCGCAATTATTATAAATAAATAGCATCTTGCTTCTTCGTAACGAAAAGCCTGTTTGAACTTACGGATTGTAAGCAAAAAGTATGCTCCAAAATTTATACCGAAAAGCATCATAAATACCGCTATAACCCACTGTATATAAGGAGTTTGGCTTGCAAAGCTATCGTTGTAAATCGAAAATCCGCCTGTACCTGCAGTAGAAAATGCAGCTGTAACAGCATCATACAATGGCATTTTTCCTATAGTCAAAGCTATGATTTCAAGCACTGTCAGAACGATATACATAATGTATAAAATTGAAGCTGTGTTTCTTACCTTTGGCACAAGTCTTTCAACAGACGGGCCTGGGCTTTCCGCACGCATTATGTGTATCTGAGACCCGTCGCCCTTTTGCGGAAGCAGTGCAAGTAAAAATACCAAAACACCCATACCGCCTATCCAGTTGGTGAAACTACGCCAGAAAAGACTGGCATGTGAAAGAGATTCCACATCCGTAAGTATAGATGCACCTGTAGTCGTAAATCCTGAAACCGTTTCAAAAAGAGCGTCTGTGAAATTTGGTATATCGCCGTTCATAATAAATGGCAGACATCCGAAAATACTGAATAAAATCCAGGAAAACGCTACTATCACAAAGCCTTCTTTTTCGTAAATGACCATATTTTTAGGTTTTCTGATAACGGAAAGTCCGCCGACAATTACACAAAGAAGCGCAACCATCAAAAACGACCAGCCGTGCTTTTCTCCATACATTAAAGAAACCAAAAACGGCATAAGCATAAACGCGCCTTCGATATTTAAAACCCAACCTAAAATATATCTTATTGCCTTAATGTTCATATCTGTTATTCCTCACTAAGAATGTCTGAAACATCACGGAATCCGCTTTCCATACTAACTACCACTACCCTGTCGCCAACAGAAATTGTATCGTTACCACCAGGTATAATTACTCTTCCTCCACGCAAAATGCACGCTACAAGAAGATTTTTCTTTAACGGCAAATCTTTCAACGGAATTCCTACGACAGGCGAGCCTGTCTGGATTTTGAACTCGATAGCCTCTGCTCTGTCTGAGAATATATGGTAAAGTGTTTCAACATTACTTCCGATA
>JAZQAO010000013.1:0-102206 GCA_045545295.1 Clostridia bacterium
AATTCAGTTTGTCAAATCAAATAAGGATATATTGATTATAGGAGCAAGGTTGAAATATGCCTTGCTCCTTTTCTTTGCATTATTCACAAAAATGAATAAAAATGTCAATTATGCATACCAATACTTATCTAATACAGAGACTTAATAAAAACATCTCTCCCTCCGTCAAAACTTCGTTTTGCCACCTCCCTCGTCAGAGGGAGGCTATGGTAGCTTTGTTCCTATAAAATTAAAAAGGCTCCCTCTGACGAGGGAGCTGTCAGCCTTGCTGACTGAGGGAGAGATGTTTAACGTAAGAATCAATATATTCACATACTCCCTGAAAATTTCGGTCAATGTCAAGGTTGCATATTCTTATGACAGTTAAATTCATTTCAGACAGTTCTTTTGTTCGAAGATAGTCTTTTTTAATCTGCATAGGGAAATAATGACCGCTACCGTCAAGCTCAATAATAAGCTTTGCCTTTGCACAGTAAAAGTCTGCTATGTAATTTCCAAGTGCTTTTTGACGTTGAAAGCGAACGGGATAGATACGGAGAAAATCGTACCACAATTTTCTTTCCCACGGTGTCATGTTTTTTCGTAAGTCTTTTGCCAATGGAATATTTGATTTATTGTATGGTATCATTTCTGTTCTCTCCCTCCGTCTTTTGCTACGCAAAACCCACCTCCCTCGTCAGAGGGAGGCTTCTTTTGTTACAACCCTAATATTCTTTCTGCGTTTTTATGCTTTATTAGTTCAAGGTCTTCACCTGAAAGACCTGTGCTTTCAAGAAATTCAAGGGACTTTTTTGGTGTCTGCCAGGGGGAGTCGGAGCCGAAAAGAATTTTGTCTGTGCCGTGGATAGACGCAATTTCAAGAAATAAATCCTTATCAAGGTACCCGCTTGTCATAGATGTATCTATCATAATGGGGGTGCCTGCAAGGAATTTTTTTACGTCATCCCACATCATAAACCCTCCAAAATGTGCGGCAATAATATTTTCGCCACCACATTTGTCAATTACTTTACGTAGTCTTTCGGGGGTGCAGTGCACAGGGGGGTGATAGCCAAGGTCGGCACCGCTATGGAAAAGAACATAAAGATTAAGCTCCTTTGCCTTTTTTACGATGTCCATTATAACAGGCTCATCAACGTAAAAATCCTGAAATTCAGGGTGGAGCTTAATGCCTTTAAAACCTTCCCCGGCAATATAACAGAGGGTTTCCTCCCAGTCTTCCTGCATAGGGTGAAGAGAGCCGAAGGAGATAATCCGCTTGTTATCGGTAACCTCTTTAGCAAAATTATTTATGGTGCGGTGCTGGGTTGGCGTTGTCGCAATAGGCATAACAATGCTCATATCTACACCGTTTTCGTTCATTGAATTTATAAGTCCTTCCCGTGTGCCGTCGGTATTTGCCGTAAGAACGGCAGAGCCTTGTGTTCTTACAATACCTTCTTCAAGCTTCTGGATAGCTTTTGCGGCAATTTTTTCGGGAAAGAGGTGGGTGTGGAAGTCGATTAACATAGGAGTCAGTTCCTTTCTTATTCTAAGGAAATGTTAAAAATGCCCAGAGCACAAAAAGTAAACTTTTTAATGCGAAATGCGAAGTTCGAAATTCGAAATGAATGTGGATTTTTGTTTGCACAAAAATCTTTTTATTTATATGTTGTCCTGTATAAGCCAAAGGATGCAGAATTTTCTGCATCCTTTTTGATTTTTAGCTTGACAAATATAAGATTTTCGCTTCCTGCGAAAATCGTCCTTCACTTCGCACTTCGCATTTCGCATTTCGAATTTAAAGTGTGCTGCTTAATCACATCCGAGGATGGGAGAAAGTAGTGCAGAATTGACAAACTGAACCGAAGGGTTACCCGAAGGTGTACGATGGTACACCGAGAGGTGAAGTTTGTCGATAGCAAAACGATTAAATCCGAAATCCGTGTAACGGATTTCTTCATTAAACGATAAAAGAAACAATGTAATTATTCTTTAGAAAAAGAACAACATATTTCTTTAGCTCGTTTTGCGGTCGGTGCTGCTTAATCACATCCTATTAGCCGAGCTTTGCGAGGGCTTCAACTACCTTATCATACATTTCCTTGTACTTAACGCCCTTTGCCTTTTCTTCTTCGATAAGCTTTGCGGGAGCTTTCGCAACGAATCCCTGATTTGAAAGCTTCTTCTCAACTCTGTCGATTTCAGACTGAAGGCGTTCTTTTTCTTTAGTAAGACGTTCCTTTTCCTTTTCAGTATCAATAAGCTCGTCCATAGGAATGAATATCTTTGCACCGTCAACGATAACGCTTACACTACCCTCGGGCACATTTGCTTCGCTGTCTGTTACAACTACGTCTTTTGCACCTGCGAGCTTTTCGTAGAAGAGGATACCGCTTTCGAAAAGTGCCTTGTTATCTGTTACGATAATCATACTTGCTCTTCTTGACGGGGGAACATTCATCTCTGTTCTGATGTTACGGACACTCTTGATTGCGTCGCAGATTACCTGCATTTTCTTTTCTTCTTCGGGGAAGCTGAGAGAATCTGTGTAAAGAGGCCACTGTGATGTCATAATTGTTTCTTCGTTTGTGGGAAGAGCGCAGAAGATTTCTTCAGTAATGAAAGGCATAAAGGGATGCATAAGCTTGAGAATACCTGTAAGCACATAGCAAAGTGTACGCTGTGCGTCAAGCTTGCTTTCCTGATTATCACCGTAAAGACGGGGCTTTACAAGCTCAATATACCAGTCGCAGAATTCATCCCATACAAAATCGTAGAGGTTGCTAAGTGCAACACCAAGCTCAAAATTATCAAGGTTTTCCGTTACTGCCTTAACAACACTGTTGTATCTTGAAATAATCCACTTATCCTCAAGCTGGGGTTTTTCAGGAAGAGTAATTTCCTCAACCTCAAGATTCATAAGCACAAATCTTGCCGCGTTCCATATTTTGTTTGCAAAGTTACGGCTTGATTCAACTCTTTCCCAGTAGAAACGCATATCGTTTCCGGGTGAGTTACCTGTTGTAAGGGTAAAGCGGAGTGCATCTGCACCGTATTTATCAATAACTTCAAGGGGGTCAATACCGTTGCCGAGAGATTTACTCATCTTTCTGCCCTGACTGTCACGCACAATACCGTGAATAAACACGTGACGGAAAGGCGGTTTCTTTGTGTGTTCACAAGCACTGAAAATCATTCTTGCTACCCAGAAGAAGATGATGTCATAGCCTGTAACAAGGGTGCTTGTGGGATAGTAATATTTATATTCGGGAGTTTCCTCAGGCCATCCAAGAGTTGAGAAGGGCCAGAGTGCTGAAGAGAACCATGTATCAAGCACGTCGTTTTCCTGACGGACAGGCTTTCCGCACTTGGGACATACTGTAATGTCCTCCTTGCTTACTGTCATTTCACCACAGTCGTCGCAGTAGAACGCAGGAATTCTGTGTCCCCACCATAACTGACGTGAAATACACCAGTCGTGGACGTTTTCCATCCAGTTTGTATATGTTTTTGTGAAACGTTCGGGAACGAACTGGACTTCCTTATCGTAAACAACACGGAGAGCTTCTTTAGCAAGAGGCTCCATCTTAACAAACCACTGGTCACTTGTAAGAGGCTCAACAGTTGTCTTACAACGGTAGCAGGTACCTACATTGTGTGCGTGGTCCTCAATCTTTATAAGAGCACCGCATTCCTCAAGGTCTTTTACAATCTGTTTTCTTGCTTCGTAACGGTCAAGACCTTCGTACTTGCCGCCCTGCTTATTAATTGTAGCATCATCATTCATAACCTTTATGATGGGAAGATTATGACGCTGACCAACCTCAAAGTCATTGGGGTCGTGTGCAGGTGTAATCTTAACTGCACCTGTTCCGAAGTCCTTTTCAACATATTCGTCAGCAACAATCGGGATTTCTCTGCCAACGAGGGGAAGAATACAGGTCTTGCCAACAAGGTCAGTGTATCTTTCATCCTCGGGATGAACTGCAATAGCGGTATCACCGAGAAGTGTTTCCGGTCTTGTTGTTGCAATTTCAATATAGCGGTCAGAATCGGTCATCTTATAGCGGATATGCCAGAAATGACCGGGCTGCTCCGAATACTCAACCTCTGCATCTGAAAGAGCTGTTGTACAGCTGGGACACCAGTTAATGATACGGTTACCTCTGTAAATAAGGTCCTTTTCGTAAAGATTTACAAACACCTCACGAACTGCCTTTGAACAGCCTTCGTCCATGGTAAAACGCTCTCTGTCCCAGTCGCATGAACAACCGAGCTTTTTAAGCTGATTTATAATGCGGTTACCGAATTTATTTTTCCAGTCCCATACTCTTTCAAGGAACTTTTCTCTGCCTAAGTCATAACGTGTAAGACCTTCGTTTTCACGCAGACTTTCCTCAACCTTAATCTGTGTTGCAATACCTGCGTGGTCTGTTCCGGGAATCCACAGTGCAGAGTAGCCCTGCATTCTCTTATAACGGATAAGAATATCCTGCAGAGTTTCGTCAAGGGCGTGTCCCATGTGAAGCTGACCTGTTACGTTCGGAGGGGGAATTACAATAGTGTAAGGCTCCTTCTTACTGTCAGGCTCAGCGTGGAAATATCCGCCGTCAACCCATTTTTTATACAATTTGTCTTCAATTTCTGAAGGATTGTATGTTTTTTCAAGATTTTTCATATATATCTGTCCTTTCACAGTTATTTACCGAATATCATAAGCAGTGCGACACACACTACCACTACAACAAGCGATGCCAGTTTGATATGCATTTCACTCACCTTGATTTTAGGGCTCAAAAACCGGGCAGTGTAATTCACTATCAAAAAAACAAGCGCTATTGACATAAGTATGATTCCTTTTATGCTGATGTCCACAAAATCACCATCTTACATTATAATACTAATCTATCATAACATATTAAGGTGGAGATGTCCACAATTTTCCACGAAAAAATGAATAAAAATTTTTCGCGTGGATACAATAATTTGCAAACGAGGAGGGCGGATAATGAGTAAGAAAAAAATTGCAGTCGCAGTTCTTGCGATTTTGCTGGCGATTGTGTGTATGAATGTGTCTGCGGCACTTAAACCGGGCTCAAAGGGAGAAGATGTGCGCAAAGTACAGACAAAGCTTAAAAACTGGGGATATTATCAGGGCTCTGTTGACGGAGTCTACGGTTGGCAAACAGAAAATGCCGTCAGAAGCTTTCAAAAGAAAAACGGACTGACAGTGGACGGAATTGCAGGAACAAAAACTCTTAACGCTATGGGAATTTACACAACATCAGCATCTCAGGGAGCAAGTGCTAATGAAGCGAATATTGAACTTCTGGCACGGGTAATTAACGGAGAGGCAAGGGGTGAGCCTTACGAGGGACAGGTTGCCGTTGGCGCAGTGGTTTTAAACAGGGTTGAGCATCCATCGTTTCCGAACTCTATTTCAGGAGTAGTGTATCAGAAGGGGGCGTTTACCGCTGTTGATGACGGGCAGATAAACGCTGCAATGTATTCAAGCAGCCGCCGCGCCGCACGTGATGCCATAAACGGATGGGACCCTACAAATGGTGCTATATACTATTATAATCCCAAAACGGCAACAAATAAGTGGATACGTACTAGAGAGGTTATTTGCACAATAGGCAGACATGTATTTTGCAATTAAAAGAAGGGTTTACCCTTCTTTTAATTGCAAAATTTTTATTATTTTATTGAAATTTGACAAAATGAGTGATAAAATCAACAAGGATTTACAAATTGGAGGAATTCTCGTGGATAAAATAAAAGAAACCTGCACCACATTGGGTGCGTCGGTGTTGTTTTTTACAAAGTGGGTATTTGCGGCACTTATTATTGGACTTGTAGGTGGAGCAATAGGTGGGTTCTTTCACATTACGCTTGACCTTGCTTCCGAATTAAGGGAAGAAAATCCGTGGATAATTTTTCTTTTACCGGTTGCGGGACTTGTGATAGCGCTGCTTTATTCATTTTGCCGAAAAAAGGGAAATCTTGACACAAACCGTATTATAGAAGCAATAAATACCGAGGACAAGGTGCCTGTCGTTTTTGTTCCGCTTATTTTTGTGAGCACGGCGCTTACTCATCTTTGCGGCGGGTCTGCCGGAAGAGAAGGGGCAGCACTTCAGCTTGGCGGAAGCATCGGCTATAATCTTGGAAAGCTCGCTCGCTTTAATGAAGATGATTTACATACAACCGTTATGGCAGGTATGGCAGCGGTTTTTACGGCTCTTTTTGGAACTCCTCTTACGGCGGCGGTATTTGCCATAGAGGTTTCAACAGTCGGAAAAATGCGTTACAATGCGATTGTACCTTGTGCCGTTTCTTCAATTACATCATATCTGATTGCCGGACAATTAGGTGTAAATGCTGTCCGTTTTGACGTAAATTTCGGACACATTGATGTGAAAACATATATTCTTGCAGGCATACTTGCACTGCTTTGTGCAGTTCTGGGAATACTTTTCTGTACAAGTATGCAAAAAATTAAAAGGCTTGCTGCCACTGTGTTTGAAAACAACCTTTTAAGAGCCGGTGCAGGCGGTGTGATTATAGTTCTTTTGACGCTACTTGTAAGAACTGGCGACTACAACGGTGCCGGTATGCACGTTATAGAAAAAGCTCTTAACGGTGAGGCTGTATGGTATGCGTGTTTGCTTAAAATACTTTTCACCGCAATTACTCTCGGATGCGGATTTAAAGGTGGCGAGATTGTGCCCGCGTTCTTTGTGGGATCTACATTCGGATGCGTAGTGGGCGGACTTTTGGGTATTTCTCCTGCAGTAGGTGCGGCAATAGGTTTTGTGGCACTTTTCTGTAGCAGTGTAAATTGCCCTTTGGCATCGTTGC
This sequence comes from Clostridia bacterium, assembly GCA_045545295.1. Taxonomy (GTDB): domain Bacteria; phylum Bacillota; class Clostridia; order UMGS1883; family UMGS1883; genus UMGS1883. Next base: position 6,847 of record JAZQAO010000013.1, read on the forward strand.
TTCTGGGAATAGAAGTATTCGGTGGGCAGGGAACAGGCGTATTTTTAATAGTGTGTGCAATAAGCTTTGCAATGTCCGGAAGGTTCGGATTATACAGAAGTCAGAGAGTTGATTATTGATATGTATTATGTGTATATGATGCGTTGCAGCGACAATTCGCTATATACGGGAATTACAACCAATCTTGAAAGACGCTTTGCGGAGCATACGAAAAAAGCCGGAATCGGAGCAAAGTACACCCGCGCAAAACAGGTTATGTCTGTTGCCTGTGCCTGGGTAACAGACAGCGGAAGGAGCGATGCTTCAAAGCTTGAGGCACGTCTTAAAAAGCTTACAAAAGAAAAAAAGGAGCTTCTCTGTAAAGCTCCCGAAAGACTGTATGAATTTTATGACGGGGAAGAAGTATTTATTTGTGTGGACACAGAAAAAAATCGAAATGCGAAGTTCGAAGTGCAAAATTAATGTAGGTATTCGTTGCGGCGAATACCTTTTTTTAGCTTATAGGAAATTACTACTTATAAGTTGTATTTAAAGAAATAAAAGTTTTTGTTCAGGAACAAAAAAGTGTGATGTTTAGTCACACTTTTTTAATAAAAGAGCCTGTTTCTTTTTTAACTTATATCTTAGTAGTGGGTAATAAATTAATCTAAAAGGGATAGATATAATTATAAAAATAAGTATAACAGGGAAAAATACTTGCTTTAACAGTCTTAAATAATAAGTCTTTTTTTCTGTTATTATGATCGGTTTATATTCTCCGCAACCTTCGCATAAAAAATCATATTCAGATATTATGTACTTTTCTTTTTGAGCATTCTTATCAAATAGTTTTTTCCAACAGTCAAAACAAAATTCAGCCATGATATCCTCCTAAAAACACGAACAATCGTTGGTATATTTTAAATTATAATTTATTATACTTACTTTGTCAAGAACAATTGTAGGTGATGAATTATGAAAGAGATACTTTCTCAAAGATTGCGCGCATGCAGGAATGCTAAAGGATATACTCAATGTCAGGTTGCAATATATTGTGATATAACTGAAAAGACATATCAAAATTATGAACTGATGACAAGAGAACCCAAAATTGAAATTCTAATAAAGATAGCGGATTTATTTGATGTGTCTATAGATTATTTGGTAGGGAGAACTGATGTTAAATAATTAAAGGCTGGAAAACCAAGTTTTCCAGCCTTTGTCATTTGTTGCCTGGGCATTTTTAACAGTAAAACAAAGTGGATAGGAAAAAATGTTCAGAACGGACAAACTGAACTGCGACTTGTCGCAGGTTACCCGAAGGCGTACAAAAGTACGGCGAGAGGTGAAGTTTGTTCGTAGCAAAAGGCACAAAAAAGAAGAAAACACGCATTAACAAGCGTGTTTTCAACAATTATTTTTAGGCGTTATAATGCAGAAGTTTATTGTACAATAATAAAATTTGCCTTTTGCGGTGTGGGCATTTTTAACAGCCACGACCTATTATTTTTCAAGAACCTTTTTATATCCCCCATCACCGTAATTCAGGCAACGGTTAACACGGGAAATAGTAGTTGTTGATGCGCCTGTTGCCTGAACTATCTCGTTAAAGGTTTTTTTGTCAAGCAGCATTTTTGCCACCTCAAGCCTTTGCGAAATTGTTTCAAGCTCTTTTATTGTGCATATATCTTCAAAAAACATTCTGCAGTCATCCTCTGTCTTAAGAGAGAGGATTGCTTTGTATAATTCTTTGAAATCGGACTGTTTTCCCATAATAATCAAATCCTTTGTTATTTTTCTGCCAGTTTTTGTAAAAATGCCTGAGTTCTCGGATCTTTGGGGTTATCAAGAACATCCTCAGGAGTTCCGTCCTCCAGAACAACACCGTCAGCCATAAATATGATTCGGTCGGATACATTTCGTGCAAATTCAATCTCGTGTGTTACAATAACCATTGTGGTATCCTTCGCCGCAAGGTCACGGATGACCTTCAGAATTTCACCTGTAAGCTCGGGATCGAGAGCGCTTGTCGGCTCGTCAAAGAAGAGTACCTTGGGGTTAAGGGCAAGAGCGCGTGCAATGGACACTCTCTGCTGCTGTCCGCCTGAAAGCTGACAGGGGTAGTTATTCATTCTGTCGGCAAGCCCCACTCTTGCAAGCAATGCCTTTGCATTTTCTTCGATTTGGGCAAAGATTTCTTTCTTGCGGGCTTTAAAATCGGGACGCTCTTTTGCAAGGAGCTTCGGAGCCAAAGTCACGTTGTCAAATGCCGTATACTGCGGAAAAAGGTTGAATGATTGAAAAACCAGTCCGAAATGGAGCTGATTTTCCCGTATCTCTTTTGCTGAAAGCTTTGTTTTTGAACTTCCGTCAAAAATGCAGGTATCATCAACAAAAATCTGTCCGCCGTTTGCTTCTTCCAGAAAGTTGATACATCTTAAAAGCGTTGTTTTGCCGCTTCCGCTTGATCCCAGTATAGAAAGCACCTGACCGTGCTCCAGTGAAAAATCAATTCCCTTAAGAACCTGGATTTTCCCGAAATTTTTTGTTAAATTTTTTACTTCTAATATTGCCATATCGTTAACTCCTGAAATAGTCCATTTTCTTCTCGATGTAGCCGAACAAAAGAGTCAGAAGTCCGCAGAATACAAGATAGAAAACAGCCGTATAGAAAAGCGGCCACATTATACCGTCGGACTTGATAAATTTTTGTCCTGCCCAGATAATTTCGTAAACCATAACAATTCTTGCAAGGGATGTATCCTTGACGAGAGTTATTATTTCATTGCTCATCGGGGGAACTATGCGCTTGATAACCTGAAGAAGCACTATTTTAAAGAAAATCTGAGACTTTTTAAGACCGAGCACCTGACCTGCCTCATACTGTCCTTTGCTGATGGACTCAATACCTCCGCGATAAATCTCGGAAAAATAGCACGCGTAATTGATGACGAATGCCACAAGAACGGCAATAAATCTGTCAAAAACTTCCCACGTTGCAAGCCACTCTATAAGCGCACCGGAGTATACGCCCGTATTTATCATTTTTTCAGCCCAGGTGCCTACAAGGCCCGGACCGTAGAAAATAACAATTAGCTGGAGCATAAGCGGTGTTCCGCGGATAATCCATACAAAGGTTTTTACAACCCACTTAAGCGGCTTCCACTTGCTCATAGAGCCGAAGCTTATGATAAGCCCAAGCGGAAGAGAAAAAACAAGTGTAAGCGCAAAAAGCTTAAGTGTGACCATAAAGCCTTCAAGCAATTTAACTGATACTTCAAAAAACTGTGGTGAAAACATTATACTACCTCATAACAAAGGCAATAAGCAACAGCTTATTGCCTTTGGATTTTCTTAAATCAGAAGATTATTTCTTAAGCATTGCATTTGCCATTGTAAGGTCGATGATACAAGCATCGCAAGAACCGCTTGTAACTTCAAGGTAAGCGTCTGTCTGAGTACCTGCCTCTACAACGTTTGTAAATCCTGCTTCTGCAGCTGCTGTTGCGCCGGCAGAACCTGATTCAACTGCGAATGTAAGACCTTCCATATCTTCGGGCTTAGAGTATGTAGCTGCGTCCTTTGCTGACATAACAACAACCTGAGCATTCTTTACATAAGCTACTGAACAGCTTGTGTTCTTAAGAACTTCGTCAGAAATTGTCATACCGTTCCAGATACAGTCAATTGTCTTGGATTCAAGAGCAAGGAACTTGCTGTCCCATTCAATTTCAACAAATTCAGCCTGAACACCGAGCTTTTCACAAACTGCAAGAGCAAATTCAGTATCAAAACCGGTCCACTCATCGTTAGCATCCTTATAGTTCATAGGCTCGTAATCTGTGATACCGATAACCATTTTGCCGTTCTTCTTGATGTAGTCAAGGTCTTTAACTGTAACCTCACCTGCAGGTGCAGCTTCAGCATCTGAAAGTGTAAGCTCATACTTTGCTGCAAGAGAAGCAAGAGTGCCGTCAGCCTTAAGCTCTGCAATGTAGCCGTTTACAGCATCTGTAAGGTCAGAACCTTTTCTGAAACCGATACCGTACTCTTCACTTGTAAGCTCGCAAGCGATAACGAAATCGTTAGTTGCTTCTACAGCAGTGTCATCTGAGGGTGTTTCCGTTTTTGCTGCACAACCTGCAAAGAGTGTTGCTGCAAGCATAAGTGTGAGGATAAGTGCTAATAATTTTTTCATAGTAATAACTCCTTTTTTTGTTTTATGCAGTAATATATTACCACTCTACTACGCTAAAGTCAAGTAAAATTTTAAAGTTTATTTCTCTTATATGTAAGATTGAGCTTTTTAAAGAAACTTTTATCTATACTGCCGAGTGCTTCCTCTGTTATTCTGAACTGCCAGTTCCCGTCAGCCACCCCGGGGTGATTCATAGCAGTGTCACTTCCGAAACCGCATAAATCCTGAATGGGAACAATGGTAAGGATAGCACTGCTTTGCCAGAGGGTACGGATTAGTGCTCTGACAGAACCGCTGTAAGGACCACCTTTCCCCCAGTCGCCTTCAAAGCCGGCGTAGGATAGAGCATAGTCGCGGGCAGCCGGGTCTGACTCCCAGAGCCAACCAAGAAGCGTGTTGTTGTCGTGTGTGCCTGTGTAGCCTACTGTTTTTTCAGTGTAATTGTGCGGAAGATGCACAGTGTCTTCATCTGTAATAAATGCAAACTGCATTACTCCCATCCCGGGAAAACCCGTATCACGGACAAGCTTTCTTACTTTATCGTCAATATCACCGAGGTCTTCTGCAATGATATTTGCATCGGGATAGATTTTTTTCAGGTGGTCAAAAAACTTTTTGCCGGGGCCTTTTATCCACTTGCCCTCGGTTGCCTTTTCCCTTGCAGGGATTGACCAGTACGCTGAAAATGCACGGAAATGGTCTATGCGCACCGAGTCGTACATGGTAAGTGCGTGCCCGATTCTGGCAGTCCACAGGGAATAGTCCTCTTTTTTTAGAATATCCCAGTTATAAAGCGGATTGCCCCATTTCTGACCATCTTCACAGAAATAATCGGGCGGGACTCCTGCACAGCGCTCAATGTGCATATCTTTATCAAGGGAGAAAAGATGCGGGTTAGTCCATACATCTGCACTGTCGTGGGAAAGGTATATAGGCATATCACCTATAATGCTGACACCCTTTTTATTTGCATATTTTTTAAGAGCAGACCACTGCAGGAAAAATTCATATTGCAAAAATTCATAAAACAGGATTTTGTCAGAGAGTCGCTTTTTCGCATCCGAAATCGCTTTTTCTTTTCTGAATTTAAGCCCGTCTTCCCATTCGTACCAGCAAAGCCCGTTCTGTTCTTCTTTTATTGCACAGAAAAGTGCATAGTCGTAAATTTGCGGTATTTTTGCAGAAAAGGCCTTAATACTCTTTTTTAATGAACTGTCAATTCTGGAAAATGCTTTTCTGAAAACATCCTCTCTCGTTTTCTTGAGAAAGTCATAGCCTGTGACGTAAATATCGTCATACTCACACCCGGAAAGCTCTTCTTCTGTGAGAAGTTTTTTCTCACAGAGCACAGCAGGATCTATGAAAAATATATTTCCTGCAAAAGCGCTTTTTCCGGAGTAGGGCGAGTTAAAGTCATCACACGGACCGGTGGGAAGCACCTGCCACGCACCGAAACCGCACTCTGAAAGAAAATCTACAAAGTTGTAAGCTTCCCTGCCTAAAGTGCCTATAGCGTATTTCCCCGGCAGAGAAGAAATGTGCACCAGCACACCACCGCATCTGTGCATTTAAAACACCCTTTCGAAAAGATTCTGAAAAATAAAGTAAATAAGAGGCAGAAACATAGCAGGCAGCATATTTCCGAGCTTGATTTTCGGAGCATAAAGGAAATTAAGCCCTATTGCCATTATAAGGATACTGCCGACAAATGACATCTGTGCTATGACCTGCGCAGTGAGATAGGGAGCAAGAAGTGACGCACAAAGTGTAATCAGCCCCTGATAAACGCCAACCGTTACTGCCGAAAATATTACTCCCGGTCCCATTGTAGAAGCGAAGACAATTGACACCGTTCCGTCAAGCAGAGCTTTTGTGATAAGAATTGTAGCATCTCCCTTAATTCCGTCGTTTATTGAGCCTAAGATTGCCATTGAACCAACGCAGAAAATAAGGGAAGTAGATACAAAGCCTTGTGCAAATGTGGAATCCTCCTTGGAGGAAAACTTTTTCTGCAGAGTTTCACCGAAAGAGTCAAGCCTTTTTTCTATATTTATAAGCTCACCGATAAATGTGCCCAGTGCCATACTTATTACCATTAAAATAGTGTTGCCGCTAGTAATAAGCTTGCCGTCAACGGAGCAGGCTGCAGTGATGACACCCATCATACCGATAGAAAAGGTAGCAAGTGCAAGCGCCTGCACAAGTGACTCCTTAAGTCTTTGGGGAATTGCTTTTTTTACCACAAGTCCGATAAGAGAGCCGACTACTATCAAAATAATGTTTACAATTGTTCCGAGTCCTCGCATTATGTACCATCCTTTGTGCTGAGCTATGTTACTATTTTATCACAATCCTGAAAATATACAACAATAAATTTCGGTAAGGCGTTATTTTTCTTTGAGGACAGCCATATATTAGAACATACGAAGGAGGGGATAAAATGGATTTAAACCCTTTTATGAAATATTTTCCACCGGAGCTTATTGAAAAAATTCTTGTTATGGGCACGGATAATTTGCAGGAAATTCGCCTTGTAGCAGGGAAAAACTGTATAATTCAGAAAAACGGAATGTTGTGCGATACTCAGATTGGTCTCAGTCCTGAGGTTATTAAAAAAATTGTTGACTCAATGTGCCGGGGCTCTCTTTATGCCATGCAGACAAGCCTTGTAGGAGGATATATCTCCATTCCCGGCGGGCACCGGGCAGGAGTGTGCGGGCGGACAGTGACAGAAAACGGCAAAATAACTCACATGACGGATATTTCTGCAGTATGCATCCGTCTCTCCCGCGAGGTGAGGGGTGCGGCTGATAACATTATGGAATATATTTTCTATAAAGGAAAAACGTACAATACTCTTATAATATCTCCGCCCGGGTGCGGAAAAACGACAGTTCTCCGTGATGCTGCAAGGCAGATAGGGAACTTTCTCAAGGTATGCATTGCCGATGAAAGAAGCGAGATTGCCGCAATGAAAAACAATATAGCATCCTACGATGTCGGCAGATATACTGCAGTTATGGACGGTGTACCCAAAGCACAGGGGATACAGATGATGCTGAGGACTATGTCACCGGATGTCATAGTAACAGACGAAACAGGAAGCGAAGATGAAAACCGGGCTATAAGCGAAATTATAAACAGCGGTGTAAAAATTCTGACAACTGCACACGGATATAGCGAAAAAGACGTACTGAAGCGTCGTCATCTCGGTGAGCTTGTAGAGGGCGGAATATTTGAAAGAATAATTGTCCTCAGCGGCAGATGCGGCGCAGGAACGGTTGAAAAAATAATAACTGACGGCAGGGTGATAAGGCATGTTTAAGCTTATGGGAAGCGCTATGGTGATAATGGCGGCAGGACTGATAGGGGCGGGAAAATACTCAAGTATGTGTGAAAGACTGCGAATGCTTGCTATAATATGCGACGGAGCAGAAAGAATCCGCAACAATCTTAAATGTATGTGTATGCCGCTTTACGAGAGTTTTTTACACGGTGGAGAATTTTTCTCAAAGGTTTCGGAATATATGGCAAAGGGGGAAAGTCCGCCTGATTCGGTGAAGATGGCAACAGATACGGTAAACTGTCTTGAGAGAGAAGACAGGGAGCTTCTTTTCAGGTTTTCCGAAGGACTTTCAAGAGAAAACTGTGACGGGCAGATAAGAAATCTGGACTTTCTTATAGAGGAAATTAAAAAGAGCATGGAAAATGCAAAGCAGCAACTTGACGGAAAAGGCAGACTTTTTCTTAAAGGGAGCCTTCTTGTTGCAGCGGCAGTCGTGCTTGTGCTTATTTGAGGTGATTGTATGGATATTGAACTGATTTTTCAGATTGCCGGTATAGGGATAATTGTAGCTGTTATGAATATGCTTCTCAGCCGTTCAGGTCGTGACGAGCAGGCACTTATGATAACAATAGCAGGGCTTGTGGTAGTTCTTTTTATGGTAGTAAATAAAATAGCGGAGCTTTTTGAAACGATAAAGACGGTGTTTGGAATATGAATATACTTTCAATTACGCTTGCGGGCGTGTGTGCGTCATTTCTTGCCCTTAGTGTAAAAAATACGAAAAGTAATATGGGGCAGATGGTAACACTTGCCTCGGCAGTATGCCTTATGCTGGCAACTGCTCCGTATATAATAAGGATAGTAGCGTCGCTTAAGGAGCTTTCGGGGTACAGTGTGGCAGGAGAGAAGTACCTTGAGCCAATCATAAAAATAACCGGTGTTGCATACATAAGCCGTATCGGAGCGCAGTTGTGCAGTGACTGCGGAGAAAACACCCTCGCAGAAAGAGTGGAGTCGGCAGGGAAAATTGCGATAGGCGTAATTACTATCCCTATAGCAAGAGAGGCATTTGCCAAAATTATGGGAATTTTATCATGACGGAAAATTTAGTAAAACCTGACCTTACAGAGTCTGCGGCAAAAAGTATAGAAAGTGTTTTCAGGGACTTCAGCTTTGAGAATATTGTGAATGACATTGTAAACGGTACATTTTCAATTTCTTCGGGAGGCCTTTTTAAAAATCTTCTGGGACTTTTTCTCGGAGAGATGAAAACTTCCTTTGCACTTGTTGGGAGTATTGCGGCACTGATGCTGTTGGGAGCGTTGATAAATAATCTCGGACAGTCAGCCGGAAGCAGGGGAGTGGAAGACGCAGGCGGATTTGCAGTTTTTGTATATATCGCTGCAGTTTGTGCAGTAGCGTTCGAGAAAGCCTCGGGATATGTGGAAAGTACCTTGGAGGATATTACTGTGTTTGTGCACAGTATTATTCCTGCGATGTCAGCGCTGTGTATATCATCCGGCGAAGCATTAACTGCATCTATGGCACATCCGGTAATCTTTTTTGTGTGCAGCGGTGCGGCAATGCTTATTCGTAAGGTCATTACTCCGCTTGTGCTTCTGAGGGTGGTATGTTCTCTTCTTTGTGCAATAACTTCAAATGATGGCCTTGCAGAATTTACTGAACTTTTTTCAAAAATGCACAAAACGCTTCTGACATTTTCAATGTCACTTTTTGCGGGAATTCTGGGGATAAGCTCTTTTGCGGCAACAAGTTTTGATAATCTTGCAGCACGTGGAATTAAATTTGCAGTAAGTGCTTCGGTGCCTGTTGTTGGAGGTTCTATTTCAGAAGCAATGTCGTCTGTTGCAAGTTCTGCAATGCTGCTTAAAAATGCCGTAGGTATAGGTGGGGTAATGATGCTTTTTGCAATGTTTATCCTGCCGCTTCTGAAGGTGTGGGCGTTGTCGTTATCCTTCCGTCTTGTTGCGGCGTTTACGGCGCCCGTTGCCGAAAAACGGGCAGTAGGAGCGCTAAGAACCGTAAGTGACTGCCTTGATATGCTTTTCTCTTCGCTTGCGTGTATGGGAACAATAATGATAATAGCGCTGGCTTCAATTTTATAACGGTGATAAAAATGATTGAATATATTAAAAATCTTGCCACGGTAATGATAATGGTATCAATAGCAAACATACTTCTTCCGGAAGGCAGTATAAAGAAATTTGCGGCTCTATCTATGGGGTTTATTATAATTTCTGTAGCAATATATCCGATTGGAGATCTTTTCAGTGATGAAATAAGTATGGAAACCTTTACTGAAGATACAGAGCATATAGCTGCAGCGGAAAAGACACAGAGGGAAACGGTGCTTTTAGTTCATAAAGAAAACCTTGAAAGAAAAATCAAAGAGCATATAAAGCACGGTTCGGATGTATCAGTCAGCGTGGATGACAATGCAAATATAACGGATGTGTCAATAACCTTGCGCGGGGACGAAAGCAGTGCGGTAGCGTATATAGTAAATACTCTTAAACTGCCGAGAGAAAGGATAAAGCTTATTTATGAAAATAATTGACAAAATTTTCAGGGATAAAAAGTCAACTCCGATAATATATATTATATTAGCGGTGGGTATTCTGATGCTTGTGTGTGCAAACAGCTTTTCAGAGCCTTCTCCGAAAGAAGCTCTGCAAATAAAGACAGACAGCAGGGAAACAAGACTTGAAAGGGTGCTTTCGTGCATTGAAGGAGTCGGAAATGTAAGCGTTATGATTGCGCAGGAGTCGGAAAATGACAAATCTGTACACAGTGTGCTTGTTGTCGCAGAGGGTGGCGGAAAAGCCTCGGTAAAAGAAAAAATAATCCGTGCCGTCAGAGCCGCACTCGGAACAGAGTCCCACAAAATAGAGGTGCTTGAAAGGAAGGAAGATAAATGATGATGGTAGTGAAGAAAAAACAGCTTATTGTTGCGGCGCTGGCTGTTGTTATAGGAACTGCAGGATATCTTAATGCAGGGAAAAATACCGAAGAGACAAATAAAAAATATCTTGGCGAAACCCAGCTTGTCAGCAACGAGGAGGATGGAGATTTTTTCTCCAAAGCTCGCATTGACAGAGAAGCAGGCAGAAGTCGTGCCGTGGAGACCTTTAATGCAATCATTTCCAACGAGGATGCTGATGAAACGGCAAAAACAGATGCCCAACAAGGAATGCTCAGACTTGCAGAAAATACAGAAACGGAAACGGCTGTTGAAAACCTGCTTCGGGCAAAAGGGTTTGATGATGCCGTCTGCTACATAAATAACGGAATGGCAAATGTCGTTGTCAAGACGGATTCTTTTGACGGGGCATCTGCCGCAATAATATCGGAGATAGTGGCAGAGCAAAGCGGAATAGCTCAGGAAAAAATTAAAATAATGGAGATGGATTGAGAGATTTAAACGATATTTTTATATGTTGAAAAATATCTTGATTATTTCATAAAACAGTGATAAAATAATTTTAAGGTGATAATATCTTTTTTTGTAACACAGATGAAAGGATTGATTCAGATGGCAGGAGAATTTACTGCAACAGAAAATGGTAATATAAAAATATCGGAAGAGGTTATCGTCAGAATAAGTGCTTATGCTGCGAGAGAGGTTGAAGGAGTCAGCGGTCTCGGCACAGGCACAAGTATCGGTGATTTTCTCAGTAAGAACGTTCCCGCAAAAGGAATTAAGGTTGTCACAACAGAAGAGGGTACGGTTGTAGATGTGCATATCAATGTTCGTTTCGGTTTAAAGATAAACGACATCGCATACCAGGTTCAGGAGTCTGTAAAGAATGCTATTGAGGGCTATGCAGGCTTTGAAAACGTGACTGTAAATGTGTTTGTTGACGGTCTTGAAAAGGATACAAAGGAAACTAAAGAAACAAAGGCGGATAAATGAGGTTAATATGATTGTAGAATATACTAACAGAGGTGTGTGTTCCAGAAAAACAGTTGTGGATATTTCTGATAACGGCATAATAAACGACATCAGAATAGTAGGTGGTTGCAGCGGTAACACGCAGGGACTTATGGCGCTTTTAAAAGGTATGCACGCAAAGGATGCTATCGAAAAAATGAAAGGGATTGACTGTAACGGCAGAGGCACAAGCTGTCCCGATCAGGTATCAAAGGCATTAGGTGAAGCATTAAAAGCCATCGGTTAATCCGATGGCTTTTAAGCTACGCTCAGTTTTATTCGCCTGTACGGCGAGTTGTATTGCTTCGCAGTGATATTTGATGTGCAAGTGGTATGGTCTTTGACAGTTATAAGGTCAGCACATCATTCATTTTAATATCGTATTCATTATGGGGGAGCTTTTCAAGATAAAGCTCTTTTTTACATATTCCCAGCTTAAATGTGAGTATATCAGCAAGGAATCTGTCATAGTAGCCTTTTCCGTACCCGAGGCGGTACCCGTCTTTTGAAAAGGCAACTCCCGGAACTATTACAAAGTCGATTTCTTCTTTAGGAAAAGGAACGGGATTTCTCGGCTCGAAAATTCCGTACATTCCTTTTTGCAGGTCTTCTGTTGATGAAATTCTGACGGCAATCATATTGCCGTCGTTGTCTGTGCAAAAGGGAACAGTGAGCGTTTTTTCTTTTGTAATATCGGAAAGCAAACGCAAAGTGTCCACTTCTCCGTTATAGGATACATAGCAAAATACTGTTTTTGCATCCCGAAATTCCTTGTAAGAATTCAGCACATCTATTGTAAGAGAAGCTTCAGGAAGGTTTTTTCTCAGAGAAAGCAGTTCTTTTCGAAGAACTGCTTTTTCGTCGTATAGGAAATTGCGTTTTTTATCGCGAGCAATATTTGTGGGTTTTAAGTTAAGTTTGGACGCGACGTGGGTGAAGCGGCACGCTTCTTTTTCGTTTATCATAATACTGACTCCGCGGCGTTTCTTATGCCGTCAATTGCATCCTTATAGGATGGCTTCCCGAATACTGCACTGCCTGCAACAAGCACATCTATGCCTGCCTTTGCGGCGAGAGGAGCAGTTTCGGGATTTATACCGCCGTCTATTTCAATTATGATGTCTTTTCCGTTTTTGTGATTACGGATTTCGCTTGCTTTGGAAAGCACCTCACCCATGAATTTTTGTCCGCCAAATCCGGGAACAACACTCATTATAAGTACAAGATCAATTTTATCAAGCACATTTAAAACTCTGTCTATGGGTGTTGCAGGGTTTACTGACACCCCCACCTTTACGCCAAGGGCATGAAGTTTGTCAGAAAGAGCTGCCATATCTTCAACGCATTCAGCGTGGAACGTAATAAGCTCTGCACCTGCTTCAATAAACTTGGGTGCGTATTTTTCCGGGTCTGTAATCATAAGATGACAGTCAAAAAACAACTTTGAATTTTTGCGGATTGATTTTACCACGTCGGGTCCTATTGTGAGGTTCGGAACAAAGTGCCCGTCCATAATATCTATATGAAGCCATTCTGCGCCTGCTTCTTCAACAAGGCGTACGTCCTCTCTGAGATTTCCGAAATCTGCCGAGAGTATAGATGGTGCTATCTTAATCATTTCATTAGTCCTTTCTTTGCCAATCCTTTATTTCTTTGAGTTTGTTAAAAAGCATAACATAGTTATCGTAACGGCTTTGTGCAATTGCTTGATTTTCAACCGCTTCTTTGACTGCACATCCAGGCTCCCCGATGTGGTTGCAGGTGCGGAAGCGGCACTCTCCCTGAAAACGTGCTATTTCAGGGAAATACTGCCATAAGTCAGCAGCATAAAGCTCATCTGCCTCAAGCCGTGAAAAACCGGGGGTATCGAACACAAACCCTCCGCAGGCTTCCATAAGCTCCACGTGGCGTGTGGTGTGTTTTCCTCGTTCAATTTTACTTACACTGCCTGTGGCAAGGTCAAATCCCGTGACGCGCTTTAAAAGACTTGATTTACCTACACCGGAAAGTCCTGCAAAAGCAACGGTTTTTCCTTTTATAATATCTCTTAGGTCATCGGTGCCTTCTCCAGTTTTGGCGCTTGCTACAATAGTCTTATAGCCGGCTTTTGTATACACATCACAAAACTCCTGTGCATCCGATTGTGTGGCAAGGTCTGTTTTATTAAGACATATAATACCCTCAATCCCTTTGCTTTCTGCAGTGACAAGGAGTTTGTCTGTCAAAAGAAAATCCGGCAGTGGGGAAGCTATTGCAGAAACGAGGACAAGCGTGTCTACGTTTGCAACCTCAGGACGGATAAGAAAGTTTTTTCTCTGATGAATGGTATCAATACTGCCTGTGCCGTCCTGAGCCAGCGTCAAGGTGATTTTGTCGCCTACTATGGGGGAAAGATCTTTTTTACGGAATTTCCCCCTGGCGTGGCATTCTATGACACCCTCCGGGGTGCTGACATAGTAAAAACCGCCTATTCCCTTTAAAATTGTTCCGGTGAGTTCATGTGAAGAAATCAATATTTAACCTCTTTCGTAGTGATGTAGACGTTGTCGTAATATACGTCGAGACTGAGAGATTTGTCAGATTCTATCTGCACTGTAGCATTGCCTGCCTCTGTGGAGAAATCTCTTTCATAATAGGTTTTGCCGTCGTGAACAAGCTTTATTCTTACGGTTTCCTTGTCTTTGGGAAGACCTGAAAGCTTTATGTTGAATTTTTTAAGCGGTGCAGGGGCAGCAGCAACTTCTTCGGGCTTTTTGTCGTCGGAAGTTGCTTCCGTTTCATTTTTGCCGGTTGAATATTTAAGATTGATTCTGGAGTTGATAGGAACTCTCGAATCAGCAGAAAGACTCTGGAAAGAAATCTGGTCAACAGGGAGTGCACTTGTGTTATCTTCGAGAATATCCCCTACTTCAAGCCCTCTTTCTGTAAGAAGAATTATAGCCTTTTCCTTATCCATTTTAATAACATTGGGAACAATTACCTTTTCCGTTTTCGCGTAAACATACAAAGTAACTGTTTCGCCTTCGGCAAGAGTTGTGCCCTCCTTGGGATTTTGCTTATGGATGCGACCTTCAATACCGGCAGGCTCAGTGACTTCTTCTTTTTCAACTGTTATACCAAGCTCTTCCAGATCTTCTTTTATTTTATCAAAATTCTTATTTGAATAGTCCTCAAGAGTAACTACGACAGGCCCCTTACTTACTGTAACAGCAATAGTTCTGTCTCGCTTGACATGGTCACCGCCTACGGGCGTCTGTGAAATAATCGTACCCGGCTCTTCGTCGGAGTATTCTTTGTTTTTTATCTCTATGGAAAAAGTAACATCATCAGTTGAGTAGTTGTCAACAATGGTTATTGCATCGTCATATTGTATGCCCACTACATTGGGGATTTCAACTTCATCTCCAGTTCCATTGAAGAAAATGCTGATAAGCGGCCTTATCGCAATCGCAAGAAGAATGAGTGATGCCGCGAGAATTGAAAGAACAATGATAAGCTCTTTTGAAACTGCCTTCTGCTTTTTCTTTTTCTGGACAGGTTTTTTCTTTTGATGATGAGAATGTGGCGGACGCGGAGGTGTTTCCTTTTCAGGTGGCTGCACTTCGTCGCCGGATGTTGCATTGAGTTTATTTACGTCAATAGACGGATTCTGATAAACTGCAACAAGGTCCTGAATAATTTCGGTAGCATTTTTATATCTGAGACGTTGCTCTTTTTTCATTGCTTTGAGAATAATCGCCTCAATTCCAAGAGGCAGCTCAGGATTAACCTCAGTAGGACGCACGGGCTCTTCGTGGAGATGCTGCATAAGTACGGACACGCTCTCTTCAGCATCAAAGGGAAGTTTCCCGCAGAAAAGCTCGTACATTACTATACCCAGAGAGTAAATATCGCTTCTGTGGTCTGTGTAACCGCCGCGTGCCTGCTCCGGAGAAAGATAGTGTGCACTGCCCACAGCCATAGAGCTTTTGTCATTGACGGTGGTAGTATTGTTGGCTGCTCTTGCAATGCCGAAGTCTGTCACCTTAAGCTTGCCGTTTTCTGTAATAACTATGTTTTGCGGTTTAATATCGCGGTGCACTACATACTTTGAGTGAGCGTGCTCAAGTGCGCGGCAAATCTGCATGGAGTAGTTGATCGCTTCCTTTAAAGGAAGTGCACTATTTTTGTCAAGTATGTATTTTTTGAGAGTGTCACCCTCTAAAAATTCCATAACGATGTAATGCATTCCGTTTTCTTCACCGACATCGTATATCTGAACAATATTCTGATGAGAAAGACAGGCTGCTGCCTGGGACTCTACCTTGAAGCGTCTGATAAAATCCTCATTTTCCTTAAATTCTTCCCGCAGAATCTTTACTGCGACAAATCGGTTAAGAAGGTTATCTTTTGCTTTATATACTGCTGCCATTCCGCCGAGACCAACGCGTTCAAGCAATTCATATCTGGAACCGAGAATAGTATTTTCCATAATTACCCCCCTTAGTTACAGGCAAGCACAACAGAAATGTTGTCTGTGCCACCGGCATCATTAGCCTTTTTTATAAGTTCCTGAGCACGGTCCTCCAGTGAAGCGTCAGATGTTAATATATTGAGGATGTCCGTGTCGCTGAGCATATTTGTCAGTCCGTCGCTGCAAAGAAGAACTGTATCACCCGTAGACAGTGGATGACAGATAATATCAGCCTCAATGTCGCGTACCGTACCAATAGCTCTTGTTATTATATGTTTCTGGGGATGGCTTAACGCCTCCTCACGGGATATTTCTCCGGAGTCAATCATACTTTCCACAAGGGAATGGTCTTTTGTAAGCTGCATAATCTCATTTGTGGGAGAGATGCAATACACACGGCTGTCGCCGATGTGGGCAATATACAGAGTGTCATCTTTTATAAGGCAAACTTCAAGTGTTGCGCCCATTCCGCGGTAATTTTCCTCTGAAAAGCTTAATTCAAACAGAAGCTTATTTGTTTTTTTGATGCTGGTTTTGAGAAATTTAGGTATTTCAGGAAGTGAAAGTTTCTTCATAACCTCGGGAGTGAAACTTTCAAGTACAGTGGAAACCGCCACGGAGCTTGCTACCTCACCACAGTTTGCGCCACCCATTCCGTCGGAAAGAATAAGCACTGTATAGCCTTCTACTTTTGTTGCGGTACAATAATCTTCGTTGTTAAAACGGATTTTGCCCGTGTCTGTCAAAGATGTAAACTGCAATATTACCACCTCCTTATAAAATGGTTACAGTTCATTGTTGCGGAGCTGTCCGCAGGATGCATTTATGTCCGCCCCGAGTTCTCGCCTTACTGTGGCATTTATTCCAAGTCGGGTAAGAAAGGTGTGAAAATCACGGGTTTCTTTTTCGTTTGTTCGTATGTTGTTACGCTCAGTAACGGGGTTTACGGGGATAAGGTTTACGTGACAGTTGCGTTTGCCGAGAAGCTTTGCAAGTGCTTCAGCCTCATCAAAAGATGCATTTTTTCCCTTTACGAGAGCATATTCAAAAGTAATTCTCCTATGGGTTTTGTCAAAGTAGTAATCACAGGCACGCATAAGAGCGTCAAGCGAGTAAGCCTTGGCTACCGGCATCAGGTCACGCCTTACCGTGTCTGTGGGCGCGTGCAGAGATATTGCAAGATTTATCGGCAAATTCTCATCTGCAAGCGTATAGATTTTATCTGCAAGACCGCAGGTTGAGAGCGTTATATGTCTCAGCCCTATATTCAAGCCGTCTTCGTCATTTATGTTTTTAAGGAAGGTTAACACATTGTCATAGTTATCAAGTGGCTCGCCTATTCCCATAATGACAATGTTTGATATCTTCTCTCCCAGGTCTTTTTGCGCACGTAATATCTGCCCCTCAATTTCAAACGGAGACAGGTTACGGTTTAAACCGTGAAGGGTGGATGCACAGAAGCTGCATCCCATACGGCAACCCACCTGACTGGATATGCAGATGCTTTTTCCGTGGTGATAATCCATAACAACCGACTCAATAATGTTTCCGTCAGACAAACTGAAAAGGTATTTAACAGTACCGTCAAGCTTTGAAACAAGCTTTTTATAAACCTTTGGAAGAAAAATCTCAAATTCTTCGTTAAGGGATTGCCGGAGACTTGCCGGAATGTTTGTCATTTCATCTGAACTTTCACATCCGTTATGAATCCACTTGTAAACCTGACCTGCTCGGAAAGCGGGCAGACCTTTTTCTTTTATGTAGTTTTTAAGCTGCTCTTTCGTAAGGTCGCCAAGATTCAAAGCAATTACTTCCTTTCAAATGCCGCATAAAAGAAGCCGTCAGTGTCGTCAATGTGGGGAAGAAGCTGTCTTCCCGAGGTTTTATCAAATTCTTCAAGAAGAGAAAAGTCGCTGTATGTATCAAGAAGATACTTTACATTCTCCTCATTTTCCTCTTTGTTTATAGTGCAGGTGGAATAAACAAGAATTCCGCCTTTTTTTACATATTGAACCGCACAGTCGATAATGCTGCGCTGGGTTTTTATGATATCTTTGTTAAAAGGCTCTGATTTAGTCCATTTAATGTCGGGCTTACGTCTTAGAACACCAAGTCCAGAGCAGGGAACATCGCAAAGAACTCTGTCAAAATGCTCTTTGAATTCCTCACACAAAACTGTTGCATCGTTAAGCATAACTTTAGTATTTTTTACACCGAGTCTTGAAAGATTAGCCTCTATAAGCCCGAGCTTGTGCGGATGAATGTCACAGGATGTTACCTCCCCCGTGTTTTCTAGAAGCTGTGCTATAAATGCCGTTTTTCCGCCGGGAGCTGCACAAAGGTCAAGCACTGACATATCTTTTTTTACATCAAGAGCAAGCACTGCTTTTTGTGATGCACCATCCTGAACGGCAATCTCACCGTTTTTGAAAGCATCGGTATATTCTACGCTGCCTGCCCCCTTATATATGTATGAAAAAGGGGAGTGAGAGCTTTTTTCAAACTCAGCAGGAAGTGAAGATGCTTTAAGGGTGTTAAGTCTTACCACAACGGAAGGCTCCGCGTTCATTGCGGAGAAAAGCTCTTCTGAGTAGCCCTCTTTAAGCCATTTTCCGCAAAGCCATTCGGGGAATGAGTGCTTAATACTCATATATTCCGCAGAATCATTGTCTTCCGGCAGAAAATCTCCTTTTTTTGCAGCATTTCTGAGAAGTGCATTCACAAATCCTGCAGAAGATGTATGTCCGTAGCGTCTTGCCAGACGTACGCATTCATTGACCGTTGCCGAATGTGGAATGCGGTCGAGAAATTTTATGCTGTAAATACCTATGCGGAGTATGTTGTGTATCCACACCGAAAGCTTTCTGAGCTTCACTGAGGAAAGGTGTAAAATAATATTGTCAATATAAAGTCTGTTTTTCATAACACCGAAGGCAAGTGTTGTGGCAAGTGCATTATCTCTGTCATCCATAGAGAATGATGCCAGTATATCGCGAAGTGCAATATTAAGATATGCACCGTCTTTATCTACCGCAACCAATGCCTTGAGTGCCGCCTCGCGCGGTTTAGAGAGATTACTCATCAGTCATTCTTCCTTCTGCCGGAAACGAGCATTACAAGTCTTAAAAGGTTTGCCACGGAAACTGCTGCTGCTGCAACGTAGGTCATTGCTGCCGCACCAAGCACCTTTTTCACTGCAGGAACCTCATCCGACTCAAGATACATATCCCCCTCGAGAATTTTCACGGCACGTCTTGAAGCATTAAATTCAACGGGGAGCGTCACTATCTGGAAAAGAACTGCAGCAGAGAAAAGCCATATTCCGATTTCTGCAAGGGGAAGAGTCTGTGCAAAAATAAGACCGATAATAACAAGATAAGGTCCTACCATAGAGCCGATATTCGCTATGGGAACAAGTGTATTGCGAAGCTTTATCGGAACGTAACCGACAGCGTGCTGAACTGCGTGACCTGCCTCGTGTGCTGCAACACCGACAGCAGCAACAGAGGTCGAATTTCTGACTGTTTCGGAAAGTCTTATGACATTCGCTCTGGGGTCGTAATGGTCTGTAAGATTTCCTGCGACGCCTTCAATGCGAACATCGTGAAGACCGTTTGAGTCAAGAATTTTTCTTGCTGCCTGCTCTGCAGTAATATTGCGGGCAGTGAATTTGTTTGAGTATTTCTTAAATGTAGAATTTACTCTGAAAGAGGCAATCATCGAAAGAATTGCCGTTATAATTACAAGAATATATCCGGGGTCTGTATAAAAACCGTAATAATACATAATTTATTCAACCTTTCCTAAAATAAATCCCTTTTCTATTTTATGTCCGCGAAGATAATCTGAAACAGCCATCATTTTTTTACCTTCGGGCTTCAATTCCTTTATAAGAACTGCACCGTCTCCGCAGGAAACAACGATTCCGCTGTTATCTGCCGAAAGTACTTCGCCGGGCTTGCCGGTGCCTGTTGTTTTATATACAAAATCCACGACAAAACGCTTGTTTCCCATAAAGCTGAATGCTTTGGGCCAGGGGTTAAGTCCTCTTACCTTATTGTATATGGCATCAGCAGTGTCGTTCCAGTTGATTTCGCCCTCTGCCTTGGAAAGCTGCGAGGCGTATGTTGAAAGACTGTCGTCCTGCTTTTCGGGAGAAAGTGAGCCTTCTTTGAGTGCTTCAAGGGTCTCAAGAAGCACCTCTCCGCCCAAAACTGCAAGCGCATCGTGATATTCACCGGCAGTGGTATCTTCTCCGATCGCAAGCTCACGTTTTATGAGCATATCACCGGTGTCAAGCCCTTTTTCCATATACATACTTGTAACTCCGCTGACCTTTTTGCCGTCCATAACTGCGCGCTGTATAGGTGCCGCACCGCGATACTGAGGCAGGAGCGAGCCGTGTATGTTTATACAGCCGTACTTCGGATAGTTTAAAATATATTCAGGAAGAATTTTGCCGTAAGCTACAACGATAATAACATCGGGCTTGAGTGAATCAAGCAGGTCTGCTATGGCACCGTCTTTAAGTGTTTCGGGCTGATAAACAGGAATGTTTTTTTCAAGAGCGTACACCTTAACTTCGGGCATAGCCATTTCATATCCTCTGCCCTTGGGCTTGTCTGGCTGAGTGATTACGCCTATAACATCGTGATTGTTTTCCACAAGAGCACGTAAGGACTGTTCGGCAAATTCGGGAGTACCCATAAAGAGAATACGCATCAGTCTTCAGCCTCCTGATTCGGGTCTATAAAGCGGATAACCTTTTCTACGTAGAGCTTACCGTCCAGATGGTCACACTCGTGACAGATGCAACGCGCATATAGATTTTCCCCGGTAAATTCAAACTCGTTGCCGTCACGGTCAAATGCTCTGACCGTTGCTTTGGTGGGCCGTGCAACTTCACCCGCTTTTCCCGGTACGCTGAGGCAACCCTCAATGTCTGTATAGCTGCCCTCGGTATGTGTGATAACAGGATTTATAAGCTCAAGCATACCTTCTTCCTCGCCAAGGTCAATAACAACAACCCTTCTTAATATTCCTACCTGAGGTGCGGCAAGACCTACACCGTTTGCCTCAAGAAGAGTGTCTTGCATATCGTCGAGAAGAGTGTGAAGCTTTTTGTCAAAAACCTCAACCTCGCGACATTTTTTTGAAAGACAAGGGTCACCGATTTCTCTTATTTTTCGTAAAGCCATATAAAATATACCTCTTTTCAAATCCGGATTGGGATTAAATCATAGAAAGCGGATTTATGTCAACAATAATTGACAAATCGCCTTTGTTTTTTGTTTTGTTAACGTGTACAATATCACGTAATGCTTTTATGAGAAGGTCGTCTGCATCGCATTTGAACCATATTCTGTAACGGTATCTGTCCTGTAGCTTTTTAAGTGGAGCAGGAGACGGACCGTAGAATGTACAGTTGCCGTAAGAACGTAGTGCGACCTTTATTTCCATTGCTGTTTTTTGTGCGGTTTTTTCCGCAAAGTCCATATCTGATGACGATATTGTAACAGTTATAATATCGCAGAACGGGGGATAGCAGAATGCCCGTCTGTATTCAATTTCCTCCTCATAGAAGGACTTATAGTCCTGCTTTGCAGCGAGAATCAGCGTGGGATTGTCAGGCTCGTATGTTTGTATAACGGCTCTGCCCGGCTTTTCACCTCTGCCTGCTCTTCCGCACACTTGAGTTATAAGGTTAAAGGTACGTTCCTGAGCGCGGAAGTCATCTGTGTTAAGTGAAGCGTCTGCCGAAAGAACTCCGACAAGCGTCACATTTTCAAAGTCGAGTCCCTTGCTGACCATTTGTGTTCCGAGGAGAATGTCCGTGTTTTCTTCTGCAAATCTGTCGAGGATTTTCTCGTGTCCGCGCTTGCCGCTTGTTGTATCGGCATCCATACGGATGACTTTTGCCTCAGGGAAAATTTCCTCAATCTGCTCTTCTGCCTTTTGTGTTCCCTTGCCGAAGTCACGTACACGGGTGCCTGAGCATTGAGGGCAGATAGAAGGAATATCCTCTCTGTGACCGCAGTAGTGACAGGTAAGAGCGCTCATATTTTTGTGGTAAGTAAGAGAAACGCTGCACGACGGACAGGTGAAAACCATTCCGCAATCCCTGCACGACACAAAGGTTGAATATCCGCGCCTGTTAAGAAGCAATATTGATTGCTCTTTGTTTTTTATATTTTCGTTAAGCTCGCAGGCGAGAAGCCTTGAAAGAACTGTTTTGTTACCTTCCTTGAGTTCCTCACGCATATCTGCGATAAAAACCTCCGGTAAAGGTTTTTTGTTAAATCTTTCACCCAGTTCAACAAGTGTGTAGATACCTTCTTTTGCTTTATAATAGCTCTCAACGGAAGGTGTTGCCGAGCCAAGAACGAGAGGGCAATTGTGCTTCTTTGTCAGAAACAAAGCAATATCCTTGGCGTGATAACGGGGCGAGGATTCCGACTTGTAAGACTGCTCGTGCTCTTCGTCTATGATGATCGCACCAAGCTTTTCAACGGGCGCGAAGATGGCACTGCGTGCGCCTATTATGACACTTGCGTCCTTGTTTTTAATTCTTTGCCATTCGTCGAGCCTTTCGCCCAGAGAAAGTGCGCTGTGGATTACCGCAACTCTGTCTCCGAAACGTTTGAAAAATCTGTCCGTAATCTGCGGAGTCAGTGAAATTTCGGGAACTAGAATTATAATCTGCTTGCCTTCTTTAAGCACTTTGGTAGCTATTGACATATAAACTTCCGTCTTGCCGCTGCCGGTAACTCCGTGAAGAAGATAAGTTCCCGCGCCACCGCTTTTTATCGTGTTTACGGCATTTGTCTGAGCTTTTGAAAGGCAAAGGGCAGAAGCTGTTCCGGCTTCCTTCCCTTCCAGCGGATTTCGCAGAATCTGCCTCTCGCGAAAGTTCACAAGATTTTTTACATAGAGTGCCTCAACGCTGTTTCTTGCAGCACCGCTGTAAGAAACAAGGTCTGGAATACTTGCCTCGCCAAGCTCGGACAGTGCACGAAGCACATCTGCCTGCTTGGGAGCCGACTTTTCAAGCCTTTCAATGTGAAATTCAATATCACCCTCGCCACAGTAATATGCAAGGCGAACGGTTTTTTCCTTGGCACGTCTCTTATCGCGGAAGCTTTTTTCCGCAATGCCTTTGCTTATAAGAGCATTTACACTTGCCCGTGCATTTTTGCCGAGAGCGTTTTTTATCTGCAGCATTTCGCACGAGCCTTCGTTTTCAGTAAGAAGTTTTATAAGCTGGAGCTGGTACAACGATGTCAGCTTTTCAGCTTTTTCATAATATTTGTGAGTGAGCGAAACCCATTCCTCAAACTTAATATCTGTGCCGGGAGGAAGCATAAGTGACGCCGCCTCAGAAAAAGTGCAGAAATATCGCTCACGCATAAAAAAGCAAAGCTCGATAGCACTTTTTGTAAGCACAGGAAATGAATCTGTGACGCTGCGGACTGACTTGAGAGACGAAAAATTGCTTTCGTTTTTGAGGGATACTACATACGCCTCTTTGGGAGAGTTTCCCATTCCGAAAGGCACTTTCACTCTGGCTCCGACACAGATTTTATTTCCGATTTCCTCAGGTAAGAGGTAATCGAAGGGCTTATCAGTATTCAGGTTGTTTGTTTTAATATAAACCTGAGCAATCATAATCAGTCAACATTTTCCTCTTTTGATGCTTCGTATTCCGCAACAGCGTCAGAAAATCTTTTTTCGGCACTGCCTTTGGCACAAGTGATTTTACCTGCGGCAATTTCGCTTATAGCGTGTGAAACTACCTTGTCATTATCTGCACTTGTTGCAAGCTGGCGAGCTCTCTTTGCAGTGAGAATAACAAGTGAGTAGCGTGAATCAAGACCTTCCATGAGCTTTCCGATTTCGGGATATAACATATTATCAAAACCTTTCTTAAAATATTAGTCTTTGTAAACATTCATTATATAATCATATTTTCTCTCAATGCGGCATTTTTCCGCAACGATTATTGACTCAAGGCGGTTGACCGCTGACTCAATGGTATCGTTTATGAGAATGTAATTGTATTTTTCCGTAAAGCGTAATTCTTCTTTAGACCTTGCAAGTCTTGCGAGAATTACATCCTCTGCCTCCGTACCTCTGCCGCGGAGCCTTGCTTCAAGCTCCTCTACGGATGGGGGAGATACGAAAATAAGAACAGCCTCGGGGTAGTGGGATCTGACCTGCATAGCACCCTGAACTTCGATTTCAAGGATAACATCCCTGCCGCTTTCTATCATTTCCATAACGGCATCCTTAGGTGTGCCGTAGTAGTTGTCGCAGAAAACAGCGTGTTCAAGAAACCCGTCGCTTTTTATTTTAGCTCTGAAATCTTCCTGGGACATAAAGTAATAGTTTTCACCCTCAACCTCACCGGGACGCGGAGCACGCGTGGTGGCTGAAACCGACAAAGCACATTCGGGGTGTTTATCGAGATAAGCCTTGCAGACCGTACCCTTGCCGGCACCTGACGGGCCCGATATTACAAGCAGTAAGCCCTTTTCATTCATCTGAATCAATCCTTTCCTCATAAGAATCGCCTTTTCCTGCCTGCCGCCCAGCTATAATTTCCGGCGGGAGGGCTGACAGAATGACGTGTTCGCTGTCTGTGACAATAACGCTTTTTGTTTTTCTGCCGTAGGTGGCGTCAATAAGCATTCCTTTTTCGCGTGCTTCCTGAGAAAGCCTTTTTACGGGAGCACTTTCCGGGAGCACTATGCTGACAATTCTGATGTCAGACACAAGATTTCCAAAACCGATATTAATCAGCTTCATAGTATCATATCCTTTTTGTGTAGGTGGTTAAAAGTGTGTATAAGCTTGCCTGTGCGCGAAGCGGGTGAAGGCGCAGCCTCGTTATTTTGTGGATGCTTGCACATAACCGACTCGCGTGAAACTGTGTGCGCCAAGCCTGTGCGCGAAGTGGGTGAAGGCGCAGCCTTCTATTCGATGTTCTGAATCTGCTCGCGCAGTTTTTCGATTTCTGCCTTTACATCAATGACTATTCTTGCAACATCAAGGTCATTTGATTTTGAACCGATCGTGTTGATTTCGCGGTTCATTTCCTGAATAAGAAAGTCAATCTTTCTTCCTACACTTCCGCCTTCGTCAAGCATTGCCGTAAACTGAGAAATGTGACTTCTGAGTCGAACTGTTTCTTCGTTGACATTTACCTTGTCGGAGAAAATCGCAACCTCTGTAAGAAGACGTGTTTCATCGTAGGTTGCACTGCCGAGAATGTCGTGCATTCTTTCTTCGATGCGGGTGCGGTATTCTTCCACAATAAGGGGAGAGCGCTTCTCAACTTCTCCTGTAGCATTGTCAATAAAAGCGAGATGCTCTTTAAGATCGTGAACAAGCTTTTCTCCTTCTGTAATACGCATCCGGTCAAATCCATCCAGAGCTCCTTCCAGTGCAAAGAGAACAGTATCTGTTATAAGCTCGGTATCATCGGGAGCCTTTTCAACAGTAAACACATCGGGAATACGAAGAAATGTTTCTGCATTAGTGTTTGACTGTATTCCAAGCTCTCCCGCAAGGTCCCGGAGTGCATCAAGATACGCTTTGGCAAGAGGTTTGTTAACTGTAACCACAGCATCTGCCTCACCGGTGTTTTCTACGTTTACATATATGTCCACCTTACCGCGGTTTATTCTTTCTGCCGCTTTTTTGCGGATAGGGTCCTCAAGAAATGTGTAAATTCTTGGAAGCTTTATCGAAAAGTCGCTGTAACGTGAGTTAACTGCTTTTATCTCAACGGTGAAAATCTTGCCGCCGCCTTCAGCAGTACCCATGCCGTAGCCTGTCATACTCTTTATCATAGCAAACACTCCGTTTCCTGCAATCTGCAGATTTTTGTAGCAGGGCATAAAAACCCATAATTATTTTACATTATATCACAAGATTACCTTTATAGTCAACCTTTTGATTCAACTTATTATAATAAGTATGCATTTGTTAGACAATAAAGAGAAGCCTCCGCAGGGAGGCTTCTCTTTATTGTCTAACAAGTTTTTCTTCTTCTTCTTTTTCAAGCTCTCTGTAAGCAACCTTGCCAACAAGAGTTTTGGGAAGATTGTCGCGGTACTCATACTCTGAGGGAAGTGCATATTTTGCAATGCTTTTTTTACAGTGTTCTTTTATTGATTCCTGAATTTCCTCAGTAGGGGAAAATTCAGGTTTAAGAACAATGAATGCCTTAATGCGTTGCATCTTATAATCATCCTTCACACCAATTACGGTGCTGAACATAACTGCCTCGTGAGAGTCAATAACGTTTTCAATCTGTGACGGATACACGTTGTAACCGCTTGTAATAATCATTCTTTTGAGTCTTTGCACAAAGTAAACAAATCCGTCTTCGTCCATATATCCCAGGTCACCGGTATGAAGGTAAGTTTTACCGTCCTCGTGCATACGGAGAGTCTGGGCGGTTTCCTTGGGGTTGTTTATGTATTCACACATAAGAGTGGGGCCTGCAATACAGATCTCGCCCAGTTCTTTTGGAGCTGCTTCCTCAAGAGTGTTGGGAATAACGATTTTATAATAGGTGTCCGGGAAGGGGATTCCTATGCTGCCCTCGCGGTAGTATTCGGGTGGAGTAAGGCAGCTTGCTGTTACGCATTCAGTTGTGCCGTAGCCCTCGCGCACCTGAATTGTTGCACCGCGATCCTTAAGGAATTTATCAATTTTCCTTTTAAGCTCAATTGAAAGTGAGTCTCCACCGCTGAACAGTCCTTTAAGACTTGAAAGGTCGGCCTCCTGCATTTTTTCATTTCTCATCATAGCCTCAAAAAGAGTCGGTACACCTGCCATATAATTGGGCCTGTGCTTTTTGAATAGCTTCGGAAATTCAGCAACATTAAGTCTGGGTATAAGCACGCACTTTGCACCGAAGCAGAGCATAGTGTGAATTCCTATTCCAAGACCGAAACCGTGGAAAACAGGCATTACAGATAGCATCACTCCACCGGGGTAGAGACAGCGGCCTGCGGCATCCGTCTGCATAGCAAGAGCGTTGAAGTTAAGATTTGTAAGAAGTATACCTTTAGCAGTACCGGTTGTGCCGCCACTGAAAAGTATTGCTGCAGGGTCGTCACCCTTATTTTCTGCTGAAACTGTAAGGGAACTCTTTTCACCGGATTTTATGAAATCCTGCCAGGGCATTACCCATGGGTCTGAAACAATCTTTGGCTCTTTGCCTATAAATTTATAAACAAATCCTTTTGCTGTGGAAAGCGCCTCTTCAATCTTTGTAACTATAACTTTTTCTACAAGAGTTTTTCCCTTGAGAGGCTCAAATTTATTGTAGAACTGGCTGAGCGTAATTGCAAGACGGCTTTTACTTTCATTGAGGTAGAAAAGTATTTCGTTTTCGGCAGAAAGCGGATGCACCATACTTGCAATTGCACCGATTTTATTGAGTGCATAAAACATAACGACTGCCTGAGGAACATTGGGCAGACACACTGTAACAGCGTCGCCTTTCTTGATTCCGTACTCAAGCAGAGCTTTCGCACAAACATCAATTTCATTCATAAGGTCGGCATACGATGCTGCACGTCCCATAAAGTCGTAAGCAATATAACTGTCGTATTTATCGGCAGTATTTTTTATCATTTCATACATTGAAATGTCGGGATATTCCAGCGTATGCGGAGTTTCTCCGTAGAATTTAAACCATTTAGCATCAGAACTCAAAATCAATTTCCTCCCCTAAAGTTTTGTCAAGCAGATATGGGTTTTTAAAAAGATGCTTTATAAGCTTAAGAGAACGGGCAAAATAAAATCCATCTGCAATTCTTTCGTCAAGAGTCACACCGATGTTCATTATATCGCGCACCTCTTGCTCCCCTTTATCGTTAAGTACAAATTCCTTATGAGCTTCGCCGATTGTTATAACAATTCCGTTTGTGCCGAAATTGTTAAGATGGTGGTAGACTGCATCGCACTTGATGCTGCCAAGGTTTGAAAGCATTACTGAGCAGTAGTTTGTGTCAACACTGCTGAATGATTTGGGCATAAGTCCGTTGTTGTCAGCAAAACGCATAAATGCCATAAAAAGGTGCATTATCGGCTTGGGAAGCTTTTTTACGATGTTCAAAATATCGTCAACACTCTGCCCTTTGTCCTCTCGCTTGGCTTCTTTAAGCTGTGGAGAGAGTCTGTCTGTTATAGCACAGAGGTTTTCGTCATCCTTGGGTCTGTAAACTACAAGAGACTCCTCTGCGTGATCGTGAAATCTTTTTTTGATGGTAAACCCCATCGAAATTTCGTGACGCATATAGTAGTGCTTGCCGGAAATATAGCGGTTGAGAAGAGGACGCATCTTCAGCGTTCTTGCAACTGCGGCAATTACACAGTGGAAAATCGTCACCTTGCGCTCTCCCGATTCATTTTTTTCTTTTATGTATTTAAGCAATTCCGTTATGTCTAATTTTTCATTGATATAAACTTCCGCATCGGTTCTTTTCGGCATAAGGTATGCCATATAAAAATGGACACCGTCTATGTCCCTGATACGGTAAGCGTCGTATCTGTCACCTAATCTTTTCATAAGTCACCTCGCTGCATTATACTGCAATATATTACATAATAACACGTTTTTCCAAAAGAATCAACAATAAATTTTTGACAGGAGACAAATGCAAGAAAAAATATGAGAAAAATCTTGCAATCAGAGGCACTATGTACTACAATATATAAAGTAAGGAGATGATTTATTTGAAAAAGTTACTTATGTTGTTTTTGGCTCTTTCTATGGTTTTTGTTTTTGGTTGCAAAAAGCAGGAAACTGCAAAAGAACCGGCAGACACGGAAGTAAAGACAGAGGAAACTGCAGAAAAGGAAAACATAGACGAAACTTCTGAGAAAGAAGAAAAGAAAGAAGAGAAAAAGGAACCCGTTAACGTTGAAAATATAAAAAAAGCAGAGGACATTACCACTGCTGATGAGCTTACAGCTCTCATAGAGGAGTCTAACGATCCTGAAACAAGCCCGGAAAGAAAAGAGGAACTCCTTGAATTGATTGGAGAATTTCTCAGCGGAATGGAAGGGCAGACAATAGAATTACCCAAAGAATGAGTGAAAAGGGGTCTGAAGCATTTTTTTCTATCCCCAATGAAAGGGGGTGTAAAGAAATCAAATTTCTTTACACCCCCTTTTTCTGGCTGAACGTTTGGGCTTTTATCTCTATATGAATGCAGCGTTACGCTGCTTTTTTAATTTATAGGAAATTGCTTTTTTTATCGCGAGCAATATTTGTGGGTTTTAAGTTAAGTTTGGACGCGACGTGGGTGAAGCGGCACGCTGCTTTTTTAATTTATAGGAAATTGCGTTTTTTATCGCGAGCAATATTTGTGGGTTTTAAGTTAAGTTTGGACGCGACATGGGTGAAGCGGCACGCTTCTTTTTTATTTCGGGAAGATACTCTGTTGCACACATAAGCTCGTGCAACTTATTTGCTTTTCGCACTGCTTTGAGAATTTTTGTTTCTTCGGGATAGTTTTTCATCATAAAAAGCCAGACTTCTTTTAATTTATGAAGTGTGTATACCGGTGTATCCAGATGGTTGTTATAGCTTTCTGCAAGCCTTTTTGAAAACGCAAGCAATTCTTGTGTGGAAAGGATTTTTCCACCGCGTATCTCGCGGAATATGGCAGGATTCTGTATTGCACCGCGACCTATCATAATACTGTCAATACGGGGAAATTTTTCGCATATTCCGGCATTATCCCCGACAGAACAGATGTCACCATTATAGCAAATCGGCATTTTTGCATTGTCGTAAACTTTCTGAAAAGCATCAGGATGAAGAGCCCCCTTGTAAAAATCTATCCTTGTTCTGGGATGTACAATAAGAAGAGCTATGGGGTAACGGTTGTATATCTGAAGAAGAGTATCAATCTCATCGGGTGAAGAGAATCCAATTCTTGTTTTTACAGTGATTTTAACATCTGCTTTTTCAAAAATTCTTTCAAAAAAACCGTTAAGGGATGCCGTATCTCTGAGAAAGCCCGCCCCTCTGCCTTTTCCGGTAACAGTTCCGGAAGGACAACCGAGATTTATGTTGATTTCATTATGCCCGTACTCCTTTATCTTTTCGCAGAACCTTAAAAAAGAATCTGAATTGTTTGTGAGCACCTGCAACCTGAGATTTATGTCTGGATTGTTTTCGGGCAGAATATCACGGAAGCCTTTTCTTCCGATTTTTTCGTTGTCGCTGGGTGTTATAAAGGGTGCGTAGTATTCGTCACATCCGCCAAACATTTCGTTGTGGATATTTCTATACATATATGTAGTTATGCCCTCAAGAGGGGCAAAGTAAAACTTTTTGTCCATAGCAATAATTCTCTTTCCGCCTGCTTTTCTGATGTGAAACAGACAATTCTTTAAACTGTTTTCTTACTATATCACATTTTTTTGGGAAGCTCAACATATTTTTCGTGTCTGCGACCTTGTAAAAAGTTCTTTTTCGTGTTAGAATAACTTAAGATTGACTGCCTGTGTAAAATAAAAGTTCTGCCACAGCACCATGCTGCGGAAAAAACTGCGGCAAGACCGTAGTCGTTTTTCAGAATGATTGAGATTATTGAAACAGCAAAGAAAAGAACAGTTTTTTCAGGCTCAAAGAATGCTGCGAGAAGTGCAGCAAGCGGTATTATTATACGTATGCCTGAGACAATCTGTTCACCGGTAAGGTCGAGAATAATGCTGCAGGCAAGCACGCCCATCGGAATTTCCCACAGTGCACTTTTTTCGACTTTTTTTAAAAGAAAAAGGGCGTAGACGACAGAAAAGGCGAGCCACAGCCGCGCATAACCAAAAGCGGCGCAGACAGGCAGGGTTAACAGAATATATATGTTTTTTTTCATAAAGCACCATCCTTTTATATAAATATGCCCGGATTGTGAGGTTTTTATTTTGCACGAAACAAAAAAAGAAACCGAGAGAGTTATTCTCTGCGGTGTACACACGGGAAAAATAAATACGCTTGAAGATACTACAGAGGAGTCCATGAATGAACTTTATGAGCTTACTCTGACCGCACAGGCGGAGGTTGTGGGTGAGATGGTACAGAATAAAGACCACCCTGAAACCTCCACATATTTCGGAGAAGGTAAGATGGAAGAACTCCGGCTTGCGGCGAAAGAGCTTGATGCCACGCTCCTTATTTTTGACGATGAGCTTACCGGCAGCCAGATACGCAATATCGAAAACTACACCGGTATTCGTACTATTGACAGAAGCACACTCATACTTGATATATTCGCACAGCGTGCTATTTCAAAGGAAGGTAAAATTCAGGTAGAACTTGCACAGCTTCGGTATAGCCTTCCGAGGCTTTCGGGAATGGGCGCTGCGATGTCAAGGCTTGGTGCAGGTATAGGAACGAGAGGCCCCGGTGAAACAAAGCTTGAAACTGACCGACGCCATATTCACAGGAGAATACATTCTCTTGAAGAGGAACTTCGTGAAATACAGGCACACAGAGATCTGCAAAGAAGCCGCAGAGAAAAAGACAGCGTAGTTGTTGCGGCACTTGTAGGCTATACCAATGCCGGAAAGAGCACTATTCTTAACTATCTGACAGATTCGGGTGTCCTTGCGGAAAATATGCTTTTTGCAACTCTTGACCCGACTGTGAGAAAGCTTCCGCTTCCGGATGAGCGTAACGCCGTTATTGTGGATACGGTAGGCTTTATCAGAAAGCTTCCGCATCATCTTATAGAGGCGTTCAAGTCTACCCTTGATGAAGCAGTGCTTGCAGAGGTGCTTATACACGTAATTGATTCGTCAAACCCTGAAATGTACAGTCAGATGAAAGTTGTTGATGAGCTTATACAGAGCCTTGGTTGCAGGGCGGAAAGAATTATTGCAGTATTCAATAAATGCGATGTTGCACCACCCCTGTCGCCCCGTCCCGAAGGAAATTATACAGACTACGTGTCTGTCAGCGCGAAAAGCGGGGAAGGGATGGACGAACTTACTGAGCTTCTCCACGATGCACTTCCCGGTAAAAAGGTGCAGATAGAGGTGCTTATTCCGTATTCCGACAGTAAGACAGCTGCCCTTTTGCACGAGGATGAGGTTATTCTTGAGGAAAGCTACGAAGCAGAAGGTACAAAAATGGTGCTTCTTGCAGATGAAGCTCTTTATGCAAAACTTCGCAATTATATAGTTTGAAAGGACTACAAAAATGCAGGATTACAGAACGGTGCAGAATGATGCATCTGATGAAATGATAGAAAAAAAGAGCCGTTTCATTGGCTATTGCCGCCCGGTAAAAACTCAGGACGAGGCGGTAGACTTTATAAACGAGATCCGTGCGCTTCACCGCCAGGCGACACACAATGTATATGCATATATACTGCGTGAGGATAATATTATGCGTTACAGCGACGACGGTGAGCCTGCAGGAACGGCAGGCGTTCCTGTGCTGGAAGTCCTCAAAAAAGAGGGGCTTACCGATGTGTGTGTTGTTGTCACACGTTACTTCGGTGGAGTGCTTTTAGGTGCAGGCGGACTTGTCCGTGCTTACGGAAAGACCGCAAAGCTTGGTGTTGATGCCGCAATAAGAATAGAAAAAATCTACTGTAGTATCTACCTTGTCAAGTGCGATTATTCCACTTACGGGAAGGTAGAGTATGCGGTAAATACCGAAGGATATATCCTTAAAGACAGTGCATTTGAAAACGATGTTTGTCTGACAATCGGAGTAAAACACGGCGATGAAGAAAAATTTATCAAAACCATCGGGGATATTTCAAACGGTACCGCAGAAATAACAGAGCTTGAGGGCGAATATATAACAAAAATACTGTAAGCGTGCCGCTTACAGTATTTTTGTTATATGCTTAATTTTAGTTTTCTGCGAAAATTACCGTTACATCGGGATGAAGCTGAAGAATTGATGCCGGTACCATGGGGTCAACTGGACCGTTGAAGGATTTTTCGAGAATAGCCTTCTTGTTCTGTCCGTTTGCAATGAGAAGAATTTTCTTTGCCTGCATAATGGACATCATACCCATTGTAACTGCCATACGGGGAACATCATCCTTTGATGCAAAGAAGCGTGCATTAGCTTCGATTGTGGACTCATCAAGCTTTACAGGATGTGTTTCAACTGTGAATACGCTGTCCGGCTCATTGAAACCAATGTGTCCGTCAAGACCGATTCCGAGAAGCTGAAGGTCGATACCCCCAAGTGACGCAATAAGCTCGTCGTAAGCTTTGCCTTCTTTTACAAGGTCTTCGGCAATTCCGCTGGGAACAAATGTCTTTTCTCTGTCTATGTTAATTTTTGAAAAAAGGTTTGTGTCCATAAAGTATCTGTAGCTCTGGTCGTGAGTGCCTTCAAGACCTGCGTATTCATCAAGGTTAACAGATGTAACCTTAGAAAAATCAAGCTCACCGGCATCAACCATCTTTACAAGGTTTGCGTATGTTCCGAGGGGGGAAGAGCCTGTTGCAAGACCAAGCACACAGTCAGGTTTCATAATAACCTGTGCTGCAATGATGCCTGCTGCTTTTTTGCTGAGTTCCTCATAGCTTTCCACTTTAATAAAATTCATCAAAAATCTCTCCTAACTTCGTTTGACTATATTCTCCATGCTTTTTATAATCAGACCTTCTCCAAACACACCGCGCAAAGCAGTCATAGGGTAAACAGATGTGTTTTTTCCGATAACTGTTCCGGGGTTGAGAACACATCCGCAACCTACGTCTGCGCCATCAGCAAGGATTGAACCTACCTTACGCAGACCTGTCTCAAAATCCGTATCCGCGTGTATAATCACGTTTTTTCCGTCAGTTTTAAGATTTGAGCAGACAGTACCGGCTCCGGTGTGAGCATGATTTCCAAGAATGGAGTCTCCTATATAATTATAATGCGGAACCTGCACATAGTCAAGTAAAATACAATTTTTAAATTCGCTTGAGTTGCCGAGAACGCATTTTTCTCCGGTAATCACACTTCCGCGAATAAAAGCTCCGGGTCTTATTTCACTGTCTTTGCCGATAATTGCGGGAGCCTCTATGGTTGCGGTGGGATAGATTTTCACATTTTCACCGACAAGTACACCCGGAGAAATTTGGGTATAGCCGTCGATGCCTTTATCAATCAGACGGAGAACGTAGTCCTTGATTTTGGGGAGAATTTCCCAAGGATATTCGGAATTTTCGAGCAATGGAGAAATATATTTATTTTTATATTCAAACAGATTAGCTGTTTTTATGCTTTCATTCAACAGAATGCCCCCTTTCTTTGATAACAAGCGTAATGCGGTCGGCAACCTCTTTGGCAAGCCCTTCTGTCTCTGCCTCTGTCATAACTCTTATCACGGGCTCTGTTCCGCTTTGGCGAATGAGCGCCCTGCCTTTTCCGCAAAGGATTTTTTCCGCCTTTTCCACTTCCGAAAGAACGGATTTATCTTTAAGAACTGCAGCCTTATCGGCTACACGTATATTTGTTATGTGCTGAGGATAAAGAGAAACAGATTTTGCAAGCTCTGAAAGTGAGAGCTTGCTGTCGCAGATTTCCTCGCATATCATAATTGCAGTAAGAAGACCGTCGCCTGTAGTTGCATATTTTTTTATTATTATATGTCCGGACTGCTCTCCGCCTAAGGCATAGTCATTTT
Source organism: Clostridia bacterium (assembly GCA_045545295.1). GTDB lineage: Bacteria > Bacillota > Clostridia > UMGS1883 > UMGS1883 > UMGS1883. Next base: position 41,386 of record JAZQAO010000013.1, read on the forward strand.
GCTGCATACATTCATATACGAATCTGTCACCGACCTTTGTTTGTGCGCAGCTTATGCCCTCTTTTTTCAGGCTTGCCACAAAACCGCTGTTTGACATAACTGTGGCAACAACAGTGTTTTTGTTGAGCATATCCCTTGATTTAAGTCTTTTGGCAAGAATATACATCATCTTGTCTCCGTCAACGATATTTCCGTCGGAATCAACGGCAATACATCTGTCGCAGTCTCCGTCAAAGGCGAAACCTACATCAAGATGATTTTCTTTTACGAGCCTGCACAGCTTTTCGGGACGGGTAGAGCCGCATTCAAGATTGACGTTAAGTCCGTCCGGCTCAGCACCGATAACCGTAGTCTGAGCACCCAATGCTCCGAAAACCGATTTTGCAACAGCCCAGGATGCTCCGTTGGCACAATCAAGACCTATACGCAGCTTTTTATACGAATTTGATGCAAGAGAAATAAGATAACCAATGTAGCGGTTTCTGCCCGATACATAGTCAACAATCTGCCCTATTTTGTCGCGGTGAGCAAACGGAAGGTCAGATCCTGCTATCCCAAGTGCCTTCATATCTCCGTCTATATATGCTTCAATAAGTGCAGTTGTTCCGTCATCAAGCTTTTCACCGTAGCGGTTTATAATTTTGATGCCGTTGTCATAGTAGGGGTTATGGGATGCGGTAATCATAATGCCGCAGTCAAATTCATCCTGCCTTGTAACATAAGACACGCTGGGAGTCGTTGTAACGTGAAGCATATATGCATCTGCTCCCGATGCGGTAATTCCTGCAACGATAGAATATTCCAGCATATAGCTTGACCGGCGTGTATCCTTACCAATTACGATTTTGGGTCGGGATACGGACTTTTCACTGAATTGTGACGCCTTGGAGAAATACCATCCCAGAAATCTGCCGACCTTATACGCGTGAATTGAAGTAAGCTCTGTATTTGCTTCACCCCTAAAACCGTCTGTGCCGAAGTATTTGTTGCCGGAGTTTTCCTTTCGTGTGCTTCTAAGGTCCATTTTTTCCCGAAGAAGCTCATCTGCCGATACATCAAAAAGCTCACACAACAAAAGCACCTTGTCTATCTGGGGCATAGCCTGATTCATTTCCCATTTTGAAACAGACTGGCGTGAAACATCTAATTTTTCTGCAAGATTCTCCTGAGAGAGATTTGCAGCAATCCGAAGCTGTGAAATTTTTTCACCTATTGTCATAAACATCATCCTCTTACACCATTTTAATCCTATGATAACAGAAATATTCCTTGAGTCAAGCAACTTGTACAAAGTTTTTTTGCAACTTTTGGTTGCGGAAATGGTTTTTGCTGTGGAAATTCAGCGATAGTTGCAAAAATAAAACGAAAAAACAGCAAATAAAAATTGGCAAAAAAACACTCCTTCTTGCCAATTGATAAAAAATTATGCATTTTTTGTTTTTTTGTCTTTTCTAATCTGGATATAGCTTACGCCAATCATTCTTATAAGGATCAGGGAAAGTCCGATTATGTGGAAAAGCTTAATTTTCTCTCCTGCAAATACAGCTCCGGTGATTACGGTAACAAATGTGGAAACTCCGCCGAACGCTGACATGGTAGACGCCTGCATGCCGGAAAGAGCAAAATTATTCATAGCAGTTGCGACAATAGTGCACGCAATGCCAAGGAAAATAAATCCGATTATGTTGTCCGCATTCATGTAAGGAGTGAAGTAGTTTTCAATATCCCCGCGCAGGAGATGACGCACTACATTTACAATGTTAAACACCAAAGCTCCCATACACACTGCAGTGTAGGAAATTTCCATTGCTTTGAATTTACCTCCGGATTTTCTTGAAAAGGTGAGATACAGCGCACCCGATGTTACTGCAAGTGCAAGAAAAACTATTCCGGAAAGTGTGTCTTTGCCACCGCTGGGGGTGGTGTTCATTGCTATGTAGAGGACACCTATTATTCCTATGCCAAGAAAAACTTTCTGCATAGTGGTTGTTTTTTCCTTGAGGAAGATTCCCTCTGCGATACACGAAGCCACCGGCGAAAGCGAAAGTATGACTGCAGCAGTAATCCCGGTAGTCATGGAAATCCCCAGAGTTTCAAAAAACATTTCAAGAACCGGCTCAAAGAGTGCCGACAGAAGCAGATACTTAAGGTATGGGGTACGCTCGTTTTTTGTAAAAACGTCCCTTAAGCCCACATCAATTCTGAAAATCTTCAGGGTTTTAAGAAGCCACATAGCGGCAAAGCTCAGCAGATAGCGCAACGATAGAACATCAAGAAAATCTACGTTTGATGTCAGTTCTCCTACAAAATATACCGAAAGCCCGTATATGACATTTTTTAAAAATGCAAAAACATAAACAATAAAGCCCAACAAAATCACACGCCTTATAAAGATATTGACAATTTTTTGCCTGATGTGTACAATAGTATCGCAATTTTTTGGCTAATTCTTGCCAAAAATATCTTATTTTATGCCATTTTTTTACTTGAGGAGGGTCAAAATGGAGCCTGTTTTCAGAATTGACAGGGAAGAGCAGAATTTTCTGTCTTATGAGAGATATGAAAATGATTCATCAATATTATGCTTTCATTCCCAGATAGAAATATATTTTGTGGACGAGGGTGAAATGGTTATTACGGTTAATCATAACCGGAGAGTATTAAAAGGGGGAGAGCTGTCTGTTGCGCTCAGCTTTGATGCACATACCTACTCAACGCCCCGCGCTTCAAAATCGAGCGCGTTGTTCATTCCCGTTTATATGTGTCCGGAATTTACGGAACTTGTAAAAAATAAGAGAGTGATATCTCCTTTTATAAGTGACAGAAATGTATTTATGCAGATAAAAGAGCTTTCAGAAAAACTGAGTGTTTGCAAAAATAACCACATAAAGATGCAGGGCTACATATATCTTATTCTTGGAATTATAATGGAAAACATTTTCTTTGAATCAGCCGAAAAACTTCCTGATTCGGGTCTTGGCACAAGACTGCTTATGTATATAAATGATAATTTCAGAGAGAGTATAAGTCTTTCTACGGTAGCGAGAGAACTCGGTTACAATAAAAGTTATATTTCAAGGTATTTTAAGCATTGCTTTAAAATCGGTTTTAACCGCTATCTTACTACTGTAAGACTGAAAAACGTGCTGATGCTTATGGCGGAGAAAAAGCATACACTTACATATTGCGCTATGGAAAGCGGTTTTTTATCCTTGCGCACCTTTTACAGGGCTTTCAGATCCGAATTCGGATGTGCTCCCAAGTCATACCTTGAGCAAATGACAAAACTTGACAAAATCAATGATTTGGTGTAAAATAAAAGTTGGTGTTTTGTGACTGCAACAAGGAGGAAAAAAGGTATGTTTTCAAAAAAATATTCCGGAACGGTAAAAGTCAATAATTTTAACCGCATTATTATTTTGCTGTTTTGCGATATCTTTATAATAATAGCAGCTGCATGGATGGCAGCTGCACTTCGGAAAGGAACGTACAGGGGAGATGTGCTGGGTTTTTATCTGAAAAACTACCGTGAAATAGTTCTTTTCATTGTTTCAAACTGCTGTGTGCTTGGCTTTTTGGGTAACTACACCACATCCTGGAGATATGCCGAGTTCAAAGAATATTTTACAATGTATCTTGGTAACATAATTTCAGGCATCGTAGCGTATCTGCTTTCCAGACTTCTTGTTTTCAGAGACGTCAAGTTTGAGATCGCAAACTATATGATAATGGTTCTTGTTTGTATGTGCGGTTTTACAGTGGAGCGTTTTCTTGGAAGCCTTGTGAGAAATCGCATAAGTCACAGACGAAACGTAAAACGAAATTCCAAAAAAACACGTGTTCTGGTTGTGGGAGCAGGCGACACGGGCTCAGCTCTTATAAAAAGTATGCGCCGTGATACTTTAATGTACCCCGTTGCAGTAATTGATGACGACAAAGCAAAACACGGTATGCGTATAAGCGAGGTTCCCGTCGTTGGCAGCAGAGAGAAGATTGCCTTAGTCGTAAAGGAGTATAGAATTGGTGAGATAGTAATAGCAATTCCGTCAAGTAAAAAAGAAGATTATGATGGGATTGTTCGCATCTGTAAGGAAACCGGTGTAAAGGTTTCAACTGTTCCGTCAATTTTTGAACTGGCAAGCGGAAAAGCAAATGTTATGCAGATAAGAGAGGTAACTCCGCAGGACCTTCTCGGCAGAAGTGAAAAGATAATTGACGGAAAGGATGTATTCGGGTACATAGAAGGAAAAACCGTTATGGTAACCGGCGGTGGTGGAAGTATCGGAAGTGAATTGTGCCGGCAGATAGCAACCTTTAATCCGAAGCGCCTTATTATATTTGATATTTATGAAAACAATGCTTACGAGCTGCAGATGGAACTGAGAAGAAAGTATCCGGAATTAAGACTTGAGGTGCTTATCGGATCGGTACGTGACAGAGCAAGACTTTATGAGGTGTTTGAAGCCTTCAAACCTAGGGTTGTTTTTCATGCAGCGGCTCATAAGCACGTTCCTCTTATGGAGGATAGCCCCAACGAAGCTATAAAGAATAACGTCTACGGAACATATAACGTTGCAAAGGCGTGCGAGAAATTTGAGGCGGAGCGTTTTGTGCTTATTTCAACAGACAAAGCCGTTAACCCTACCAATATTATGGGAACAAGCAAGAGAATTGCCGAAATGGTTGTTCAGCAGTTTGCTTTAAAACAGAGAAACTGCGGAAAAACAATCTATGCCGCGGTAAGATTCGGCAATGTACTCGGAAGTAACGGAAGCGTAATTCCGCTTTTCAAAAAGCAGATAAGTGAAGGTGGACCCATTACCGTTACGCATCCGGAAATAAACCGTTTCTTTATGACTATTCCCGAGGCGGCACAGCTTGTTATGCAAGCAGGTGCTTATGCAAAAGGAGGAGAGATTTTTATTCTTGATATGGGTGAGCCTGTCAAGATAGTTGATCTTGCAAGAAACCTTATTGAGCTTAGCGGTCTTGTGCCGGATGTTGATATTAAGATTGAATTTACGGGTCTCAGACCGGGAGAAAAGCTTTATGAGGAGCTTCTTCTTGATAAACAAAAGCACACGGCAACAAAGCATAACAAAATTTTTATCGAGCAGCCCATTGAGGATACGGGAAAACTTGTTGAAGAAATACACGCTCTCAGAGATCGTCTTTCGTGTGAAATTCCCATGTACGAGGATATGGTAAGCTGGTTTGAGAATCACTTTGTAAAGTAAATATTACAAAAACAAAAGTCTTCTTTTCTTTAAAAATGACGGTTTTTAGAGGAATAAAAGCAAAAAATATTAAAAAAATATTACAAAAAAGCTTGCAATTGTTACAAAATAATGGTAAGATAATCCGGTAGCAGAATTTTCCTGCGGATAATTATAATTGTTTTGGAGAGATTGCATGTTAAAAAAATTATGCTTGCTTATATGTCTTGTTATGACATTGGCAATTCCGTCTTATGCGGAAAATTTAAATGTACCCAAGGAGCTTTCAGACTACGGCAACAGTATATATGCCGAGGCTCGTACCTATCACGGGCGCAGCTTCAGCGGTTATTGCGGAACGTATGTAAGATGTCAGTTGAGAGCAATGGGAATATTTGATAATAAATTTGATTTTCGGGGAAATGGAAATCAGTGGTATTCTAATTTTGATGATGTACAGATGACAAGCGGCGGATATTATGTTTATCGTGCACAAGGTGAGGATTGTCTTGAGGAAATTGCGGAAAAATACGGAAACGATCTTGAGAATATAGTTCTCAGCTTTCCTATTCAGTCCGGATATTCGGCAAGATATCCCGGAGCAGGGCACGCGCTCGTTCTTTATAAACTGCAGGACGGTGTTGCGTATTATTCCGAATCATTTGCTTTTGGTAAATACAGAGAAGGTCAGGTAATTGCAGAAAACGCTGATGACCTTGTGCAGCGTTACACAAGGCGTCACGGAAGTCCCATCGGATGTGTTCTTTTGTCGAAAATGCCTATGGAGAAGGACGGCTTTCTGATTGCAGACGCAAATGGCGTTTATTCTGATAACTTTGTATGCAAGCAAATGGAAAGAAGTCTTGAGAATATAACAAGTCTTGCCTTCATCGTAGAAAAACTCACTGAAATAACTGTGTAAAAGCAAGCCGGACCCGAAAGGTTCGGCTTAATTTTTTACCGTATAGGAATTTGCGTCAAATTAAGACGCAGGAAACTGTGTTTACTCTTCTGTGAGAGTGCGACGTGGGTGAAGCGGCACGCTTCTTTTTTATATAGGAAACTGCAACTGATTGATTATGCGTAAATCAGCAGAGGGGTAATAACGCAATCTTCTTTAAAAAGAAAGTAGGTTTTGTTTATGGAGCAGAATGAAAGAACAACATCAGTAAGACCACCGTATCGCAGAAAAAGAAAACGGAAAAAGTCCGTGGCAGGAATGGTGTTTTTATCTGTGATTTTACTTGTTGTGATAGCTTTGATTATATTTGCAACATCTATTCTTGCAGAATATACACGCAGCACATCCGGAAGCGAAACCGTACAGGTTATTATTCCGCAGAATTCGTCGGAAAGGGACATTGCCGCAATTCTTAAAGAAAACGGTGTAATAGATTACGAAATAACTTTCCGTATAAAAATGAAATTTTCTCCGTACAGAGGAACTCTCAAATACGGAACTTTTGAGCTTAATAAGAAAATGTGTCTTGATGATGCCATCGACAAGCTCAGAGTGTCCAGCGAAATGAAAAAAGAAATTAAAATAACTATTCCCGAGGGATTCAGCGTAGAGCAGATTGCAGCCCGTTGCGAAGCAAATGGACTTGTCACAAAGGAAGCTTTCCTCAAAGAGCTTGAAAAAGGAAAGTTTGACTATGACTTTATCAAGGATATTCCCGGGAGAAAAGGCGTAAAATATAAGTTACAGGGATATCTTTTCCCGAGTACACACTTTTTTGCATCGGATTCAACTGCACACGAAATAATTGACAGATTTCTCGGTGAGTTTGAAAAGCAGTACAAAAATGTTGAGAGTAATCTGCCCGAGGGTATGACAATGGACGAAGCGATTATCCGTGCATCTCTCATTGAGAGGGAAGCAAAGCTTGACAGTGAAAGAAAGACCATATCCGGTGTTATACAAAACAGACTCGAAAAAGATATGCTTCTCCAGGTGGATGCGGCAGTAGTTTATGTCATAACAGACGGTATGTATGATGTTCAAAGGGTGCTCTATTCAGACCTTGAGGTGGACTCTCCGTATAATATTTACAAATATACTGGTCTTCCCGTAGGTGCTATATGTAACCCCGGAATTGAGTCAATAGAAGCAGCAATGGAACCGGAAAATCACAATTATCTTTTCTATCATACAGATACAAAAAAGAACGACGGCAGCCACATCTTTACAGAAACCTTCAGTCAGCATAAGAACAGTTGAGGTAGTTATGGAAAAATATATCTTAGACAGATTTGAAGAAAATCTTATAGTGCTTGTAGCAAAAACCGGGAAGATTGTAAATATAGAAAAATCACTTCTTCCGGATGCCTGCGAAGGAGACGTTGTGGTTTTTGAAAACGGAGAATACCGCATAGAAAAAGAAGAAACAACAAAAAGAAACAGACGTATTGAAGAAAAATTGAAAAGACTTTTAGGCAAAGGTTGACAAAACCACGCATAAGAGGATAAAATATATAAAGACTTTTAAAAAGCTGAGGTGAGAAAAATGGACGCAGGAGGAAATACGAGCGCAAGTACTGCCCGAGGGTGCGGGCAGGGTTTATCTGCGTTCATTTTTCGCGGATAAATTTTCTGCTCATAGGGCGTACTTGCTTCCGACAATATGAAAGGAAGTGACAGTATGGCAGAAAACTTTAATGAAAATGCACTTTCTCAGATGCTTACTTCGCTTATAGAAGGCAAAAAATACGCCTCTATCCGCGATGTTTTTGAAACAATGCACGCGGCGGATATTGCAGCTGTGCTTGAGGAGTGCGAAAAAGAGGTTGTGCCGCTTTTATTCAGGCTTTTACCTAAAGAGCTTGCAGCGGAAACCTTTGTTGAAATGGAAGAGGATCAGCAGAAAATGCTTATTCAGGGCTTCAGCGACAGTGAGCTTAAAGAGGTCGTTGATGAGCTTTATGTGGATGACGCTGCTGACCTTGTCGAGGAAATGCCTGCAAATGTTGTAAGGCGTATACTTAAACAGGCAGGTCCCGAAAAAAGAAAAATGATTAACGAGATACTTAAGTATCCCGAAGACAGTGCCGGCAGTATTATGACTACCGAGTATGTAAGTCTTCGCCCCGATATGACGGTAGAAGATGCTATTAAACGCATCAGGAGAACGGGTGTAGATAAGGAAACAATCAATACCTGTTATGTAACAGAACAAAACAGAAAGCTTCTCGGTATTGTAACCATCAGAACGCTTCTTCTTGCTGAAGAAAATGTTACTATGGATGAACTTATGACAGAAGAGGTAATCTCTGCTCTTACCACCCAGGACAGGGAAGAGGTTGCGCTTGACTTCAACAAATACGGACTTTCCGCAATGCCTGTTGTAGACGTAGAAAACCGACTTGTCGGTATTGTTACCGTCGATGACGTAATGGACGTTTTGCAGGAAGAAACTACTGAGGATATTGAAAAGATGGCGGCTATTACCCCTCTTGACAAGCCCTATCTTAAGACGGCGGCGTTTAAGATGTACCTTAGCCGTGTGCCGTGGCTTCTTATTATGATGCTTTCAGCTACATTTACCGGACTTATAATCACTCATTACGAAAACGCTCTTGCTATAAATATTGCTCTTGTTGCAAGTATTCCTATGCTGATGTCAACAGGCGGTAATGCAGGAAGTCAGGCATCAGTTACCGTTATTCGCGGACTTTCTATCGGAGAGATTGAGTTTTCGGATGTTCTCAGAGTTGTGTGGAAGGAAATCCGCGTAGCCGTTCTCTGCGGTCTTACTCTTGCCGTAGTAAGTTATTTGAAGTTTACCTTGCTCGATCATGTTGGCTGGGCAGTTGCACTGGTGATTTCTCTGACACTTCTTGTGACGGTGGTTGTTGCTAAAATTGTGGGATGTACTCTCCCTATGGTTGCAGAAAAAATAGGCTTTGACCCTGCCGTTATGGCAAGTCCCTTTATTACAACAATTATTGATGCAGTGTCGCTGATGATTTATGTAAGTATTGCAATGAAATTACTTTAAAAAAGGCGGTCACAGACCGCCTTTTTCCGTTCAGGGAGAAACTTTTATGAATGAGATTATTGCTGAAAAATTAAATAAGCTTCCTCAAAAGCCGGGCGTTTATATGATGAAGGATGCATCGGGCAGGATAATCTATGTGGGTAAGGCGAAAATTCTCCGTAACCGTGTAAGACAATACTTTCAGGCTTCAGCAAATCACAGCGTGAAAACACAGATTATGGTGTCAAAAATCCATGATCTTGACTATGTAATCTGCGACAGCGAGATGGAAGCGCTTGTGCTTGAGTCAAATCTTATCAAGGAGAATAAACCGCGTTATAACATTCTTTTAAAGGATGACAAGCACTATCCTTATATAAAAATCACTCTTAATGAGGAATATCCCAGAATGCTTTTTGTAAGGCGTATTGAAAACGACGGTGCAAAGTATTTCGGCCCATACCCAAGCGGTTACTCCATAAAGGAAACCATGGAGCTTTTAAAGGATATATTTTTGCTCCCGCACTGCAAAAAACAGTTTCCCCGTGACATGAAAAAAGACAGACCTTGTATCTATTATTCTATGGGGCGTTGCAGTGCTCCGTGTCAGGGCGGTATGGCGGCAACAGAGTATAGAAAGATATTTAAAAATATAGTGAGTTTTCTTGACGGCAAGGATGACGAGGTTATAGAGACTCTTGAAAAAGAAATGCTGGAAGCTTCACAAAACCTTGAGTTTGAACGTGCGGCACTTCTTCGTGATCGTGCAGCATCGGTGAGAAAACTTGGCGAGGAACAGAAGGTTATAACAGACAGTATCGGTGATATAGATGTAATTGCCGCAGCGGCAGAGGACGGTCTTTCCTCAGCAGAAGTGTTCTACATCCGTGGCGGCAGACTTATCGGACGTGACAGCTTTGATTTATCCGATGCAGTCAACGCAGAACCGGGTGAGCTTCTTTCCGAGTTTGTTCCCCGTTTTTACAGCCGTGATAATTTTGTGCCGACTACGGTACTGCTTTCTCACAGCATTGAAGAAATTGAAAACGTGGAAAAATACCTGACCGATAAGAAAGGCAAAAGAGTATATATCAAGGTTCCTGTCCGCGGTGATAACAAAAAAACCGTTGATATGGCGTACAATAATGCCCTTAAAAATATTGCGAACTATAAAACGCAGAAAGTCAAGGAAAAGCTTATCAGTGATTCTGTTGTTGAACTTGCACAAGCACTCAGGCTTGAAGTAATTCCCGATAGGATTGAGTCATACGATATTTCCCATATTTCGGGAAGTGACAGTGTTGCGTCAATGATAGTTTTTGAAAACGGCAGAAGTGCAAAAAAGGAATATCGTCGTTTTAAAATAAAAACCGTTGAGGGAGCAAACGATACGGCATCCCTTCGGGAAGTTCTTTTAAGGCGTTTCACCCACGAACAAAGGGAGGGTGACGGTAAATTCAGTAATCTTCCCGACCTGATTCTCCTTGACGGTGGAAAGGGGCAGTTAAGCACTATAAAAGAGCTTTTCAAAGAAATTAATGTTGACGTTCCCGTTTTTGGTATGGTCAAGGATGATAAGCACCGCACAAGGGCTCTGCTTTCAGAAGATGGAGAGGTGTACCTTAACCCCGTTAGCTCGGTATTCCACTTGGTGGAAAATATTCAGAATGAAGTGCATCGTTTTGCCATTGAATATCACAGACACCTTCACCGCAAGAACACTATTGAAAGTGAGCTTGAAAAAATCGATGGTATCGGTAAAAATAAGAGAATTGCACTTTTAAAGCACTTTAAAAGTATCGGCAAAATAAAAACTGCATCGGCAGAAGAACTATGCCTTGTTAAAGGTATTAGTAAAACCAATGCAGAGGCAATATACAATTATTTTAACAATCAAAAATAAAAAATTCCCATTGTGGGGACTGTCACCACAATGGGAATTTTGTTATTATATAGGAATTTGCGTCAAATTAAGACGCAGGAAACTGTGTTTACACTTCTGTGAGAGTGCGACACGGGTGAAGCGGCACGCTTCTTTTTTAAGGGAGGAGATTTGCACCGTGATTTAAAGGTCCGCTTCCTTTCCCAAGGTTCAGCCCAAAGGCAAGGGCAGCACTTATATATTCTTTTGCCGAAGTAACAGCATCGGAGAGAGTCATTCCCTTTGCAAGGTTTGACGCAATGGCAGAAGAAAATGTGCAACCTGTTCCGTGGGTATTCGGGTTGTCAATCCTTTTTCCCGAAAACCATCGGAATTTACCGTTTTCGTATAAAAGGTCGTTCGCATCATTAATGCTGTGGCCGCCTTTAAGAAGAACACTGCATCCGTAAAGGCTATATATAGCCTCTGCGGATTTTTTCATATCATTTTCATTTTTGATTTCCATTTTTGAAAGGACTTCTGCCTCGGGAATATTGGGCGTAATTACTGTTGCAAGAGGGAAAAGCTTTTGTGTCATAACTCTTACCGCTTCTGTTTTCGTTAGTGTTGCACCACTTGTGGCAACCATAACAGGGTCAAGGACAATATTTTTTGCATTATAATAAGCAAGCTTTTCTGCGATAACCTCTGCAAGGGAAGGGGAAGATATCATCCCTATTTTAACCGCGTCGGGGAATATATCTGTAAATACTGCATCAAGCTGGTCAGAAAGAAATTCAGGCGTTACGTCAAAAATGCTTTTTACGCCCAGTGTATTCTGTGCAGTAAGGGATGTTATAACACTCATTGCGTAAACTCCGTTTGCCATCATCGTTTTGATGTCTGCCTGAATTCCTGCACCTCCGCTGGAGTCGCTTCCTGCTATAGTAAGTGCTGTTTTCATTGGTTGTTCCTCCCTAAAAGCTTTAATGTAGCTTCTTTCAGTTCTTTTGCGGCAGTCTGTGGACTGTCAGCTTTCATAATTGCAGAAACGGCGCAAATGCCGCTGATATTAATTCCGTTAAGTATTCCGAAGTTATCTTTATTAAGTCCGCCAATAGCATTTACGGGAATAGGAACAGCCTTGCAAATGTCCGAAAGCACAGAGGTAGAAGTCAGCACCGTTTTTACCTTTGTGGTTGTAGGATAGATTGCACCTACGCCAAGGTAGTCAGCACCCTTATTATACGCCTCGGTAGCCTGCCCGACAGTTTTTGCAGTTGCACCGATGATGTAATCTTCGCCAAGTATTTTTCGTGCAATATCTATGGGCATATCACTCTGACCAAGATGCACTCCTTCTGCACCGATAGCCATTGCCACGTCAATGCGGTCATCAATAATAAGCGGAACAGAATACTTTTTTGTTATGGTATGTACCTTTTTTGCAATATCAATATATTCCCGTGTAGATTTGTCTTTTTCACGTAACTGCAAGAGCGTAACACCGCCTTTAAGTGCGCTTTCTACACGTGTCAAAAATTCTTCTTCACTGCAAAATGAACTGTCGGTAATGAAGTATAACAACGGATTAAAAGTTCTCATAATGCACCTCCAAGGCTATTTAGTAAATTTGTCATAAAGCTTCCGTTACCGGCTGTGGTTTCAGATGCTTTTCCGCATTTTTTGAAAAAGTCACAGGCGGAAATAACCGAGCTTGTTTCTGCCCTTTTTGCAAGATAACACGCGCAAACAGTGCCAAGCATACAGCCTGTACCCGTAACACGGGATAGTTGCACAGTTCCCCCGTGTATATGTGTGGTGCTTTTACCGTCTGCAATAATATCTGTTTCTCCGCTTGCAAGAATAATACATCTGTACTTTGAAGAAAGTTTTTTTGCAGAAACGTCAACTGTATTGATAGAAAGTGCATTATCACCGTCAACGCCCTTTGATGTATAGCTGTTTTCAGCCAGTGCAACTATCTCTGAATAATTCCCTTTTATGAGAGTAAAAGAGAAGCGGTCAAGCAGTTTCATTGCAAACTTTCTGCGAAGGCGGGAGCAGGCAACCCCCACAGCGTCAAGCACAATGGGGATACCTTTTTTATTTGCTTCTTTTACCGAAATCTTTATGGACTTCATTCGTGCATCTGTGATGTTGCCTAAGTTTACAAGAAGTGCGTCTGCCGTGGCAGTAATTTCCCTTACTTCCTTCGGGTGCTCTGCCATAATCGGCTTTGCACCAAGGGTAAGAACTAAGTTGGCACACTGATTTATGGAAATCGGATTTGTTATGCAGTGAATGAGTGGTGAGTTATTTTTTGTCATAAACTTTTGCTCCAAGTTTTAATTGAAATTTGGAAAGCATTCCGGATGATGAGAGCTTCTTTAAAAACAGAAGAGCGACAGCTCCGCCGATAAGCGTTCCGCATATAAAGGACGGCACATAGAAAAGCCATGTAAGTCCAGTCTTTCCCCAGAAAAATGTCATCACGGGATAAGATGCGATTGCTCCGATTATACCTGTGCCGATTATCTCACCAAGAACTGCCATAAGGATATTTCCCTTTGATGCTCTGTAAAAAACACCCGATAAAAATGCACCGAAAATGGCACCGGTCAGTGCAATAGGCGGAATTCCAAGAAAAATCATACGGATGATTCCTATAAGCACCGCACAAAGCAGTGAATACCACGGACCGAGAAGTACCGAACAGAGTATGTTTATAAAATGCGCCATTGGACACATTCCCTCTACCCTTAAAAGCGGTGAAATTACTACGCCTACCGCTACAAGCATTGCCAGAACGACTGCTTTTAAAGTTAATTGTGATTTTGTCATTATAAATTCCTCTTTTCACAGCCATTGAAGTATTATCCAAACCACGTTTTTTACTTCCTCTTTTTTGCCCCTACGTCGTTAAAAAACTTGCCAATACGACAGTATGGGCTTCGTTTTTTGCCTTGTATTGGCAGAAAAATAGCTTGTAAAAAATTCTTTGAACCTGAAACAGACGAAATTTTGTGCAGGTTTTGATGCGGAGGACGCAGACAGGCTGACACCTTTCAAGGACGACAAACCGAAAAAATGCCGAAATTCCGCTGTTTCAGGCGGGTTCGGATAATACTGCAATGGCTAAATTATTACGAAAAGATATCTTTCGCACGGTCGAAGCTTAATTGCTTCCTCTCACCCCGAAACACGGGTTCCCATCGCATTATGCCGACGTCAAGCGCTCCCTTGCCGTCCGTGACTTCCCTCCTTTGAAAATGTACAACAAAAAAAACGGATAACCCGATGCGGTTATCCGTTAAAAGACTACAAGTAAACTTCTATGACTTCCTACGGCGGCATTATCCGCATCAGGTTAAGGGTCGAAGTTAGATTACTTCCTCTCAGCCCGGCACACCGAGCTCCCCTGTGTTTTTCAGTTTGATTACATTATACACCGTTATTTTGAAATTGCAAGAAAAATTTGAAAAGGTTTGTAAGAAAATGTGTCATTTTATTTTCGAGAAGAATGCTTTATCATTGTGTCGATAACAGCATAGATTTCTTTTCTGTCAGCTTCATTCAGTCCGTCTAACTTTTCGGCAAGCAACGAGTCCTTAACTGTATAGCTGTTATAAAGAACATCTGCAAGTAACATATCAGAAGACACTTCTAAGGCGTTGGCTATTTTTAAAAATGTTTCAAGTGCCGGGATTTTTTCTCCGCGTTCAAGCATACCGATATAGTTTGTGCTTAAACCTGTCAGTTCTGCTAATTGGTCTTGGCGAAGTTTCTTTTTGTTTCTGTATTTCCGAATGTTTAAACCAATGGTTTCGAGCTTCATAATAGCACCTCTATCAGTCAATGTTCATAACTAATAGTATAGATAGAAATGCTAAATCTATAAACAAACTATACGGAAGATACAACAACTAATAGTGTTGATTTTTCTAAAAAGTTATTGTATAATAGAAAAACGGAGGTGAAATTGTATGGATGTATTTACCTGTGCTTTTTTTGGACATAGAGATTTTTGTGGTTATTTTGAGTGTGAAAAAAGACTTACAGAAACAATAAAAGAACTAATTCTTGAAAAAGAATACGTGGTATTTCTTGTGGGACGTGAAGGCGAGTTTGACAAGTTTGTTGCATCAATGGTGCGAAAAGTAAAAAAGGAATACTTTAGCGATAATAGCTCGTTGGTATGGGTTATGCCGTATCTGAAGGCTGATTACAAAAATAATGAAGAGGAATACGACTGTTACTATGATGAAATAGAGATTTGCGATAAATCACAGTCTGTACATTTTAAATCTGCAATAAAAATCAGAAATTATGAGATGATAAACCGTGCCGATTTAATAATCTGTTATGTAGAGCATCAAACAGGAAATACTTTTAAAACAGTTGAGTATGCAAAGAAACAAGGAAAAAATGTAGTTAATCTTTATGAATAATTAATAAAAGCAAGCAGGAGGTGTAAAAAACTTAGTTTTTTACACCTCCTGCTTTGTACCTGTATAGGAAATTACTACTTATAAGCTGTATTTAAACAAATAAAGTTTTTGTTCAGGAACAAAGAAGATGCCATTTTGAGTGCCAAAATGGCGAAAAGCACCGGGGGATTCCGAATCTCCCCCGGACCCCTTCAAACGGCCTCGCAGGGGCGCAACCATTTAAGAGTACAGTTATAGTAAAAACAGTGGTCTTTGTAAATAAAAATCCGTTACCTTTATTTCGTCGTCTTTGTGGGCAAACTTATTGCCCCTGAAAGACTAAAATCCCTTGTCAGCAAAGGAAACTGATACAAGGGATTTTACGAAACTCGGTAACGGATTTTTATTCACATTGAAGTTTAGCACAAAAAGTTAGTTACGTAACTATCTACACGCACAAATTCACGGTTGGATTATATTTTTTGATGAATGGCGGAAAAACCGTCTGCATCAGTTTCCTTTGCGGGCAGACGGTTTTTAGTCCGTCGCCTGAGACATAAGTTGTCGAATAAGGACGACGGCAAGGAAGCAAAAAATATAATCCAACAAGACTACCTTTGCAAAAATGATACAGTGCCCGTACTTGACTGCGCCCCTGCGAGGGCGGTGAGGGGCGTGGGGAGAATCGCAACTCCCCACGTTTTGGTCCTTTTGCGACAAAAGGACAATAATGTACCCCTCAAAGAATGAGGGGTGCGGGGAGTTGATATGTGACTAGTCACGCTTTTTTAAAAAAGGGGACAGTCCCCAAAGTGTACTATTTTCATATTCCAAGGTCGTTATTAATTATATTTGCGTTTTGTACAGCGTCTTTTCCGTATTTACTACGGATGGAGTCAAGGGCTTTTTCAAGCTTTTCCTGTTTGGGATCTTGTACGGTTTCTTCAAAAAAGCTTAACTGACACTGACCGTCTTCGCAAACGATGCCGCCTCCCGTAACGGTAAGCATACGAATAGGACTTGACATATTCCAGTTTCGGCGTACAAGCTCCATTGCTTTTTGTGCGATTTCTTTTGCAAGGTTTGTAGGGTGGTCGAGCTTTTCCTGACGCTGTATACTTACAAGGTCGGGGTTTTTTATTGTAACCTGCACGACGGTACATTTAACCCCTTTTCTTCTCATCCTTGCGGCAATGCTTTCTGAAAGATGCGTAATACCGCAGAAAATATCCCTTTCTCCATATAAATCACGGCGGAAGGTCATCCCGTTACCCACTGATTTAACTTCATCGTTAACGTGGGGGTCTACGGGCGAGTCATCTTCACCTCGGGCATATCTGTATATTGTTTCGCCCTGCTTGCCGAGAGCTTTGCAGAGGGTTTCCTCATTTGCATTTGCAAGGTCGCCAATTGTGTTTATACGCATCTTTGAAAGAGTTTCAGCAGTGCGTTTCCCTACAAAAAGCAAATCCTTTACAGAAAGGGGATAAACTATTTCTTTAAAATTCTCCCGTGAAATAACGGTGGTAGCATCAGGCTTTTTGTAGTCACTGCCAAGCTTTGCAAACACTTTATTAAAAGATACTCCTACGGAAATTGTAATCCCGATTTCTTCACGGACACGTTTTCTGAGTGTATCTGCAATTTCTTTGCCGCTGCCGAAAAGCTTTTGTGAGCCTGTTACATCAAGCCAGCTTTCATCAATCCCGAATTTTTCAACAAGGTCTGTGTATTCGGCGTAGATTGCATTTACCCGCTGACTGTATTCTTCGTACAAACCGTGTCGGGGAGGCACAATAACAAGATTCGGACATTTCTTTTTAGCGGAGTAAATAGTTTCTGCTGTCTGAATATTATATTTTTTTGCAAGCTCGTTTTTTGCAAGGATTATGCCGTGGCGTGCCTCCTGATCACCACCCACTGCCATAGGGACATCTTTAAGTTCGGGATTAAGGGCACATTCAACAGATGCAAAAAATCCGTTGCAGTCACAATGAAGTATTACTCTGTCCAAATCTGTCACCTCACTTTAATATGCGGAATGTGGAATACGAAGTTTGAAATGATGGTGGGGAAGAAACAGGAAAAAGTTTCAGAACTTTGAAACTGATTATATTCTGGATATTCCTGTCTTTCTTGCTGCTTCTGCCACTGCTGAGGCAACTGCTTTTCCTACACGGCTGTCAAATGCCTTGGGAAGTATGTAATCGGCTGTAAGCTCATCGTCAGATACAAGTGAAGCTATTGCGTAAGATGCCGCCATTTTCATTTCTTCGTTGATGTCACTTGCCCTTACGTCAAGTGCTCCACGGAAAATTCCGGGGAATGCAAGAACGTTATTTATCTGATTGTTGAAATCACTTCTGCCTGTGCCTACAACTGCGGCACCTGCTTTTAATGCTAAATCGGGCATAATTTCAGGAGTGGGGTTTGCCATAGGAAATACGATTGCGCCGTCAGCCATAGATGAAACCATTTCTTCCGATACAATGCCCGGTGCAGAAACACCGATAAATACATCGGCACCTTTCATAGCATCTGCAAGAAAGCCTGTTTTATGCTCTTTATTAGTGATTTTTGCAAGCTCCTTGTGTGAATCGGAAAGTCCGTCCATACCTTCGCAGATGATGCCGAAGCGGTCAACCATTACAAGGTTTTTTACGCCAAGCTTTAAAAGATGCATACCAATAGCCGTTCCTGCACTGCCTGCACCGTTTATAACTACGTTTACGTCTCCAATGTTTTTCTTAACTACTTTGAGTGCATTCAAAAGAGCCGCTGCAACTACAATCGCAGTTCCGTGCTGGTCGTCGTGGAATACAGGGATATCGCAGATTTCTTTAAGACGTTTTTCAATTTCAAAGCATCTTGGTGCAGCGATATCCTCAAGATTAATACCGCCAAAACTTCCTGAAATATTATATATCGTCTGCACTGCCTCGTCAACATCTTTTGTCTTTATGCAGATTGGGAATGCGTCAACATCTGCAAATTCTTTAAACAGTACACACTTTCCTTCCATAACAGGCATACCTGCCTCAGGACCGATGTCACCAAGTCCGAGAACGGCTGTTCCGTCTGTGATAACGGCTACAAGGTTATTACGGCGTGTAAGCTCGTAGGATTTATTTATATCCTTCTGTATTTCAAGACAGGGTTGTGCAACACCGGGGGTATATGCAAGAGATAAATCTTCTGAATTATTGACCTTCGCTTTTGCGACAACCTCAATTTTACCGTTCCATTCATAATGTTTTTTAAGTGATGCTTCTTTAATATCCATACTATCAATACCTTTCTTATTTGACTCAATTAAAATAAACCGAGAAAACTCAGTGCAAAAATCCACAAGAACAGTGTAATAAGGCAAAATGCCGAAGACAGGGCGATTATCTGCACTGCAAGGGTTTCGTCACCGTCCATCTGCTGTGCCATAGCAAACGATGAAACTGCCACGGGGGATGCAAATACCACAAGCAGGCACGCCAGTGCTTCTCCCGTAAAGCCGAGCCATACTGCCACGGGAAGAACAATAAGCGGGACTATAACAAGCTTTGTCAATACTACTATAACGTTTTCCTTGAAATATCCCTTTATATCTGAAAATTCAAATACAGAACCAAGAACAATGATTGAAAGCGGTGTTGCGATTGACGAAATATCCTTTACGGATTTTTCTATCAGTGACGGAAGCTTTATGTCAAATACAAAAAATAAAATTCCGATCAGGCAACCAATAATCAAAGGGTTTGTAATAACCCCTTTTAAAAGCTTTAATATATTAAGACCGGTGTTTCCTTTCCTGAATCTTTCAAGAGCCACCACGGCGAGAATATTAAATACCGGGATTACCACCGCAACCATAAGGGAGGCAAGTCCGCTTGTCTGGTTACCGCAGATATAGCCTACAAGAGGAATCCCCAGAATTGCAAAATTAGCACGGAAAAATCCCTGAAGCATAACACCTCGCTTGGAATTATCTTTTGTTAAAACCATAACCGCAAAATACCCAAGTATGAATACTGAAATAATTCCGCATATGGTGAAAATAATCAGTTTTCCGTCAAAAATACCTGATGTTTTGGTGCTGTATATGTTATAAAACAACAGCACCGGCAGGAAAATCTTAAATATCAGTTTATTTACAACATCAAGACTTTTCTTGTCTGCAAGCTTTGTCTTTTTGATGAAATATCCCAGCATCATCAGAATGAATATCGGCATAACTGCGTTAAAGGATAATTTTATACTCTCCATTATCTACAGTCCTCCCGAAGAAGTCTGATAATTTCATCTCCGACTTCCTGTGTTGTAGCAGTGCCGCCAATGTCAGGGGTAAGAACTTTTTTGTCTGTCAACACCTTTTCTATGTAGCCGATAAGCTTTTTGCCCCAGTCACTATGCCCGAAAAAGTCAAGCATCTGAGATGCAGACCACACTGTTGCAAGAGGATTGGCTTTCTGCTGACCTGCAATGTCGGGTGCTGAACCGTGGATAGGTTCAAACATAGAGGGGAACGCCCTTTCGGGGTTAAGGTTTGCACCTGCTGCAAGTCCCATACCACCTGCGATAGCTGCACCAAGGTCTGTAAGAATATCACCGAAAAGGTTTGAAGTTACAACAATCTCAAACCGCTTCGGGTCTTTTACCATAAACATAGCTGCCGCATCCACAAGGTATGAATAAGTTTTAACCTCGGGATAGTCTTTGCCGACTTCTTCAAAAATCTGATCCCAGAATACCATTGAGTAATTAAGGGCGTTAGCCTTGCTGATGCTTGTGAGAGTTTTCCCCTCTTTTTTTGCAAGCTCATAAGCGTAGCGGATAACTCTTTCACATCCTGTGCGTGAGAATACACCGTTCTGAATAACAACCTCATTAGGCTTACCTTTATAAAGCCAGCTTCCGCTTCCTGCATATTCACCCTCACTGTTTTCGCGGATGAATACCATATCTATATCTTCCTTCGGAATATCTTTAAGAGGTGCGGGAGCACCGTCAAGAAGCTTTACGGGACGTAAGTTTATATATTGGTCAAAGCTTTTCCTTATAATAAGAAGCAAATCCCAAAGGGAAATGTGGTCAGGGACACCGGGGGCACCTACTGCACCAAGGAAAATCGCATCGAATTTACTGAGTTCCTCAATGCCGTTTTCAGCCATCATTCTGCCTGTTTCCTTGTAATATTCGCATCCCCAAGGAAAATATGTAAAGTCAAATTTGAAGCCACCGTCAAGACTTGCTACTTCATTAAGCACCTTTACACCTTCGTTGATCACTTCCGGACCGATTCCGTCACCGGGGATTACCGCAATTTTGTATGTATTCATAAGAATCCTCCCTAATGTTTTTTCTTGATTATATCACCGAAACTAGTATTTGTAAAATATATATATTATTGACAAGTATAGTTTAAAACTATATAATAAAGTCGGGTGATATTATGAATCTTATTCAGCTCAAATATTTTGTTTCTGTGTGCGAAACAGGAACAGTGTCTGCTGCAGCAGAAAATCTATACATTGCACAACCCTCACTTTCCAACGCCATAAAGGAAATGGAACAGGAATTCGGTGTAAAACTGTTCGCCCGTCAGCATCGTGGGATGGTTATTACACCTGAAGGAGAGAGACTTTATAAAATGGCAAAGGAGCTTTTAAGCCGTGCCCAGCAGACAGAAAATATTATGAAGGATATGGGAAAGCAGAGAAAAATCCTTCGCTTAGGTGTACCGCCTATGATAGGCTCTGTTGTTTTGCCGAAAATTTACC
Organism: Clostridia bacterium; assembly: GCA_045545295.1. Classification (GTDB taxonomy): domain Bacteria; phylum Bacillota; class Clostridia; order UMGS1883; family UMGS1883; genus UMGS1883. Next base: position 62,641 of record JAZQAO010000013.1, read on the forward strand.
GTGACTTTATGTCTGATAATCCCGACATACACATTGAAATTACAGAGGGAGGTCAGCAGGAACTGCTAAGCAGGCTTTCTGAAGGTTTTCTTGATATGGCTTTTATACCTCAGGAAAACTTCGAAGAAAAAGGCTTTGCGGGAATTAATATAGTAAAAACAGAAATTGTGTGTTGCGTTTCCAGGGAAAACGCTCTTGCAGATAAGGAAAGTATAACTGCAAAGGAACTCTCCAAAACTCCCATAGTAATTTTCAAGGACAGCTTTTATCACACAGAGGAAGTAAGAAAATGGTTTTCAGACAGTAAGGTGAAACCAAACATTATTTTGCAGACGGCACAGCTTTCTACCATACAGAGCCTTGTTTCAAATAATATAGCTGCAGGATTTATGTTCAGACCTCTTATTGACGAAAAAAAAGGATTCCGTGCAATCTCCGCATCTCCTGTAATGGATATAGATATCAGTCTTGTCTGGAAAAAAGACAGCTACTTTTTTTCATCGATGAAAAAGTTTCTGGAGTATGTAGAAGGACATAACCTTTTCTGAATAAAATCCCTCGAAAAACTTGACTATATGCCTGCTTTTATAGTATTATATAATAGATATAGTATAATAGGAGAGGTAGGTGCGTCAGATGAACGGTATAGCGTATGTGCTCGTCGTAGCAGGAATCCTTCTTGCAAAGGGGCTGGGCTTTCTTCGTGATATAGTTTTTGCATCGGTATTCGGAACAACAGTTCTTTCCGATATGTATTTTCAGATATTCGGTCTTGTAAATCTTATTTTCACGGGAATAGGTGTGGCGCTTTCTACGCTTGTTATAAAAAATCTCAATAAGGAAGAACATTCCACTGAACTTTTAAAAAGAGGCTATGTGACGCACTTTATCCGTAAAACTACGGTTGCTTCAGTGATTGCGGCTATCGTACTTGCAATCCTTGCAAGACCTGTTGTAAATATACTTCTTCCCGGACTTGCCCCGGGGGATGTTGCTCTTGCGATAAAGCTTATGTACATAATGCTTCCGTCGCTTGTGTTTGTAATTGTGGCGTACATCATTTCCGGTGTGCTTCAGAACAATCAGGTTTTCTTTGTAAGCTCTGTGATGAGTCTGCCCTTTAATGTTGTTATTATTGCATCGCTTTTTGTCAAGGATATAGATATTATGACGGTGGGAATTGTTACGACAATCGGCTGGTTTTTGCACATTGCAATTCAGCTTCCATCGTTCTATAAAAAAGGCTACAGACTTTTTACTGCTAAATATGAAAAACCTGCCACCAAAAAAAGTGGTGGGAATGAGCTTTTGTGGATATTTATATCAAATATGATGTTCCAGGTCTGCTTTATGATAGACAAGGCTTATGTCACAGGTAATGACGGTGCAGCGTCTACAATAAACTATGCTTCAAATCTTTTTGTTACAATTGCAAGCGTGTTTGTTGTTGCGATGAGTAACGTGGTGTTTCCGTCAATAAGCCGCAATTATGAGGAAGGTAACCGTGACTATGTAAAAAGTCTGCTTCAGTATATGATAACAGTAATGCTGACGATTTTTATCCCTTTCATACTTGTGGCGTGCTGCTACGGAAAAGAGCTTATATCGCTTCTTTATGAGCGTGGTGAATTTACGGCAGCTGATTCAGCTGTTACGGGAATGCTTTTCGGAATATACACCCTTGGCGTTTTCGGATATGCGTGCCAGGAGCTTTTCAATAAGATTTTATATCTTGATTCAGGATACTCATACACAGTTATCGGTACGTGTGCAGTAGTTTTACTTAAATTTGTGCTTAATTTCATTCTGAAGGATTACGGTGTTGTGGCAATTGCAATGAGTACAACCGTACTTTTTAATCTGTATGCTGTTGTGATAGCCTTTGCAATAGCGAAGGTAACGGGAAAATATATGGAAAAGCCGTTTCTTAAAAATATAGGCAAAATACTTATGGCAAGCGTTGCGGCTTTCTGTGTGTTTGCAGTCTGGAAGGTGCTTATGCCGGACAGCTTTGGCGGGAAAGCCGGCTTTATAGTTCCGCTTCTGCTTTGTGCTGTTGCATACGGTGGGGTGCTTTTTGCAAGCGGTATGGTGAAAGTACTCTTAAAAGGAAGAAAAGCGGACAATCCGCAGGAGGAGAAGTAATATGACAAAGAAAAATCTTTTAATACGTGGGATAATATTCGCTATTCTTCTGGCAATGGTAATTCCGTCGTTTGTGGTAAGAATAAACAATGAGAAGCAAAACAACGATGTTTTATTTGCGCTTAATCTTAATGATGCCAACCTCTTTTTGAGCAAAGAGGAGATAGAGCAAAGTGCTGCAGAAAACGTGGCTATGGGAGTAAACACTGCCATAGTTGAGGAGGAGAGCATCAATACTCTCATAAACAACGGATTTCTGACTGCGATTAAATATGGTGTTCTTACCCATAAGTACGATGATGAAAGTGAGCTTATAATCAAAGAACTTGCAGACAATAAAAAAATTCACGTAGACAGTTACGTAATTATTTCAAAGAGAGATGTCTGGAAAAATTATCTCGATAAGTGGATTCCTGCAAAATATACAAAAGAAGATTATGTCAGAATAGAAACGGACTATAACGCAACCGTATATGTTCTGCTTAACGGAATCATCAGCAGCTGGCATACGGAGCTCGGTTTTGATGAGCAAAAGCTTGCTTTTGCGAAGGAAAACGGGATGAATCCGATTTTATCGCTGCGTCTTGGCGCATATTCAAATACCGCCTATATCAAAGAGGTGGAAAAGCTTATTGAAGAGTACGGTGTGAAATATATAAGCCTCAAGCGTAATGATATTGCACAGGAAGGTCACAAAGATGCAAAAAAGAACTATGAAGCATTCTGTGAGCTTATAAAGAAACACGGTTTGTATCTTATACTTACCGAGGAAGAATCGCAGCTTTCCAATAAAAAGCCCATCGGTTATCAGAAACTTATAGACAGTGCCGAAGGCAGAGTTCTGCGCGGATATGAAACAGTAGATTTTGAAACAAGTAATCTGGGAGCAACAATTTCTGATAAGCGTTATCAGCAGATAGTTAATTCTGTTGTTGACAGAAATATCCGCCTTGTTTCTATAAGACAGCTTGTAAATGGCTCAGATACAACGGGCGAAAAGAGCAAAAAAACAAACATTGCCACAAGGGCAGCGATGGAAAAGCTCAATGAAATCGGATATAATACCGATTCTTATGACACTGTTTACAATGACTACACCCCTTACCGTACACTGACAAGTATGGCGGCACTCGTTATGATGGCTCTTATGGTGCTTACGGTTATCGAATGGCTGCTTAATAAGAGAATTATGTGGCTTGAATATCTGGCGTTAGCCGGATCTGTGCTGGGTGTAATTTTCACATACTTTGCGCCCGATTCAATCGTGCTTTTGTATCCCTCGTTGTTTGCGTTTGTTGCACCTTGCTTTGCTATGACTCTTGTTGCAGTTTATGTAAGAGCGACGCATCATACACTTAAGCCCTGGATTTTCAGCCTGACATCAATTCTGATTGCGGTTGTTACACTTCTTCTTTGTGCAACTGTACAGGTTGCTCTTCTAAGTGGTCTTGACTATTATCTGAATTCGCTTATCTTCCGAGGTATCAAAATTTCACTTATTGTGCCGATTGTTTACAGCATGGTACTCTATCCGCTGATTTTCGGGGATACAGAAACAGCTCTTTTTACAAAAATCAGGAAAGTGCTTAATGCAGAGGTAAAGGTTTACTGGATACTTATGGCTCTTGCACTTGGCGGTGTTGCGGCGATTTATCTTGTAAGAAGCGGCAATGTCGAAAAAATATCTGGTATTGAGACCTTAATGCGTAACACAATTTCGGAGCTTATGCCGGCTCGACCGAGAACAAAGGAGTTTTTGGCAGGATGGCCGTGCTTTGTGCTATTCCTCTATTATGTAAGAAATACAAAATGCACACTCCTTCGTTGGTGCTTCAGTGTGGGCAGTTCAATACTCTTTGCGTCTGTCATAAACAGCTTTTGCCACGTGTTTACATCGGCAGAGATAATCTATACCCGTGTTTTAAACGGTCTTGTTATCGGTATGATGGTTTCTGCAGCGGTGCTTGTTGTAAACTGTATTATCGTAACGCTGGTGAAAAAGTACAGTAAAGAAGGTCAGTAAAATGGCAAGCTACATTACAACACAAAAAGCCTTCCGCACGCTTCTCGGTGCGGCTCGTACAGGCGGTGTTGCACATTCGTATATCTTTGAAGGAATTAAGGGTGTCGGCAAATTTACCGCGGCAAGAATTTTTGCAAATGCAATTCATTGCACCGGTGATATAAAGCCCTGCGGTGAGTGTCCCGACTGTAAAAAGCACGCGGCAAATACGCACCCGGATCTTTTCATCATCGGAGAAGAAGGTCAGATAAAGGTAGACGATATACGTGCGATGAATGAAGAGCTCTATATAAAACCGGCTCTTTCTGAAAAAAAGATATTTATAATTAAAAATGCAGATAATATGAATAATGATGCACAAAATGCTCTGTTAAAATCCTTTGAAGAGCCGCCGCGTTATGCGGTAATCATCCTTCTTTCGGAAAATGAGAAGATGCTTCTCCCCACAATTCGCTCGCGAGGTAATAAAGTATCATTTGAACCCTTTGAGGAGTCTGTCATCAAAAACTATATTCTGAGGCAGTATCCCTTAAAACGTGACAGTGCAGATTTTATTGCACTATATAGCGGTGGTATCATTGGCAGGGCGATAAATCTTTGCGAGGATGAGGAGTTTTTTGAAATCCGACGGAAAATGTTTGAAGCAGTCAGCTCTCTTGCAGGTGACAGACTCTCCATTTTTAAGGTCGCTGATTTGTTTGGTGCGAGAGGCGGAAAAAGTGCCTTTTCCGGATGCGATTTGTATTTTGAATTATTCGCAAGCTTTATGCGCGACATACTTTCGATAAAAACCGGCGGAAGAGTGATTAATGAGGATATGAAAGTTATTCTGGAGCCCTTTTGTGCAAAGGTCACAACAGCGGCGGTTATAAGTGTCATTGAAAGAATTGCAAAAACCAGGTCGGAGCTTAATGTTTCGATGAAATATGATTTATGGATTGTAAATATGCTGATAAATTGTTGGGAGGATATCCATGGTAAAAGTAGTAGGAGTTAAATTTAAAGAAACGGGAAAGGCATACTTTTTTGCTCCCGGAAAATTTGAACCGAAAGTAGGCGAGGATGTAATCGTTGAAACGGCAAGAGGACTTGAGTTCGGTACTGTTTCTATGGGCATAAAAGAAGTGTCTGAAGATGAGATTGTATCCCCGCTTAAGGAGATTGTCAGAATTGCAACAACTCAGGACAAGGAGCAGGTGGAAAAGAACAGAAAAAAAGAGAAGGAAGCCTTTGTTATCTGTGAGGAAAAAATTGCATTTCACAAGCTTGATATGAAGCTTGTGGACGTTGAATATACCTTTGATGGCAACAAAATCCTTTTCTACTTTACTGCAGACGGCAGAGTTGATTTCCGTGAGCTTGTAAAGGACCTTGCATCTGTTTTCAGAACAAGAATTGAGCTTCGTCAGATTGGTATTCGTGATGAGGCGAAGATGCTGGGGGGAATCGGTATCTGCGGAAGAAGTCTTTGTTGTAACAGCTTCCTTGACGGTTTCCATCCTGTATCAATAAAAATGGCGAAGGAGCAAGGATTAAGCCTTAATCCCACAAAAATTTCCGGTAATTGCGGCAGACTTATGTGTTGCCTCAAATACGAGCAGAACTGTTATGATGAATATTACAAGATTGCTCCCTCTGTAGGTGCAATTGTATCAACTCCTCAGGGTAAGGGCGTTGTGCAGAGTGTGACGGTGATTACAGGCATAGCAAAGGTTAAGCTTGACAGTGATATGGAAGCAAAGGTTACGGAATTTAATTTTAAAGACATTAAGATTCTTAAAAACAGTAAAGTGGCAAGCGATTCCGAAGCAGATATGAAGGAGCTTAAAAAGCTGGAGGATAACTGATGAAAATAGTATTGCTTGACGCACTTACAATGGGCAGTGATATGAACTTTAAATGCATTGAAGCACTCGGTGAAACCGTAATGTACGAAAATACTTCTTCCGATGAAGTGGCTGAGCGTATAAAGGATGCGGATGTTGCTGTTCTTAATAAGGTAGTTCTTGATAAGAATGTGCTTTCAGCTGCAAATAATCTTAAGCTTATATGTGTGTTTGCAATCGGTTACAACAATATTGATATTGAATACTGTAAGGCTCACGGTATCAAAGTCAGAAATGTACCGGGATATTGCAGTGCCAGTGTGTGTCAGCATACCTTTGCTCTTCTGTTTGCACTTGTTGAAAATTTGCGTTATTACGACGATTTCGTAAAAGACGGCTCTTATTCAAAGAGTGGTGTTGCAAATCATCTTGCGAAAAGATTTTTCGAGATTGAGGGCAAGAAATGGGGCATAATTGGTATGGGCTCTATCGGGAGAAGGGTTGCGGACTGTGCAGCAGCTTTCGGTGCGGATGTTTGCTACAGCAGTATAAGCGGTGCAGTACGAAAAGAGAATTACCCCAATGTACCGCTTGAAAAGCTTCTTTCCGAATGCGATATTATAACGGTGCACGCACCACTTAATGAAAAAACGCATCACCTTATTGGAGATGCGGAATTAAAAATGATGAAAAAAACTGCCGTCATAGTAAATGTCGGCAGAGGAAGTGTTATTGATGAGGCGGCACTTCAGAAAGCTATTGATGACGGTGTTATCGCAGGTGCGGCAATTGATGTGTATTCCGAGGAACCGCCAAAGGCAGATTCCGCCATTATGAACGTTAAAAATAAGGAAAAAATCGTTTATACACCTCACATTGCATGGGGCTCTGTTCAGGCAAGGGAACGGTGTATTTCTATGACTGCGGAAAATATCCGTATGTTTGTTGAAGGAAAAAGCCATAACGATGTTATATAAAAATAGATGTTTTTAGCACCTGAATTAAATGCGAAATGCGGAGTGCGAAATGCGAAGTGAAGGAAAATTTTTGCTGAAGCAAAAATCTTTGTTTTGGTAATAAAAGATTTTCTCCACAGAGAAAATCAACCGTCATTTCGAACTTCGAACTTAACATTTCGAACTTTAAGTGAGATGGTGGTTTTGTGCTTTTACAGACCTTTATACGAGTTGGCAGAAACTTATATAAACTCATTTGGTGAGTTTTTTCGGAACCTGCTTGGCGTTTCACCGAATTTTTCCTTGAATCTTCTTGAAAAATAAAACTGGTCGCAGAAACCAAGTTCTGCACTTATTTCAGCTATTGAGAGCTGCTCCTTTGCGAGCAGCTCTTTTGCTTTTATGAAAATCATATCGTCGATATATTTGCCGATGGGAATCCCCATTTCCTTTAAAAATACATTCCGGAGCTTGCTTTCGGATATAAAAAGTCTTTGGGCAAACTGTTTTACGTCTACCTTTATTGACGGATTGTGACTTATAAGGGAAATTACGTTTTTTACAATTTCGCTGTACTTTTTAGCAGGTGTTTCGGTTTCGGAAAAATCCGACGCGAATTTTGCCATAATCTTCATAAGAAATGCCTTTATCTGAAGTAGCTTTTCATAACTTTCTGCAGAGTTTGTCAGATTTTCAAGATTTTCATATTCCTCCCGTGAAAATGGCATAGAGCAAACCTTTTGTATGCCTGAAAAAAGGTCGTAGCGGTCAGGGGTGGTAACAGAAACGTGAAAAAATATTTTTTCAAGGTGTGTACATCCGTAGGAAAACCTGAACTCTGCAGGAATAAGATATACATTTCCGCCCTTGAGCTGGACGGTGCCGTTTTCTGTTTTTATAAAACCGTCACCGTTTTTAACAAAATAAAGTCTTGAATAAGGACTTGAAAACATATTGCTTTTCCAGTTTTCGTCAAGAATTACGCTGTTACAGCCTAAAACAGACAGCTTTATATTGTTTATAACATCGGGAGAAAAAAGATTGTTCATAATAAAATCTCCATATTTAATAATAAAAATTTCATTGAAATATACGGGGTAGTTTGCTATATTGAAAATATAAAGTACATATTTATATTATTACACAATACAAATGTTGTCAAGGAGGATTTTTTATGTCAAGCTATGTAACAAAGAAAACAGACGGTGATACAGCGTGGTTTACTCATGACAGATTCGGTATGTTTATCCATTTCGGGCTTTATGCAATGCCTGCCCGTCATGAATGGATAAAAACTTACGAACTTATATCGGAGGAAAAGTACGACAAATATTTTAAATACTTTAACCCCGACCTTTTCGATGCAAAGGAGTGGGCGAGGAAGGCAAAAGAAGCAGGTATGAAATATGCCGTTCTTACTACAAAGCATCACGAGGGCTTCTGTATGTTTGATTCAAAATATACAGATTACAAAATCACAAACACACCTTTTGGAAGAGACCTTGTAAAAGAATATGTGGAGGCTTTCCGCGAAGAGGGATTGAAGGTAGGCTTCTATTATTCACTTATTGACTGGCATCATCCCGATTTTACAATTGACCAGAATCATCCGCGCCGTTGCGAGCCTGACGCCGAGGAAATGAATAAAACCCGTGATATGAAAAAATATGCCGAGTATATGCGTAATCAGGTTACAGAGCTTCTTACAAACTACGGCAAGATTGACATTCTGTGGTTCGACTTTACATATCCCAACAAGCCAAAGGTTGATGCGGAAACAAGTCCTCTCAGATACCATTGGTGGGTGAAGGAATGGATGGAAGGAAAGGGCAAGGATGACTGGGAAAGTGAAAAGCTTGTGGAGGTTATCCGTAAGCTTCAGCCTGAAATCATTGTGAATAATCGCATGGGCATAGATCAGGACCTCTGGACACCGGAGCAGTACACGCCAACAGACTGGGTTAAGCATCCTGAAACAGGGGAGCTTGTTGTGTGGGAAAGCTGTCAGACCTTTTCCGGCAGCTGGGGTTATAACCGTGACGAAATGAGCTGGAAAACACCGAAAATGCTCCTTGAACTTCTTATAAATAACGTAAGCTGCGGCGGTAACCTTATTATGAATGTAGGCCCTACTGCAAGAGGTAACTTTGACAAGCGTGCCGATAACGCCCTTGGCGTTTTTGAAGAATGGATGAAGTACAACTCACCCTCGATTTACGGTTGTACAATGCGTGAACCCGGAATAAAAGAACCCCGCGGAACACGTATCACACAGAGTAATGATGGAAAACGTCTTTACATCCACCTTATTGAATACCCCAACGGATTTATCAAACTCGAGGGAATGGGCGGTAAGGTTGACTATGTTCAGTTCCTTCACGACGGAAGCGAAATTCCCTTTACGGACAAGCAGTTCGTACATATGGGCGATACAGTATCGGGCGAAAAGGACAACGATGTTGTAATCAACGTTCCCAAGATGGTTCCCAATGTAGTAGTACCTGTTATCGAAATCTATTTGAAGTAAAAATGGGACATTTTGAAAAGGAGAGATGTTTATGTCAAGTTATGTAACAAGAAAAACAGATGGTGATACAGCGTGGTTTACTCACGACAGATTTGGTATATTCATCCATTTCGGACTTTATGCTATGCCTGCAAGAGGCGAATGGGTAAAAACTCAGGAGCTTACGGCAGAGGATAAGTATGATAAATATATGCAGTACTTTAACCCCGACCTTTTCGATGCTAAAGAATGGGCGAAAAAGGCAAAAGAGGCAGGTATGAAGTACGTTGTTCTCACAGCCAAGCATCACGAAGGTTTTTGTATGTGGGACTCCGACTATACTGACTATAAAATTACAAATACACCTTTTGGCAAAGACCTTGTAAAAGAGTATGCCGATGCGTTCAGGGAGGCAGGACTCCGTGTAGGTATCTATTATTCTCTGATTGACTGGCATCATCCATTGTTCCCCGTTGACTGGACACATCCCCGCCGTCACGACAACGGTCCTGAAATGAACAAAACAAGAGATATCAAAGCCTATGCTGAATATATGCGAAATCAGGTGCGGGAGCTTCTCACAAACTACGGAAAGATTGATATTATCTGGTTTGACTATACATATCCCGAAAGACCTATCGACATTATGCCCGTTTCTGCAAGAACACCCCTTCGTTACCATTCATGGGCGCACGAATGGATGGAAGGCAAAAGTAAGGACGACTGGGAAAGCGAAAAACTTATTGCTTTAATCAGAAGCATTAACCCCGATATTATTATAAATAACCGTACAGGTATCGACCAGGACCTCTGGACACCTGAACAATATACTCCCACAGACTGGGTAAAGCATCCCGAAACGGGCGAGCTTGTAGTGTGGGAAAGCTGTCAGACCTTTTCCGGAAAATGGGGATATCACCGTGACGAAATGAGCTGGAAATCACCCAAGATGCTTATTGAGCTTCTTATAAATAACGTAAGCTGTGGCGGTAACCTTATTATGAATGTAGGACCTACTGCGAGAGGCAACTTTGACAAGCGTGCCGACAATGCGCTTAATGTCTTTGCAGAGTGGATGAAGTACAACGCCCGTTCAATTTACGGATGTACCATGCGTGAGCCTGAAATTAAAGAACCACGCGGTACGCGTATCACTCAGAGTGAAGACGGAAAACGCCTTTATATTCATCTTTTTGAATATCCCAACGGATTTATCAAACTTGAAGGAATGGGCGGAAAGGTTGACTATGTTCAGTTCCTTCACGATGCAAGCGAAATTCCCTTTACGGACAAGCAGTTTGTACATATGGGGGACACCATTTCGGATGAGGGTGATAACGATGTTATAATCAATATCCCCAAAATGGTTCCTGATGTGATTGTGCCTGTAATTGAGATTTATCTTAAGTAATATTTACATTCTACGTAGTATGCGATATAATAAGTGTGTAGTCTGTACAGACTACACACTTTTTGCAGGAGGAAAACCATGAAAACTTCGTTTAATATTCAAAAAGGTGACTTTGACATATCGTGGCCAGAACGTATATCGCGCCATGACATTGTTTTCGAAGCACCGCCCACAGACCCGATGCAGTATGGCTTGCCCGTCGGCAACGGAGAAGTAGGTGCTCTTATATGGTGCGACGACAGACGTATCTTTATCGCGGTTAATAAAAGCGACTTATGGGACGATGCCGAGTTCGGTGAATTTTGTAACTGGGAAGAGAAAGAGGAGGAGCTTAACACTACGCTTCGCCACGCCTGCAGAATCATTATAGATTTTAAAAAGCCTATTTTCGATACTTTCTATCTGACTGATTTCAAGGCACGTCTTTCCATTAAGGACGGTTGTGCGAAATTATGCCTTGAATCACCCTTCGGAAGTCTTTCTGCAAAGATATTTATTGCCGAAAATATGGATGTTTTATGTGCCGATTTCACCTGCGATTTCGTTGAAAAAGATGAGATGGAGATAACGGTTGAACGATACGGCTCCCGTACATTTGCTCATTGGTATTCTATGGTGAAGCGTGACCCGATGATAGGCCTCGGCGGAACGGGCACCTTTGTGGAAAATAATAAAGCTTATATTTCGCACAAACTTACGACAGGCACATTTTATTGCGGTGCGGTCTGCAATAATCTGTTGCCTTCCCGTTCAAGTTCCCGCGCCTGCGTTTTCAGGGGGAATAGCGAAAAATTTACGTTGTATCTTTCTGTCACAAGTCCTTTTGATGAAAACGGAAAAGAAAGCCTTGAAAATAATCTGAAAAAAGCCTCGGATACAGGCGTTGACAAGCTTCTTGAAGAAAATGAGGCTTCATGGAGAGAGTTTTGGGAAAAGTCATTTATTGAAACGGATGACGACTACCTTGACAACTACTGGCACGTTGCAATGTATTATGCAAATGCAGGTCAGCGTGGCCGTTACCCCGGCAGATTTATAAATTCCCTCTGGAACTGGAGAGCTGACGTACAGCCGTGGAATTTCTATTTCCATTGGAATCAGCAGCAGGCATATTGGGGACTTAATGCCGCAGGGCACCACAATCTTTGCGAGACCTACCTAAATTACAGATGGAACGGAATGGAGCACTCTGCAGAAACTGCAAAGAAACACTTTGGGGTTGAAAACGGAATATTTGTTTCCGATGTCTGCGACAGACGGGGATATAATTCAGTGCTGGAACTTAACAACCATACTCCCGTCGGGGAGGTTGCACTTGACTTCTGGCGTCAGTATAAATACACCTGCGACAAGGAATTTTTAAAGGAAAAAGCTCTTCCTTATATGCTTGCCGCCTCACACTTTTTTGCAACCCTTTTTGAAAAAGGGGGGGACGGAAAATACCACGCAAAGAGAGGTATGCCCTATGAGGGCGAGGACGTTCTTGGCGATGTGGTGACAGAACTTGCAATGGCAAGAGTTCTTTTTGCGGCAACCCTTGATGCACTGAAAGAGGCAGGGGAGAGTGCCCCTGACGAGGAAATTTTCCGTGATATACTTGAAAACATCACACCTTTCGTGCTTGTTGACTGCGACAGTGAAATTATAGAAAACGGCGTTATAAAGCGAGGTATGTTCAAGGGTGAACACGTTAAAACGAACAAAGTAATTGCTGTTGGTCGTGTTCTTGAAGAAACGGGAACACGTTTGCCCGACGAAAGACGTACTGCCTATTATGAAGAACATCTGGGCGAATACATTCCACAGTTTATTCCGGGGGAAGAAGTAGAAATTCCGTTTAAGGGAATTGATGTGCTCCGTGCAGTAGCGCGTGGAGAAAGAGTTCCTTCTCAAGTTGAATCAGGCGTTGATCAGATAACTTTTGCACATTTTCAGGCAAGTGTTGCTCCTGTTTATCCCATGGAGCTTGTTGGTGTAAAAGACCGCGGTAGCGAGCTTTATGATGCTCTTGTTTCTACTGCTCTGTATTCCAGAAACGAACAGTCAATGGGATGGGATCCTATGCCCGTTGTTCTTGCAAGACTTGGTCTTTCGGATGAGGTGGACAGATTTATTTACGATTATCCTTCATACTGGCAGGGTTACAACAACGGATTTTCTCACTACGATAAAGGATATGTTTTCAATCAGCATATGCCTTTCCGCAGGGTGGATATTCTTGACCTTGACAGTGAAACCGGGGAAAAATACCGTGGGGAAAGATTCCCTTTCAGACATATGGGTCTTGAACCTCTTGGAGTATTTTCAGCGACTATGAATGAACGCCTTATGCAGAGCTATGACGGTACTATCCGAATAGCTCCTGCTTACGGCAAAAGAAGTGCAAAATTCAAACTTCATGCAGTTGGTGGATTTGAGGTAATGTGTGAAATTTTTGACGGAGTGGTTTCCTTTGTTGCAATAAAGTCCCTTTTCGGTAACAAGTTAACTCTTGAAAATCCCTGGGATACAGCGTGGTGCGAGGGTGAAAAGCTTGAAGGGGATATCTCCCTTGATACAGAAAAAGGGAAGGTATATGTTTTCACACCTTCTCCCGATGCTCTTTTCGAGTTTGAAAAAGAAGTTCCGTCACAAAATGACTCCTGTAAAGTCCGTCCTGACGGAAATGCTATGTTGGGGCTTGCAAGGAGCTTCTGATTTTCGTAGGCAACAAGAATAATTGAACACTAAAAGACCTGCCCAATGTGGACAGGTCTTTTATGCTGTTTGGCGACAGTTACAGAAATGTGCAAATTAAAAAAGGTGCACCACAATAAAACAAGTGTTATTCTGTACTACGTACAGAGTGATATTTTTGACAAGTCAAAAGTGTTATTAAAACTTAAAGTTTTAGTGGTATTTTATTCGCAAGGAACTGCCGAAGGCAATATAACTTGCAGAGCAAATATAACTACAAGTAATATCACTCGCATTTATGCGAATAAAACTGGGGCAGTGCCAATGTTTGGCACTGCCCCTATGAGTAGTCCTGTAAGCCGAGTTCTGTCGTTTAAAACGGTCATCTATCTACGCCGTATATCTCTATACGGCTCCAGCCGTCCGTCGGATTATAGGTCGGACAGACCAATCCGGTCGACGTTGCTTCGGATGGGGTTTACATGGCACAAAGCGTTACCGCAATGTCGGTGGGCTCTTACCCCGCCTTTCCACCCTTACCCACAAAGTGGGCGGTTTATTTCTGTTGCACTTTCCTTAGAGTCGCCTCCACCGGGATTTCTCCGGCATCCTGTCCTGTGAAGCTCGGACTTTCCTCATCAACGATTGCTCGTTGCCGCGACCGTTCAGACTACTCAAATATTAACTTATATAATTCGGAATACGGAGTGCAGAATGCGGAATGAATGAAGATTTTCTCAGCAGAGAAAATCAACCATCATTTCGAATTTCGAACTTCGAATTTCGCATTAAATAATTATAAATTGTTGTTATTTAATTAAATTTGTATCTATAAGCGGTGATGACTGTGCGGTGCTTATTTTAAGCTCAATGTCGGTTTTGAACCTTTCGTCAAGCTTTTCGTAAATAATATCACAGGCAATTATTTCACTGTCATAGTGGCGCATTTCAATATAGTCAATACTGTCGTCAACCTTCAGCATTAAATGCTCGTGATGCTTAAGATCACCTGAAATATATACGTCAGCCTTAAGCTCTTTTGCTGTTTCAACAAGGCTTCCGCCACCGCCACCGTTACAAACTGCAACCGTTTGTATTTCCCTGTTTTTTGTAAAGGAAGAATAAAGTGTTTCAATGCCGAATACCTTTTTTATTCTTTCTGTAAGAGATTTTGCAGTCTCACCAAAAGGTGCACGACAAAGTCTTCCCAGTTCTCCCTCCATATTACCGATGGGGATAAGGTCAAGCTTTTTTACTACGTTATCTGTAAGACCGCCCGGAGCGCTGTCAAAGTTTGTGTGCGCACTATAAATGCTTATGCCGTTTTCAAGCGCCGACACAATCATTTCTCCGGCATCTGAATCATCGGTGACTTTTTTTATGGGATTGAATATAACCGGGTGGTGAGTAATGATAAGCTCAGCACCCATTTCAACAGCTTCCTTAACTACATTTTTGTCGCAGTCAAGACAGATAATGACCCTGTTTATATCCTTATCAAGCCTTCCGACAAGAAGCCCTATGTTGTCAAACTCCTCCGCAAAGCCCGGCGGAAAAAGTTCTTCAATAAAATCTGTTATTGCTTTTAATTTAACCATTGATTTTCTCCTTTCAGGAGATTTTCATATTCCTTTTTAAGGTAAAGAATGTGCCCTTTTTTGGGGGAGTCAGTAATATCGGACATTCTTTTGAGAATACTGTCAATTTCAAACAGACGGTATTTAACATAGTCACCAAAAAGGGGAGGTCTCTCTTTAATAAGAAGCGGTCCGATTTCCTTTTCGATTTCCGTAAGGGTGTACTTTTCACCGCGCGTACAAAGAAGAGCTGTGTACATTTTGCGATTCTCTTTTGCGATAGCTTCCTTTAATATTACAAATCCGTTAGCCGCAAGGTATTCTCTAAGGTCACGGTGAGCTGTCTGCATCTGCAGAACAAAGTAACGGCATCCCTTTTCATCTTCAAGAATTTGAGCAATTGTTTCTCCGCCCATGCCTGCAATGATGGCACAATCCGCCTCATTTTGCTCTATATTCTCAAATCCGTCTGACAGTCTTGTTTCGACAATATCCGAAACCTCAAACAGTGCAATGTTTCTGTCCGCCTGATTAAGCGGACCTTTTTTTATGTCTGCGGCAATCACTTTTTTCGCAATGCCGTTTTTTGCAAGGTATATAGCTACATAGCCGTGGTCTGTACCGATGTCGCAAACAGTGCCGCAGTCGGGTACCAGACCGGCAATCATCCTAAGGCGTGGTGTAAGATGCTTGTCAATTCCTGCCATCAGCCCAAAAGCTCCGCAACAACTGCATTTATTACCTTACCGTCTGCTTTGCCCTTTAATTCAGCCATAACAGCCTTCATAATCATACCCTTATTTTTTGTTGCTATTACATCGGCAAACTTTTCTGTAAGGATAGCCTTAACCTCGTCTGCACTCAAAAGTGTAGGTGCAAACTCACTGATTATATTGTATTTTGCGGTGTATTCTTCAATAAGCTCTGTTCTGTCAGCGGGGCAGGTATCTATCTGCTCCTTGGCAGACTTGAGTTCTTTTAGAATAACTGCGTCTGTCATTTCTTCAGTGATATCGTTACGTACACCGTTGTCGATGCCGTACTTTTTAACTGCAGCAATAAGGTTGGAAATAGCGTCCTTTCTGACTTTGTCCTTTGCCTTCATAGCGGCAATCATTTCTTTTTGTAATGTTTCAAGTGTCATAATATCTACTCCTTTTTCTTGTATGATTTTATCGCGCGCAGCAACTGTATGGTTCAGAACTGGCTGGGCACACAATGGATGAAGCGGCACGCTTCTAGTTTGGCATCAGCGAGCTGTCTGCCATGCTAAGATATTTACCATCGGGAACTGCGATTATGTGGTCAATAACCGCTATATCCATTTCTTCGAGAATGTTGCAAAGCCTTGATGTGAGAATACGGTCACTTTCAGACGCACACAGCGTTCCCGAAGGATGATTATGTGCAAGTATTATTTGCGAGGCGTTATGTCTCACGGCACATTCAACTACTTTTCTTGGGCTTACGTTTGATTGAGAGACAGTGCCCTCCTCAACTATTTCAAACGCAATAACCCGTCTTTGGGCATCAAGGCAGGTCAGAGCAAATACTTCTTTGGTAAGACTGCCTATCATACCTGTGACAAATTGTCCTGCATCAAATGATGTCATAAGCATCTTTTTGTCTCTTACGGCAAGACTTTGGTAAAACTGCGAAAATGCAGGAAGCGTTTTAAGAAAAACAGCTACATGGTTGCCTACACCTTTTACCGTGCAAAGCTCCTCAAGTGGTGCGTCAAACACCCCTTTGACTGATGAAAACTTTTCGATAAGCCGGTGTGCAATCGGATTTGTATCTCCCTGGGGAATGGCATAAAAAAGCAGAAGCTCAAGTACCTCGTGATCCTGAAACGAGGCGAGCCCCTCATCTAAAAACCTTTTTTTAAGTCGTTGTCTGTGTCCTTCGTGCATTTTTATCACTCTGTATACTTCAAAAATTCTTCTTTGGTAAAAAGTGCATTAAGTGCATCAACAAGTGCGTTGACGGAAATTTTTTCCGGTACGGAAAGCATCTTGCAAAGCTTAATGCGTGCGGCGGCACTGTCTGTGCCGCCGTACAACCCTTTTTCATATAAATCGGTTTTGGTAATTTTTTCGCCACCGGTATCTTCTGACAAATAACGGCTGAGGACTTTTTCGAGCAAAGCTGTATCTATTCCTTCAACACCAAGCTTACCTTCTTTGGAAGGGACGGTTTTACGCCTTTCCTTACCAAAAATTTCGGGAATATATGCCTGGTGAATTTTGCCTTCTTCCACAAAGCCTTTGATGTGGTTTCGTATCATAAAGCCTGCCCTGTCGGAATCTGTAAGAATCAGAATCCCTCTTGTTTTTGCAAGCTTACGAAAAAACTCACGCTTCTCCTTGTCCTTGAAAATCCTGAACCCGTCTGTGGTGAATATCGGGGCATTGCAGACTTTTTCAAGCTGCATTTTGTCATATTTACCTTCAACAATTATTGCTTCCTTTATATTAAGCATCAGTTTGTTTCAATAAGTCCGTAATTTCCGTCCTTGCGACGGTAAACTATATCTGTGGTATTAGTCTGTGCATTTCTGAAAACAAAGAAGGAGTGATTAAGCAAATTCATCTGAAGCACTGCTTCTTCTGCACTCATCGGCTTAATCTGATGAGTTTTTGTTTTAACGATTTTGATTTCTGCATCGTCAACATCTTCATAAGCTGTGAAATCATATTCCTTATGAACTCCTTCACGGAGCTTCTTCTGAAGGCGGGTCTTATTCTTTCGAATCTGGCGCACAATTGCTTCAACGATTTCGTCGGTAGCATTGTAAACATCTTCATCGCGCTCTTCTGCACGGTAGATCATGTCCACCGTTCTGATTGTAACTTCTACAATGATTTTGTCCTTTTGTGTCTGTACTACAACATCGGCAGAAACAGATTCGTCAAAGAATTTGCTGAGTTTGTCGAGCTTTTTCTCAATCATAGCCTTCTTTTCTGCGCTGAGTTCGATTTTTCTTGTATAGATGTTAGTTTTCATATGTGCCCCTCCTTAAAATGTTGTTGTAAGCAAATACTATTGCCTACCTATATTATACAATAAAGACTGCACATAGTAAACATTTTTTTTGAAATAATTAAAAAAATACCTTTTTTGGAGCCTATATATTGTGGTTGAGAAAAGATTTCAACACAAGTAAACTATTAAAAAACCCTTCAAAACCGCTATATAAAGCCATTATCGGGGTTTTTTTACAATTGTGTTAAAAATAACAATATCTAGTGATTTGCTATTGACAACGCAACTAGATGTTGTTATAATAGTAGTGCACGAAAAAAGAGAAATCCGGAGGGTTAAAGATGAAAATCATAAAGCGAAGCGGTGCGGAGGTAGTTTTCGATCCGCAAAAGATTATAATTGCTATAACCAAGGCAAACGAGAGTGTTGTGCCAAGTAGCCGTATGTCTGCAATTCAGATTAAGCGTATTGCAGAAGACGTTGAAAGTGCAGCTGCAAATATGAACAGATCCTTAAGCGTGGAGGAAATTCAGGACCTTGTCGAGGATCAGATTATGAATCAGCGCGCATTCGATGTTGCGCGTCGCTATATTACATACCGCTACACACGTGCTCTTGTAAGAAAGTCAAATACAACAGACGAGCAGATTATGAGCCTTATAGAGTGCAACAATGAAGAAGTTAAGCAGGAGAATTCAAACAAGAATCCTACTGTTAACAGCGTTCAGCGTGACTATATGGCAGGTGAGGTCAGTAAGGATATCACAAAGCGTATTCTTCTTCCTGCGGAAATTGTAGCAGCTCACGAACAGGGTATTATACATTTCCACGATGCAGACTATTTTGCACAGCACATGCACAACTGTGACCTTGTAAATCTTGAGGATATGCTTCAGAACGGTACTGTAATAAGCGGTACAATGATTGAAAAGCCTCATAGCTTCTCTACTGCCTGCAATATTTCTACACAGATTATTGCACAGGTTGCTTCCTGTCAGTACGGCGGTCAGAGTATCAGCCTTACACATCTTGCTCCCTTTGTTGACATAAGCCGTAAAAAGATTCGTCGTCAGGTAGAAGAGGAAATGGCTATCCTCGGTGAAAGAGTCGGCGAGGAAAAAATTGACGAAATCACAGAAAAGAGACTTCGTGAAGAGGTTAAGAACGGTGTTCAGATGATACAGTATCAGGTTGTTACTCTTATGACAACTAACGGTCAGGCACCATTCGTTACAGTGTTTATGTACCTTAACGAAGCTAAGAATGAGCAGGAGAAAAAGGACCTTGCCCTTATTATTGAGGAAACTCTCCGCCAGCGTTACAGAGGCGTTAAGAACGAAAAGGGTAACTGGATTACACCTGCGTTCCCAAAGCTTATTTACGTTCTTGAAGAGGATAACATTCATCCCGACAGCAAGTATTACTATCTTACAGAGCTTGCAGCTAAATGTACTGCAAAGCGTATGGTTCCCGACTATATTTCAGAAAAAATTATGCTTCAGAATAAGGTTGATAAGAACGGCAACGGAAACTGCTATACCTGTATGGGATGCAGAAGCTTCCTTACACCTTACGTTGACGAAAACGGTAATCCCAAGTACTACGGCAGATTCAACCAGGGTGTTGTAACGGTTAACCTTGTTGACATCGGTCTTTCAGCGGATGGCGATATGGATAAATTCTGGAAAATTTTTGACGACAGAATGGAGCTTTGCCATAAAGCTCTTCAGTGCCGTCACGAAAGACTTACAGGAACTCTTTCCGATGCGGCTCCCATTCTTTGGCAGCACGGTGCTCTCTTAAGACTTCGCAAGGGTGAAACCATCGACAAGTATCTCCACGGCGGATATTCTACAATATCTCTCGGTTATGCAGGTCTTTGGGAATGTGTTTACAGCCTTATCGGGAAGAAGCTTACCGAGCCTGAGGGTGAGGCACTTGGTCTTGAGATTATGAAAAAGCTTAACGAGTACACGGCAAAGTGGAAAGCTGATGAAAAGATTGACTATTCACTTTACGGAACTCCTCTCGAAAGCACAACATATAAGTTTGCAAAGAGTCTTCAGAAGAGATTTGGTATCATAAAGGGCGTAACAGATAAGAACTACATCACAAACAGCTATCACGTGCACGTTACAGAAGATATCGACGCATTTGAAAAGCTCGCTCTTGAAGCTAAGTTCCAGGCACTTTCTCCCGGTGGTGCAATTTCTTATGTGGAAGTTCCCAATATGCAGAACAATCTTCCTGCAGTGCTTTCTGTAATGCAGTTCATCTACGATAACATTATGTACGCAGAGCTTAATACAAAGAGCGACTTCTGTCAGGAATGTGGATTTGACGGTGAAATCGAAATAAAAGAGGATGCTGACGGAAAGCTTATCTGGGAGTGCCCCAACTGCGGTAACAACGACCAGTCAAAGCTTAACGTAGCACGCCGTACCTGCGGTTATATCGGCACACAGTTCTGGAATCAGGGAAGAACGCAGGAGATAAAGGAAAGAGTATTACATCTGTAATTCGAAATGCGAAGTTCGAAGTGCGAAATGAAGGAAGATTTTTGCCATAGCAAAAATCAATCAAATTAAAATCTTAAAAATAATTTGAATTATAAACAGGCATATATTTTTAAATAATACGGCGGTGTAAATTGATTTGCACCGCTGTTTACATCCGTAAGAAAAAATAAAAAAGATTTTCGTCACAACGAAAATCATCATTCATTTCGAATTTCGAATTCCGAACTTCGAATTAAAAATATCCCACTATGAGGAATAAACTATGAATTACGCTACCATTAAAAAATTTGATATCGCCAATGGCCCCGGGGTGAGGGTATCGCTCTTTGTAAGCGGATGCCGTCATCACTGTAAAAACTGTTTCAATAAAGAGGCGTGGGACTTTAGCTACGGAAAACCTTTCACGGAAGAAATAATAAATGAAATTCTTGACGCTTGTGACCACGGTCATATAGAGGGGTTATCTTTACTTGGCGGTGAGCCTTTCGAAAAAGAAAATCGGGCAGGACTTATATCACTTGTAAAAAAATTCAAAGAGAGATTTCCTGAAAAAAGCGTATGGTGTTACACCGGATTTCTGCTTGATGATGAGCTTATAAAGACCGGGGACAGTGACGCAATGGAACTTCTTTCTTATATTGACGTCATTGTTGACGGCAGATTTGTGGAGGAATTAAAAAGTGCGGCACTTTTATTCCGTGGCTCATCAAATCAGCGGATAATAAATGTTCCCGAAACCCTTAAAAAAGGGGAAGTAGTTCTCCTTGAAGGAAAATGGGAAAGAAAAATGGGTAGCGGAGATATATACGAATAAAGGATGCTTATTATTATGTAAATGAAAAATCGTAGGGGGCAGCCTTCAGGATGCACCGAAATTTTTGAATAACGGTTCGTCGGAAACCGCCGAACCCTACAAGGCAGAATTAATCGTTATTTAACAAAGGAGAAAAACAGAATGGAAAAATATAATGTAAGAATTAAAAAACTTGACGAGAATGCAATTATCCCCACATACGGCTCACCCTTTGCAGCAGGTGCAGACCTTTATGCGTGTACTGATGGCAAGGTGGATGTTGCACCCCACGAAACAAAGCTTATTCACACAGGAATAGCAATGGAAATCCCTACAGGCTTTGCAGGTCTTATCTATGCAAGAAGCGGTATCGCATCAAAACGCGGTCTTGCCCCTGCAAATAAAGTGGGCGTTGTAGACAGTGACTACCGTGGAGAATTAATGGTTGCTCTTCATAACCACAGCGACTTAATGCAGTCAATCGAAAACGGTGAAAGAATTGCACAGCTTGTAATTACACCTTATGTAACTGCAGAATTCATCGAATCAGAAGAACTTGACGATACCGAGCGTGGCGAAGGTGGCTTCGGCTCAACAGGTAAGAAATAATAAAAAGGTTTAAAGTGAAACAAAGGCAGAAACGGATTCCGTTTCTGCCTTTGTTATGTATAAGCTGAGAATATGAGGGGTGCAGCGTCACACTGCTTTTTAACCTTATAGGAATTTGCGTAATTTTATTCGCGTGAAGCTATGTTCGACATTTGCAGGTGCGCGACATGGGTGAAGCGGCACGCTTCTTTTTTACATTACAAGTTGTTTGGGGGAATAGGGAAAAATGTTCAGAACGGACAAACTGAGCCCGCAGGGTGGAACCGAAGGCGTACGATGGTACGTCGAGGTGAAGTTTGTTCGTAGCAAAACGAATTAATTTGGAATTTGCATAGCAAATTCTTACCGAAAACAGTCAATGGCACGTTGTTGTAATATTTAGTAAAAATACCATTCAAAATCATTTCGTTTTGCGTTCTGGGCGTTTTTAACATTCTCTTTAGATTTCATACATTGTGAGATACTCCTTAGTATTCTCAATCATCTCATCAAACAATTTCTTTGAGGTAGCCATATCGAGCTTATTCTGGGGATCATTGATAAACGCTTCAAATGCAATTGAGAGGTCCTTTTTCATAACCGCCTCAACAGTAAGCTGCTGATTTGCAACAATTCTTTCCGTAAGACCAAGGATTCCCGTGGGCATTTCCCCTGCAAACATAGGTGTTACACTGTTTGAAGTAAAGTAAGCGTTTGTTTCAACGACTGCACCGATTGGAAGATTGGGAATCTGTCCCTGATTGGGAATGTTTACATTTGTGATAAGGTCCTCAAGTCCCAGAAGTGCCTTCATCTGTGCAACGCCCTTTTCACCGGAGGGTTTGATTTCAAATTTCTGCTGGCGTTTTACCATTCTGTCGCTCTGTGCGATAAGGTCCTTTGTGCGGTCCTTTCTCCAGCTTACGGGTGTAAGGCTGAATCCCCAGCTGTCAACCATTTCAGGGGAAGACATATACCAGTTTGAGGGGCAGAACTCTGCAAGGTGTCTGTCACCTGCCGCAGCAATATATCCGTAGCGGAGGAACAGGTCGAACTTAACCCTCTGATCTCCCTTGAAGTAGCGGTTAAGCCAGTTTTTATCTGAATCCTTTTCTCGTGAGTGACCTGTCTTTCTGTACTTCTCACAAAATTCACGGTAAATGGGGAATATGTCAATATCCCTATATTTTGCCTCTGTAAGCCAAGTGAAGTGGTTTACACCTGTAACGTTGACCTTGATATCGTCACGTGTTGCATCCTCAATACCGCACATTTCACGAAGGGCATCAATAAGTACGTCCTGTGTACCGAACACCTCATGGCAGCAACCGATAGCTTTAATCTTGGGAAAAGTCTTGTAAAGAATATCCGTACATACTGTCATGGGGTTTGTGTAGTTGATTACCCAGGCATTGGGACAGTATTTTTCAATAAGCTTCGCATAATCTTCATAAATTGGAAGTGTGCGGAGCGCTCTTATAAGACCGCCAAGACCTACTGTGTCACCAACAGACTGATAAATACCATACTTTTCAGGAGTGTGAACGTCGGATTCCATCTCATCAAAGGTACCGGGAAGAATAGACATTACAACAAAGTCGGCATCCTTGAGAGCTTCCTCAGCAGTTTCTGTTGCAACATATTTGAAGTTGTTGTATTCGGGATAGTAGTAGCTGATGTCGTTACCGATAATTTCGTTATTCTTTGCAGCCTGAAGGTCAATATCGTAAAGGTACACAGTTCCTTCCAGAGCACTTTCAAGAGCAAGGTCACTCATAAGCATCCACGCCCAGCCACGGCTACCACCGCCTATGTATGCAATTTTAAGGTCTTTTGCCTTTCCGTTTTCGTAAAACATAAAAATTTCTCCTTTCAAAACAAACCTTACTAATTTATATAATACTACAAAATTGTAATAAAAACAATGTATGATATTGACTTTATTGCGAAATCATTATATTATATTGATATAATTCCGTTCAAAGGAGGGAAAATCGTGGAAGCACTTTATCAGGAACTTCAAAACAATATACAGATTGATTATGTTTCAAACAGCCGTGGCGGAAGAATGGCATCGGTGCATTACCACGACGCTTATGAAATTTATATCCTCGAAAAAGGTGAGAGGACATATATCATAGATGATACTTTCATAGAACTTTCAGATATGGATGTAGCGCTTATCAAACCTTATGAGCTGCACTCAACCGATGGCGGAATTTACAGCAGATATCTGTTGTATTTCAAGGATGAATATCTGGATAGGTATTTTACAGAAGAGGCAAAAGAAAAGCTCCTTTCTTTTTTTAAAAGAAAAAAGCTTACTACTGATGCCCAAACTTATGAAAAGCTGAAAGAGCTTTTGCTGGAATTAAAGCACGATGGAGATAATTTCATGATTTTTGCCGAGATTATGAAGCTTTTTATAAAGGCGTGTGAAAATGATACAATCGAGAAAATAAGTGCTAGAAACCGCCTTATTTCCCGTGTGGTGGAATATATGGCGAATAATTACCTGGAGATAAAAAACCTCGATAGTCTTGCTGAACGGTTTTTTATTACAAAGCATTATCTGTGCAGACTTTTTAAGAAGGAAACAGGCGTTTCGGTTGTGACTTATATCAACACCCATAAGCTTCAGCTTGCTTGCGAAAAACTGCAGTTTACCAGAAAGAATGTTGAGGAGATTGCAACAGAGTGCGGATTTAATTCATCTATGTATTTCTGCAAAATTTTTAGAAATACATTTGGGGTAAGCCCGGGAGAGTACAGGAAACAAAAACAATACTGAAAAGGATGGGGCGTGATCTACGCTCCATCCTTCATTTTATAAACTGCACATTCGGAAAAACCGATGCAATAGTATCATAGATTTTATCATTTTCTTTTTTGTCGTGGATAATAATATTTTTAGGAGAAATAGTTATCAGTCCGCTTAGAAGTATATCTTCTCCGGTAAAGTTCTCGGAAGCGAAGGCAAAGTCATCTGAATAGCGATCTGTAATGTCTTTTTTGAATTTATTGAGAATTCGTAGATTTCCGTTGCGCTTAACAACGTGCACAGAAGCTTCCTTGGGCATTTGAACCGAAACGAAAAACCTAAGCATATCTAAAAATTCACTGTATTCCCGTTGTGCGGAATACTCTTCTGCCGCATTGTGGCAGAGCTTGCGGAGCTCATTTTTGTACTCTTCCAGTCTGAAATTGACAAAGCCGTTTATTATAATACTGCCATTCTCGCGTAGATATTTAGAAGTGCTTTCGTTTACAAGTTCACGCCT
Organism: Clostridia bacterium; assembly: GCA_045545295.1. Classification (GTDB taxonomy): domain Bacteria; phylum Bacillota; class Clostridia; order UMGS1883; family UMGS1883; genus UMGS1883. The sequence continues at coordinate 87,927 of JAZQAO010000013.1, forward strand.
GCGGTTATAGTGCATTGTGTTTAAAATATTTTCACTGCAGGGGGAAGAGTTTTTCAGTGCAATGCTATAAATTTTTCTTCTCTCGGAACAGGGGGTATGCGGGAATTCGTCTTCGGTTATTTTATATAAAAGGCGTTTTTCACACTTATCCATTATTTCGCCTGTAATCTCTCTTGCAAATTCCTCTACTCCCACATTGGGAGGAAGGGTGACTGCAGTATTTAAATCCAATAAAAATCACCTCTCAATTATTTATGTAAAAGAGGTAAAATAGAGCCTATATCTCTGAGAGCTCCTTTCTTCAGACTTTTAACAGTAATTCCTTTTTTGTCAAGAAATTCCTTTACTTTATCTCCGTCGGGGAAGGAGGAAAGCTCACCGTTGATGAGAAGCGTGCTTTTTCCGTCCATTCCGGTGCACCCTCCGAAAAAGCCGTTACTGTAACCGTCAAGCTCAATTTCTTCATTGGAAATGAGGAGAACTTCCATTCCGTGATTTTTTGCAGCTTTTTCGATGGAAACATCAGCTGTTATGATTGTGTTTTCGTCAATCGGGCAGATTGAACACTTGGTGTAACCTTGCCTTACAGTGATTATTTCATAACCCTCGCTTGTAAGTATATCAAACAAAATGCTGTCGCATACATTTTTATTTAAAAAACATTTTTTTCCTGCTATACAAACATTATATGCACTGTCTTTGGGGTAGTTACAGGTAAGAGCAGAATTTCCTCTGAAAATTTCAAAACCGTATGGCTCAAGCTTGGATTTGTAGTATTCATACGAGTCCGGAGGACAAACAGCTTTTTTATCTGAAACAATGCATATTCCCAGATCAGCATGTCGTTGAAGCGGTTTTGGGAGAACAGAAAGCTTTGCCGGTGGAATGACGGTCGAGCCGGAAATCTCTGCATCTGCAATAAATATTTTCATACATAAAACTTCTTTCTCAAAGGGGGTGTAAAGAAAATCGATTCCTTTACACCCCCTTTATTATTTACTTTGAAAACAGGCGTTCTACTGTCTTAAGCGCTGCCTTATACCCGGGAATCTGCCCTTCCTGATCGCCTCTCGGAGGATACCTTACAAAAAGATATGTGTTTGATAAATCCAGCTTGTAGGTTTCGGAAATATTTTTAAAAACCTCAATCTCATCAATTGCAACTGCATATTCAGTGCCGTTGTGTGAAAAAATCTTATCCTCGGGAAAATCTTTAACAGACCACTCTGAAAGCGTTATGAATGCGCTTTCTTCCGGGTTGTCTTCCAGATGTATGCTGGCGGTTTCCGGATCCATAAGATAAATGTAAACCTCATCTGCAGCAAGGGTGAGAAAAAGCTTCTGAGACATTGCGGAGTTGTACTCTAAATCATCAGAAGAAAAGTTAATCTCCAAAAACTGTGCTGCTTTTTCACCGTTTTCGTCCACATCTTCGCAGAGAGGGGAAATACTTTTTTCTATATCTGAACGCATATCGTCAGAAAAAGCGTATGTGCCGGCATACATTATGGTTGTATCATACTGCGGCTTTGTTACTGTTTGATATACTGTTACAGTTACAAGAATAATTGCAATCGCAAAAGCAATTACATATCCCTTATAGTACATCCAAAAATATTCCCACCAGGCTTTGGTAAACCTTGGCGGAACGGTTCCGTATTTTTCTGCCATTTGTTAAGCCTTCTTTCCTGATGCACTGAGCCTTGCAAGTGACTTTTTCAGTTTCATCTCTGCAAGTGTGTAGTCATAATCGTCTTTTTTTGCTTTATTAAGGCGTTCCTGCGCCTTTTCCTTTGCTTTTTCCGCGCGTTCACGGTCAATGTCCTCCGCCCACTCAAATGTGGATGCCACAACCCGGACAACTCCGCTATTGACGCTTATCATTCCGCCTGCACAAGCAGCAGATCTTACTCCGCTTTCTGTGAAAACCCGTGCAACGCCGATAGACAGTGGAGCAACATAGTCTGCGTGTTTGGCAAGGATACCAACATCACCCTCGGTAGTGCGAACTATGATTTTTTCCGCCTCACCATCATAGAGAAGCCCATAAGGCGTAACTATTTCAAGTTTAAATTTCATAAAATCAATCCTTTTTAGCTTTCGCTACTGCTTCGTCAATTGTTCCGACAAAAAGGAAGGCAGATTCGGGAAGATCATCATACTTACCCTCAATAATTTCCTTAAAGCCGCGGATTGTTTCCTTAATTGGTACATACTTACCTTCCATGCCTGTAAACTGCTCTGCAACAGAGAAGGGCTGTGAAAGGAATCTTTGTACCTTTCTTGCACGACTTACGATAAGCTTATCTTCCTCTGAAAGCTCATCCATACCCATAATTGCGATAATATCCTGAAGCTCATTGTAGCGCTGAAGAATTTTCTGTACGTTTCTTGCAACCTCATAATGTTCCTGACCGACAACGTCGGGAGAGAGAATTCTGGAGGTTGAATCAAGGGGGTCAACTGCCGGATAGATACCCTGAGATGCTATCTGACGAGAAAGAACAGTTGTAGCATCAAGGTGGGCAAATGTAGTTGCAGGTGCAGGGTCTGTAAGGTCATCGGCGGGAACATATACTGCCTGAACCGATGTGATAGACCCCTTCTTTGTTGATGTGATTCTTTCCTGCAATGCACCCATTTCTGTTGCGAGGGTGGGTTGATAACCAACTGCAGACGGCATTCTGCCCAAAAGCGCAGAAACTTCACTGCCCGCCTGAGTAAAGCGGAAAATATTATCAATGAAAAGGAGCACATCCTGGTTTTCTCTGTCGCGGAAATATTCCGCCATTGTAAGACCTGATAGAGCCACTCTCATTCTTGCTCCCGGAGGCTCATTCATCTGGCCGTAAACGAGCGCGGTTTTTTCTATAACGCCTGACTCTTTCATTTCGTTATAGAGGTCGTTACCCTCACGTGTTCTTTCACCCACACCGGTAAAAACACTGAGACCACCGTGCTGCTTTGCTACGTTATTTATAAGTTCCATAATAAGAACTGTCTTACCAACACCGGCACCACCGAACAGACCTATCTTACCACCCTTTGCATAGGGACAGATAAGGTCAACAACCTTGATGCCTGTTTCAAGAATTTCGGTTGTGCTTTCCTGCTCGTCAAAATCGGGAGCAGGTCTGTGGATTTCCCATTTTTCGGGATTTTCGGGAGCAGGCTTGTTATCAACAGGCTCACCGAGAAGATTGAAAATTCTTCCGAGAGTACATTCTCCGACCGGTACGCTGATTCCGCTACCGGTGTCAACTGCGTCCATTCCGCGGACAAGTCCGTCTGTTGAACTCATTGCAATACATCTTACAATATCGTCACCGATATGCTGTGCAACCTCCAGCGTAACCTTTCTGTCATTTGCATTTATTTCAATAGCATTGAGAAGGTTAGGAAGATTACCGTTTTCAAATCTTATATCAAGAACGGGTCCGATAACTGAAATTACCTTACCTATGTTTTTTTCTGCCATGGAATTTCATTCCTTTCTTTCAAAAATGGAAAATTGAAAGTTATGGTGGATTTTCGCTTGGCGAAAATCTTCCTTCATTTCGAACTTCTAACTTTAAATTTCACATTTACTTGTTAAGAGGTCTGTGCTAAAGAGCGCATTTCATTAAACCTGGCTGCCTGCAACAATCTCTGTAATTTCCTGAGTAATTGCAGCTTGCCTTGCACGGTTGTATTTAAGACTAAGGTCGTCTATAATTTCTCCTGCATTATCCGTAGCCGCCTCCATTGCTGTACGACGCGCACTTAATTCTGATGCAAGAGACTCACAAAGTGCACCGTAAATAATGCCGCTTATATAATGTGGCACTATTTTTGCAAAAACTGCAGCAGGTGAGGGGTCATACATTATCAGCTTTTTCTTACCGGAATTGCTTTCATCGGGCACAATCGGAAGAATAGCCTTTTTCTGAGGTAACTGCGTCAGCACATTGACAAAACCTGTGTAGTAAATATCAATTGATGCGAATTCGCCGTTTAAAAAAGCATCGCTGAGTGCCTGACCAATGCTGTTACAGTCAGAAATCTGAACGTCTGCGGCAACCTCGTAAGCGGTTGTAAAAAATGAAACGTCTTTCTTTTTGAAATGGTCAACAACCTTTTTGCCTATGGGAAAAATAACATCTCCGCTGTTATAGGAAAGAGATTTGAAAAGGTTGTTGTTATATCCGCCTGCAAGCCCTCTGTCGCCTGCGATAACAATGTGGCAGGCTTTTCCGCCCTCCTGCACACGGGTAAAAGGGGAGGAAAAGTCTCTGTTTGCAGAAGCAATATCAGAAAGAGACACGGAAAGAGCATCAAAAAATGGTCTGCTCATTTCAATACGTTCTTTTGCCTTTTTCATCTTGCTTGTGGCAACCAGCTGCATAGCTTTTGTAATCTGGCGGGTGTTTTCTACGCTCTTTATTCGGTTTTTAATTGCTTTCATTGAGGGCATAGCTTCTTACCTCATCCAATAAACTTTTTTACACATTCGTCTATTGCAGTTTTGAGTTGTAGTTCTGTTTCTTCTGAAAGCTGTCCTTCCTCGCGGATGGCTGCTCCGATTTTCGGATAGGTGTTGTCGATGTATTCAAACAGTGTGCTTTCAAATTCCGAAACATCCTCTACTGCGATATCCTTAAGATAGTCGTTAATAACTGCATAAATAATCATTACCTGATGTTCCACACTTACGGGAGCGTTTCTCTTTTGCTTGAGAACCTCTACAATACGCGCACCCTGATCAAGACGGGTTTTTGTGTCCTGGTCAAGATCACTTCCGAACTGTGCAAACGCCTGAAGCTCACGGAACTGTGAGTAAGCAAGTTTAAGTGTACCTGACACTTTTTTCATTGCTTTAATCTGTGCGTTACCGCCAACTCTTGATACGGAAATACCGGGGTTTACAGCAGGCATAACACCGGCGTGGAAAAGCTCTGTTTCAAGGAAAATCTGTCCGTCAGTAATTGAAATTACATTAGTGGGAATATAGGCGGATACGTCGCCTGCCTGAGTTTCTATAATCGGGAGAGCTGTAAGGGAACCGCCACCATATTCGGGAGCAAGACGCGCAGCTCTTTCAAGAAGTCTTGAATGAAGATAGAATACGTCACCGGGGTATGCCTCACGTCCCGGTGGACGACGGATAAGAAGGGAAAGAGCACGATAAGCTACTGCGTGCTTTGAAAGGTCATCGTATATTACAAGAACGTCCTTTCCCTGATGCATAAAATACTCACCCATACTGCAGCCTGAATAGGGCGCAATGTACTGAAGGGGAGCAAGCTCGCTTGCAGTAGCGGCAACAACTATTGTGTAATCCATTGCACCACTTTTTTCGAAGGTGTCAACAATCTGCATAACTGTAGATTTTTTCTGACCGATTGCAACATATATGCAGATAACATCCTTGCCCTTCTGGTTTATGATTGTATCTGTGGCGATGGTAGATTTACCTGTCTGTCTGTCGCCTATGATAAGCTCACGCTGACCGCGGCCGATGGGAATCATGGAGTCAATCGCCTTGATACCTGTCTGAAGCGGAACGCTTACGGATTTTCTTTCGATAATTCCGGGCGCGGGAGATTCTATGGGACGTGTCAGGTCGGTTTTAATTTCACCCTTACCGTCAATGGGCTGACCGAGTGCATCAACAACTCTGCCGATGAGTGCCTCACCTACCGGCACACTTACAACCTTGCCGGTACGTTTGACAATATCACCCTCGCGGATTCCCTTGTCGCTGCCGAGTATAACAAGACTGACAATATTTTCCTCAAGGTTAAGCGCCATTGCAACTTCGCCGTTAGAGAACTCAACAAGCTCGTTGCTCATACAGTTATCAAGCCCTTTAACCTTTGCAATACCATCGCCAACCTCGATAACATAGCCTGTTTCCTTCTGCTCGGTCTTATTTGAATAGTTTTTTATCTGGTCTTTAATGATTTTACTGATTTCGTCTGATCTGAGCTGCATTTTTTCACCTCATTAACTGTCGCAGATCTGTTCCCTGATTGCATCAAGACGCGAACGGATGCTTGCATCTGTCTGGGAATTTTCTGTTCTTAGGATAATACCGCCAAGAATTTCCTTTTCCACCTTATACTCGGAAACAATTCTTTTAGAATACTGCTCGCTTAGTTTTGCGACGAGCTTTTCTTTAAGTTCATCGCTGAGTGGAACTGCTGTTATGACGGTAACTTTTTCGATATTGTTTTTCTTATTGTAAAGCTTTTCAAAATGTTTTACACAAGACTTGAAAAGATGAACACACTTCTTTTCACAAAGAATTTTGAGGAAGTTCTTTACGTACTCGTCAGCATCCCGAAACGCGCTGTCAATTAAACTGAGCCTTTCGGATAACGGAATAACGGGGGAGTCAAGAATGTCGTCATACTCCTTATTTTCCTCGAAAATTTCCCCAAGAAGCATAAGCTCATCCATAATAGCATCGAGCTTATTTTCATCTTCTGCAAGAGAATATAGTGAGGACGCATAAACAAAAGCGGTTGAATTCATTTGTTATCACCCCGACTGTTTATAAAGTCCTCCACAATCTTTTCGTGGTCTTTAACATTGATCTCTTTTTCAATTACTTTTTCTGCCACACTTACAACCATTGAAGCAATATCGCCCTTGATTTCACTGAGTGCAGCTTCTTTTTCAATCTGTATCTCTTTTTCTGCCTTAGCGCGGAATGCTGCAGCATCTTTCTTTGCATCGGAAACTATCTGCTCTCCTTTGAGAACTGCTTCACCGGTAGCTTCTTTTATTATGCGTGCAGCCTCTTCCTTTGCTCCGGAAAGGCTTTCTGAATACTCTTTTTCAAGAGCTTCGGCATTTTTTTGTGCAGTTTCGGCATTTTCGTACATGGCATTTACTTCATCTTCACGCTGCTTAAGCATATTTGTAACGGGCTTAAACAGAAGCTTTTTCATAATGAAAACAAGGATAATCAAGTTAATCCAGGTGAAGATAATTGTCCATGGAGCAAGAGATACAAACTCCTGAAATTTTTCCATTTCAAAACCTCCTCATTTTGTAAGGGCGACATAGTTGTCGCCCCGGAAAGAAAATAAACTTAAATGAGGGGATTTGCAAAGAGAAGAATCATAGCAACGACAAGACCGTAGATACCTGTTGACTCTGCAACGGCACAACCGAAAAGCATTGTTGATGTAATTTCACCTTTTGCTTCAGGCTGTCTTCCTACAGCTTCCGCAGCTTTACCGGCAGCATAACCCTGACCGATACCGGGGCCGATACCTGCAATCATAGCCATACCTGCGCCGAGAGCACAGCAACCTAAAATAATACCAATAGCGAGTTCCATAATTTTTCCTCCGTTTAAAAAGTTTTGTTTATTCGTCACGCTTTTGCGTGTTTTTTCTGTTTCTTTTTCTCTTTACGTTTCATATATTCATCGATCGGGAATCCGCCCGAAACGTAGAGCATTGTCAGCATTGCAAAAATGAATGCCTGCAGACAGCCGCTGAAAATATCAAAGTAGACCGAAAGCACGGCAGGGATACCGACTCTGAAAAGCGGAATATCCGCAAGGAAACCGGGCAGCCAACCGAGCACCATTGAGGAGAGTCCCGCAAGCGCCGAGCCGAGAAGCACGGAAATAACCGAGCCCGAAAGCACGTTGCCGTAATGACGGAAGGCCATTGAAAGCGGTGTTGCAACCTCGCTGATGATATTCAGCGGTGCAAGGAAGGGGACAGGGTCGCCGAAAGACTTAAGATAATGAAGCGGACCGCATTTCATTTTATAATAGGTTATAAGAATGAAAACGAGAATTGCCCAGCCACCGACGATGTTGATATCCGATGTCGGGGGATACAGTCCGAAGAGAGTCAGCAGACTTGAAACACCCGAAAGGGCGAGCATTGCAATGATGAACGGAATGAAGCCCTTGAAATATTCACCCATATTTTCATTGACCATATTCGCAACCTTTTCGACGATGAATTCCGCAACGTGCTGCCTTTTAAGCTCTGCTTTTTCGCTCAGACCGTGCGTGATGAAAAGGCAGAAAAAGACAATGACGATAAATGCGATTGCAGAATTTATCTGCGATTCGGTGATGAGAAAATCCTGAAGCGGCATCGGAATGCTGAAGTAAACCAACGCACCCGTAATGTTGATACCCTCCGATGCAGGAGTTGTGACAACCTTTAAAACGATACCGAAAATAATCGGGATTATCATCATCGCAATATAAATTGCATCAACGATTTTAAATTTGAGGCTTTTTGTGTTCAATAAAATTCACCTCTTTTATTATTTGCCAAAAAATTATTTTTTCTCAAAAAGCGGACGTAATGCGATAGCAATACGCGGAAAGATGTACGGAATAACTACTGCGAGAAGATTGAAGCACGGTGCAACGTGGCCGACAACGGCGACGATGAAAAGCAGCAGAGTACGAAGCATCTGCGAAACCTTCATCGTGCTTTTTGCATCCTTCTCGTCCTTACCGAGAGCAGACTGAACGGAAAGTCCCATAAGGAAGAAGTTGCCGACGGCGGCGAGACCGCCGAGAAGATTTCCCAGCAGAATGGTGTAATTCCATTTACCGATTATAAGAAAAACTGCCTGCATCAGCACGCTGAAAATGAGCGTGAAGGCGAGGATATAAACAGTCTCCTTTATGATTGTTGAATCGACTTTTTTCATATTACAGTCAACCTTTGTTAAACAAATTCAAACTATATTATATCACAGTTTTTTACAACATCAAGCGATTTGCACGTGTTTTCGAAAAATTAATAATTTCACAATATTTTTAATCTGTAAAAAACGGCAAGGATTTCATTTGCGAAATCCTTGCCGTTATCCTAAGTATTATTAATACGCTTCGAACATATCCGCGAGCCTGCGGACACTGTTTTCAAGATTGCAGATGCCTTCAAAAATATTGTCTTCGGTATAATCGCCGAGGTAATTGTCAGCTTCAAGAGTGAAATATCCCTGATAGTCTATACATTTAAGAGCTTTGACAATCGGGTCAAAATCAATGCTCATCGAAAACGGAATCTGATGCGAGTCGTGCCATTTGTCATTATCGTGAATGTGCAGAGCCTGCAAGCGGTTACCGAGAGCTTTTATCATATTGACCGCACCCGAGCCCGAGCCGCGCATTTCTGCGTGGCCGATGTCGAGACACGCAACGAGGAAATCGTCATTCACAACGTCAATGTGTTTTACGAAATCCTCTGCCGTAGCGCAGGCGGCAAAGGAGCTCTCGTCCTTTTCGTCGTCCCAGTTCCACATATTCTCCGTTGCGATTTTTACTCCGCAATCCTTGGCGAAGGGGAGCAGCTCGGCATACATTTCAGCGTTTTCCTCGGCTGACTTGTTGTTGTCGGGATGAATAATACAAATCTGTCCGCCTGCCTCCGCGGTGCATTCGATTGCGCGCTTGCAGTAGGCTCGGATTTCTGCACACGCAGTCGGGAACGGAGCGTGCGACTGGTTGCAGACAATGCCGTTATCAAGACCGATTTGCTTTAGCCTGCGTGCAAATGCGAGGTAGTTATCACCTGCGAGAGGGTGGCTGTTCGGCAGTAGAATTTTTTTGCCCCAATCGTATCTGCACATATCGAACATCGAAAAGTCCCAGGCGTCAAAGCCTGCTTTGGCAAGATATTCAATAGTTTTCTCTTCACCTATTTTCCTTGCCGCAGAGCAAATTTCGGTAGATGTTTTCATAAATTTACCACCTGTTCTCAACATACTCGCAGAAAGCGACAAGGTCTTTGATTTCGATTTTTGTTCCGTCATCGAGAGTGACGTCGCCGTTCCAGATGCCGTAAATCTGATGACAGTTCATTCTGCCGACAAGGAGATTGACATCGCTGTGATTGTCAAGGGTCGGCTTCATCGTCATATTGAATCTGCCGTCCTCGGAGATAAATTTCCATTCCTCCATAAAACGTCCCTTGGGGAATTTTTCAACGTCAACCGCACCGAATTTGTGTGCCTTTCCGTCATAGAAAATAGCGGTCTCGGTCGCGTTGCTCTCGTTGCCGATTGCCCAGGTGATTTCAAAGCCGAGGCTGTGCTTTGCGCCGTCGGCATCGTAATGGAAGGTTGAACCGCAGCCCCAATACCATACCATTTTGTGAACGGTGTTTACACGTCCCCAGTCCATTGCGCAGAATGCATTGTCCTTCGTCATCGTGTAAACATAGTCGCCGTATTTAAAAGTAACGTCGCAGGGCATACACATCTGCTTTGTGGTCATAAAATACTTTGTCTCGTCCTCATCAAAGGGGAGGACGGTTGTGATTGTTTCGGAATCGGGAAGGATATCCATACTGACGTTTACTTCGCAAAGCTTGCCCTTGTGCATCTTTTTGTACCAGAGCTTTCTCTCGGTCTCTCTGGTGTCAAAATCGAATTCAGCCTTGCCGATTTTATCCTTGTATCTGTTGGGTCTGTCACCCTTTGCAGGCGGAACGTGCTTGTTAGCACCGAGGAAATACTGAATTGCATCAACGATAACCTCACCTGTGGAAAGGTCGGTGAGCTTTGCGCTGACGTAGCCGCCGATGTTTATGTTTGCAAAGCTTACAAGAATCTGCATCTTGCCGTCGTCAATGGTGTAGAAATCCCATTCCTTGCGGCTCATTATGCCCGTTTTAACATAGTCGCGGTTGTATGTAAAATAGTTGTGTCTCGCCCAACCCTTTGCAAGAAGCTTGCCGTCGGGTGAGAGGAGAGGAGTTTCTTTTGTATATTCCGTCTGCTTTGACGGTCTTTTCCAGTCCCTGAAGGGTACATAGGTGCGCGGTAATTCGTTGCTCATTTTTATGCCTCCGTTTTGATTTTATTTTCCTTTTCCATTATAGCAAATAAAAATCCCGAATGATATAGTTTTTTGAAAAAAATTAACCCTCGGATATTTCAAATATCCGAGGGTAAGTACTTATAATGAATTAATCATCGAAAGATGCTCGACATAAAGCGGCTTGACGTTATTAACAACTGTCATTCCGCCCTGAAGGGACATATGGTCGCCGTTGTATGTCGGCATAACGTTCCATATACCCTTTCTGACATTTTCCGCATCATAATCGGTGCTCGGGTCAGAGAGAGGAGCACGGGCTGAGAAAGTGTTGACAAGGCCGTCGTTCTCCAACCATTCTTCGCCTACAACGTAGCCGCCGGGAGTTGTGCCTGTCAGCTTGCCGATTTCAGCACTGCTGGAGACGAAAAGACCCTCCATTTTATCTTCAATATGTATAAACTGAAATCCCCGTCCTTTTATGTTCACTTGCCTTATGCATACGCTCTATGATCTTTTTCTTCTCTTCCTCAATCGCCTTGCCGGAAAGATATGCGTCAAGCTCGGCATACGTTACGCCCATTTCCGTTTCATCGGTCTGTCCGTCAAAAAGTGCTGCGGATGGAGCTTTTTCTATAACGCATTTCGGAGCATCGAGATAGCGCAAAAATTCATATATCTCTGTAACGGTGAGATCTGCAATGGGATTAAAATCGTGAGCGCCGTCGCCCCATTTTGTAAAATAACCTACATAAGCTTCGCTTTTATTGCCTGTACCGGCAACCAGTCGGTTTTCCGCGGCAGCAACCGCATATAAGGTAAGCATACGAAGTCTCGGTGCTATATTGGAAAGTGCTGCCGCATTTAAAGTAGTAACGCCGTCAAGGGCTTTTAGTTCTGCTTCTTTTACGGGTGTCAGATCAACGGTACGGGTTTCGATATTATATTTTTCGGCAACCTCTTTGGCATCGGCACTATCTTCATCGTAGTTTCTTTTAGAAGTACATGGCAAGATAATACCCACCGTGTTCTCGCAAGCCGCTTTGCAGAGAATACCGACCAAAGCGGAATCCTTACCGCCACTATTGCCGTAAACTATTCCTTTTAAGCCGCTCTCACAGAGAACAGATTTTATAAAAGCAACTCTGTTTTCAAATTCAATCTTATAATTTCTCATTAAAAAGCCTCCTTTGTTACGGTACAGTTCACCAACCGGTTAATTGTGCATATTGTTAATGTGATTGTTTCTTTTATCTGAAGGTGTAACAAACATTAAGAAAAAACATACCAGCATTATAGCGGAACCAAAGCTAATGGAAAATGCACCAAAATATCTAATCAAAATACTGCCCATAATCGCACCGAATGCAAATGACAATACAATAGAGAAAGAAATAAATGTACTGTGCTTATACTCATGATTATTTACGAGACCATACATTATCGCGCTGTGCATTGCCGAGCGCATATTTCCTATACACATGGTTGTTGCAACATTTTCATTCTCAACCCTTCTAAATGTCTCTACTTGAATGCCACAAGCCAAAGAAATAAGGCAATTTGCGGGTAAGTTCATCTCCTGCGAAAAAACAGCAACTATTAAAAAAATCACAGCCTCAAATAAAACGCAGATTTGTCGCCAGTGTAACAACTCACACTGTTTGCAAAAATGACAAATGCATGTTGACAAAGCAACTCCACTTAAAAATGCTATTATAGGAAGTGCATAATGTAATGATGACATCCATTCTCCCTTTGACAAATGAATACTGAACATCAGAACATTTCCCGTCTGCGCATTTGCAAAAACATGTCCCCTATAAAGATATGAATATGCATCCATAAGTCCACCGGATATTGCCAAGAGCACACCTACAGGAAATGATTCCGACATTTGTTTACTCATATTCAAACCACTTTCATTCTTTAATTTTATAAAGTTCCGAACGTCTGTCACGGAACACAGGGATGCTGTTGCGAATTTCGTTAAGTATCTGCAGATTGCATTCAGCAGTTAATATTTCTTCATTTTCTCCGGCAAGTACAAGTGTTTTTCCAAATGGTTCTATGATGGCTGAATTGCCGCCATATACTGTTTTATCGGCTGTACCGCAGGAATTGCAGCATACCACAAACATTTGATTCTCAATCGCTCTGGCAGTGGTAAGCGTGCGCAGATGAAAGATGCGTTCCTTTGGCCATTGTGATACGACAAAGAGCATATCTAATCCTTGCAAAGCAAGACTACGGGTCAATTCCGGAAAACGCACATCGTAGCAGATGATAATACCGCACTTTACACCATCGAGTTCAAAACGACATAGGTGGTCACCGCAAGTATAGTAATCATCTTCCCCCATAGGCGTAAACAGATGTGTCTTATCGTATTCGGCAATACACGAACCCGCCCTGTTGAAAACAAATGCAGTATTATATACCTTTCCGCCTCGTACATTAGAAACTGAACCGGCAACAATATTTACTTTATACTTTTTTGCCAGTTCTCCAATACGGGTATTTACTTCATAGCCGTTCCTGCAGGATAACTCGGCAAGGTTTTCTTTCGGGAAAAATCCGGTATTCCAAGTCTCAGGCAGAACAATCACATCCGGTTGTGCTTTAACGGACTCCACGATAAGTTTCTCGGCAAGAGTAAAGTTTTCTTTCGGACAACCGAGTTTCATATTCATTTGAAGGCAAGTGACTTTCATGGTGTTTACTCCTTTGTAAGCAATTTGCAAAGTCTGTTTGCCGCTTCCTTGGTTTCTTCAGGTTTGCCAAATGTTGAAAAACGGAAATAGCCTTTTCCACACTCTCCAAAGCCATCACCCGGAATACCTACAACTTGAATTTCTTTGAGCAGATAATCAAAGAACTCCCAACCGCTCATACCGTCGGGGCATTTCATCCAGATATAGGGTGAGTTCTTACCGCCCGTGTACCAGATGCCAGCAGCATCCAACGCCTCCATAAAGCAGGCGGCGTTTTCTTTATATACACGAAGATTATCGTGGATTTGCTGCTGTCCCTCCGATGTAAATACCGCCAAGGCACCTTTTTGAAGGATGTAGGAAATGCCGTTTGTTCGGGTTTCACGGTTACGCGACCACATTTCATTCAGGTTCATTCCGCTGTACACAAGATTGCGAGGAACTACGGTATAACCGAGACGTGTACCGGTAAAGCCCGCTGTTTTGGAAAGTGAGCAAATTTCAATAGCGCACTTGTCAGCACCGTCCAGCTCATAGATGCTGTGCGGAATATTCTCTTCCTCAATGAAGATCTCATACGCCGCATCAAACAGAATAACGGCACCGATCTCATTAGCAAAGTCCACCCAAGCCTGCAGCTGATTACGATTAAACACAGCACCGGTAGGATTATTCGGCGAACATATATAGAGGATATCCGCTTCTGCTTCTTCACCTGGTTCGGGCAAAAAGCCGTTTTCTTCGCCGGATGCCAAGTGAATAATCTTTCTTCCCGCA
>JAZQAO010000014.1:0-10069 GCA_045545295.1 Clostridia bacterium
ATTAAGTTCATCAACGGCAGCAGACCTCTCAGCGAGTACGATGATTTCGTAAAAGAACTTGAAAAGATTGGTCTTAGAGAAATGATCGAAATCAAGCAGGAAGCTTTTGATGCATTCAATGCTAGATAAATTTTGAATTTATGGTTTGGCGCAGGGAAATCCCTGCGCCAAATTGACTTTTACAGAATTAATAAAGAAGCTATGTAATACGGATTTTCTTTGTATTGCATAGCTTTTTTGATTTATAGGAAATTGCGTAATTTTATTCGCGTGAAGCTATGTTCGACATTTGCAGGTGCGCGACATGGGTGAAGCGGTACGCTTCTTTTTTACCGTATAGGAATTTGCGTCAAATTATGACGCAGGAAACTGTGTTTACACTTCTGTGAGGGTGCGACATGGGTGAAGCGGCACGCTTCTTTTTTATCAGGAAAAATTCCATCTTAATATATAGAAAAAATCCATTCAAATCTCCAGGGCATTGTGCTAAAATACTTCATAGAGAGAAAATACAAATAAAAAATGTCCAAAAACGTATAATTTAAGTCCAAAAACGTATTGTTATGCGTAAGGATGTGTGTTATTATATACAATAGATTAGAAGGAAAAGTGGCGTAATTTGTCAATATAGTACAATGATATGGGAGAAAAGCCAATATATTACATTGATAAATGAACCAAATTGTTATATTATTAGATTAGGTAATAATTTATATTTACATACACAAGGAGGAATTTTTATGTTTAAAAAAATCGGCGCGGCATTAATGGTAATCGTTATGGCAGTGTCAATGGTTTCACTGTCTGCTTTTGCTGCAACGGAAAAAGTTTTGATTGAAAGACTTGATGCTCACCTGACAGACTGCGTAAAGGTGTTTGTTACAAACAACACTTCAGATGAGGCAGAGGTGAAGGTTATCGCAGTTTATACTGACGAAAACGATAAAATCACTGCTATGAATGCAAGTGATACAGTTACACTCGGACAGGGCGCATCCGATATGATTGAGGTTTCAATCGAGGATAAGAGTGCAGATTCAACTCTCTCATATTACGTATGGGATGGTGCTGAAATCCGTACACCTCTTGAAAACAGTGCACCTGTTCCTTCAACAGAGATTTCGTCTCCCGAACAGACACTTACAACTGTAGACCTTGAATGGAACGACGGTGATGACGACTACAACGGTGTAACATCTTACAATGTTTATAACATGGGTATACTTCTGGGTAACACATCTGACAATAACTTCACAGTTACAAATCAGGAACGTGGCGTGGAGACAAACTACTCAGTTAAGGCAGTTGACGATGAAGGTGTTGAATCAGCACAGGCAATCGCTATTGACCTTATGACAAAGAATATCCCCACAGTTATTCTTGACGGTGATAACATCATTGAAAGCGGCGGACTTCAGTTCTGTTTTGAAAAGAGCACATCTTATTACGGATTTTCAGGTGCTTCAGAGGCAGACGGTCTTGCCTGCCGAGCAACAGTTAATCCCAGTAAAGACGGCTATGGCGGTCGTGACATCGTAACAAGAATTCCCTTTAAGTTTTCTCCCGAATATGCGGCAGAGCTTGCTTCTGAGCCCGACCTTACATTCATTATGACATATTTTGATGATGATATGGGTTACAGCAATAAGAGTATCATTATGGACTACTGCCGTACAGGTCAGGATACAAACAGTCTTTACACCGGTGCAACATTAGGCACGCTTGGAAATACCAAACAGTGGAAAACACTTGTTCACCGTGTAACCAACTGTAACTTTGGTGAGCTTGCTACTACAGCCGGTAACAGCTACTGTAAGCTCAGAATTTTTGCATCGGGCGGTAAGGGACTTAAAATTTACAGCCTTTCAGTTCTTCCCACAAGTCAGTATAACGAGCTTATGAAGGAAGCGACAGGACGAGTAAAGGGTGCTTACATAAATAACGGTGTTCAGTTTAACGACAAGGCTGACGGACTTGAAAAGGTTCAGCTTGACGGCAAGGGTGCAGTTAAGGTATCAGCAGGAAACAACCTTGAATGCGATGTAACAACTAAGGCTATTACAGATTCTTCAACTGTTAATGTTGAAGTTGAATACTATACAGAAACAGAGGGTGAAGAAATCGTATTTAACTATAACTATGACGGAAACACTCCCATCATAGTGCCTGTTACCGATACAGGCAAGTGGCAGAGGGTAAGGTTTGAACTCCCCGACGCTTCATTTACTAACTCTATGGCTGCAAGTCAGATTGCAAACGCTGACTTTACAATCGGTACATCAAGCGGTAATGAAATTTACGTTCATTCCGTTCGTGCATACATTCCTCAGTAATTAATACGGAAAATCTGAAAAGGAGGTAAACTTATGCGCAAAAAACTGTTTAGTATAGTAATGTGCCTTGCACTGTGCATAGCAGTATGCAGTATTGGTGCAAGTGCGGCAGATTACTACACAACCACTCAGGAAATGTACGTAGAGGTTGACCCGTGCGACCCGAACAATGCTTCAGTTATATTTTCTCCAATTCCGCAGACTAACAAACTCAGCTTCATTGACGGACAGACTGCAGGAAGATATGATGAGCTTTACAGTGAACAGGTTGAGTTTAACGGCATCCCCGGCAGACAGGTGTATGTTGAAAATAAATTCTACTTTACATTTGAACCCGGTTTTGCCGATAAGGACGACAGCGTATTCGCATTTATAATTGACTACTGGGACTACGGCGGAGGCGGTTACTTCCACGTGGAATACACAACCAAAACTCAGGGTGAGGTTGTGAGGGCGTCAATCCTCAAACTTGGTCTTGACGAAAACAGTCAGAAAACAGAGGGCGGCTGGCACAGAGCTACTCTTTATGTTGATGATGCTTGCTTCACACAATCCCTTGACTACGGTACAGACTTCCGTCTTGTGTCAAATGCGTACAACACATTTTCACGCATAGAGGTGCGTAACCTTTCAAAAACTGCAGGTGCTGACGAGGATTTCGGTGTGTTCAATGCACAGAAGGCAAATTCACTTAACTACCTTCAGATGTTTGACGGTTATGGCGAGGGTGAAACCTTTGAGCCTCAGCTTGAAAGAAAGCTTACATGTGAAGAATTCTATGTACAGATGATTAAGTCCTATGCACTTGAGGAAACAGCTCTTTCTGAAAACCGCAAAACGAAGTTCACAGACGTAAGTGCAGAGGCAGCTCCCTACATAGGCTATGCTGAAAAGCTCGGTCTTATAAAGCGTGACGGAAACACTCTTGGTGCAGGGGAGAATATAAAGCAGAAAGAAATGATTGCCGCATATCTCCGTCTTATCGGTGTAAGCGGTGACAACCTTGAAACAGATTGCATCAAGCTCGGTAAGGAATACGGACTTATCAACGCCGGCTCAATGATTTTCCAGCCGGAAAAAGACGGTAATGTGGACGTGTTCGTAACACTTGCACAGAACGTATTCTCCATCTCAAACCTTAACACTGGGGAGAGTGCTTTCGGCAAACTCTTCGATGCAGGCGTTTACACAGAGGAAACGCTTCTTAATGCAAAGGACAAGGCACTTAATAACTGGCTTCTTGAAAATGTCTTTACACTTAATATACGTACTCTTATAAATGAAGATTCACGCCGTGAATATCACGAAATTGACTTCTTCGGACAGAGTGCACTTAAGGAGTATTACACACAGAACTGTATGAGTACAGATAACCGCTATATTGCATTCCGTGACAGTAATATGAATCTTTATCTGCTTGAACTTGCAACGGAAAAGACAAAGTTTGTTGGTAAGCTTCTTAAAGACTACAACTTTATGATTACACCAAAAAACAACCTTTGGTACACAGATAAGGACTGGAACATTGTCAAGGTTCCCCTTGACGGTGTCGATATAAAGACAGACGAATTTACTTATGAGGTTATGGGACGTATTCCCGAATGGCAGACACGTCAGCCGGGTATGATGCAGGTTAATAATGCTGAAACCCGCATAAGCTATGAATGGCGTGACACAAAGGGCGACTTTGACCCCAACTACTACAGCCGTATCCCGATTTACAAGGTGGACGAAAAAGAATGGGATATCGACCACTGGTGGGGCTTCATTTCAAACTGGTACTATCCTAACCACGTTTGTATAAACCCCGTATATGATAACCTTGCATTCTTCGCACACGAGTGGGATCATCCCAACGGAACAGCACAGTATGACCGTGTATGGGCAGTTGATATGGATACAGACGAATATTATAACGCAATTCCACAGAAGCCGTACCGTTGGGACAACGACCTTCTCGGTGATATGTATTGGAGCGGTGAATCCCTTGTTCACGAGGCGTGGAGCAACAACGGTGAGTGGATAATGGCGGTTAAAAACGTTGGTACAATGGACGGTGTTAAGCGTGGTATCGGCGTTGCCGGTGCAGTTATGGTTCGCCCCGACGGAACAGATAAGAAATATGTTCCTGTAGAATATGAGTACACGGCAAAGAACGGCGGAGGTGCATCAATTAACCACGCTATGCTTTCGAATACTACTGACCGCTGGCTTGTAGGCGACTCACAGTATGGACGCGGAAGGTCAGATGTGTATCTTATTGATACATATACAGGGAAGGATTACTTCCTGGGCAGATTCCCTCTTACAGATAACCCCGGTCATATTCATCCTCAGTTCTCAATGGACGATACAAAGATTATTATCGGACATCAGTCAGATGATTTATCTCACGTTGAAATTGCATGGATGGACGTTTCCGATATAGTATTCGGCACACCTCTTGACGGTGGACAGTATGATATATCTGAAACCTGCGATACCTTCGGCTACAACGGTTTTGACCATTACATCATTGCAGACAAGGACGAAAACGGTGAAATTCAGGGCTTCAGAATTCCCCGTAACAATCAGATGAACGTAAACGTTAAGGCAAACTATGTTGAGGCAGACAATACACCTGCTGATATTTCAATTACTTTCCTTGACGAGGGAACAACCCCCATAAAGTTAACCTATAACACATGGGATAATGATGTAGGCGGCTACGGCAAGCTTACAGAGCGTGAGGTTTTCATCGAAAGAAAGAATTCAGGTCAGTTTGTTACAAAGACAATTCATTTTGATGACATTAACCTTGGCAATATGTTCGTGCTTGGAACTGACTTCCGTGTAAGCGGTGTCAGCACAGAGGCGTACATCAAATCTATTGATGTAAAAGTTCCGGATGAAATGGTGGGAGCAACTCCTATAGTTAAAAAGACTACTCCTCCCACAGCAGAAGAAAGGAGATAAGCACAATGAATAAGCGTATTTTAAGTCTTTTCATATGTCTTATGTTTGTATTTTCGCTGGGTATTGTTTCTGCTAATGCAGAAGAAGTATCCTTTGTGATTACTCCCTTAATTGACTATGATAATGAAAAGATTACAATAACAGGTGTGACACCTGCTCTTTACGGACAGAATGTGTCAATCGTAATCTACGCACCTACAGAAACCATATCTGGTATGGCTGATGTGGAAAACAGACTCAATCCCGAGCCTCAGTATCCTTTAGATGTAACAAAAATAAAGAAAATAAAGAACGTAACTGCAAACCTTAAGGGCGAATTCAGCGTAGAATTCAACCTTGCCGACCTTGCTGCCGGCTACTATATGGTATCAGCATCGGGCGGTGGTTACAAAAAGGCAGTTTCAAAGGATTCAGAGCTTATCTACTTTGAAAATGTGAACTCAATCAATACAGTTACAATTCCTGCATTCAATGCGGCAACGGCTGAAACGGTAGAGTCTCTCATCCGTGAGAAGGAGCTTCTTATAGGTGTTGACGTTGCAGGTGATTATGAGGATAATAAGGATGTAATCAACAACCTTTTTGAATCAATCAAAGAAGACGACTATCCTGAAGGTTACAGTGCAGGGGAAATGTATAAGATTCAGGACACATTCTCTGCAATAAGCATTTTCCGTGATATGTATGCTGCTGCAAATCCTGCAGAGCTTATCACAATCCTTGAAGAAAATGCAGGCATACTCGGCATCGACATTACAGATGAAGATTACACTGCAGATAAAGAAGCAGTTGCCGGGATTTTCCTTAATATGATTAAAGAAGGAAAAGATAACAGCACATACGTTCCCCGTTCAATGCTTGATACACGTAAGGTGTTTAAGCAGAGTATGGGTATCGTAACTCTTAACAGCGCAGATAACGAAGGTGTAAGCGGTGTGCTTGAAACTTACGGTGAAATCCTCGGTCTTGATATGGATGCTTATGATGAAGCTTGCGAAAAATACACTGTTACAGGTGTAAACAAGGGCTTTGTAGAAAGAGCTTTCAAGGTTGCAAGTGATGTTGTGAAGGCTTACGATGATTGTATAAAATTCCTTAAGAACCAGAATTCCGGCGGCGGTGGAGGCGGTGGCGGAGGCGGCTTCGCACCGAGCAGACCTTCACAGACTGAAAAAGACGAAATTTCAATCGACAAAGACATAATTGAAGAAAATCTTCCCAAAGAAGAAGTTCCTCAGAAATTCAGCGATGTACAAAAAGAACACTGGGCATATGAAGCTGTTCAGACTCTTGCAGAAACAGGAATTATTGACGGCTTTGAAGATGGTACATTTAAGCCCAATGCACTTGTAACACGTGAACAGTTTGTAAAAATGCTTGTTGAAGCAGGCGGTTATCTTAATGCTGACCTTACATCACAGTTTGGTGACGTTGAAGCAGGCAGATGGTCAAGTAGCTATATTGCAAGTGCCGTTTCAAGAGGTATTGTAACAGGCTACGAAGACGGTACATTCAAGCCTACTGCAACACTTACCCGTCAGGATGCGGCAGTTATGTCCTTCAGACTTGCAAACGTTATGAAAAAGTCAGTTGCAAAGACAGATGTTCTTGACTTTACAGATAGTGATGCAGTTTCTGCATACGCAATTGAATCTGTTGCTTCTCTTGCAGGTGCAAACATTATAAACGGTTTTGAAAATGGCTCATTCAGTCCTATGGGTACTCTTACAAGAGCACAGGCTGCAAAAATTATCTACGGAATAATTATTAAATAAGAAAGGAAAGGCAAGGGTGATAATATGCGTAATAAACGATTAATCGCAATCGTAACAGCATTTACACTGCTGTTTACCCAGATGGGTTTTATAATCGGCTCTGCAGAGGAACCTGCACAGGCTACGGCACCCCTTTATTCAGAGTCAGAGCTTGCCTCCTTTGAAAGCAAGCGTGAAAAGCTTCTTGATCTCGGCGTTTTTCCGGAAATGGATAAAAAGCCGGACGAAACAATTTCAAGAAGTGAATTTGCAGGCATAATGGAAAAGGTTATGGGTAATCACTTCTATCCTGCAACCTTCTCGGAAAATACTTATATTGACGTTAAAGAGCTTACAACAAATGCAAATGCAATCGTTGCCCTCAAGAAAATGGGCCTTATGGTTGGTGTAAATGGTTATGAGTTCAAACCCGACAACAAGGTTAAATATTCTCAGGCTGTTAAAGTTCTTGTAGGAAGTCTTGGTTATAAAGACCTTGCAGAAGTAAGCGGTGGCTACTATCAGGGCTACCTTAAAAAGGCTATAGACCTTGGACTTCTCAGGAAGGGTTCTTCAAATTACGACCGTGAACTTACTCTTTACGATGCAGTAATGCTTATTGATGCGGCTCTTGAAGCAGAAATTCCCGAAATGAACGCTGTAAGTGATGAATATGCGACTTACACAACAAGCGATGACCGCAATCTCCTCAGCGTGTATCATAATATTTATCCTGTTAAGGGCATTATGACGGACAACGGTCAGACAGCTCTTTCAGGAAAGAGTATGGCAGGTAAGGGCAATGCGACCGTAGCAGGTGTGCTTCTTACAGGAATTCAGGAAAAATTCTCAGGTCTTATCGGTATGAATGTTGTTGCATACTACCGTAACACAGAACCAAAGGTGTTGCTTCACGCTTATGCTGACGAGGCAAAGAACGATGTTTTGGTAATTGATGCATACGACCTTGTGACGGATTCTCCCAAATTCACAAAGTCAAACATCGTTTATAAGAATGCAGCTGGCAAATCCCAGAATGCAAAAATCAGCGTATATGCAGACTTTATCTATAACGGTGCTGCTTACACGAATTTCGTAGGCGATACACTTAAGATTTCTGCAGGTACACTTACACTTATTGATGCTGACGGTGATAAAGTATACGAAACTATCGTTGCAGATGTTTTCTATGACTATCTTGTAAAGACAGTTGATACTGTTACAGGTGCTTTTTACAGCAGCTACGGTGAACCAATCCTTTTCAATGAATATGAAGTATTCCATATTTATGATGCAGAGGGCAAAGAGATTCCCCTTGCAGATATCAAGTATGAAAGCCTTCTTACAGTGTATCAGTCAAAGGACTTCACAAAGCTTATCGTTCATGTGTCAAACGTAAAGACAAGTATGGTTATCGACAGTATAACTACTGAAGAAGACGGTTCAATATATGTTACTACAGGTGAGAGTACATACCGTGTCGGTGCATTCTATATGGATAAAATGAATGACCCGGCTTCAAGCCTTAAGGCTCCCGTAACAGGCGGTAAGTATGATGTTTACATCAACATAGCAGGGGAGGCGGCATTCTTCCTTGACACACAGAACCGTGCAGAATATGCATATCTTCTTGCTGTAGGCAGTGATTCAACCGACAAACTGGGCGGAACAAAGAAGGCTGTAAGAATCGTTAACGAGCAGGGCGATGCAGTAACTGTTAAATCTGCAAAGAACTTTACGGTTATTGACTCAGCAGGTGTTCACGAAAATGACGGTAACGCAGTTGTTAACAGTGCAGACCTCTACAATACATCAGGTGCATTTGTTCCTCAGCTTGTAAGAATAAAGATTAATTCCAAGGGTGAGTTTACACAGCTTGAATACGATAATAAGGTTATAACAGATGCGGAAGCTCCCCACGGATTTGACGAAACCAAGTTCCACAAGCTTTATTCCGGAAGTATTTCTGCATACAGCGGTTATTCAAGCAAAAACCTTGGTAGCGCAGGATACATTCTTGATAAAAATTCAAAGATTTTCCTTGTTGAAACTCCCGGCTCAATCACAACTACCGATGAAACTAAGGTAAGAGTTATTCCTTATAGCCAGTTCGCAATTACATCTATCACAGCGGCTCTTTACGATGCTGACCAGAACTGGGCAGTAGGTGCAATGGTTTGTGCTCCTACAACATCAAGCTATGACGACAGAACATTCACCGTTGTGAGCTCCAAAACGATTATTGACGAATTTGGCGAAGAACGTTATCAGGTAACAGGCTACTGGAAGAATAACCTGTGGACCTTCCGTGAACATTTCCCCGGTGTGTTTGAAACAGCTGTTCAGGAATTCAACAACACCGAAGGTAAAGATGCAGAGGGTAATCCCAAGCCCGGATTCAACACTTATACAGGCATCAAACCCGGTGACGTGTTTGTCATTCAGTTTGACAATGAAAAACAGGAGATTATGAAGGCTATGATGGTTATGTCTCCGTCACGTTCGGAAGCACAGATACGTAAAGGCTTCGGACCTTATTCGGCTACAGATTATTCAATTACCACATGGGGCCGTGTAATTGGCTATCCTGTTTCAGGTACAGATGGAACAATCGGTATTCTTGCAAATAATGAATACTTTGTTGAAACAATCTCATCATCAACATACGTAACAGTATTTGATACAAGAACAGGTGAGATTACAAAGGGCGACAGACTTAAACTTCCTGCAATAGGTAATGTTGATAAGTCGGGTAATATCGATAGCGGTGACGGCAGCGTAATGATTTACGGCTGGCGTCAGAGAAATCACCTTTGTGACGTGCTTATAGTCCTTAAATAAATTTAATCAACCAAAAAAGGCTCTGAACCAACGTTCAGAGCCTTGCAGACTGTCGAAAAAGTCCAGATAATTCTGGGCTTTTTCTTCATTTTGTGGTATAATGTTCTTAGGTGATGAAAGATGATGCAAAAAGGATACGAGAACAGATACCAAATAGAAATGATAAGCATAGAAGATTTAGTGCCA
>JAZQAO010000015.1:0-1513 GCA_045545295.1 Clostridia bacterium
GTAATGTCACTTAGTTAAGAGGAAAGTCCTCTGTATCACAAGAAGTGTGATACAGGGGGCTTTTTTCTTGTGAAATTTTAGAAAAAGCACTTGACAAATACAGAAAAATCGGACAAGCCGCCTTGAAAGTATTTTTGAGGAGGCTTACTGATGAAAAACTATCCGAAATATGTGAAAAGTACATTGAATACCGTAATTCGGGACATGTCGAAGCACCCGGAGGATTTTTGCAGCAGACCGGGAAAAGATTTTACCCGCAAGAGGAAACTGCCATTCGAAAAGATCCTTTCCCTGTTGGTAAAAATGCGAGGGCATTCTCTGCGGGATGAAATGTTGGATTGCCTTGATTTTGAGGAAATGCCGGCATCTGTCTCTGCCCTTGTTCAGCAGCGGGGAAAAATACTGCCGGAAGCGTTGGAATATCTGTTTCATAAATTTACAGCTACCTGCGAGAAACCGAAACTGTATAAAGGATATCGCTTGCTTGCTGTAGACGGTTCAGATCTGCAATTCACCGCAAATCCTAATGATCCATTATCCTATTTCCCCGGCGCAAATGGTCAAAAACATTACAGTTTTCTTCATCTTAATGCTTTATATGACCTTAATTCCAATCTATATCTGGATGCTATCGTGCAGAAAAAGAGAGCTGCAAACGAAAATGCAGCCCTTATAAATATGGTGAACAGATCTCAAATTGCACAGCCTGTCATCCTAATTGCCGACAGAGGTTACGAAGCCTACAATACTCTGGAACATATCTCCCGAAAGGGTTGGAAATATCTGATTCGGATAAAAGAATCCAACGGTATCATCTCTCCACTCCCCTTGCCGGAAGGAGATTTTGATCTGCCTGTTCAGTTATTTCTTACCCGTAAGCAAAATAAAAACATAAAGGCACTGCAAAAAGAGTTTCCGGGGATCTACAGATTTCTTCCGGTCCACGTTCATTTTCCATTCCTACCAGCAGACAGTTCCGTATTTTATCCGTTTTCTTTTCGGATTGTCCGGTTCAAAATTTCTGATGATTCCACCGAAACACTCATCACCAATCTGGATGCAGATACCTTTCCTGCCGAAGAATTAAAACGCCTCTACCATATGCGTTGGGGAATTGAAACTTCCTTTCGGCAGCTTAAATATACCGTTGGCCTGAGCCTGTTCCAAAGTAAAAAGGTGGAGTACATTACCCAGGAAGTTTTTGCCAGACTTACCATGTACAACTTCTGTGAATTGATTACCTCGCACGTAGTCATTCAGAAAAAACGCAGAAAGTATGTTTACCAGACAAACTTTACCGCTGCTGTACACATATGCAGACAATTCCTCCGGGGCGCTGTATCTCCACCCAAAGTTGAAGCCTTGATAAATAAAGAGGTTGTACCAATCCGACCGGGACGAAGTATACCTCGCAGAACCAAAAACATAAAGTTCAACGGCTTCTTCTACAGAATAGCATAACTTTTTTCTTTTTGATAGTCTTTTTAAGCGGATTTCACAATCCGCTTACTTG
>JAZQAO010000016.1:0-1706 GCA_045545295.1 Clostridia bacterium
GTGTCCGAGACCTTGGAAATAAAGGAGGTTGGCAGGACACATGAAGGAAAAAGACATAGTATCTGCAATTTTGAAGTACTTAAGAAGTGTTTCGGGATGTTTTGCGTGGAAGGAACACGGTGGAATGTACGGCACAGCCGGTATTCCTGACATCATTTCCTGTATAAACGGTGAGTTTTATGCTTTTGAAGTTAAAACAGATGTTGGTAAGACAACGGCATTACAGGATGCTACAATACGAAAAATCCGCAAATGTGGCGGCAAAGCCTATGTTGTTCGCTCTGTGGATGACGTGAAAGAAATACTTAAACAACGATGAAAGAAACAATGCTTACAAGATAACAAAGAAACAATGCCTCAATTATGACAAAGAACTCTATGAAAATTATCATAAGGAGGCTTATTATGGAAAGATATGAAAATCTCGCAAATGCAATAGTTATACAAGCGGTAAAGGATTACAAGCAAATATTGAAAATGTGTATTCAATATCCCGATGATGCAGAATGGCAACGTGAAAAAGAAGAATTAGAACAATTTTTTGTATCACATTGGTACTCAAAACTTACAGAAGTAGATGGAGAGTGGCTAATGAGAAAGATTAAGGAGGATATTGGGTATGACAGCAAAAGAATACTTGTCGCAGGCACGACACTTTGATTTGAAAATAAACAGTAAATTAGAACACTTGAATTCTCTGTCTGATTTAGCAAACAAGTGTACATCACATATTAGTGGAATGCCGGGTAGTCCACTATCAAGCAAATCTCTTATGGCAGATGCCATTAATAAAGTGATAGATTTACAGAATGAAATTGCAGAAGATATAAAAAAACTTGTGGAAATCAAGGATGAAATTCTTAAGGTTATTCAAAGGGTGGACGATGTTGAGTTACAAATTATTCTTGAAAAAAGATATTTGTGCTGTAACCGTTGGGAAGACATCGCTTTTGAGATGCGATACAGTATGCAGCATACCTTTCGTATGCATACCAAAGCTTTAAAAAAAGTCGGTGTAATTTTAAAAGATGTTATAAAATGAGAGTGAATGAGAGTATCATCTTATGATATCATTATAATGGACAAATAAAAAAGTTAGCCTTCGAGGAATACCTCGGAGGCTTTTCTTATGCCCAAAGGTAAGGAGATGAGGTAATGCCAAGAAAACCAAAACGCCCGTGTTCACATCCCGGCTGTCCCAAACTTACGGACGGAAGGTTCTGTGCGGAGCACCAGGCTGTTGAGAACAAACGGTACGAGAAGTATGGCAGAGACCCTGAAAGCAAGAAGAGGTACGGCAGAGCCTGGAAGAGAATCCGTGACAGACACATCAAGCAGAACCCCTTGTGTGAGAAGTGCAAGCAGAAGGGTGTGCTGACACTGGCGGAGGAGGTACACCACGTCAAGCCGTTGTCACAGGGAGGTACCCACGCAGCTGACAACCTTATGTCCCTGTGTAAGTCCTGTCACTCACAGATAACAGCAAGAGAGGGTAGCCGTTGGGGAAGAAAATATTAATTTATTTTATAAAAATATATTTTTGCTACCCGGTAGGGGCGGGTCAGATCTCCGGGACCTTGATGAAGATGAACGGGCCCCTCCCTTCACGCACAAATTCGCGAAAGTTTTCAGGGGAATAGGCAAAAAGTTTTTTTGGAGGTGAAAAAAGTATGGGAAAAAGGGGACCGAAACCCGGCTCGGGTGGA
>JAZQAO010000017.1:0-66395 GCA_045545295.1 Clostridia bacterium
CGCAGTTTGTAGCCGTTTCTGCTTGTTTTCGCCGAACACGCCCTCTACCGTATCCACATACGCCGACGAGTCCGTGTTCGACAAATTTACCTTCCTTTTTCCTCGTCTGCCAGCGTGTCGATAGGTTTATCGACACGCTGAGACCTCGTATATGCATACGAGGTCTCAACCAAATAACATCTTTTAATTTTTAGCAGTTGCTAAACTTATATTTGATGTTTCCTTTTTGCGTTCTGGACTTTTTTAACAGCTCCTTTTTATACAGTAACCTTCACAACATCTTTTCCCTCTTCGCAAGGAATAAATACCTTATTATTGGAAGTAATTGTGATTTCATACTTTGTTCCGCGGAACATTCTTGTTACTTTGGCAGGAAGCATTTCCTTTGAAAGACAGGGACTAATCTCAAGACCTTCGAATTTCGGTTTGATACCCAGCATATACTGTGTTGCTGCAATATACATCCATGATGCTGTTCCCGAAAGCCAGCTTACGTTCGCTAAACCGAACTTGTCACTTTCAGGTCCGAAGATATTTGAAGAATATACATAAGGCTCTGCCTTATAACGCCACTCGCCCACCTTTTTCTGTGCTATCATAGGAAGAAGCTGATGGTAGTATTTGTATGCATTTTCAGCTCTTCCAAGCATACATTCTGCAATAATTGCCCAGGTATTTGCGTGACAGAAGATTGAGCCGTTTTCACTGCAGCCGGGTTTATCGTATGTAAGGGGGTCCTCCTTTGTGGGATAATCCTTCATTGAGGGATGAATTTTCTTAATACCGATGTCGGTGTTAAGATACTTTTTAACAGCATCCATAGCCTTAATCTGTTTTTCCTTGTCACCAAGGTCTGAAAGCACTGCCCAGGACTGACTGTTAAGCCAAACCTTTGCCTGACTTTCCTTATCACTTCCGATATATCTGCCGTCGTCAGTGATACATCTTATAAACCACTCGCCGTCCCACGCAACGGTGTTTATTAATTCTTTCTGTTCATTGTAAAGCTTTACAAAATTCTCATTACTTTCACCCCTAAGCTCTGCAAGCTCCGCAATCTGACGAAGCACCGTACCGTACTGCATTGCAGTCCATATACTTTCACCCTTACCCTCACGGCAAACTCTTGAAAGCATATCGTTCCAGTCGGAAGCAAGCATCAGCGGGAATCCGTTTTCACCGCAGTGAGTTCTCGTGTAGTCAATGGACTTTTTAAGATGCTCCCACACAGTTGCCTCTCCACCGTCATAGAATGAAACAACCTCGTCAAGATAATCGAGTTTTCCTTCTTCCATAACGATATGGTAAGCCGTCATAATAAGCCAGAGGTGGTTGTCTGAATGGATTCTCTTAAGAGGCTCCCACCCCTCATTTGGGAAACAGTAATGATTTGTATGACCATCGTTATACTGTTGATTAAGAAGAAGATTAAGCTTGTCCTTAGCACGTCTCAGGTCAAAAGGAATCATTGAAAGGATATCCTGTGCAGTATCACGTACACCCGTACCGCGGAATGTGCCTGTTGCGTAATAGCTGATATTACGGGAGAACTGGAAATTACGCTCCGCCTGATAGGGATTCCATATATTAATCATAGTTTCCGCATCCTTGTCGGGAAGCTCTGCCACAAAATGACTGAAGTGATTTTCCCAATGCTCATTAAGCGCCTTAAATGATTTTGAAACAAAGTTCTCTTCTCTGCAGTGAGCTACGCTCTTTTTAATATCATCCTCTGTCATTGCGGCACCGAGGAAGATATTTACTGTCTTTTCCTCCCCTGCCTTAAGGTCCACATTTAACTCAAGTGCAAAGCACGGGTCGCCACCGCACATAGTACTGTTTGTAAGGTGTCCTGCCTCCACCCTCTGAGGATTTTCCTCACTGCGGTAACCGCCTATAAATTCGTCTCTGTCACATTCAAATGCAGAAACAGGAACATCACTTGCAAAGTAGATAAGGGGTGTTTCGTCAGGCTTTGGCTGATCCTCACAGCCGTACTCGTAAACCAAAACATCGTCAAGATTATAACATTCAAGCTGATGCTTGCTGTAGCACTGCCACTGAAGCTCACGCATAAATTCCATCATACCAAGTTCAACATAAGGGAAAATGGTAATCTTTCTGTCTGTGTCGGATTTCAGCTTAAGATTCCAGATAAGGCAGTTTTCAAAAGGACCTACAAAATATGTTGCAACTGCATCAAGACCGTCTTTTCCTGATTCAAATCTTGTATATCCCATACCGTGAGTTGCACTCCATTTGTCAGGTTTTTCACGCATAGGCTCCGATGTAGGACACCATACACTGTCTCCGTCCTTTATATATGTATAGAAACCGCTTCTGTCTGTGGGGATGTGGAAAAAACGGTAGTGGTTGATTCTCCATATCTGGGGTGACTTATAGAAAGCCACACCACCGCCTGCCTGTGACATCATTGTATGGAAAGTTCCGTTTGAAAGATAATTCATCCACGGGGTAGGCATATTATATTTTTTAATTGTTATT
Source organism: Clostridia bacterium (assembly GCA_045545295.1). Classification (GTDB taxonomy): domain Bacteria; phylum Bacillota; class Clostridia; order UMGS1883; family UMGS1883; genus UMGS1883. The sequence goes on from JAZQAO010000017.1 coordinate 2,506, forward strand.
TCTTTTTTAGCATTATTAAAGCTATACATTTTTATCCTCCTTTAGATAACACTTGTACCTGTAAATTCTGTTTCGCCGAGAAGTCCGTCAACAATCATTTTGACCGTCTCCTTTGTGGGGGTTGTATTCGCTTCTATATAAGTCAGTTCTTCAGGGTAGTAATCCTGTGCAAAGTAAGGCGAGCCGTAGTTTATAATCACCTTATTTTTCTTTTCAAAGTGGTGCGATGCCCATATAAGCATATGTGAATCCACCATCTGCGCCACAAAGTGTGCATTGAGGTTTATTATAACAAGGTCATATCCTTCTGCATAAGCCTTTGTTTCTTCCTGCCAGCATACAAAGGATTCTCTGTCAATAAGGTCACGTTCAACCTTTGCCTCTATGCCCCGGCTTTCAAGCTCATTTTTAAGAAGATTTGCGGAAAAGTTATCATCATCTGTTATATCAACGATAAGTGCTGATTTATACTTCTTTGTATCAAGCGGAATAAGACCAAGCTTGTTTCTGAGAAGGCATATACCGTTCTTTGCGATTCTTTTAAGCGTATCGTCAACAAAAGTTGCATCAGGCTTGTCGCAAGAATTATTTTCAAGAGCTTTTCTTCTGAACTCTTCCATTCTCTCAATACGGGAAAGAGCATCTTCAAGACGGCTCATTGGAATTTCACCGCTTAAGATTTTTTCCTCGATAACGTCAGCCGCTTCAACGGGAGGCCAGAGAAGTAAGTCTGCACCTGCCTTGAATGCCTGAACAGTTTCTGCAACATAATCGCCTACACCATTACCGCCCATTATAAGTGCATCTGTCACAACTGCACCATTAAACCCGAGTTCTTCTTTTAAAAGCTTCTGTGTAAGCTTACTTGAAAATGTTGCAATGGGATAGAATCCACTCTCTCCCTCATTATCATAAGAACGTAGGGTTGTGTGGGTTGTCATTACACTCTGCACATCTTCCTTAAACATTTCCCGATATGTATATCCATAGGTTTCCATCCATTTGTCAAATTCAAAGATGTTCTGCCCCGGTGCGATGTGCATATTTACCGGATGCGTTCCAAGACCGGGAAAATGCTTAACAGTTGCACATACTCCCTGTTCCTGAATACCCTTTACAACCTCGCGGTAAATTTCTGCAATAACCTTTGGGTCTTTACCTATTGTCATAAGGTACATCTGCGGATCAAAGCACATATCTATACTTGGTGCAAGCGCCCAGTCGATACCTGCATCATTCATCTGCATACCGATAGTCTTTCCGTAGTCGTATGCATCTTTAAGATTTCTTGAACTGCCCAAAGATGTCTGCACCTGAGCCGAAAATTTCTGCTTTGCCATTGTAACAAAGTCTGCACAAACAAGAAGCTTCTTCGTGGAAGCTTCCTTAATTTTATTAAGCGTCGGAATATCAAACTGCGTGCCCATAAACCTGCCGCTTTCATCGGTGTGGGCATCATCCTCCCCATAGAAAACACCGCCTACGGGGTATTTTTGGAAAAATTCTTCTATACCTCCGTGGGTGCTTATTTCACGGATAGTAACAACAAAGGTCTTTAATATTTTTTCTCTTAAAGTCATTTTATCTTTCTCCTTATCAGTCATAATAATCTTCTTTGAATTCGTCGCCGAGGTCAGGCTTTTTACCCCATACAATTCTCATAATTTCGGGGATTGAAAGCACTTCCTTGCCGTAATCGGAATCGACAATCACATCAGGCTTTATGTAAAAGCTTGCGTTGTCAAGATAGCCGATTTCAATGATTTTTCTGAAGCATTCCATAACCTTGTCGTTACGGGTAAAATCGTTTCTGTAAAGCTCTCCGTCTATTATAGCACGAAGATAGATAAGTTGCCAGCGTTTTTTATTTCTTATATTTTCGGGAAGAGTTGCGTCCGCTTCAATAATTGTCTTTTCTATTGCAGGGATTTTTTCAGGATTATGTACAAGATAACGATGTCCCTCCACAAAGTCACGGTAGAGGGTTTCTTCCATATTAATAATTGCATCGGCTACTTTTTCAAGCATTTCGCCCTTAAAGCCGAATTCATAAGAAAGATATTCACGGATTGTAATTTCGGGGTCCTGATTATCTCTGTAAAGACGAAGCGAGATAACCTTATTTATATCCTCATAAAATCCTTCCGAGTAAGGACATCCGCCAATATTTTTGTCGCTGTAGGGCGCCCATTTTTCCATAATTCTTTTAGGAATGGGATTTGTACCGTAACCGCCCCACGGAACAGTATCACACATACTGATTTCAAATCTCGCCATAAGCGGGCGGTGCATATCAATTTCATAAGCATACGACTGATAATACGGGTCAGTACCCACATATTTAAAATCTTTGAGTCTGTCGGTTGCAAGAATTTCGCTGAGTTTTTCAAATTCAATATTGTTACCTGTGAAAACGCCAAACATCCACAAAGAAAGATTAAGTTCTGCTTCGGGGAAATATTCTTTCACAAGCTTTGCAAGCGCTTCACAACACCTTACATATCCGTTTGCACCCCACGGAGCACAATCGGGGCAGGTACAACCACCCTCGTCGTAAGGTCCTATATCAATCATATCGGGCGCCGCATCTTTGAAGGTTTCAAGCCAGTCGCGTCTGTATTCAAGAATTTTTTCGATACCGCCGGGCTTTGACGGACATATTTCAACGTGATAATGGTCGTTAAGATTCTTTATGTATCCGTCGTGTCCGCCCGTCCAGTCAGCACGAAGCTCTTTCGGGCTTACGTGGAAAGCTTCATTTGAAATAATAGACAGACAAATTTTAACACCGATAGACTTTGCGTATTTAATCATCGCTTTCATTCTGTCGGCAAATTCTTTTCCGTCTGCCATATTCTTATAATAGAAAAGGTCAAACCACATACGCATTGTATTCATACCCCAAAGAGCGAGGTCTTCAATATACTCATAAATTTCCTCAAGTGGCGCACTAACATAGTAGTTTGAGTTATGTGATGCAAAATACATTCCGCTTATGGTTTTATAGGAATGGAATTTACCGCTTACTTTCGGATTTCTTAAAAATCTGCCTGCCGCATCAAGAAGCTGACCGTATGCACCTGCAGAAATCACACCGTTTTTTATTTCGGAATCCATTTCGTCCATCGACTTATCAATTCTGAGTTCAACATCCGTATTTTCGGGAAGTCTTTTTCTGACAACACGGGCAATATTTGAAAGAATTTTGTCATTTTCATCGTAAATAATCATATTTATCACACTCCCTACTTGAATTTTAAGACATTTTATGCTATAATACAAGACACAAACTCGTTTTTTCAGGACAAAAAATGCACATATGGTGATTATTATGCAATTTATTTATGAAAAAAAGCGTCACGGTAAGCTACATTGCTATATTCACGATACTGTAGATGTAGCGGCACACATACACGACAGTATTGAAATTATATATATTATTGAAGGTAGTGCATCGGCATTTTGTGACGGAAAAGAATATGTCCTTAACAGCGGTGATGCTTTTGTTGTATTCCCCCAGAAGATACACTACTACTGTGACCTAACTGATATGAAAGTGATTATCTCCATTATCCCTATAGAATACCTGCCTGAATTCCGCAGTGCATTTCTTAACAAGACTCTCTCTTCCCCTCATATTACAGGCGCATCTGACTTTGTTGGTGAACTTCTCCGGAAAGCGGCAACGGCAGACAACCTCCACCACAAAGCATTTCGCAGAGGGGTAATACTTGCAGCATTTTCATTACTTCTCGACAAAGCGGAACTGGTTGACAGAAAATCGGACACCACCACACTGCAGAAAATACTTGATTACTGCGAAAAGCATTACAAGGAAAATATTTCTCTTGAGGATATATCAAAGGAGCTTTTTATAAGTAAGTCCTACATATCTCATATTTTCAGCGAAAAAATCGGTATGAGCTTCCGCGATTATATAAATTCCCTTCGTGTGTCGCTGTCACTTAATTATTTAAAGGACGGTAATCTTCCAATTACAGGAGTTTCATCAGTGTGTGGATTTGAAAGTATCCGCAGTTTTAACCGTGCTTTCAGGAAGATTCATTCTACCACTCCTACAGAGTACAGAAAGAATTTACATAATTTAATGTAACTTTTTTTAAAAAACACTTGCAATAGCGGATAATTGATGATATAATGCCATTGGTAGAGAGTGAGCTTGCGGCTCACTCTTTCGTGTTATATTAAGGAGTTGATTTCTTGGCTAAGATTGATGAAGCACTTGAAAAACTTGCTCTCCCCGTGTGTGAGCGTCATGGTGTGTATATCTACAACACCGAATATAAAAAGGAAGGCAGCGAATACTATCTCAGACTTTTTATTGACAAGGACAGCGGTGTAACAATTGAAGACTGCGAAAATGTCTCAAGAGAAATAAGTCCTATGCTTGACGACCTTACATTTATTAAAGATGCGTATATTTTTGAGGTATCTTCCCCCGGCATTGACAGGTCACTTACACGTCCCTGGCATTTTGAAAAGGTAATCGGGCAGGAAATTGACATCAAGCTTTTTGCGCCCATTGACGGTTCAAAGGAAATAAGCGGTATACTTAAGACATATTCAGACGGTGATATAACAGTTATTGCAAATGATAAAGAGATTATAATTGAAAAAGGCAAAGCAGCATCCGTAAAGCTTGCCTTCAATTTTTGATAGGAGTGTTTGAAAAAAAATGAACAAAGAACTTATACTGGCACTTGACTTACTGGAAAAGGAAAAACGAATCAAAAAAGACCTTATGTTTGAAGCTCTCGAGGCAGCTCTTGTAACAGCATACAAGAAAAACTTCGGTGCAAACTACAACTGCTTTGCAGAGGTAGACCGCGAAACAGGTGATATGCGTGTTTACTGCACAAAAACAGTTGTAGAAGAGGTTGAGGACGACGCTCTTGAAATTACGCTTGAAGAGGCAAAGTCTATTAACAAACGTTACCAGCTCGGCGACACTGTTGAGCTTGTGGCAGATCCTGCTAAATTCGGAAGAATTGCAGCACAGACAGCAAAGCAGATGGTTGTACAGAAAATCCGTGAAGCAGAACGCGGAAATATGTATGATGAATACAGCGACAAGGAAAATGACGTAATGCTTGGTAAGGTTGAAAAGCTTGACAAAAGAGGCATTATGGTTGACCTTGGCAGTGCAGAAGCGCTTCTTACGCCATCTGAACAGATTCCCGGTGAGGACTATACCCCCGGCAGAAAGCTTAAAGTTTATGTGTTTGAAGTTAAGAAGACTACAAAGAGCGTAAACCTTATGGTTTCAAGAACACATCCCGGACTTGTAAAGAAGCTCTTTGAGCAGGAAGTTCCCGAAATCGCTGACGGAACTGTAGTAATAAAGAGCATTGCCAGAGAAGCAGGCAGCCGCAGTAAGCTTGCAGTATATTCTGAAAACCCCGATGTTGACCCCGTAGGTGCTTGTGTAGGTCAGAAGGGTACAAGAGTTGCAGGCATTGTCGAAGAGCTTAACGATGAAAAGATAGATGTTATCCACTATAGCGAAGATCCTGCAGAGTACATCAGCGCAGCTCTCAATCCTGCCAAGGTACTTAGCGTTGAAATTGATGAAAAGAACAAGTCAGCACTTGTAACAGTGCCTGAATTCCAGCTTTCACTTGCAATCGGTAAGGAAGGACAGAATGCCCGCCTTGCGGCAAGACTTACAGGATGGAAGATTGATATCAAAAGTGATGCAAGTGTAACTGAAGCTTAAAGAGGGCGATAAAAATGTCAACCCATCTCAGAATGTGCGTAGTATGCAGACAGATGAAGTCAAAAGATGAGCTTCTTCGTATTACAAAGTATGAAGGAAGTTACAGCGTTGACTTAACCGGAAAACTTCCCGGACGTGGTGCATATATATGCAAAAAAGGTGATTGCAGCAAAAACTTTGAAGCAAAAAAGGCTTTCGAACGTGCTTTCAAAGGTGCAGTCCCCAATGAACTGAAAGAAACTATAAAAAAGGAACTGATTTAATGAACGATAGATTACTTGGTATGGTCGGTCTTGCCGTACGTGCCAGAAAAGCTTCAACAGGAGTTTTTCTTACTGAAAAGGCACTTGATGAAGGAGTTTGCGAGCTTGTTATTATGTCCGAAGATATTGGACAAAGCAACAGACGCAAAATTGAAAATAAATGTCTTGAATGGGATGTCCCTTTTATTTATTACGGTGACAAAACTTCACTCAGCCACGCGGCAGGTAAAAAGGAAATGCCTGTTATAGGAATTCTCGACCACGGCTTTGCCGAGGCTATCGCAAAGTTAAAAAATAACGGAGGTGCTGATAAATGATTGCAAAACAGAAAATAAGCGCAATAGCAAAGGCTATAAATGTTCCCGGTAAGGAAATCGCTGCTATGCTTGGTGAAGTTGCCGGAATTACCAAAAGCTCAGCTGCTTCTCTTGATGTAGACGAAATGAGCATCGTTATGGAGTACTATACTCAGAAATTTGATGACGGTTCTACAATTGAAGAATACGTTAAAGCTTATCAGGAAAAAGTTGAAAAAGAAAAAGCTGCTGCAAAACCCAAAAAGGAAAAGAAAGCAGAGGAAGTTCTTCCTGAAATTACTGACGAGGAAATCACACAGGAAATCACTCCTCAGAAAAACCGTCGCTACGTTGACACAAGAACAAACGCTGTTGACCTTGATGTTCAGTTGGCAAAAGAAAAAGCTGAAGAGCTTGCTCCTGAAATAAAAGACACAGAAACAACAAAACAGCGTATAAAGAAAAACAAAAACAAACAGCAGCCACAGAAGAAGAATCAGCCTAAGCCTGAAGAAATGATTCAGAAGCCAAAAAAAGAAAAGGTTGAAAAACTTCACGTTGTTATTCCCGATACAATCACCGTGGGCGACCTTGCACAGAAAATGAAAGTCGGTGCTACCGAAATCATCAAGCGCCTTATGCAGCTTGGCATTATGGCATCTGTGAATCAGGAAGTTGAATATGATGTAGCTGCACTTATTGCAGAAGATATGGGTGCAGATGTTGAGAGAGAAATCATCATCACAGAAGAAGACAAACTCTTTGGTGATGCTGACGCTCCCGATGATGAAAAGGACCTTATCACCCGTCCTCCTGTTGTAGTTGTTATGGGTCACGTTGACCACGGTAAAACAAGTCTTCTTGATGCAATCCGCTCAACAAACGTTACTGCAAGCGAAGCAGGCGGTATTACACAGCACATCGGTGCTTATATGGTAAAAATCAACGACAATCCCATTGCATTTCTTGATACTCCCGGTCACGAAGCGTTCACCGCAATGCGTGCCCGCGGCGCACAGGTAACGGATATTGCAATCCTTGTTGTTGCAGCAGACGACGGTATTATGCCCCAGACAATTGAGGCTATTAACCACGCTAAAGCTGCTGAGGTAAGTATTATCGTTGCTATTAACAAAATTGATAAAGAGGGTGCTAACCCCGACAGAGTTAAGCAGGAGCTTACAGAGCATGGTCTTGTTCCCGAAGAATGGGGCGGTGATGTTATCTGTGTTGAAGTAAGTGCAAAACAGCGTCAGAACATTGACGGACTTCTTGAAATGGTGCTTCTTACTGCGGAAATGAAGGAGCTTAAGGCTAACCCCAACCGCCGTGCAAAGGGTACTGTTATCGAGGCAAAGCTTGACAAAGGCCGCGGTCCTGTTGCAACAGTGCTTGTACAGAACGGTACACTCCGTCAGGGTGATATCATCGTTGCAGGTACTGCAGTAGGTCGTGTAAGAGCTATGCTTGACGACAAGGGTAAGAAGATTAAAGAGGCTACTCCCTCTACACCCGTTGAGATTATCGGTCTCAGCGAAACTCCCGACGGTAACGATGTTTTCTATGCAGTTGAGGATGAAAGAGCTGCCCGTCACGTTGTTGAGGCAAGAAAACAAAAGATTAAGGACGAAGCTAACAAGGCTAAGCAGAAGGTTAACCTTGAAGACCTCTTCAGCCAGATTCAGCAGGGCGATGTAAAAGACCTTAATATCATCGTTAAGGCTGACGTTCAGGGTAGTGTTGAGGCTGTTAAGCAGAGCCTTGAAAAGCTCTCTAACGAAGAAGTTCGTGTAAGAGTTATTCACGGTGCAGTTGGTGCTATTACAGAGAGCGACGTTACACTTGCAACTGCTTCAAACGCTATTATCGTTGGCTTTAACGTACGTCCTGACGTAGGCGGAAGAAATGCTGCCGAAATCAACAAGGTTGATATGCGTATGTACCGCGTAATTTATGATGCTATCGAAGAAATTGAAGCTGCTATGAAGGGTATGCTTGCCCCCACATTCCGTGAGGCTGTTATCGGTCATGCCGAAATCCGTCAGACCTTCAAAGTTAGCGGTGTAGGAACAATCGGTGGCTGCTATGTTACAGACGGTAAGATTCAGCGTAACTGCAGTGTTCGTATCGTTCGTGACGGTATTGTTATCCATGAAGGTGAGCTTGATTCACTTAAGCGTTTCAAGGATGACGTTAAGGAAGTTGCAAGCGGTTACGAATGCGGTATGGGCTTTGTAAGATTTAACGACATTAAAGAGGGCGACAATGTAGAGTGCTATATCATGGAAGAAGTAAAAAGATGATGTTAAAAATGCCCAGAGTGCAAAACGAAGGCTTAATGCGAAATTCGAAGTTCGAAATTCGAAATGAAGGTTGAAATCCTGCGGATTTCTCCTTTCCAATATTTTTAATAAACAATCAAAACCAACACAAAATAAGTAAATGAGCAAACACCTCATTTACTTATTTTTGAAAGAAGGTAAAATACTATGTCTTTTAAAAGAACTGACAGAATATCAGAAGAAGTAAAAAAAGAATTATCAAGTGTTATACGAGACCTTAAGGACCCCCGTATTCCCATGATGACAAGTGTAGTTAAGGTTGATGTCACAAACGACCTTCGCTATGCAAAGGCATATATCAGTATTATGGGAACAGACGAGGAAAAAAAGGATGCTATAAAAGGCTTAACCGCTGCAGCCGGCTTTATACGACGCGAAATAGGCAGCCGTATAAAGCTCAGATGCGTGCCTGAATTCAGTTTTGTAATAGACACAACTATCGAATACGGCGCACACATAAACAAGCTCCTTAACGACATCAGTAAAGAGGGATAATTATGCTGAGTAAAATAGCAAACCATCTTTTCAGCCAGAAGTCCGTCGGTATTTTTGTTCACGAAAATCCTGACTGGGACTGTATAGGCAGTGCTTTTGCGCTACGCAACGCACTTCGCAGCAAAGGTATAACGGCAGATATCCTGACCGATACAGCCCTTTCCCATCATCTTTCATTTATGGAAACAGATGTTGTCACTTTTACTGACGGCAGTACACATAATTATTATGACTGCTGCTGTGCAGTTGATGTGAACGATCCGGGTCGTATGGGGCGTTGGGGAAATATTTTTGCAAAGAGTGAAAATACAGTGTGTATTGACCATCATATAGCAAAAGATAACCTTGCAAACTTAAGCTATATTGAGCCTTCAAGAAGTGCCGTAGGTGAACTTATCTTTGAGCTTTTACTGTTTACCGATGTAGAGCTTACAAAAGAAATTGCAAGCTATATTTACTGTGCAATATCATCAGATACCGGTTCTTTTCAGTATTCATCTGTAAATAAGCGCACTTACGAAATACTGATAGCTCTTACAGAAGCAGGCATTAATGCTACTTATCTTTCAAGTATGCTTTATGAGAGAAATACTCTTACTCAGCTCAAGCTCAAGGCGGAAACCATTAATTCAATCCGCCTCTATGGCGAGGGTAAGATCGCAATCACATCTGTAAGCTATGAAACACTTGAAAAATACAATGCTCTTCCCACAGATATAGATGCATTGGCACAGATTCCCAGAAGTATTGACGGAGTTTTTATGAGCGCTTTTATAAAAGAAGTTGAAAAAGGTAACATTCGTGTCAGTCTTCGTGCTCTCGGTGATTATAATATAGAGCCGGTTGCACGTATATTCGGTGGCGGTGGACACAAGAAAGCAGCAGGTTGCCGTTTCTCCGGGATAAGCATTGAAGAAGCTGAAAAAGCTCTTGTAGATGAATTTTTGAAGTTGGTGTAAATTATGCAAAGCGCAGAAAAATGCGGCATTATTATAATGAATAAGCCTAAAGGCGGCTCGTCACACAAATGTGTAGGTATAGTGCGCAAAGCTATGAATATGAAAAAAGTCGGTCATACAGGAACGCTTGACCCTGAGGCAAGCGGTGTGCTCCCCATTCTTATAGGAACAGCCACCAGGGCAGCTGAGTTTCTCACAGCCGAGGACAAAAAGTATAAGGCTACAATTCTGCTTGGAACAAGAACAGATACTCTTGATATGGCAGGAACTGTTCTGGAGGAAAATCCCGTTTCAGTTACGGAGGATGAAGTTCGTGACGTTATTGCATCTTTTGTAGGTGATATTTCGCAGATACCGCCTATGTACAGTGCAATTCAGGTAAACGGACAGAGGCTTTATCACCTTGCAAGACAGGGCATTGATATAGAAAGAGAAGCACGTAATGTTACTATATTTTCTATTGATATAGAGGATATTTCTCTTCCCTATGTAACGATTAATGTACATTGCAGTAAAGGTACATACATCCGCACACTTGCGTCTGATATTGGCGACAAGCTCGGTTGCGGAGGATGTATAGGTGAGCTTTGCCGTACCGCATCCGGCATTTACAGCATTGAAAATGCAATTACTCCTGAAGATTTGTTAAAGCTGGCTGAGGAAGGCAGAACCGACGAGGTTTTAATTCCGGTTGATACGGCATTTTCACAGTATGGTGCTATTCACCTTGATAAGAAAAAGGCTGACCGCGTAAAGAATGGCGTACCGATATACTACAAAGGCAAAAAACAGGGAAACTTCTACCGTGTGTATGATGAAAACGGTATATTTATCGCACTGTCACAGGCTGACACTGTTGATGAGAGAGAATGTCTTAAACTTATAAAGGGGTTTTATAAATGAGAGGGGCCTCAATAGCACTCGGTTTTTTTGACGGAGTGCATATTGCACATCAAAAGATAATAACCTCCGCAGTTAATTTTGCGGAGGCTGCTTGTCTTTCTCCCATTGCACTGACTTTTGACAAATCCCCCCTTGAAATACTTGCTCCCGAAAAGGTACATTATCTTACTACTGCACAAGAAAAGGCTGATTTAATAAAATCCCTCAGTGCAGAAACGAAATTTCTTGTGATTTCAAAGGAGCTTCTTGCTATGACTCCGGAGGATTTTGTCCGAGATGTACTTGTAGACAGATTCAATATTAAACACGCGGTCTGCGGATATAATTACTGTTTCGGAAAAAACGGAAGCGGTGATACAGATTTGTTATGTAAGTTAGGTAATAAATACGGTTTTACAGTATATGTTTCTGACAAAATCACACACCTTGGTACAGACGTTTCTTCAAGCAGTATCAGAAAACTCCTTTCTGAGGGGAATATCACGCTTGCAAATACGCTTTTGGGCAGACCGTTTACTCTTTCGGGTACAGTTGTCGAAGGAAAGCATTTGGGTAATAAACTCGGTTTTCCTACTGCAAATGTATTCTTTCCCGAAAAATCAGCTACTCCACTTTGCGGTGTATACAAAACGCTTGCAGAGGTTGAAGGAGTAAAAATGCCCGCAATAACCAACGTAGGTATTAACCCCACCATTGGTGGTGAAAAAATGCGAAGTGAGACGCATATTCCCGGATTTTCAGAAAGCATTTACGGCAAAGAAATTAAAATCGAGTTTATAGATTTTATCAGAAAAGAAAGAAAATTCCAATCCATTGAAGAACTAAAACAGCAGATTGAAAAAGACATAAAAGGAGGATGTATATGAAAACAGGTATAGTGCTTGAAGGCGGTGCAAGCCGTGCTTATTTTACTGTAGGCGTACTTGATGCTCTCCACGATATTGGTATAAAAGCAGACTACCTGATTGGTACATCTGCAGGTATTGCAAACGGAGTATCCTTTGTATCGGGTCAGAGAGGCAGAAACCTTGAGATAGGTCTTCGTTATCTTCCCGACAAGCGTTATATGGGAATAAAACATCTTCTTAACCCTAAAAACCGTAGTCTATATAACCTTAACTTCGTGTTTAGCGATATTCCCAACATTCATCTGCCTTTTGACTATGATGCTTATGATTCCTCCGGTTGCACAACTCTCGCCGCACTTACCAACATCGAAACCGGTGAGTGTGAATTTCACGAGGTGAAATCAAGCGACAAGGAGTGGAAAACTGTTATTGCCAGTTGTGCTCTTCCCCTTTTGTTTCAGCCGGTTAATATTGGTGGCAAGCTTTATCTTGACGGAGGTATTACCGTTCCAATTCCGGTAGATAAAGCAATTGAAGACGGATGTGACAGAATTATTGTTGTTACAACCCGCGAACGCAGCTATGTAAAACAGAAAGAATCTGCGATAAATATAGTAACACAGCTTTATAAGAAATACCCCCGTTTCACCGCGGCAATGCAGTCCCGCACAAGGGTTTATAATGAAAATCACACACACGTGCTTGAACTTGAAAAGGAAGGTAGAATCATTCATATTGCCCCCGAGGTAGATACCTCTGAATGGAAACGCACAGAACGCGATAATAAAGCTATCCAGACAATGTATGACGAAGGATATAAAACAGCAATGAAGTATAAAGATACAATAAAGAAAGGTTGAGCTATGCTCAACCTTTCTTTATTGTATCCCAGTAACTTTTAGTCTGCGATTCCAGTTTGTTATCTCCGTACTGATAGTATTTTCTGCCGAGAAGTGTGTCGGGCAGATATTGTTGTTTCACATAACTATGTGGGTATGCGTGGGGATATTTATATCCGTTTCCATGTCCAAGTGATGCTGCACCACCATAGTGGGAATCCTTAAGATGTGCAGGAATATCACCCATTAATCCGTCGTTAATATCCGAAAGTGCTGCATCAATACCGCAGATTGCACTGTTTGACTTGGGCGCTGTCGCAAGCATAATTACTGCCTCCGCAAGGGGAATCCTTGCCTCCGGAAAACCAAGCTGAAGCGCTGCATCAACGCAGGATTTCGTAATAACTATTGCATTGGGGTACGCAAGTCCGATATCCTCTGCCGCCATTACAAGAATTCTTCTGCAAATGCTCTGCAAATCCCCCGCTGCAACCAAGCGCGCCAGATAATGAAGTGCCGCATCGGGGTCACTTCCCCGCACTGACTTCTGAAACGCACTCAACACATCGTAATGACTGTCACCGTCACGGTCATGGCGGAACGCTTTTTTCATTGTAACAGATTCTGCCAAATTAAGGTCTATGACTATATTATTATCTGCATCGGGCTTACCTGCCATAATGGCAACCTCAAGGGAATTGAGTGCTTTTCTTACGTCACCGCAGGCAGACTGTGCCATGTGGTCGTAAGCTTCCTCGTCTATTTTAAGAGAGTAGTCCTCACTTAATTTTTCAGTTGCTCTTTTAAGAGCCTCTTTAACATCTTCAGGCTCAACAGGGTTGAATTCAAATACCGTAGAACGTGATAAAATCGCATTGTATATGTAAAAATAGGGATTTTCTGTAGTGGATGCAATAAGTGTTACCTTTCCGTTTTCAATACATTCAAGAAGGCTCTGCTGCTGCTTTTTGTTAAAATTCTGAATCTCGTCAAGATACAGCACAACACCATCTGCACCAAGCATTGTTTCCGCTTCCTGAAGCATTGACTTAATATCGGATACCGATGCATTGGTTGCATTAAGCTTATAGAGAGGCTTCCCTGCTTTCTGCGCGGCAATATTTGCAACGGTGGTTTTTCCAATACCGCTGGGGCCGTAAAAAATCATATTGGGAATTTCTCCGCTTTGTATTATATTGTAAAGCACCTTACCTTCACCGAGAATGTGTTTTTGTCCCACAACGTCCTCAAGTGATACCGGGCGCATTCTGTCTGCCAAAGGTTTACGCATGCTTTTTTCACCTCTTTGTATATTATACAAAGTTTTTCTTTCAAAAACAAGAGAATTATGATAAAATGTAGTTATTAAGAGAATAAAAAAGTGTAAACTACACTTTTTAAATGCGAAATTCGGAGTGCGAAGTGCGAAGTGACGGTTAATTTTTGCTGAAGCAAAAATTCTTGATTTGTAAAAAGGCTTTCTCTGTTGAGAAAACCATCCATCATTTCGAATTTCGAACTTTACATTTCGAATTAATCAAGCCTGTTCTTAACATTTTTTCTATTCCCTTATCTACTACAGGAGGCGATAAAATTGACACGAAAAGAACGTGCAGAAAAATTCTGCGAAATACTCAAAGAACTTTACCCGGAAGCAATCTGCTCACTTAACTATACAACTCCTCTCGAGCTTCTTATAGCAACACAGCTTTCTGCACAATGCACAGATGCAAGGGTGAATATAGTGACAGAAACTTTATTCAAAAAATACCCAGATGTTTCTGCCTTTGCAAGCGCATCTCAGAAAGAACTTGAAAAAGACATTCACTCAATAGGTTTCTACCATAACAAAGCAAAGAATGTAATTAACTGTTGCCGTAAAATCATTGATAATTTTAACGGAGAAGTTCCCGACACTATGGAAGACCTGCTTACTCTTGACGGCGTAGGAAGAAAAACCGCCAACCTTGTTCTCGGAGACCTTTTCGGAAAAGGCGGTATGGTAATCGACACCCACGCAAAAAGAATTCTTTACAGAGTAGGTCTTACAAAAGAAACTGAGCCGCTGAAAGTCGAAAAAGATACAGAAAAACTCCTTCCAAGATCAGAGCACAGCGACTTCTGTCACCGACTGGTACTTCACGGAAGGGCTCTCTGTACAGCCAGAAGCCCTAAATGCACTGAATGTGCCGCTAATGAAATTTGCAAAAAAACGGAAATCAAGAATAATTAAAATATATGTTGAAAAACAATTCAGATTATTATATAATATATGTTGATATAAATTATTCGGAGGGAATAATTATGAAAAACGAAAAAAGTAATTCTCAACCGCAAAATCAAGGAAAAGATTTTGAAGTGCTCGGAGCAAAATTCTCACCTTATCAGGAAAATACTTACGGCGAGGGTGAAGATGAGTTTAAGGGGTTCAGAACAAGAAAAGATTATATCCTTGACTCACTCCAACGCTACTGGGAAAACTGCAAGGTGATGATGATGAGTTCGCTCGGTCACATGCGAAGTCCCGTTACAATTATTGTTATGATACTGCTTATAGCCATTTACATACTTTTAGGTTGGGCAGGTTCTATCGAATTTCAGTATTATAATATAAATATTGAGCAGTATATAACTACAAATCTTGACATTATAGTGAATGCCGTTTTAGGTTATTTCTTTGGTCCTGTAACCTGTGCAATAGGTGTTGCACTGTGTACAATTGTAAGGATGATTGTAAAACTTCAGCGTTTCTACGCAATTTATTTTATATGCGCGACAGTTGCAGGCTTTCTGCACGGCTGGCTTTTGTACAGGCATAAGACAATGTGGTTTGGGACAAGATTCCGCGGTTTTTACACCGACCTTTTGTCAAAGGTTGCTTCTACAAGATTTGCAGTATCAACATTTATAAATGTTCTTCTTATGGCGATTCTCTACAAAATAATGTATGATTATCCCTTTAACGAATATCTTTTACACTATTCAAAGGGCGGTTTTGAGCCGCTTACATCTCTTTATGGATTTTTCTCGGTATTTATAGTAAGCCTTATATTCGAAACTCTTATTGTGTACATTGCCCTTGTTGTAATCAATTTTATTATCAGCAGAGCTTTCCCGTCACAGTTTGATGAACCGACAATTATAGTAAATGAATCCGGCGAAATTATAAATCCCGATGAAGACAATCTGTTCTGACACATCACTTATCCGGAGGGTTAACTGTGGACTACTGTTTTGACGACAATCTTGATGTAAAGCTTATAGCTTTATTTATTATCGAAAATTTTAAAACACCTGTACCGAATTCATTTATAGTGGACACGCTTATGCTTGAGCCTTTTGTCAATTATTTTGACCTTCAGCAGAGGGTAGGCGAGCTTGAAGAGGATGATTTTGTTACATTCTTTACAGAAGATGATGAGAGATTTTATTCCATCACTCAAAAAGGTCGTGAGGCACTTGGGTTTTTCAGTTCACGGATTCCGAAGACAGTCCGGGAAAGACTCCTTCGCGCAATAAAAATCAAGGTGAAAGATCTTAAAAACGCTCTCAGTATTAAGGCTGAGTATCACAAAATCAACGATATTGAATATAGCGTTTCCCTTGGCATTTCAGAAGGTAATTTTGATATGTTCAGCCTCACGATTTCCGTAGGAGACGAAATTATGGCAAAGAAAATGTGTGGCGCATTCAAGAATAATCCGCAGTCAATGTACAGCGAATTTCTTTCTGTACTGACAAAAAACATTTAAAGGAGAGACAGTATGGATATTTCACAGCTCAAAAAAGAATTTATAACACTCTACGGCGGAGAAGAAAGTGACATCCGCATATTCCATTCCCCCGGCAGAGTTAATCTTATAGGCGAACATACAGACTACAACGGAGGGTTTGTTTTTCCCGCGGCACTTACTATGGGTACAACCATTGCTCTTCGCCCAAACGGGAAAAACGTTATTCATTTAAAGGCAACAGACCTTCCCGATTTTGTTGAGCTTGATATAGATAATCTTGACTCTTACCGTGATCTGTGGTGGGGTAATTATCAGGCAGGTGTATGCTTGGAGCTTCAGAAAAGCGGTTACGACATTATCGGTTGCGATATGCTTTACGATGATACTCTTCCCCACGGCGGCGGACTTTCATCCTCAGCTGCAATCGAAGTTTGTACAGCACTTGCCCTTGCAACACTTTCTAACGAGAAAAACGGTAAATCTGCTCCCGATATGACAGAAATGGCATTTATCGGTCAGAGTGCGGAGCACAACTACTGTAACGTAAAGTGTGGTATTATGGACCAGTTTGCTTCTGCAAAGGGTAAGAAAAACCACGCTATATACCTTGACTGTAAGAGTATGAATTATCAGCTTGTCCCTCTTAAAATGGACGGATGCAAGCTTGTTATTACAAACACAAACAAAAAGCATTCCCTAGCTTCAAGTAAATACAACGAACGCAGAGGCGAATGCGAAATGGGACTTGAAATTCTTAAGAAATCTCTCCCCGATATAAAATGCCTCGGTGATGTGACAGTTGAAATGTTCGAAGCCGTTAAAGGCACAGTTAAAGATGAAATAGTTCTTAAAAGAATTACCCACGTTATATATGAGGATGACAGAGTTCTCAAGAGTATTGATGCCCTTGAAAGCGGAAATATTGAGCTTTTCGGCAAGCTTATGAATGAGAGCCACGATTCACTGCGTGACCTTTATGAGGTAACGGGAATTGAGCTTGACACACTTGTTGAAGAGGCTAGAAAAATTGACGGTGTTCTCGGTTCAAGAATGACAGGTGCAGGCTTTGGCGGAAGTACTGTTTCCATTGTTAAGGAAGAAGCTATCGACGAATTCATCGAAAAAGTTACTAAAAATTACACTGAGAAAATCGGTTATGCCCCCACCGTACTTATCGACGACATTGGCGACGGCGGAATGGAGATATTATGAAAAGGCAGATAATTGATGCACACTATCATAATTGTCAGTGGTTTTCCCACGGGCAGACATTCCTTGAATTTCAGCAGGAATATCGTGAAAAATGCGGTGTGACGGGTTTTTCACTCCTTTGCGTACCCTCAATCAAGGGACAGGCTACACATTTTTGCCCTGCACAGAATATCCTCGGTGCTATTTCAAAGCTTGAGGATAAAACAAATTCTACATACGTATATGGTGGTCTTTTCTACCCCGATGCACCGATTATTCCTGAAAAAACTGCAGAATATAACTTTAAAGCACAGGCTGAAACTCTTATGGAAATCGGTTTTGACGGTATGAAAATGTTTGAGTCAAAGCCTACTATTAATAAGAAGCTTAAATACGGTGTTGACAGAGAGGGGTATGAGGAATATTTTTCTTACCTTGAAGAAAATGAAATTCCTCTTCTTATGCACGTTAACGACCCCCACAATTTCTGGGACCCTGAAACGGCACCGCCTCTTGCCCGTCAGAACGGCTGGTTTTACGGGGATGGTACTTTTGCCACAAAGGAAGAAATATATGCACAGGTTTATAATGTGCTTGAACGCCATCCGAAACTTAAGGTGACGCTTCCCCACGGATTTTTCCTTTGTGACGGTCCCGAAGGTTTATCACATCTTTTTGATACTTACGAAAACGTATACACAGACCTTGCCCCCGGCCCTGTATTTTTAGAGGCAATGTCCACCGATTACGAAAACTGGAAAACATTTTTTAATAAATATTATAAGAGAATACTTTTTGCAACAGATGCAAAGAACTTCTCGCCATTCCCCCTTACAGACAGGCTTTTTAACGATGTATACCGCTTTATTGCAACAGACGATGTATACAGTGCATTTGACTATTACGACAGCGAGTGTACTCTTCACGGAATGGGACTTGACGAGGAGAAACTTCAGGCAGTTCTTGCAGGAAACTACCTTGATATTGTCGGACACAAAGCACCGAAAGAAATTGACCGCAAGGCGCTTGGAAAATATATCGAAGAATTTATTCCTAATCTTGTGGACGGAGAAACAAAAGACGAGATTATAAAGTATTATAAGGAGAAATTTTAATGGCAAGAAAAATTATCGACTCCCACTGCCATATTTGCCAGTGGAATACAGACGGTGTTTCTTTTATAGATGCATTTAAAAATTATAAGGAAAAATGTGGTCTTTATGCAGTAAATACCCTTTCTCTTCCTATGGCAGGCGAATCCCGCGGAGTTTATTCAATGGCACAGAATATTGTGGGGGCTATTTTAAAGTTTGAGGATGAAACGGCATATTCCTACGGTGGTCTTTTCTATCCTGAGGCACCTATTAATGACACCCTTGCCGAAAAGTTTGACTTCAAAGCTCAGGCTGAAGAATTTATGGCTATAGGATTTGACGGAATAAAGCTCCTTGAGTCAAAGCCGTCACTTCACAAAAAACTTTCATATGGCATTGATAAAAAAGGTTATGATGCTTTCTTTAAATATATAGAGGATAATAATATTCCCATGAATTCCCACGTTGCCGACCCTCACGATTTCTGGGATGAGGACAAAGTTCCCCCGATTTTCAAAGAAAAAGGCTGGTTCTACGGTGACGGAACTTATGCATCAATTGAGGAAATCTATGGTGAAGTTTATAATGTTCTTGACCGTTTCCCCGGCATAAGAATAACTCTTCCCCACGGTTTCTTTATGGGGCATTGTCTTCAGGAGCTTGCAAAGGTTATGGATAAATACCCCAACACTTCAATCGACCTTGCACCCGGTCCTGCACTGTTCCAGGCATCGGTTGGAAAATATGATGAATTTAAAGCGTTTTTTGAGAAATACTATAATCGTATTATTTTCGGTACTGACGCAAATAACTATTCTGATTTTGAAACACTTACAAAGCCCCTTTGCAGTGATGTATACCGTTTCTTTGCAACAGATGATGAGTATACTGCTTTCAGTTATTATGACAGCACCTGTACAATTAAAGGTATGGGACTTTCTGATAAAAAAGTGCGTGCTATAGAGTGCGACAACTTTGTAAAGCTTGCAGGCGACAAACCGAAAAAGATTGACAAGGTACTTCTCAGGAAGTATATTGAAAAATTCCTTCCGTATATGCCTGAGGATGAAACTAAAAAAGAAATTATTGATTATTGTAAAGAGAAACTTTTATAATGGATGTTGAGGATGTTCTAAATTCAAAAAACAGCTTCAACAATGCGAAATGAAGGAAGATTTTGCATTGCAAAATCCATTTTTAATTTTCCTCTGTGTATAAAGTGGTGTGTAAAAATATGTTTTTTACACACCCTATTTAAAAAGGTGAACTTTATGTTGGTAAAAAAGTTAAAGGAAGAACACATTCTCACAAGGGATGAGTTTAAAGAACTACTTTCAGAGAATAAATATGACGAAGAGCTTTTTAAGACTGCCGATGCGGTACGCAGAGAAATCTACGGCACCGATGTTTACATCCGCGGTCTTATTGAGTTTTCAAATTTCTGCAAAAACAACTGCTATTACTGCGGTATAAGATGTGACAACAAAAAGGCGGAGCGTTACCGTCTTACAAAGGATGAAATTATGGAATGCTGCCGTGAGGGCTACACTCTCGGTTTCCGCACATTTGTGCTTCAGGGGGGCGAGGACCCGTATTTTACGGACGAAAGATTCTGCGATATTATAAGCACTATCAGAGGCGAATTCCCTGACTGTGCCATTACTATATCCGTTGGCGAAAGGTCTTATGAAAGCTACCTTGCCTACTTTAACGCAGGTGCAAACCGTTTTCTGTTAAGACACGAAACCGCGGAGGAAGAGCATTACAATAAGCTCCACCCTGCTGAAATGAGCCTTGAAAACCGTAAACGTTGCCTTTATGACCTGAAAAAAATCGGTTATCAGGTAGGTAGCGGATTTATGGTTGGCTCCCCATACCAGACTATGGATAATATTATTTCAGACCTGTTCTTTTTAAATGAGCTTCAGCCGGATATGATTGGAATTGGTCCGTATGTAAATCATAAAGAAACGCCTTTTAAAGATTTTGAAAGTGGAAGTGTGGAATTAACGATACGCCTTATTTCTGTACTGCGTTTAATGTTCCCCTGCGCACTTTTACCTGCAACAACGGCACTTGGAACACTTGCCGAGGACGGCAGAGAAAGAGGGCTTAAAGCAGGTGCAAATGTAGTTATGCCCAATCTTTCACCTCAAAGATTCAGAAAGCTTTACAGTATTTACGACAATAAAATTGCCACAGGTGAAGAAGCGGCAGAAAGTCGCAGACTCCTTGAAAAGCGTGTAGAGAATGCAGGCTATAAGGTAGTGACTGCAATTGGAAATGTGAAAAAACCTGCAGGTAACAAATGCCTTGTGGCTATGAGTGGTGGTGTTGATTCATCGGTTGCGGCACATCTGATGAAAGAAAAAGGTTACGACTGCGTTGGTGCTACAATGAAGCTTCTGGGGGCACAAATCCCCATTGATGAAGAACACGCCTGCTGCAGTCTTGAAGATATAGAAGATGCAAAAAAAGTGTGCGACGCACTTTCTATGGAGCATTTTGTGTACGATTTCTCCCCTGATTTCTGTGAAAAAGTTGTAGACAAATTTGTTTCTGCTTACGAAAACGGTGCAACGCCTAACCCGTGTATAGAGTGTAACCGTCACCTTAAGTTTGAAAGATTGTTTAAAGAGGCGGAGGGTCTTGGGTGCAACTTTATTGCAACGGGACACTATGCACGTATTGAAAAGGAAAATGGCAGATACGTATTAAAAAAAGCCCTTGACCCGTCAAAGGACCAGAGCTATGTTCTTTATTCTCTTACTAAGGAACAGCTTGCAAGAACTCTTTTCCCCCTTGGCAATATGACAAAAGAGGAAGCACGTGCTATTGCAGAAAAGCACAATCTTGTAAATGCCCACAAAAAGGACAGTCAAGATATATGCTTTGTTAAAGACGAAGATTATACGGACTTTATCCGCCGTTATACAGGAAAAGATTATCCTGAGGGAAATTTTATTGATAAAGACGGAAATATTCTCGGCACACACAAAGGAATTATTTCCTATACTGTAGGTCAGCGAAAAGGTCTCGGACTTGCCTTACCTGCCCCCCTTTATGTATGCGATATAGATACGGATAAAAACGCAGTTGTCCTTTGCCCCCACGAGGATTTATTTTCAAGTGAATTAATAGCAAATGATATTAACCTTACCGCAGTTGACGATTTATATACGCCTATGCGTGTTAAAGCGAAAATCCGCTACCGTCACACACCTGCTGATGCAACGGTAGTGCAGATTGACGAAGATACAATCCGCGTTACCTTTGACGAGCCGCAACGTGCAATAACCAAAGGTCAGGCAGTGGTGCTATATGACGGGGATACTGTTATCGGTGGCGGTACTATAATAAGTGCAGAATTCGGAATACGGAATGCGGAGTGACAAAAAAGGAAATCAGCTTTTAATGCTGATTTCCTTTTTTGCATCCTATATTATTTTGTTTCAAAACATACTGCTCCGCCATAGGTGGTTTCTTTATCGAAGGCAAGCAAATTATAACCGCTTTGCCCGTCTGTAAGATAGTCTGTAACTTTTTCCGTTTTAATTGAATTTACATCAATATAATCACCTGAAGAATTTATCACAAAAGCAACAGAATCTTTATCAAATTCAAGGTTTCCAAGAGTTTTGTTGTTTGAATCATATTCTTCGGAAGTATCGGCAAGTGCTGATGTTCCGTCTTCAAGAAGTATTATTCTGGTTACTCTGTTATATGCGTCTGTGGTTATTCTTGCAATGAGAGGACAATTTTCTTTAAAATCTGCTGCAGCAGCACGTTCCTTTCCATCTTCATCGGTATAAGAAAGATATGTACTGTAGTAGTCAAACACACCGTCATCATCGCCACGCGAAGAGCTTCCGCCCCCTGCGCTGCCTCCGCCTGATGCTCCTCCGCCTATGATTAAGCTTCCTGAACCGCCGGAGCTTTCAGCAGAAATAAGGTTTCCCTCTGAATCATAAACACCGGCACTGCCATTTAGTCTATATTGTACTACAGATTCATCTGTATGAACAGCTTCTATATTAAATCCTGTATCAACGCCGTTTCGCACCTCATACACTGAAGCAATAAGGACATAATCCCTGCCCTCCGGCTGTGCTATCTGATAATAGGAAATCTCACCGAATGCATTGAAGAAAAATGTTCCTTCTCCACATCTTGCTATATCTGAAATATCCCTTTCAAGATAAGGGGAGGTTAAGTACTCACTTTCTGCTATGGTAACAACATTGTGAGTTGTATCATAGCTTTCCACAAATCCGTCAAGTTTAGATGTTGATGCGTATAATATATAATAATTTTCAGTAAGCTTCACACAGTCAATTACATTTTTAGATGAAAGGTTACTAAAACTGCTCCATTCTCCGTCTATGTACAAATCCACTTCATCACCGTACTTAAATTCCGGTAAGCTTCCCGAATAGTATGTAGCTTCAAGGATATTTCCATATTCAGGAATAGATTTCAGCACAGCTTCTGATTCAAAGGCTGTTAACAAAATCACCTCAATAGCATCATCCTCATCGTTTGAAATGAATTCTATATGTCCACCGCCTGAAATATAAGATGCCAGTCCTTTTGTAGTAAAATCGAAATCACTAACTTTGTAGTTTACATATAATGTTGCTCTTTCATCAAGTGCTATCTCCTGAACTTTACTGCTTCCGATTTCTTTATAACCGATTTTATAGCGTTCTTCCCAAATCTTATCATCTTCATCTGCAAGCTGACCTGCATTCAGTTCAAATACAGAATTACATTCTTTTTCTTCTATTTCAACAATAACATTTCTGCCGTATCTGACATTGTAAACAACTTTTACATTTTTACCTAAATACTGCTGACTTTCGATAAAACCGCCGTCAGCCTGAATATTTTTAATATTCATCTGATACAACATATCGGGGTCAAACGCTCCCTCATTTGCAATGAGTGTATAAGGAACATCTGTCACAACGCCATCCGCAACAAACATTTGGGCACTTTCACATACCGGAGAAAGACCCTTCCAAACGAAAAATTTTGCTCTGTCATAAGTTATTTCGCTCCAGTCAATCCCCGTGTGCACAATCTTTGTTACACCTGCAGAAAGTTCAATATCTACTATTTCCGCTTTTACTAAGGAATTTCCGTTATATGCTACTGCTACAAGGTCATAATCACTTGTCTTTACATTTGAATAAATTCCAATTGTTTTTTCATTAAACTCCGAATTAGCAAAATAGATTTTTGGCTGAGTTTCTGCAAAAGCACAGTTACACCCCAATATCATAATAGCAATTATCAATGAATATAGAATTTTTTTCATAACTGTTTTTCCTCCTGTAAATGTATATTTTTATTATACAATACTTTCTTACAAATAAAATATTATCTGCATAAACAACATATAAAAAAGCACAAACAACAACTTGGGATGTAAAATAAAATCTTACATCCAAAGTTTCCTATTTGAAAATCACAAAAGACAAAACAAACTCATTATTTTCAGATGATATTTTAAATGCGTGTTTATATTTCTTTAATGCAGTCTGAATGTTTCCGATTCCATATCCTTGATGATTTTTATCTTGTTTAGAAGTCAAAGAATCTTTTTTTGTATCTGTATTGCAAGAGTTTATTATTTTACATACCAAAGAATCTTTATCATATACCAAATCTATATTTATAGCTTTTTCTCCGTCATTTCCAATAAGCTCACAAGCCTCCACAGCATTATCAAGTGCATTACCGAAAATGGTGCATATATCAACAGAATCTATCCACAAATTTTCCGGAATCTGCAAATTTGCACTGAATTTTATATTTTTACTTATTGCCAGTGCTTTTTTTGAATTCAGTATAGCATCTAACGCAATGTTTCCGGTATTAAATGAAGCTTCATTCTTTTCTACAATTTCTTCGAGTTTATCAATATATTCTAATCCGCCGGCTTCATTTTTAGCCAGAAAAAACTGCCTGATTGCTATTATGTGGTTAAAAAAGTCGTGTCTGAATTTTTTAACTTCTTCCTGTGAAACCAAAATTTCTTCAAGATGTTTTTTCTGCTCCTTTAACTGCTGCTCATATATTTTCTTTTCTGCTATGGCTTCGTTCTGTTCGAGCATACGGTCATATAAGTACAATGTTAAAATTGCGCTTATTAAAACACCGATAGAGCAAATAACAGTTATATCATATAGCTTTTCATTTTCGTTATTGTATGACAAGTTAAAAAACAAAACCTCTGACAGAACTGCTGTAAGAAACACCACGAAGAACATAATCCAGTACTCTGTCCGTTTTTTTGAAATATCTTTTCCCTTTGTGCAAACTAAAGTAAAAACTGCGTATGTAAATATTTTTGACAAAATTGTACCAAAAATGTATGTTGAAGGATTTCCCACTATTTCAGCCGTAGACATCTTAAAAAGGTATGCAAGGGAAAACACAACAATTATCTCCGATGCAGTTGCAAGCAAAATCCCCAAGGCTGAAACCATCGCACGTATGGCAACTTTACCCTCATACAGAAAGGACGCAATAAAAATCGCAACCACAATACCAACCGTATTCATAATACCAAATCCAAAAAATTTATTACTCAGCATTATCAATACCATCAGCAGTAAAATCCCGCCAAATCTGTAAGTTTCTGTCATCCAGTTGCGTTTTTTCAAAAAAGCACCAAACAGTTTAAACATTATCAATGCTTCGAAAAAACAAGTAAATATATTAAGCACAGACTGCATATTCATATAAAATACTTCCTTTCTTTAAATTCCAGAAACGCAACCATAAAATCTTTTTTATACTTTCTTCCCAACGGTACAGTATTTCCGTCATAAAGAAGGATTTCATTGCTTTTAATTTCTTTTATAAAATTCATATTTACGGCAAACGAATTATGAACTCTGCAGAATTCATTACTGCCAATATCAGCACATAATGCGGATAATGTTTTTACTATTCTGTAGGTTGTGTTATCGGTGTGTATATAAAGATAATGTGCTCTGCTTTCAAAAAAAGCAATATCTTTTGTAAAAAGCCTTACAGTGTTACGATTTTCACTGAAAATAAATGTTTTCTTCTCAGAGCTGATTTTTTTTGTTATAGCATCCATAACATTTAAAACATCATTCTCACTCACAGGCTTCACAAGGAATCTGAATGGCTGGCATTCGAAGCTTTCCTGCATATATTGAGTATAGCTTGTAACAAACACTATAATTACGTCTGAATCATAATTTCTGATACTCATTCCTGTTTCTATTCCGTTAAGACCGCCAAGCTCCATATCAAGAAAAATCACATCATACTCAGCTTTTTTTGAATTATAGACATCTGCAAGTTCCTCTCCTGAGGAAAACTCATCAATTTCCGTAAGTTTTTCCGAAAAGTTGTTTATAAATCCCTTTATCTGTTTTATACATTCAAAATTATCATCACAAATCGCTATTCTCATAATTTTAATGCTCCATGATATTTTTCTTTCGCTTTATTATTTAATGCACTATCGCACTTCCGCCGATAAATTAAGAGTTAATCGCTTTGCATTTTTAAGTAGCAGTTTTCTTTTATGCTTGTCCTCTATCATTCCTTTTCTGCCACTATAAAGCTGACACCGTTCATTCTGATAAATCCTTCTTTTTGTTCAACATTTTGACTGATTAAAACTTTCTTAAATTCAGGCACAGAATAATTATACGTTTTTCCAGAAGGATTGATAGCTATAAAAATTGTTTTTATTCCATCTGTGCGTTCGTACACCAAAGGATAATCCCGCAAAAGAATATTTAATTCGCCATCTGCGTGAAGAGCCGGCGTAGTTTTGTGAATTTCTATCAGCTTTCTCACAAAATTGAGCAGGGAGCTTTCTTCTTTCTCCTGCTTTTCTACCGTTGGTGTGTTCTTGCGCATATCAGTTGGAAGATACGGCATATCGCTCATAGAAAACCCGTGATTTTTACTGTCATTCCACTGCATAGGCGTTCTTGCACCGGTTCTGTTATATCCGCCTTCTTTTGAGGGCAGACCTTCGATATAATCCATTCCTATTTCGTCACCGTAATAGATAAAAGGAACACCCGGCATAGTAAATAAAAAAGTCATTGCCGCCTTAATTTCATCTGTATCCCGCCTATATGCAAGTCTTTGCATATCGTGATTTCCCGTAATAAGACCAATATAACCTTGTCCTTTTACATTTTCAAGGTCATATAAATATCTGTCGAGAAATTCGTTTATATCGCCTTTTCCATCTTTTGAAAAATAGCTGTTTCCAAGCCATAATCTTGTTGTATTTCTTCCTTTTTCGTGACGAAAAAGTGATGTATACGCAGAATTTCCTGAGTGTAAAAGGAAATCAAGATAAAAGCCTGCATTAATTGCCTTTGTAGGAAATCCCCATTCTGCAATAAGAAGACATTCGGGATTTTTACCTTCCATATAGTTTCGTATTTCTTTCCAGAAAGCTTTCATAAAGCTTCCGTCAGTATCTCCTTTAATAAGGGATGCTGCCATATCTACCCGGAATGCATCTGTACCTAATTCCATCCAAAAGCCAATAATTTTCTTCAGCTCTTCTTTTGTGGCAATACAATCCGGATGATTTACCGGAAGCTGCCAGGTTTTATCCGGATCAGGATGAGCATATCCGTAGTTCAGTGCAGGCTGACTCCAGAAAAAATTTGTAATATAGTTGCCGTTTCGTTCACTGTATCCGGCAATACCTTCCTCATTATCAAAAGTATCGTCTGTCCATATATAACGATTGGTGTATTCATTTTTCTCAGCCTTTGCGGACTGTATAAACCAGGGATGGTCAATAGATGTGTGTCCTGCAACTAAGTCAAATATAACCTTCATTCCCAACGAATGCGCTTTATCACACAATTCTTTATATTCCTCATTAGTTCCGTAACGTGATGCTACAGTGTAAAAATCGGTCACATCATAACCTGCATCCCGAAAAGAACTTTCATTTATAGGGTTAAGCCATATAGCTGTAAATCCCATTTTCTTAATATAATCAAGCTTATCAATAATACCACGCAAATCCCCTATTCCGTCACCATTTGAATCATAAAAAGATTGAGGATATATTTCATATACTACAGCATTATTTAACCAATTTTTCATAACCTACTCCTCGCAGTTCATTATTATTTTTTATATCTTCAGTGTACTATTGTACTTCCACCGATAAATTCACGAATAATTGATGTAGGCGGAATAACTTCCGGATTCATCGTTTCAAAAAACGACAACAGCTCTTTAAGGCGTATTGCCTTACTGTAGTACTCGCTGTCCTCCCCTATTGTGTTAAGGAGTTTTATCGCAGGCTCTTTAAGAACAGAAAGCTCATACACAAGGGATGAGTTAAATACCTCATCAGCTTCGCTTTCAAAGGGGAAAATATACTTTTGCTCACCTCTGCGGACACTTTTCCACAGCTTAAAGGTGTTTTCCGCAGGAGTGTTACGGAACTGTGCATCCCTGACCATTCTGCGAATAAGGCGGTTATCCGTAGGCGAAAATGCGTTGTACTCGTCAAGGCACAAGCTTGTAAGTGCACTTAAATAAATCTTATATTTATTTTTCTTGTCAACACGGCTTGTAAGAAGCTCATTAAGAGCGTGTATCCCCTCCACAATGAGAATCTGTCCCTCGTGAAGAGAAATTGTTTTCCCCTTAACTCTGTGACGAACGTTAAAATCGTACTTGGGAATTTCCACACTTTTGCCCTCTGTTAAAAGTGCAAGATGCTCGTTAAAAAGCTCATAATCTATGGATTCCACACATTCAAAATCAAAATCGCCCTTTTCATCACGGGGCATACGGTCATCATTTACATAATAATCGTCAAGGGAAATTACAACAGGCTCAATATGGTTAATGCGAAGATGCAGACAAAGTCTGTTTGCAAAAGAGGTTTTCCCCGAGGACGACGGTCCTGCAATAAGAATAACCTTTATTCTGGGATTTTCACTGATTTTGTCTGCAATACGGCTTATTCGTTTTTCGTGAAGTCCCTCGGAAAGATTTACAATATCGGCACTCTTCCCATTTTGGATAAAGCTATTAAGGCTGAAAATATCCTCTGCCCCGATTGTAGTTATCCAGTCACGGTAGTCTTCTATCGCCTGATGTACCTTCTTTCCGGAATTAATCACCGGAATTGTATCAACATTATAATTTGTAGGATATTTCAGAAGGAACCCGTCCTCATAAGGCATTACATCAAAATTATCTACCGACTTTATGCTGTACGCAAGGGGCTGATAGGTTATGTGGCATCTTTTTGCGGTTTCGCAGACAGAGATTTTCTCCGTTGGAAGTTTTCTTATCTCCTTTGCACGTACAACATCACCGTATTTTTCAAAAATTTCCGCAACTTCATTCCTTGAAAGCACTTTCTGATTTATTTCATTCCCGCTTTCAATCAGTTCTTTCATTTTTTCTTTTATTTTTTTTGCGGTTTCTTCCTTCGTTATATCGTTACACTCAATTTCAAAATAGGTTGATTTATTCACAGACTGTCTTATGAACACTGCACTGCAATCAGAAAGTTCTTCTACTGCGTGCAGAAGGAGAATTATAAGAGTTTCCTTATAGATAAGATAGCCTTCGTCGTCCGAAATTTTTATTTCCTCAACAACATCACCGGTCTTAATAACATAATCTGCCGGTGCAATTGCATTATTTATTTTAAGTGCCAGTATCTTTTTATCCTTTTTCGCAAGCTCGCCTGCAGTTATCGCAGTTCCAGCTGTCATTCTATTTTTGTTATAGGTAATTTCAATCACTACATCCACCTACTTTAAAAATTCTACTGCCTTTTTCTTTTTCTCAATTATTTCATCAATGCGTTTTATGTAATCTCCTGCTTCCTTGGGATTAAATACTCTTTCAATCAAATCACCCTTGACCATTTTTGTTGAAGCACCGCCACCAAGCGCAAAAATCGTCTGTATCTCTTCCATAATGTAGATATTATACAGACTTTCGTGACCGTCTTTTGCAAAGGCGGTATTTTCAAGATTGCCGAGGGTATTCCTCTGCTTATACATATAGTATGGCATAAAAGCATTTTCTATGAGATAGTTGTGAGAAAAATCAACCATTTCCCCAACATGAGATGCAAACCGAAGCTTTTCAAAATCGTCTATAAGTCTTGCTGCGCGTTTCATATACATCGTATGAACGGTTACCGCATCGGGATTAAGTGAAACAACTTCTTTTACAGTTTTTTCAAAATCTTCCGGTGTTTCCTCAGGAAGTCCTGCTATAATATCTGCATTTATACTGAAAAAGTTATATTTTTTTGCCATTTCAAAGGCTTTAACCGTATCCTCCACGGTATGCTTTCTTCCAATTAAATCAAGGGTTTTCTGATTCATAGTCTGCGGGTTAATGCTTATACGGTTAACACCGTTTTCTCGAAGCACTGAAAGCATTTCATCAGAAAAGGTGTCGGGACGTCCTGCCTCAACGGTAAATTCCTTAAGGGAAGATATGTCAAAACACTCTTTAACCTTTTTAATTACTCTATCAAGAATTTCGGGGGGAAGTGTTGTAGGTGTACCGCCACCGAAATATACTGTTTCTGTTTTATATCCGAAATCTCGTGTTATTTCTGCCGTAGCCTCAATTTCTTTTACAAGGGCGTCTGCGTAAGGTTCAATGAATTTTCTGTTATGTGCCACTGCCTGAGAAATAAAGGAACAATAAGAACACCTTGTGGGACAAAAAGGCACACCCACGTAAATACTGATACCGTTTTCAACACGGCTTTTCAGTAGCTCTGATTCTTTCTTTGCCACACCAAGGCTAAGATGTGCCTTATTCTCCGAAACAAAGTATTCGTTTTGCATAAAGGATAAAATTTCGTCTTCGGAAAATCCTTCGTCAAGCATCATTCTTGCGGTTTTTGCAGGACGTATTCCCGTAGAAATGCCCCAGGGTGTGGGCATATCGGAAAGCTTTTTGCACGCAAAAAACACCGACTTTTTAATAAGGTCGCTGAGGTCTTTTCTGACAGGTGAAAAAAGCTGCTTCTTCGCTTCTCCACAGGCTTTTTTATCGCCTATGTCAACCGTTGCAGCAGCTTCATACACATTATTATTTTCAATCAGACTTGACTGCACCGTAAAATCTGTACTTATGTCGAAAAACAGTTGAAGCACCTGTCTCACGGCGTCATCAAGTTCGTGTCCTTTTGTAATTATTTCCATAAAATCATCTCATCATTACGTGATTTATTATGTAGGGGTTATATGCCTTCTCATCACCTATGGTAGTTGCTGAGCCGTGTCCGGGATAAACAACTATGTCATCACTAAAGTTATCTATAAGATACTTAAGCGATTTTAACTCCGTCCTGAGGTCGCCTCTGTCAAACCTGCCTATCGAGCCGGCAAACAGTAAATCTCCACTGAAAAGGTACTCTCCGCACTCGATACACACACCTCCCGCACTGTGCCCCGGAGTGTGGTGGATTTTAAGCTTATTGGTACCAAGTTCAATAACATCACCGCTGTCATAATAAAAATCGGCCTTACAATGCTTTACTTTTGCATTTGAAAATTCAGCAAGATTCTTAATATTGTCATCAAGCATTATCTCATCATCTTTATGCACATAAACCTTTGCACCTGTTTTTTCTGCAATATCCGACACTGCACCGATATGGTCAAAATGACCGTGTGTAAGAAGAATTTTTATTATTTTACAATTTTCTTTTTCTGCTGCTGCTATTATTTTTTCATATTCGTCACCGGGGTCAATGACAATTGCCTCGCCACCCTCTGCAAGAAGGTAGCAATTTACCTCTAATTCCCCTACTACTATAGTCTGTAATTTCATAATCTACTCCTTAAGTTGGTATAGGAAAAAATGCGGTTTGAACGGACAATTCGTATTATGAAAGTTCGAAATGTGAAGTCCGAAATTCGAAATGATGGAAGATTTTCTCTGCAGAGAAAATCCTTTTTAACCGTATAGGAAACTGCGTAATTCAATCGCGAACAACATTTAGCAAAAATCTACCGCCATTCCGCACTTCGCACTCCGAATTCCGCATTTAATCAATCGTCTTTTTGCTGTCCGGACGTTTTTAACATCCCCTTTATTTACTGCACTGTTCTCTTAATCTCATACACACCCGGTACTCTGTGGAGTTTTCTTATAATCGAATCAATCTGCTCCTTACTTGAAACCTCAATAGTAATGTCGATAAGCGCTGTTTTATCCTTAAGCGCTCTCGCATTTGTAGCAAGAAGATTGAGTTTTTCTTCTGACACAACGCCGATAACATCTGCAAGCACACCGTTACGATTTGTGCAGGCAATACTAAGTTCTGCGTTAAACGAAGTTGAAATACCCTCGAGCCAGTCACATTCTATCATACGGCTGCGCATATCCTCGGTAAGGCTTTCCGGCTGGATATTTATACAGTCACATCTGTGGACACTGACACCTCTTCCTCGTGTGATAAATCCTATAATTTCGTCTCCAGGTACAGGATTACAACATTTTGAAAGCCTTACAAGGCAGTTGTCAACACCCTTAACCTCAATACCTAAGTTTGTCTTATTTGGTTTTACTTTGCTCTGTTTGACAACAAATTCCGGAGGAAGATTTTCCTTATTCTCCGACTGATAGCTGTCTCTGAGTCTTGCTATAACCTTTGCTGCAGTAATGCCACCGAAACCAATTGCAGCATACATTTCTTCAACACCGGCAAAACCATAACGCTTAAGCATGGGATCAAGATATTTTGGTTTAAAGTAATCTGTCTGATTAAGACCAAGTCTTCTGAATTCTGCTTCAACGGAATTTCTTCCGCGTTCAATGTTAGCCTCGCGGTTTTCTTTTTTGAACCATGAATTAATCTTACTTCTGGCTGTACTTGTTTTGACAATTTTCAGCCAGTCCATACTGGGGCCTTTGTTTGCTCCGGATGTAATGACCTCGACAATGTCACCGTTCTGCAGTTTATAATCAAGTGGCACAATTTTTGAATTTGCCTTTGCACCCGTCATCTTATAACCGACAGCAGAATGGATGTAGAATGCAAAGTCAATAGGTGTAGACCCGGCAGGAAGCGCAATAACATCGCCCTTGGGAGTGAACACGTATACCTCATCTGCAAACATATCTATTTTAAGTGTGCGCATAAAGTCTTCCGGATCAACAGAGTCATTCTGTATCTCTAAAAGCTTGTTCACCCAGTCAAGATTATCTGTACTGCCTGCTTTACCCTCTTTATATTTCCAATGCGCCGCAACACCACGCTCAGCAACACGGTGCATATCCCATGTTCTTATCTGGATTTCAAAGGGTTGACCGTCAGGACCGATTACCGTTGTATGAAGGGATTGATACATATTGGGCTTGGGCATAGCTATATAGTCCTTAAAACGCCCCGGAATAGGTTTATACTCCTCATGAACAATACCTAAGACTGCGTAACATTCCGCTACTGTGTCAACAATGATTCTGACTGCAAAAAGGTCATAAATTTCATCAAGGGTCTTGTTCTGATTGTACATTTTTCTGAATATGCTGAATATATGCTTTGCTCTTGCAGAAATATGGCACTCAATATTCATTGCTTCCATCTTGTCGGCAATAACATTTCTTACGTTCTGAACGTATGCATCTCTTTCAGACTGCTTCTGTGAAAGTCCGTCTACAATTTCGTAATATGCCACGCTGTCAAGATATTTAAGAGACAAATCCTCAAGCTCAATTTTTATTTTTGAAATACCCAGACGGTACGCAAGCGGAGCATACACATCAAGGGTTTCCTTTGCTTTTTCAAGCTGTTTTTCAGGTTTCATGTGCTTAAGCGTACGCATATTGTGAAGTCTGTCTGCGAGCTTGATAAGGACAACACGGATATCCTCTGCCATAGCAAAGAACATCTTACGAAGGTTTTCTATATGAGCTTCTTCCTTTGAAATAACCTTGATTTTGTCAAGCTTTGTAACGCCCTCAACCAAAAGTGCGACCTGCTCACCAAATTCTTCCTTTATTTCATCATAGCCAACCTCTGTATCCTCTATAACATCGTGCAAAAGTCCTGCAACTATAGCTTCAGCATCAAGCTCCATATCTGCAAGTATGCACGCAACCTCATAAGGATGAACAAAATATGGTTCACCGCTGTGGCGGAGCTGATTTCCGTGCTTTTCCTTGCAAAGCTCGTATGCTTTTCTGATAAGCGCTTCATCCTCTGATGCATTTTTATTATATTTTCTAACTTTATCCATTAAGGATTCAAACGCACAAGCCATAACGAGCCTCCCTGTTAAGAATATTTTTCTGTTTCTTTTTTGATTTGCTGATAAACCTCGCTCTTATCTATTGCAACCTTTTTTCCTTTTTCATTTTCAAGTACGGTTACCTGAATAACATCACCAAGCTTGTTGTAAAGAAGAATTCCAAGGTCAGCAAAAACTCTGAGCACGTTTATTATTTTATCACGCATAATTCTCCTACCGAACATTTCACTGAATTTTCCGGTAAGGCTGGATATTTCTCCGCTGCAGGTACCCTGCTGTTTAAAATAGCGGTACATATCCACAAAATCCTGTCTGTCCGGAAGAACATCCTCCATCGTTTTGTGGGAAATTCTGATTCCTGTCATAATTATCTGCAATCTTATCTGTCCGTTATAAAGATTGATGTTGAGTTCTCCTGCTATATCGACAACATCACCTACACAATATTCTGCCGCCAGTGACCCTGCTCCGAATGCGATTGCCTCAACAATTCTTCCTTCACTTTCAGCAAGAATTCTGGTATGTTTTCCTTCTGAAAGAGTTTTCACATCAACAACTTTCGCTCCCATAAGTGCATATACCGGCACCTTGTTTCCGGCACCGTATGGTGCGAGCACCTCGGTTTTTCTTATTGTTGCGGCATTAATGTCCGAAACAGTTATTTTGGAATCAATAAGTAACTGAGGAAGCTTTGCCGAGGAATCCGTCTCTCTGGCAAATTCGTTAAGCCGCCTGTCAAGCTCGGGGATATACTCTTCTTTAATTGAAAAACCTGCCGCATAAGCGTGACCACCGAATTTTTCAAGTATGTCAGAGCAGTGGCTGAGAGCATCAAAAAGGTTTATTCCTTCAACGCTTCTGCCGGAGCTCTTGCACCATTCGTCTTCTATTGATATAAGTATGCACGTTTTATTGTAACGTTCGCAAATTCTGGATGCAACAACCCCTATAATTCCATGGTGCCAGTTGCGTTTTCCAAGAACAAGCACTTTTTTATCCGCCAGGTCAAGATTGTTTATCATCTCAACAGCTTCTTCAAAAATAACTCTTTCCTCATTCTGTCTGTTACGGTTTTCCTCATCAAGACGCACCGCAAGTTCCTGTGCCTCCTCAGGATCCTTTGTGAGGAGAAGGTCAACGGCAATCATCGCATTTGACATTCTGCCTGCTGCATTAAGTCTTGGTGCTATAGAATAGCTCACAACCGCACAGTTATTCCACTTTTGTCTGAGACCAAGAGTAGAAATAACTGCTGCAAGACCGGTATTAGGATTTTTGGAAAGCTTTTCTATACCACGTGCCGCAATTACTCTGTTTTCATCACGAAGCGGAACAACATCTGCAATAGTACCAAGTGCAACAAGATCAGAATATTCATCCAAAAGTTCATTCTCACTCTTTTCACTGGCTGCACACACAAGTTTGAATGCCACTCCTACGCCTGCAAGGTCTTTGAAAGGATATTTACAGTCAGCCCTTTTTGGGTTTACGACTGCAATAGCTTTCGGAAGTTCTTCCTTACACTCGTGGTGGTCAGTGATTATAACATCACATCCGAGTTCTTTTGCATATTCAGTTTCTTCAACGGCAGTAATACCCGTGTCAACGCTTATAAGAAGCGTTGCACCGCTGTCATATATTTTTTTGACTGCCGTTTTATTGATGCCGTAGCCTTCATTCTGTCTGTCTGGAATATATGCGCTCGCATTTACGCCCTGTCCGCGCAGATACCTTACAAGAATTGCCGTTGAAGTAATGCCGTCAACGTCATAATCTCCGTAAACTACTACATTTTCTTTGTTTTCTATTGCTTTTTTTATTCTTTCTACAGCCTTGTCCATGTCACACATAAGATTAGGTGAATAGAAATTTTCTGATGTTTTATCAAGGAATTTCTTTGCCTCAGCCGCATCGGTAAAGCCTCTGTTTATAAGAACCTTTGCAACAATTTTGGGAATATCAAAGATTTCGGAATAAGCTTCTGCCTGCGCTTCATTGATATTTTCATCAAGAAATACCCATTCTTTTTCAAGCATCATTTTCCCTTCTTTCGTTAGAGTTCAAACTCTCGACCGTTCGAGTAACTATAATATATTAATTATAGCACAGTATATCTTAAGTTTCAACATTTTTTTATTGTAAAGAAAAAGGTAATACAAAATAGGCACTGAAACAAAATGAGTGGAAAAAAAGCAAGGTTTTTCCACTCATTTTTAAGATTATTCAAACATTCTTTTTGCATTGTAAAAGAAGATTTTTTCAACATCTTCTTTACTTAAATCAAGCAACTCTGCCGCCTGAAAAAAGCACATCAGGCTTTCCTGCATATTGTTAAGAGGCTGATATTTATAAGGACTTCCCGTTATATAGTTCATATCAACAAATCCGGGATGAAGCCCTATAAAGTTTGTTCCGAAAGAGCAGATTCTTCCAAGAGATTCCCCGTGATTATGGTCACCGCCAAACATCATTTTTTCTGCGCCAAACATCTTTATGCAGTAGTAAATTGCCATTGTTTCCGTAGATCCGGAAAAGTCAAACCAGATATTTTTTAAATCACTGATTTTTTCAAGACTAAGTTTAAGTTTCGGCACATTATGACCCATTGCACAGTGAGCAAGAATAAGCTTTGCCTCGGGATATTTTTCACAGAAATAACGAATTTCACGGATGTTAGCCTCATCCCACAGCATATTCTGATAATGGGAAAGATGTATCATTATGGGCATCTTTCTGTCGTGGGCAAGCTCCCACATCCACTCCGGTGCAAATTCCGAAATGTCCGATTCAAGCGCATCTTCTCCGGTAGTATAAGTAAGATACGGCTTAAGCATCTTTACGGTGGGATTTTCGTCAATGATTTTCTCTGTCTGTTCACGAGTATAGTATGGCGGAACAAGAATTCCCACGTCAAGATTGTGCTTTTTTGAAAGCTCGATTATATAGCTATTTTCATCTGCAATATCTTCGGGGGTGTGTTTGCTTTTCGGCTGCGCCATAATAAGACCGCCTGCAAGCGGACGAGGTACGTATTTTGCCATAAAATCAGCGTACTGCTCAAACGCTCTCCCCTCATACCCTTTTGCCGCTGCATATTTGCGGTTTATATGGTAATGGGCATCGTAGATTTTTTCAGGAAGTTTCTCGTCAAGATACTCCGAAAGCCATTTTTCGAATTTTTCATCGTAAACAGTCTGTGCCATAATATCACCTTTTTAAATTGGGGCTGTAAAAATTACAGCCCCATATTTTTAATATTCTGAATCATAAATAATTCGAAATGTGAAGTTCGAAATTCGAAATGATGGACGATTTTCTCTTCAGAGAAAATCTTTTTTTCAAATTTGTCTTCATTTAAATGTTCACTTCGCATTCCGCACTCCGAATTCCGCATTTATTTTAACATTCCGAATCAGAGGGATAGGAAAAAATGTTCAGAACGGACGAACTGAACCCGCAGGGGGTACCCGAAGGCGTATGTGGATACGCCGAGAGGTGAAGTTCGTTCGTAGCAAAGGTCATAATTTTTGAAATTCGTGAAACGAATTTCTACCACAAACAAGAAAAGCAGTGTTGTTTCCTCACTTATTGAAAGGAACTCTTGTTTCATCTTGACCTTTGCGGTCTGGGCATTTTTAACATCCCGAATTAGTTACATTCTGCTGTCAAAGGACCAGCCAGCTCCTTAAGATAGAAGAGCTTACCGGGCATTGTGGGAATGAATGAAGATGTAATGCTCTTATCAGGACCATAGTGGAGAGTCATAAGGAAGCTCATACCCTGCCAGCCCATGCCTCTGCCAAGAGCACCGTCACATCCACCGATGATTGTATCAGCCTGAAGGAAGAGACCGGGGCCTACTGTGTTAGCACGGCAAGGAACAAGTGTAGTACGGCTCTTAAAGCTTGTAATAGCGTTCTGTTCGATAGTCATAGGATTAAGCTTTGCACCAATTCTGTAGCACTGCTTCTTCCATTCTTCAACTGTATCAAATTCATCTGCAAAGTGGGGTTCCCAGAATGCGATGTGACAAGCACGACCAATACCGAATACGAGAACAAGCTTTGCACCCTCTGCCTTAAGGGCAGCAATCTTCTCGGGATATGTGGGAAGGTTTTCCTTTGAAGCAAAGTTACGCTGACTGGGAGGAACTGTGTTCTCACCAAGCTTATCAAAGAAAGCCTGCTTCATGCTGTATTCAAATGATGCGGGGTCTGTGTTGGGAAGTGTGTTACCCTCTGCGTCAGACCATTCGTCCATATTGAATGTGTAAACGTGGTCACACTTTATATTCCATTCCTTAAGGAAGTAAACTGCCCATTTGTACATACCCATAGGTCCTACGGGAAGAATCATAGCGAGCTTTTCGCCTCTTTCACGAGCGTTCTTGATCTGAAGAGCGATTTCGTGTCCCATAAATGTGTCAAACTCAAAAATGTTGTCACATTCAACGGGAGTAAAGTCCTTATGCCAGAAATCTTCACGGGTTACACCCTTTTCACAACATTCGTCAATTTTCTTGAGGTCCCAACCCTTGGGGAAAAAGCTTTCGCACATACTGCCTTCAACTGTACTTAAAAAATCCATAGTAATTCTCCTTTTTATTTATTATAAGTTTCAATAAATTTCATTATATCTGCGTAGGGTTTGATGCCTGTTGTTGCACCCTTTTCCATTACACAGTGTGCACCTGTGGCATTAGCAAACACCATACATTCTTCAAGAGGTTTCTCCATAGCGTATGCTGCAAGGAAACCTGAACAGAAGCTATCTCCTGCACCTGTTGTATCAACAGGATTCTCAATATAGAAGGGCGGATAAACTGTACCCTTACTCTCCCCTTCTTTACGAAGGTAACTACCCTTTGAGCCAAGCTTGATGATTACATTCTTAGCACCTTTTGACTGAAATACGTCTGCAATGCTTTCAGGGTTTTCTTCCTTTGCGATGCAAACCGCTTCGTCAATGCTGGGCATAAAGTAATCTATGTAAGGAAGTGACATATCAAGAAGTTCACCCCATCTGCCGCTTGCATCCCAGCAAACGTCAAGGAATGTAGTCTTTCCCATCTCCTTACAACGCTTAAGGAACTTCATAGTTTCCTCACCGTCAAAGGTGTCCATAATAAATGAACCCGTTACAAAAACCATATCGCACTTTTCAACCGCATCATAGTTGATGTCGCTTTCAGCAAAAACACCATTCGCACCAACACAGTGGAAGAACGAGCGTTCACCTGTCCCGGGATCTATCATAAGCACCGATGCAGAGGTCTGTGCATCATCAGACACTTTAAGACCTGAAACATCAACGCCTGCGTCTTTAAGTCTGCCCTTAAGGAATTCACCGAACATATCGTTTCCGACCATTCCTACCATCGTCGACTCAACACCGATTTTACGAAGGTTGATTGATGCAGTCATAGCGTTACCGCCATTGTGCATAGTGATTGAATTAACCTTTTCAAGTATACCTTTTTCGGGGAATTTAGTAACAGGCTCAACAATAACGTCTGCTACTAAAATTCCGACACAAGCTACTTTTTTCATGGAAGCATTCTCCTAACTGTTGGTTTTGGATATACCATACACTGTGAAAAAGCCTCTGCATACTGTGCACCGCACTGATAGCCGCGATATTTTGAAATAGTCTTAACCATATCTGCAAAGTCAATATTATCGTGCTCTCTCATCCACTTAAGCTGACTTTCATGGCATTCAAGCATTTCAAGCTTTAAATCAATCTCATCTGTTATATCCACATATTCAGTAGGTAAAAATTCATTTCCGCCAAGATTATCCATATAGAATATGGGTGTAACCTCTGAAGGGGTAGCTACAGACGTTTTATAATGAGGCACGCTTGCCGCAAATGAAGCATCAAATACAAGCTTTGACACTGCTGTATGGTCAGGCATATAATCATTTGGTGCATGAGTGATAATAAAGTCAGGCTGTGCTTCACGAATTATATCTACAACCTTATCACGCTGCTCCTTACTGGATTCATAAGCCAAAAGGTCACCAATGTCACAGGTTACAACCTTGATTCCTGCAAGAGATCCCGCTTTTATAGCCTCATTCCTACGAATCCGGGCAAGCTCATCAGGTTCTATGATAACGTGTCCCAGATTACCGTTGCATACATGGCACACAGTAACATTGTCACCACGCTTTACACATTTAGCTAAAGTTCCTGCACAGTTAATTTCAATGTCATCAGGATGACAGCCGATTGCAAGTACATTCATTTTCAAAAACCTCCGTTAATTTAGCATTCTGATTGACTTTCTGTCATTTTTATTATACAATTACAGTACAATTATGTATTTAACAATATTTGCGTTTTTTTTATCATTTTGTCCGCGAGGAGGTTTTTTGGAAAATGTTCGACACTCAAAAGGTACATAAGGAAATAGAAATAAAAGGCTTTAACAGCATATATTACTTTGAATTTGGAAAAGACTTCTCCCACGCACCCGAAAAACATGATTTCTGGGAAATGGTTTATGTTGACAGCGGGCGGATAAACGCTATTACCAACGGCGTTGGTCTTACTCTTGAAGAGGGGCAGGCTATTTTTCACGAGCCGATGGAAGTTCACGCCCATATTTCTGACAACCGTGTGGCAAATAATATGCTTGTCATTTCTTTCACGGCAGATGGTGAAATGCTCAGCCACCTGAAAGGAAAAACCTTTAATCTTAATAAGACCGGCAAAATGCTTCTTTCACTGTTTATTGATGAGGCAAAAAATGCTCTCGGCACAGTGCCGTCTAATTATGAAAATAAGGAAAACCTGAATTTTAGAAACGACGTATTCGGTGCTTCACAGCTCCTTAACTGCTATTTCACGGAGTTTATTATTCGCCTTATCCGAAGCGGAAGTGATATGAGTAAAAAACTTGAAACAAGCAAAAAATCCCGTGACATTGCAAACAACTCTCTTAGTGAGCTTATATCAGATTATCTTAAAAGCAGTGTTTATACGCCAATAACCCTTAAAGAATTATGCGAGCATTTTCTTATCGGAAAAACCCAGCTTTGCAAAATATTCCGTGAAAGTACAGGACAGAGCCCCATGGAATATTATATGGAACAAAAGATATCCGAGGCAAAAAAGCTTCTCCGCGAGAAAAACCACACTGTAAGTCAGATTTCAGATATGCTTGGTTATTCATCCATACACATTTTTTCCAGGGCATTTAAAAAAGCAGTGGGACTTTCTCCCACTGCTTATCAAAGACGCATAATATGACTATTACGTATTTACGGAATAATCTTTTTTAAATCCGTGTGCACCGAAAATTTGCCACCTGCCAACACCAAGTCTTTCAATTATTGCATTTCTTTCCTCTACGCATAATCCGGGGTCCGTGTCTACCGATGTCATAAGTATGGGTGCATACTTATTATATTTCGCTTGTTCTGCCGTCAATCCGTGCATATTGATATAAATATCACCTGTGATTGCAATATGCTTTGAATAGTCTATCAGTACAATCTCCCCGGGAAGATGTCCGCCTTTACCTTCATACACCTCAAAATGCAATTCACCAAAATCAAAGAAACCGATTTGTGTAAGGGGTTCTGCGGGATTTTCAATGTTATTCCACATAGCAGTCAGCTTTGCTGAATTTACCGCTTTGTATGAAGTCAGAATTTTGCAAATGTTTATATAAGGCTTGTGGAGGGGATTTTCTTCTCTGTATCCGTTTTTGCCTTCGTATTCATTTCTCAGGCAATTTACCGTTTTAGTGCTTCCAATTACTTTGTCAAATACCGGTAACAGTCCGCAGTGGTCAACATCTGCGTGAGTTACAAGAATCGTCTTTTCCATAGTTTCAAACTCAGGAAGGATTCTTCTGAATATATCAAGCATTTCTTTGGCATAGCAAGCGTATCCGCTATCAACAAATAAGACCTTATCATTGCTTTTTATGATAATGGTATTACTTCCGCAGGGAGGCTCTATAAGAGTTATTTCCGTATTATCGGTTACCTTGTGAGTGCTTATGCGGGGATTAAAGTTTTTTCCTTTCGAAGCGGCTAAAAGCTCTGCAAACTTACTGATACTGTCAAATGTACGATAGGGTGACAGTCCCTTTTCGTCAAGGGTCTGCATCGCAAGATTAACAGAAGTCAGAAGTTCACGGCTTACCTCTTCTGAAAGTCCCATTGTCTGCGACAATCCTGAAACATAAGTATTATAAAAGATACTGTTATCGTATACTTTTTCAGAACTGTTGTAATCTATAACACGAACCTTGCAAAGCTTTGCCGCTTCCTTCAGGAAGAGTGAAATCTTATCGTAATCCTCAACATACAAGCCCATTTTGAAATACTGATAATCTGTTCCGTTTTCCTGCGAGCTGATGTAGGAAATATTGAAATTAAATTCGTTTATAAGCTCAAGCACTCTGGTTACACTGCCCGGAACATCCGAAAGGCAGAATTCTATCAGAACAATGCTTGTTTTACTTGTACCTGTTTGCAGATAACCGATTTTCTGAAGCTCGGCATCTGCTTTTTTTAATTGTTCCTTTGTGCCCTCTGCATCAATAAACAAGGTGTGTGAATCAACCGCTTTGTTGTAGCTTACGCGGGTAATATTTACTCCCAATGCAGAAAAGCATTTACTTGCCTTCAAAAATGCACCGATATGATTAGGCATAGAAGTTACATAGGTTTTTTTCACATAAATCACCTCGTTTATATGCTTTGTATAGAATTACTTGCCCATTTTCTCCATATCATTTTTGCGGATTTCAACACGTCTTACCTTACCGCTGATTGTTTTGGGAAGCTCATCAACAAACTCAACGATTCTCGGATATTTGTAAGGAGCAGTGTGAGTTTTTACATATTCCTGAATTTCTTTTTTGAGTTCGTCTGTTCCTTCTGTGCCTTTGACAAGAACTATGGTAGCTTTTACAATCTGACCGCGTACTTCATCAGGAACAGGTGTGATTGCACATTCAAGAACGTAAGGAAGCTCCATGATAACACTCTCTATTTCGAAAGGTCCGATACGGTAACCGGATGACTTGATAACATCGTCGATACGACCTACATACCAAAGATATCCGTCCTCATCCATTGTTGCCTGATCGCCTGTATGATAATATCCGTCATGCCATACTTCGTTTGTTTTTTCTTCATCAAGATAGTAGCCGATAAAGAGACCGCAAGGTATTTCGTCCTTTACACGGATACAGATTTCGCCTGTATCTCCGGTCTTGCACTC
The DNA here is from genome assembly GCA_045545295.1 of Clostridia bacterium. Classification (GTDB taxonomy): domain Bacteria; phylum Bacillota; class Clostridia; order UMGS1883; family UMGS1883; genus UMGS1883. The sequence continues at coordinate 45,734 of JAZQAO010000017.1, forward strand.
GTTTCCGTCAGGATCAAGGACAACAACATCGTAGAGAGGGGAAGGTCTTCCCATAGAACCGATTTTTGGTGTTGGGCCGACAAAGTTTGCGATAGAAAGTGTTGTTTCCGTCTGACCAAAGCCTTCCATGATTGTAAGTCCCGTTGCTTTTTTGAACTGATTAAATACTTCGGGGTTAAGTGCTTCCCCTGCGGTTGTAGCATATTCGATAGAAGAAAGGTCATACTTTGATAAATCTTCTTTAATAAAGAAACGGTACATTGTAGGCGGTGCACAGAAGGTTGTGATATGGTATTTTGCAAACATCGGCAAGATGTCCTCTGAATGGAAGCGGTCAAAGTCATAAGTGAACTGTGCTGCTTCACAGAGCCATTGTCCGTAGAGCTTACCCCAAAGAGCCTTACCCCAGCCTGTATCTGAGATTGGAAAGTGAAGTCCGTCAGGATTTACATTGTGCCAATGCTTTGCAGTAGGATAATGACCGAGTGCATATTTGTATGAGTGTGTTGCGATTCTCGGATATCCTGTTGTACCTGATGTAAAGAGCATAAGCATCGGGTCGTTACCGCAGGGTGTATTCTCTGTCCGGTCAAAATGAGTGCTGAAGCGTTCCATTTCAACATTGAAATCGTGCCAGCCTTCTTTATTGCCGCCAACTAAAACTTTAACCATACCGGGATAGTTTGCTGCGGCTTTTTCTGCTTCAGCTGACACATCGCCGTCAGCAGTACATACAACCGCTTTTACTCTTGCTGCTTTGTATCTGTAATCAAAATCGTGTTCTACAAGCTGATTTGTTGCAGGGATTGCGATAGCGCCGATTTTATGGAGTGCAAGCATTGAAAACCAGAACTGATAATGACGCTTTAATACAAGCATTACCGTATCGCCCTTTTTGATACCCAGTGATTCAAAATAATTTGCAGTTTTGTTGGAATACTTTTTCATATCGCTGAAAGTAAAGCGTCTGTCGGTCTTATCATTTGCAACCCACATCATAGCCAGTTTTTCGGGATTTTTTTCTGCGATAGCATCCACACAGTCAAATGCAAAATTGAATGTATCTGCGTTTTTGAATTTGATACCATTGAAAACTCCGTTTTCATCATAGGATGATTCAATAAATTTATCTGCAACTGTTTCTGACTTTTTCTTTTCAGAAGCTGCCTTAGCCGCAATCATAGGTGCTTCGGGATATTCCTCACTAACAGTTCCGTCCTGGGGATTTAACACAACTGCATGGAACTCACATCCGCCTTCTGACACTGCAATCATACCGTGAGGAATGAGGCTGTTATAGAAAATAGAGTCTCCTTCGTGAAGTATATCTACGTGATTTCCAATCTGAACCTTGAGAGAGCCTTTAACGATAACATCAAATTCCTGACCGTTATGTGAGTTTAACTGCATCGGTGCATTTTGCTCCTCTTCAATATAGGGAAATTTAACAAGGAAGGGTTCAGCAAGCTTTTCTCTGAATTTAGGAGCAAGGTTATTATACTCTACACCGTGCTTCTTTACGATTTTAAGTCCCTCGCCTTTTCTTGTGATTGCAAAGGAGGTAAGTGTTGTGCTTGTTCCTTCAAGCAAATCAACAACCTCTACACCGCAAGCCTTTGCACACTTGTAGATAAATGTGAAGCTGAAGTCTGTTTCCCCCATCTCCAAAACCTTGTAATCTTCTACTGATACACCTGTAAGCTTTGCAAGCTCCTCCTGTGTAAAACCTTTTGCCTCGCGCAGGTCTTTGATTCTGCCTGCAACTTCTTTCAAACTGTAATCCATTGTTTTTGTCTCCTTTCAATTTTTGACAAATTTGATATTTGGTTACAAATCTGAATAAAACAAAAAAACTCGCCTCAAAGATAACTTTGAGACGAGTTATAATAACCCGCGGTACCACTCAAATTACGGAAATACAAAATCTCCGTCACTTACCGAGCTCCAACAAGCCCTTTGCCTTTACGCAGCATTACGGAAGGAATCTACTCACATTTTGCTTTCGGTCCTCCGACTCAGAGGTGATAAGTCATTGGAAAGTCTCACCATTGCCTCGCACCAACCGGCAACTCTCTCCAGGCTCCACAATCCGACCGTCCTCGTCACAGTCATTTTTGTGATATTCAAATTTTAATATGGATTATACGCTCACAATTTTAATTTGTCAATAGTTTTTTCAAAATAAATTTGTTTTTTTATTCATTATTCATTGAGCAGCTCTGTAAAACAGGCAATAATTATGCAAATTTTTTCATAGACATTTTCTTACAAACTCTTACATTGACTATATTTATTAAGGGCTGTATAATTTTACTTGAGGTGAAATTATATGGTCCATTCTTTATCTGAAGACTTTCAGAATAAGGTTTCTGTTCTGATTGCAAGAAATAACAATATCCTTGATATTCTCACAAAATTTCAGGACAGCGCAGGAAAAACAAGCCGCAGTGTAATAAAATCCGCAACAGGATGCGGATGTGTAAAAATTGAAGCAGAGAAAACAGTTTTTGACATTGACAGTGTGATAATCTCACCCAAAGAGCTTTCCGGTGTCAAAGGCAACATCTGTAACGCCTGTAAAGAGCGCATAGAACAGGAAATCGGAGAATCACTCTTTTATCTTGCTGCACTATGTAACGCACTTGGTTTTTCAATGAAAGATATTATGAAAAATGAACTGAAAAGCGTAGAAATGCTTGGAAAGTACAGTCTGAAATAGCAGATTGAATCAAATTGGTTTGTGCGAATAAGGATTTCTGCACCTTAACTTTTAAATTCTTGCACATAAAAAAGAAGCGTGCCGCTTCACCCATGTCGCACCCTCACAGGAGTGCAAACAAAGTTTCCTGCGTCATAATTTGACGCAAATTCCTATACGGTTAAAAAGAAGCGTGCCGCTTCACCCATGTCGCACCCTCACAGAAGTGTAAACACAGTTTCCTGCGTCATAATTTTGCGCAAATTCCTATCAAGTTAAAAACAGAGGATGCTTTTGCATCCTCTGTCTGTTATTTTCTTCTGCTTCCGCGCTTTGATTCTGTGTTGCGCTTTATATCAAGCATTCTGGCATCGCTGGAAATTTTAAAAGAAGCCATCATATCTTCAAAAGACATATCCTTCTGACTGTTTTCACTTTCCCAGTCAATTTCTGCAGGACGACCTGTAAAAGGCGCACTCTTAGCACTTCTGGGCTCCTGTGCTTTCTTTATAGAAAGGCTGATTTTACCTTTATCATCAAGAGAAAGAACTTTAACCTTAACCTCCTGATTCAGCGAAAGATGTTCATTAATGTCTTTAACGTAGTTTCTGGCCACTTCGGAAATATGTACAAGACCCGTCTCCCCACCGGGAAGATCTATAAATGCACCAAATCCCGTTATACCTGAAACTTTGCCCACAACAATTTGTCCTACTTCGAGTGCCATAAAGGTACTTTGCCCCTTTCAGTGTGTAAAATGTTTTTGTCAGTTACCTACAATAAAAACTGTTTCGTCAGAACTCACATAACCTTCGTCACGTGCTTTCTTTTCGTAAAATTCATCAGAAGCGCTGTACTCGGCTTTTTTGCTGAGTCTCTCATACTCTTCCTCCTGAACAGCATACTGTTTCTTACACTGCTCTGTCTCACGGCGAATGCTCGAAATGCGAATCTGCTGAGATATAAGAGTACCTACAAAACCGCCAACAACCAGAATGCACACTATAAGACGAACATAGCCGGCACGGGTCAATTTTCTTTTTTTAGCTACGGTTTTTTTCGCAACTCGCTTCAAGCCTCTCACCCCTTATAGTATAGTATAACTTATAGTAATTAATTTGTAAAGATTTTTTTACAACATTTTCATTCTTTTTTTAAGAGCTTTGAATCGGATTTTTGTATGTTTCAGAATGCGTTTTTTCACCCGTTTGGCTTTAATTATTCCAGATTTCAAAAAAGCGCATAGCTTTCCAACCGGAAAAAGAACACAGCGTACAAGCTTACGTATAGGACGAATAAAGTATTTATATATAATTTTATAAATTCCCGATATAAAACGCATTGTGCTGCGACTTAGGAATGCTGCATAGAAAAGGGCCCCGCTGAGAGCCCCCATAATCTGGTAGTAACGAATTTGCCCGCGGTTAAAGAAAAAACCGAGCCCTATCAGAACTGATGTAACTATAATAGCGAAAAGAATATCTTCAGCCGTTGTTCTCACTTTTCCTGCACTATAAAGGCGACGCAGGCTTCTCTGAATATCAAAAAACAGAGCACATGCCATACCCGAAAATATACTGAGAAGAAAAACCACAAGCTGATGCTTTGAAGAAATCTCCATTACTTAAGCACCCTTTTAAGAAAGCTTTCCTTTTCTGCTTTTGCTTTAGTGTAGGAGCATCCGTCTATATCTCCCTCAATAAGAATTTCTCCGTTTTGCGAAGACAAATTTTTCACCTTCATCCCACTTCCCGTAATAATAAGATTTGCCGTTTCGGTAATAAGTACAATTTTTTCCGGTAAAAAGCTCTCCACATCTTTAACACCGCTTGCTGTGAGCTTTCTGCGGTTTTCAATAATGATGTTTCCGCATTTTGCAACTGTTATTTCTGCCATAACAAAACCTCCTTGTCTTAAATTATACTTAAATATATAAAGTTTTATTACCTTTGTTGACAAAGTTCTTTTATTCCGATATAATTAACAGGATTTCTTTTCAAGGAGGATTAGAATGGCAGTTTTTACATCCACTCTCAATCAGACGGCATTTCTTTTTGCTTTTATCGTAATAGGGTTCATTCTGGCAAAGCTCAGGCAAATACCTCAGAACTCTGCTTCTGTTTTATCTAAGCTTGAAAACACAATTTTCATTCCTGCGCTTGTGGGAGGTACATTTATCTCAGATTTCACACCTGAAAAGCTTGGCACTATGCTCAGAATATTCTTTATAAGCAGTATTGTAATGCTTATTGCAGTGCCGATAGCGATTCTTATATCAAAAGCTATTTCAAAAGATAAATATATACAGAATATTTTTACATACGGACTTACATTTTCAAACTTTGGTTTTATGGGAAACGCAGTTGTAAAAGCTCTTTTTCCGGAGATTTTTGCAGAATATATTATTTTCACGCTTCCGTTGTGGATACTTATATATCTGTGGGGTGTTCCGGTTCTTCTGCTATCAGACACTGGAAAGAAACAGACTACAAAAGAAAAGCTCAAGAATTTTCTTAACCCTATGTTTGTTGCGATGATAATCGGTATGATAATTGGTATTACAGGACTCAAGCTTCCTCTGTGGATAACCTCCGTAGTTACTACTGCAGGAAATTGTATGTCCCCTGTTGCAATGCTCCTTACCGGAATCACGGTGTCTTCCATAGATTTCAAAAAGACATTTACGAATGCAGGAATATATGCCGTTACGTTCGTAAGGCTGATTGCAATTCCGCTATTGTTTGTGGCAGTTGCAAAGTTTATTCCTTTTGACAGAACTATTTTTGTGTGTACACTTTGCTCACTTGCAATGCCTCTCGGTCTTAACACGGTTGTTATTCCAAGTGCATACGGAAAAGATACTTCCGTCCCTGCAGGTATGGCAGTTGTTTCACACCTGCTGTCGTGTATAACTATTCCGCTGCTGTTTACGTTTTTTATATAAAAAAGAAGCGTGCCGCTTCACCCACATCGCGTCCAAACTTAACTTAAAACCCACAAATATTGCTCGCGATAAAAAACGCAATTTCCTATACGATAAAATAAATCCGGTGCAGTTAATTAACTGCACCGGATTTATTTTACAACAACTTTTTAAGGAACATACCTGTGTAAGATTTCGGATTTTCTGCAATTTCTTCGGGAGTACCGCATCCGACTACCGTACCGCCTCCGTCTCCGCCTTCAGGACCAAGGTCTATAATATGGTCTGCAGTTTTGATAACATCAAGGTTATGTTCAATTACAAGAACGCTATTACCCTCATCAACAAAGCGGTTAAGAACATCAATCAGCCTGTGAACATCAGCACTGTGAAGTCCTGTTGTAGGCTCATCAAGGATATAGATAGTTTTTCCCGTTGACCGCTTTGAAAGCTCCGTTGCAAGCTTTACTCTCTGTGCTTCACCGCCTGAAAGAGTAGTTGACGACTGACCTAGCTTGATATATCCAAGACCTACATCCTTTATCGTCTGAAGCTTATTCTTGATTTTGGGAATAGCATCAAAAAACTCAACGGCTTCGTCAATCGTCATATCAAGAACTTCAAATATGTTTTTGCCTTTATAGCGGACTTCAAGGGTTTCACGGTTGTAGCGTTTTCCTTTACACACCTCGCAGGGAACATACACATCAGGCAAAAAGTGCATTTCGATTTTGAGGATACCGTCGCCGCTGCAGGCTTCACACCTTCCGCCACGCACATTGAAGCTGAAACGTCCTTGGTTGTAGCCACGGGATTTTGCTTCAGGCGTCATTGCAAAAAGCTCACGGATGTCGTTGAACACACCTGTATAAGTCGCAGGATTCGAGCGTGGAGTTCTGCCGATGGGTGACTGGTCAATATTTATAACTTTGTCAAGGTTATCAATACCCTCAAACCCCTTATGTTTACCCGGAACGGCTTTACTGCGGTTGAGCTTATATGCAAGGTGCTTGTACACAACTTCATTTACAAGTGAGCTTTTTCCCGAACCTGACACACCTGTTACGGCAACAAATTTTCCCAGCGGAATTTCCACATCTATATTTTTAAGGTTATTTTCCGCTGCCTTAATTACCTTTATACTCTTGCCGTTACCAGGACGTCTTTCTGATGGAACTTCGATTTTCTTCCTTCCGCTTAAGTAGTCGCCCGTAAGTGAGCTTTCGCAGGCAATAATTTCCTCTACTGTGCCCTGTGCAATAATTTCACCACCGTGAATACCTGCACCCGGGCCTACGTCTACAATGTAATCCGCTTCACGCATTGTATCTTCGTCGTGCTCCACAACAATGAGTGTATTTCCCAAATCACGTAATGACTTAAGTGCATCTATCAGCTTGTTATTATCACGTTGATGCAGACCGATGCTTGGCTCATCAAGTATATAAAGAACGCCCACAAGCCCTGAGCCTATCTGAGTTGCTAGACGAATTCTCTGTGCTTCACCGCCCGAAAGAGTGCCTGCAGAACGTGACATCGTAAGATAATCAAGCCCTACATTATTCAGGAATCCAATTCTTGCACGAATTTCCTTAAGAATTTCTTCCGCTATCATCTGTTCCTTTTCGGGAAGATTTATCTCGCGGAAGAACTTGTCCGCTTTTGATACAGAAAGTCCGCATACCTCATCAATATTTTTGCCGTCAATGGTTACGGCAAGACTTTCACGACGAAGCCTTTTTCCTTTACATTCGTCACAGGGAATTTCACGCATTAAGCCTTCAATATCCCATTTTGACCATTCACTTGTTGTTTCGTCATAGCGTCGCTGAAGATTGTTCACAATGCCTTCAAAGCGTGTATTATATACAGAAACCCCTCGCTTGCCTTTGTATTCGATTTCAATTTCCTCGTCACCTGTTCCGAAAAGGATTACCTCTATTGCTTTGTCGGGAAGATTTTTTACAGGAACGTCAAGCCTGAAGTTGTACTTTTTAGCAAGAGCACGGAAAATGGCGTTAGCGTTACTGTCCTCTTTATCGGGGGCACGCCAGCCGCTTACGTGAAAAGCACCCTCAAGCACGGAAAGCTCGTCACTTACAAGCACAAGTGACGGGTCCACTCTTTTAAGCAGTCCTATACCGCTGCACTTGGGACAGGCACCAAGAGGATTATTGAAAGAAAACATTCTTGGAGAAAGCTCGTCAAGGCTTATACCGCAGTCGTCACAGGCATAGTTCTGACTGAAAATCATTTCTTCGTCACCGTTCAGTATCATTACGATACCTTCGCAAAGGTGGAGGGTAATTTCAATAGAATCTGCAAGACGTTTTCTGATATCGGGTTTCACGACAAGTCTGTCAACGACGATTTCCACATAGTGCTTTTTCTGCTTGTCAAGCTCAATCACTTCTGAAAGGTCATAGATAATTCCGTCAACCCTTACACGGACATAACCGCTTTTCTTTGCATTTTCAAAAATCTTCTGATGTTCACCCTTTTTACCTCTTACCATAGGGGCAAGAATCTGCACACGGCTACCCTCGGGAAAAGCCATTACCTGCTCCACAATCTGGTCTAAGGTCTGCTGGGTAATTCTTTTTCCGCATTTGGGACAGTGAGGCACGCCCACTCTTGCATACAAAAGTCTTAAATAGTCATATATTTCCGTTACCGTACCAACGGTCGAACGGGGATTTTTATTTGTGGTTTTCTGATCAATACTGATTGCGGGACTTAATCCTTCAATATAATCAACCTCAGGCTTTTCCATCTGACCGAGAAACATTCTGGCATAGGAAGAGAGTGATTCCACATACCTTCTCTGCCCTTCGGCATAGATTGTATCAAAAGCAAGGGAAGTCTTTCCCGAGCCTGAAACGCCCGTGAATACGATGAATTTATCTCTTGGAATTGTAAGGTCAACATTTTTCAGGTTGTTTTCACGTGCACCCTGAATTACTATTTCATTCTTTTTCATATTTTTTTCAACCTCTTTATTCTGTCACGAAGCTTTGCCGCATCCTCGAAACGAAGTTCTTCAGCAGCTTTTTTCATTTCTTCCTCAAGATGCGCTATAACATTCTGTGCATTGGTTACAGGTGAATTTTCTTCCTCCTGAACTGCCGCAATAAGTTCCGCAACATTCTTCACTATGGTTTTCGGCACAATTCCGTGCTCCTCGTTATATTTATTCTGAATCTCACGACGCCTGTTTGTTTCGCTGATTGCACGCTCCATTGAATCGGTAATCCTGTCAGCGTACATTATAACCTGCCCTTCTGCATTTCTTGCGGCACGTCCGATTGTCTGTATAAGCGAGGTTTCACTTCTGAGAAATCCCTCTTTATCGGCATCAAGAATTGCAACAAGCGAAACCTCCGGAATATCAAGTCCTTCACGAAGAAGGTTGATTCCTACAAGCACGTCAAATACTCCCATTCTTAGGTCACGGACAATTTCCATACGCTCTAACGTTTCAACCTCGGAATGCATATACTTGACCTTTACACCCATTGTGCGAAGATAGTCCGTAAGGTCCTCTGCCATTTTCTTGGTAAGAGTTGTTACAAGCACCCTTTCCTTTTTATCCGCTCTTGCATATATTTCCGTAAGAAGGTCGTCAATCTGCCCCTCAACAGGTCTTACAATAACCTCGGGGTCAAGAAGTCCCGTGGGACGTATTACCTGCTGGGCAACACTTTGTGAATTATCGTATTCGTACTGTGCAGGTGTTGCACTGACAAACACAATCTGATTAATTCTTTCCTCAAACTCTTCAAAATTAAGAGGTCTGTTATCAAATGCCGACGGAAGACGAAAGCCGTACTGAACAAGGCTTGTTTTTCTGCTTCTGTCCCCTGCAAACATTGCCCTTACCTGAGGAATTGTAACGTGGCTTTCATCAACTACAAGCAAGAAATCATCCGGGAAGTAATCCATAAGCGTGTATGGTGCACTGCCCGGCTCCCTTCCGCTGATATGACGGGAATAGTTTTCGATACCGCTGCAAAAACCAATCTCACGCATCATTTCAATATCGTAATTAGTACGCTCTTCAAGACGCTGTGCCTCAAGAAGCCTGTCATTGTCACGAAGCTCTTTAAGCCGTCCCTCAAGCTCTTTTTTTATTGACTCAATAGCAATCTCACGCTTTTTGGGAGTTGTTACATAGTGTGATGCAGGGAAAATTCCCACGTGACTTCTTACCCCGAGCACCTCGCCTGTAAGGGTATCAATTTCTGTTATTCTGTCAATTTCATCACCGAAAAATTCCACCCTGACTGCACTTTCACCGCTGTCAATAGGGAAAATTTCAACAACGTCTCCACGGACACGGAATTTTCCGCGGATGAAGTTTATATCATTTCTTTCATACTGCATTTCCACAAGCTTTTTTATAACCTCGTCACGGTCTTTAATCATCCCGGGACGGAGTGAAAGCATAAGTGTACGGTAATCCTCCGGGTCACCAAGACCATAGATACAGCTTACCGATGCAACGACAATAACGTCACGACGTTCAAAAAGTGCCGCTGTAGCACTGTGGCGGAGCTTATCAATTTCCTCGTTTATCTGTGCATCCTTTTCTATATAGGTGTCGCTTGAAGCAATATATGCTTCAGGCTGATAGTAGTCATAGTAGCTGACAAAATACTCTACCGCATTGTCGGGGAAAAATTCCTTGAACTCGCTGAAAAGCTGTGCCGCAAGGGTTTTGTTGTGAGCAAGCACAAGCGTCGGCTTATTTATTTTTTCAATCACATTTGCCACGGTGAAAGTCTTACCGCTGCCCGTAACGCCCAAAAGAACCTGTCCGCGGTTTCCGTATTCAATACTTTTTACAAGAGTATCAATCGCCTCAGGCTGGTCGCCTGTAGGTTTAAAATCTGAAACAAGCTTGAAATTCATATTATCTCCCCTTCCTTATATTTTGCTGAATTATATTATTATACACCATATTTTTAAAAAATTCAACCCCCTAATAGGCTAACATTTTAAAAGGGAAAATTTATATTACCTTATAATTCAACAGTTCGGGGACGGGCAGTTTTTTACATTTCCTTGCATATTGCAAAAAATCTCCTTTTGCTGTTTTATATTCTATTTTTTTCCAATTAAGTTGTTTTTTGTATATCTTGCACAAAAGAAAATCTCAAACAATATTGATTTTTTACAGTTTGTGCATTGAAATTTGTAGAATTTTGTTTTATTATATAGATGTACCGATAAGGTACTAAACTTTTTTCATTTTCCCTCCTTTTAGTGGCAGACGATTTATCTTGTCTGTCATATTTTTTTGCATATTTTCCTCCCTCCACAAATATATTTCTTGTGTAAGGAGGATTTTTTTATGGAATTGAATATTAAAAACGAAAGCCTGCACATGTGCACCGCGGTATGTTGCACAAAAAACAACTTCACAGCAGAGTGCGATGTTATTGTACCTGACACCAAGCCCGATATTCTTAAGGTGCTTCAGCTTAGCGCTGATATGAAATCAGTTTCTTACGAAACGAAAAACGGACGTGTAACAGCGTCGGGAACATTATGTTTCAATATTTTATATCTTGCAGATGACGAGGATAAAAGCATTCACACAATTACCTCCTCCTGCGAATTTTCGAATATCATCCGCGATGATACTATTTCTGAATTCATGCTTACCTTTGCAGATGTTGATGTAGACAGATTAAGTTACAATATAGCAAACTGCCGGAAGCTTACCTTGCGAGCTGATCTTATTATGTCTATTCAGGTTTATTCGTGCCATGACCTTGATATTATATCAGACATTGATGGTGCCTGTGCTCAAAAAAGAAGTATATCTTCCGGAGTTATATGTGCACATAACCAAAGTACAACAAATCTTTCCGATAGCTTTACTCTGTCCCCAGGTAAAGCTCCAATCTGTGAGATTTACAAAACAGAAGCCAGCATCACAGATAGCGATATAAAATTGATTGATGACAAAGCCATAATTAAAGGCAACCTTCGCATAACTGTGCTTTACCGTTCGGAAATCGGAATAGAACACGCGCAAAGCGAGATCCCATTTGCACACATCCTTCCTGCTGACGGAATCCGTGAGGGTATGGACACAGATTACCTTGTAAAGGTGCTGTGCATCACTTCCGAAAGTGCGGAAAATCAAAGCGGAGATATGAACATTATAAATTTCTCGGCAGATTTATATTTCCGTGTTATCGCCAGATGTACTTATACGGCAACCTGCATTACAGATGCTTTTTTGCCTCATGGAAATCTCTCCTGCAAGCATTCACCGGTTTGTGTAAGTCACACAGAAAAAACACTTTGTCATAACGCTGACCTAAAAGAAATCATCACCCTTGCAGATGATTGTCCTGCAATAAATGAGATTTGTCACATTTCTTTCAGGCCTATGGTTAAGGAGGTTTTTTCCGAGGGCAATTATCTGCGAATAAACGGCTGTACCGAGGTATGTATTCTATATATTTCAGGAGATAATTTCTTCCCTGTATGCAGTTATAAAACAGAGGTAACATTCTCCACTGCCTGCGAATCGGCAGGATGTGATTTGACGCCTGTTGCTGACTGCATTCTTAAAAATATGAGCTACACCATAACTTCGGACAATTCTGTTGAACTCCGGGGGACTCTTCAGTTAAAAATACAGTGTATCCGCACTTCGGAAGAAAACATAGTTTTCAGTGCAGAAGAGTGTGAATATACACCTAAAAAACGCCCCGGAATAATCGTTTCTTGTGTTTCTCCGGGAAGAAGTTTATGGGATATCGCAAAGGATTATGCAATTACTCCGGAGAGTATTCTTTCAGCTAATGCACTTACTTGTGAAGATGACATTAAAGCACACATGACACTTATTATCCCTAAATAATAGTTTTGCCTGCACTTATGCAGCACACTTAATATGTGAAACAGGATTTTTAAGAGTACTAATTTCGCACACCAATCTATAAAAAAAAGCAAGGTAACTACCTTGCTTTTTTTATAGATTGGTGTTATACTTATTAAACGACTTAAAAGGAAGTGTTATTATGGCAAAGAAAGTGTTAATGATTGGTGCACATCTTGATGATTGCGATTTTGAAGGCGGTGGTACTGCCCTTAAATATATCGAAGCAGGATACGAGGTTCGGTTTCTTTCTCTGTGTAACGGAAGTGGCGGACATCACATTATGAAGCCTCAGGAAATCGTTGCCCGCAGAAAGAAAGAGTCTGAAGCAGTTATGAAGCTTACAGGCATTACATACGATGTGTGGAGCGATGTTAACGATTGCGAGATTATGGCAAGTCTGGAGCTGAGAATGCGTCTCATCCGCTACATAAGAGAGTATAATCCGGATATTATCTTCTCCCATAGACTTAACGATTACCACGCAGATCATCGTAATGCGGCACTTCTTGTTCAGGATGCTTCTTATCTGCTTGTTGTTCCTAATTTCTGTCCGGAATCACCTGCAATGCGTTTTATGCCTGTTATTATGTATTTCCACGACAGATTCACTGATCCTGTTTTCAGGCCCGATGTAGTGGTTCCTACAGACGATGTAATTGAAAAGAAATACGCTATGTATGACTGCTACGTGTCGCAAATGTACGAATGGCTTCCCTATGTAGACGGTGTTCTGAATCAGGTTCCAGACAATCCGAAAGAACGACTTGAATGGCTTCACTGTCCCCGTGTTCCACGTGATGGCACAATACTTACTGTGGAGGACCTCGATGTACCACGTATCAGCAGTGCATCCGAATACCGTGAGGCTACCTGCGCAGTTAAGTATCGCGACCTTCTTGTTAAGCAGTATGGAGAAGAAGCAAGAGGAACACTTTTTGCAGAAGCATTCCAGCTTTCAGAATACGGTAAAAAGCTTACAAAGGATAATGTGAAAGAGCTTTTCCCCTGGGTTAAAAATTTCTGCTAACCAAAAAGGCATATTTATTTACATAATGTAGGGCAAGTGCTTGCTCTTGCCGAAAAGCGGACCGACACACAGGTCGTTCCCTACAAAAAATCCACAAAAAAGTACACTTTGGGGACAGTCCCCAAAGTGTACTTTTTTACATTCCCTTTTATTTAATTTCAACCGATGCATTAGCACATTCAGGGTTCATTGTCAACGAATCAACGCAGAACACTTTTACATATTTAACCGTGTCCAAAGTATCAAGTTCTGCATTAATCACGCTTTGTGCTTGGCACCTCTTAACACCCACAAGTTTATGATTCTCATTATATACTGCAACTAAAACAGCTCCATCTGCATCATCACTCATAGTTATCGTGATTGATGCCTCCAGGGAATTCTGGCTGAAGTCTGTAACTTCCATCGAAAGCTCTTTTGGTGCAACAACCTCAACTTCAAACTCAAACTGATTGTCTTTACGATAGAAAGCTTCGTACGTTGTTGAATAAGTTTCTACCTGAATATTCTTACCATCTTCAGAGAAGTAGAACATTGTCACAAGGCCTGAGCCTTCGTATGTAGTATCATTAGTTTGCTGATTAATAAGAAATTCCTTGATAACATTTCCGTTTACGCCAACTCTTTCATTCATAACAACGGTATCTGCCGCAATATGACCGCAAAGCAACATAACGATATTTTTGTGATGCTTCACAAAGTTTTCCCAGATTTCAACACCGCTGTTCTGACCGTAGTTATCAACGCCGTACCAATGAGGAATAAGCTGTCTATCTTCACGCATATAAAGGTGCGTTGCAACAATTACATTATAATCAGGATGAGCTGCAACAACCTCGTTTGCCCACTCAAGCATAGGGTCTTTTGCACCGCAGTCAAGGTTAAGAAGCATATATTTTCTTCCACCCGCTTCAAAGAGAGTGTAGGTATTTTTCATGGACTCGTCATAGCTTCCGTCAATGGTATCCTTATATTCTTCATAAGAAATATATTTGTCGAAGTTTGCAACGTCGTGATTACCGCGTATAATCGAGTGAGGAACAACTCCGTCAAGAACGCTGAATGCATCCTTAACAACGTCATACTCTTCTTTTGTATCCTTGTCGGTAATATCGCCGAGGCTTATTACACGGGCTATATTCTTCGCCTCTGCATTTTCTGCAATCCAGTTGTATGTTTTTGGAAGCTTTTCAGGCCAGTAATAAGTAGTTTTCTGAATATCCCCCACGATTGCAAGGGAGAAGTCATAATCCCCGACAGGCTCTTTTCTGTTATAAAATCCGTATTCTGCCACATCGGACTTATATAATTCATCATTTATCGTATAAAGAGCAAGGTTATCCATATACATACCGGTATCTGCCATATTACAGTTGAAGAATATTCCCGAAAATCCCGGCACTTTTCCCGACGGAAGACTTGTTCCGTAATAGTCGTGTGAGCAGGTATTGGTCATTTCGGTTTCATATCCCAGAACGCTTTTTCCGTCAATGAATACTTCCATCAACTCACGTTTGGTATCAATAACAACCTTAATATTAAACCACTGACCGCTTTCGGGAAGCTTCACTGCATAGTCATAGGTGTTTATTGTAAGAGCCTCTGCCAGGTAGTCAAATTTAACAAGAGTTGCACCACCACCGTTACCTCTTTCCCAGAAGTCTACAATATAGGAAGGTGTCTGCCCCTCTTCAAAATCGAAGCACAAGTCTGCCGAAACTGTTATAAGACCATTTGAATAGCTGCCGTCAACAGCCTTATACTTTGGCGAAAGGCCATAACATCTCTTGGTCTGGTCCTCATTTGCACGGTGCAGATAAAGCACACGGGATGCACCATCCTCGCCCTTATCTACAACAACGTGATTGAAGGTAAGGTCGGCATCTTTTACTCCGTCAATTTCAACACCGTTACCACCGCCGTTACCGGTACCCCATATTGATTTAAAAGCATTTGCACGCTCAAAGTTTTCACTGCTGAGCCAATATGATGTACTTACTCTGTTTGAAAGAACATTGAATTTAAAGGTCTTGTCCGCTTCACCGTCAATTTTAGAAGTTAAGATAACTTCGTTGTTTTCGGCATTTCTTGTAACAGTACCATCGGGAGCAATTACTTCCGGTTTACTGCTTTCCCACACAACAGCTTTTCCGTTGAATATGGTCGGAAGATTAAGACTTTTTGTAATTGCACTCGGTGCTTCATCCGTGAAATCCTCATATCTTAATCCTGATGCTTTTTCACTGTAAACTGCAATATCCTTGATTTTGAATTCCGCAGGAGAAAGATTATGTCTTATCATACCAATCTGCAGAGATTTCAACTTAACTGAAAGGTCATACTCGGGAAGGTTGTGCTCCACGCCCACCTGTGCACCATTAGAATATACTTTGTATGTATTTGTGCGGTAGTTTATCTCTATTTCAATGGTTTTATTCACGCCTCTACCGATATTTGCCGTTGTACAAGCCGTGCTTTTTGTAAAGTCTGTTGGCTGTCCCGTGGGATTGAAAAGATAGAATCTGTCTGTAGACATACGGATTTCTACAATTTTTTTATTATTGCCATCCGTGTCTGTTCCGAAAAGGTACATATCAATTCTCGGAGTACCACTGCCCCAGCTGACAAGATTCATCGTAGCAGAAAAGGTAACAACGTCTGCATCTGTCGAAATATCAAGAGGCTTTACAAGGTCGAACTGACTTCCGACTTCAGTATTCACACGCTTATAATCAATGGCATAGCCGTCAACGTCACTTATAAGTTTCGTGCTTACATTTGACGAAAAATTTGTTCTGGTATTGCTATAATTCCAGTCAAGAAAACTGCTTTCGTTTTTAGCCGATACACTATTGTAGTTTACTATTTCCTTATCTGCATTTTCGGGAGAATAGAAGTTTTCCGAATAATAAACTGTTTTTTCTGTCTTAAGAACTGTGAACGAAAGTTCTTTTGTAACAGAGGCACTTCCCTCTTTACTTACTGTAGCGATAACTTTTGCATCGCCGTCGTAAGCAGAGGTTCTTCGCACTGTGCCGTCATTTGCGATAAGCGAGGTATCGCTTGATAAAAAAGCTACAGATACGCCCTCTGGAAGAGTAATATCTCCATCAAGGGACATATCAAGATTCTTTGTCAAAAGATGTGCAGGTTCATTATCCTGCGTAAGCATTTCTGCAGTAATTGCATCTGCCACCGCCTGAACCGATTCATCAACAGTAGCTTCTGTATCTTCCGCAAAAGCAGAAAAACTACCTACCGAAATTACTACAGAAAGGGCAAGCATAAGGCTCAAAATTTTCTTTGTCATTTTCCTCTCTCCTTTTTGCATACTCCTTGACAGATTAATCAATTTATATTATGATTATACCACACACAAAAATTATAAATCAATACGTTTTTGGACGTTTATTTATGTTTTTGGACGCTTATACTTTTTTCTGTTTGCGGGAGGTGCTTTATGCTGGATTACGAAATAAAACCGTTCTTTGTGACGGAGCCTTTTAAAATAGATAAACTTTATACAATGTTTCATAGAACACATATCCCCGCTAACAAGCGTTACGCAGGAGAATCTCATGATTTCTGGGAATGCATCTACCTCAAGGATGGGAATGTTTGCAACTGCGTTGACGGCAAGGTTTACAATATGGAAAAAGGCGACCTTATTTTTTACAAGCCGTTAGAATTTCATCACGCCGTTGAGAACGACAAAAAAGCCGATTTGTTTTACTTTACCTTCTCATTGGAAAATTGTCCTGAAGACTTTGCATCCGATACAGTATATAAATTAAGTTCAAATCAAATGAAAATCATGGAAAAAATAATTGATTTTGCTATGAATGCAATAAAAAACAATCCTTTCACAGAAGAAGAAATTGCCCGTCAAAAAGCAGAATATATAAACTACGACTATATAAGACCTCTTCTTGCATTCGGGAAAAATACAACCGATACAGCTACAGTAGTAAACTATATAGAGGAACTGTTTCTTGATTTATATAACACCAAAAACGTTGTTGTAGAAACCGACTCTTTTTACGCAGGAATTTACAGAAAAGCGGTTTTCTTTATGACAGAGCATATTTCGGAGAAGCTTACCACTCCTGAAATTGCATCTTACTGCAACGTGGGCACAACCACATTGAAAAAGATATTTTTAGAATTTTCAAATCTGAGCATACATAAGCATTTTATTAAGTTAAAAATCAATCACGCTATTATTCTTTTAAAAAGCGGAGCAAGTGTAAATGAAGCGGCTCTCCGCACAGGTTTTTCAAGTCAGGCATATTTTTCCGCCGCATTCAAAAGAGAAACAGGAGCTACACCAAGAGATTATTTAAAATGGTATTCAGATTAACAAAAAAAGTACACTTTGGGGACAGTCCCCAAAGTGTACTTTTTTTGTTACATTCCTTTTTCAACTAAGTCTGCGAATTCTTTCTTTACACCGTTAAGGAAGGTCTTCCATTGTTCTTTATCAACGAAGGCATCCTTATCGCCATCAATAAGCTTCTGGTATCTGTCAACAGTTTTATTGTTCCATACATGGTTTCCGATAAAGATATCTACATCACGGCCAATAACCCTGTCAATACCACGAATGAATTCATCACGCAGGCTATGGGGCAGATTATATTTATTAAGGAAATCCAATGTAAGGGAATTAATTCCCACACCGCCGTGCATTGCAACATGATAGGTTTTGCCGTCTTCTGCAATGTCAAAGAAAATTGACATTGTCCCGGGAGTATGACCGGGAGTTGAAATAACCTCAATTTTTGTATTTCCAAGTTCGATAATATCACCGTCGTGCATAATTACATCAGGAGTGAATTTTTCGTAAAATTCGTAACCCAGTTCTTTTGCCCATGTCAAGTCATCAGTACCGTCTGCATAGGTTTCGTCACCGCAACCAATAAAGGTCTTTGCACCGGTCAGCTCACAAAAGGCCTTTGTTCCTCCAAGATGGTCATAATGACCGTGGGATTGTATTATGTATTTTACATCATAAGGAGAAAAACCCAGCTTATATATTGAATTTATAAGCAGATACAAATTTTGTGGATATCCGGTGTCAATAAGTATAAGACCCTGTCCGGTATCAACAAGATGCGACGAAGCACCATGGCATCCTACAAAATAAAGATTGCCCTTTATCTTAAAAGGCTCCATATATTCTACCCACGGAGTATTCATCTGTGCCATAATAATCATCCTTCCCATATTTCGCGATACAGACGTTGTTTTTTGCTTTGTTTTTATTCTATCATAAAAAATTTCTAATTACAATACATATTATGGAGTCGTTTACCTAAAGGTAAAAAAGAAGCGTGCCGCTTCACCCACGTCGCGCACGTACAAAGTGCAAACACAGTTTCACGCGTATTAATTTACGCAAATTCCTATACGGTAAAAAAGACGGAACGCTTTTGCGTTCCGCCTTTTTTTATTAAACCTTAATGGTTTTATTATTTTGAGAGATATCTCTGAAGAACTGTTGCCATTTCTGCTCTTGTGATGTTGTTAGCAGGTCTTACAGTGTTATCTTCATAACCCTTGATAAGATTCTGACCAACAGCCCAGTTCATAGCAGATACTGCATATTCAGAAATTTCGTCTGCATCAACAAAGCCAAGGTTTTCGCTGAGATCTACAGCATCCATACCCTTGTAGATTGCATATCTGTAAAGGATTGCTGCAACCTGCTCTCTTGTGATAACTCTATCAGGAGCGAAGTTGTTTTCATCAACACCATTTACGATACCGTTCTGCTTAGCCCAGATTACTGCGCTAGCATAGTAAGCACCAAGATCAACGTCTGCGAAAGGTATGCTTCTGTTAACAGCGGGCTCGCCTTCTGCACGGTAAAGAACTGTTACAAGCATTGCTCTTGTAAGGTTAGCGCTGGGAGCAAATGTATTGCCACCTACACCGTTCATAAGACCGTTTTCTACAACGTAATCTACACTGTCATTGTACCAAGCATTTTCCTTAACGTCTACGAAGCCTGCACCGGGAACTACAGGAGTTTCGGGATCTACAGGAACTTCAGGATCTACAGGCTGTTCAGGATCAACGGGCTTCTCAGGATCAACGGGAACTTCAGGATCAACAACGGGACCGTCGATATCATCCTTATCTCCACCGCTAAGTACGGGAAGCTTAGTTGAACCGCCGCCACCGCCGCCTGTTGCACCGGATCTTGTTGTGAATTCGCCAGTTGCTGTTGTAGAACCAATACCGTTAGTTACAACAACCTCAACATCGTATGTTGTAGCTCTTGTAAGACCTGTGAAGAGTACTGAGTAAACGCCATTGTTAAGTTCAGCTTCTACTGCTTCACCTTCACCAAGCTTAATTGTTACAGATGTAATATCAGAGTTGTTAGCATCAGCTGTTACCTTAACTTCTGCATTTGTAGAAGCTACTGTGTAAGCAAGCTGGATGTTTGAAGGAGCTGCAGGAATTGCAGTGTAAACTGCTGTTACTGTCTTAGCCTCTGTTACTGCTGCATCTGTATCCCATGCGCCTGTGTAACCATCCTTAGCGGGCACTGCGGGGAAGTCTGCTGCTGCAAGGCTTTCACCTTCGTTTACAGTAATTGTATCTACTGTCTCGCCATCTGCTACGAATGTTACTGCGAATGTTCTTCTTGTGTATACTGCATTTACAGTCTTAGCTTCTGTAATATCTGTTGTTACATCCCATGCACCGTCGTAGTACTGCTTTTCAGGTACTGCGGGGAAGTCTGCTACTGCAAGAGTCTGACCAGCTTCCACAGTGATTGTTTCAACCACTTCTCCGTCAGCCTTGAATACTACATCGTATGTTTCGGGCTCAACTGCTACAGGAGTGTAAACCGCTGTTACTGTTGTAGCTGCTGTAATATCTGTTGTTACATCCCATGCTCCTGTGAAGCCGTCCTTTGCAGGTACTTCGGGGAACTCTGCTGTTGTAACTGTCTGTCCTACTTCCTTAGTAATTGTAGCTACTGTTTCACCGTCTGCTACGAATACTACGTCGTATGTTTCAGGAGCTACAGCGCCACCTGCAATAGTAATTACACCGGGTACTACTGTTGAATCAATTGCATACTCTGTTGTATCTTTT
>JAZQAO010000018.1:0-2403 GCA_045545295.1 Clostridia bacterium
TCTTTTTAAGAAAATTTCAAGTCTTATGCCAACTCTGTCTGACGAATGGTCATCAATATCGGAAAGACCTTCTATTTTTTTATCCTTTACAAGAGCTGCTATGGATTCAACAAGCATCTTTTTGTTTACCTGATAGGGAAGCTCTGTAACAATAATAGAAGATGTGCCGTCTTTGCGTTCTTCTATCTGGGTTTTTGCTCTTACGATTATTCTGCCTCTGCCTGTTGCATAGGCTGCTCTTATGCCGCTTTTGCCCATGATAGATGCTTTGGTTGGAAAGTCAGGTCCCTTTATGTATTCCATAAGGTCTTCAACAGAAATTTCGGGGTCATCTATCTGTGCTATGGCAGCATCGAGCACCTCTGTCAGATTGTGAGGGGGAATATATGTAGCCATACCAACGGCTATACCTGAGCTTCCGTTTATAAGAAGGGTGGGTATTCTTGTGGGAAGAACCAGAGGCTCTCTTCTTTTTTCATCAAAGTTTGGAGCAAAGTCTACTGTGTCCTTATCAATATTTTCAAGAAGAATATTTGATATTTTGCTCATTCTGGCTTCGGTATAACGGTATGCAGCCCGTGGGTCACCGTCAACAGAACCAAAGTTTCCGTGACCGTCGATGACCGGATATCTCATAGAAAAGTCCTGAGCCAAACGCACCATAGCATCATATACAGATGCATCACCGTGAGGGTGATAACGACCGATAACATTACCTACGGTTGTAGCAGATTTAAAAAATGGTTTGTCAACTGTAAGGTGCTCTTCATACATAGCATAGAGAATTCTTCTGTGAACAGGCTTTAGACCATCTCTTACATCAGGGAGAGCACGGCTTACTATAACGCTCATGGCATAGTCGATAAATGCCTCTCTCATTCTTTTTTCTATATCTACATCAACAATTGTCTGAGTATCAAAATATTCTTCAAAATGCGAATCTTCGTATTTTTTGTTTTTTGCCAATTTTATCATTCCTTCCGATTATTTATTTCCGATTATTTAAATTAATATTTAAACATCAAGATTTGTTACATACTGTGCATTTTCTTCTATAAATAATCTTCTTGGTTCAACTTCATCTCCCATAAGCACGGTAAAGATGTTGTCTGCCTTTTCGGCATCATCAAGTGTAACCTTTAAAAGAATACGGTTTTTGGGGTCCATGGTTGTTTCCCAAAGTTCTTCAGGATTCATCTCACCAAGACCTTTGTAACGGCTTATATCTACCTTTGCATTTTCATCGCCGTCTTTTAAAACCTCACTTATGCGGTCTCTTTCTTCATCGCTAAAGGCTACCTCTGATTTTTTTCCTCTTGTAAGCTTATAAAGAGGTGGCTTTGCAAGGTAGATGTGACCTGTTTCTATTAAAGGACGCATAAATCTGAAGAAAAATGTTAAAAGAAGTGTCTGGATGTGTGCTCCGTCAACATCGGCATCCGCCATGATTATGATTTTATCGTATCTTAATTTTTCTATATTAAATTCTGCAGCAATACCTGTACCGAGTGCCTGAATAACAGGAGTTAATTTGTCATTTCCGTATAACTTGTCGGCTCTTGCCTTTTCAACGTTTAACATCTTACCCCAAAGAGGAAGTATAGCCTGATACTTGCTGTCTCTGCCGTTTTTGGCAGACCCGCCTGCAGAGTCACCCTCTACTATATATATTTCTGTTTTGGTGGGGTCTTTTACAATACAGTCTGTAAGCTTACCCGGAAGTGTGCTTGAGCCAAGAGGAGTTTTTCTTGTGGCTTCTCTTGCTTTTCGGGCAGCTATTCTTGCTCTTGATGCCATAAGAGCTTTTTCTATGATTGATTTTCCAACTGCAGGATTTTCTTCAAGAAAATCTGCAAGCTTTTCTTTTACAATATTTTCAACTAATCCTCTCATCTCGGAATTACCAAGCTTTGTCTTGGTCTGTCCTTCAAACTGAGGCTCTTCAAGCTTTACAGAAATTATTGCAATTATACCTTCTCTTGCATCTTCTCCGGTTAGCTCCTCATCATCTTTTATGAGCTTATGCTTTCTTGCATAATCAAGAAGCACTCTTGTAAGAGCAGATTTAAAGCCGGTTTCGTGAGTTCCACCCTCGGTGGTGGAGATGTTGTTGGCAAAGGATTCTATAACCTCGTCATAGCCATTGTTCCAGCCTATTGCAACTTCTGCCATAGAGCCTTCTCTTTCACCGGAAACGTATATAATTTCTTCATGTATGTTTTCTAAGCTCTCTTTTCTTTTTTTCTTTTCATTAAAAAGATAAGACACAAAGTTTTTAATACCGCCGTCATAGTGAAGACATTCGCTTATTTCTTCATCTTGTCTGAGGTCTGTAAAGTTTATTTTTATGCCGCCGTTTAAAAATGCCTGCTCTCTTAATCTTTTAAGGAGTGTGTCATATTC
>JAZQAO010000019.1:0-68699 GCA_045545295.1 Clostridia bacterium
GAAGATTTTCATTCTTCCTATCAAGGCTTTTTTCGTTATATCTTCAATTTTACTCTGCAAATTCCCGATGTAACCTCTCGTTTTAAAATTGTATCAGGTATTTTTGATAACCATTTTTTACTGAAATTTGTATTGCCGTAATAGCAGTCAAAATTTGCAACGGGCAAACGCACCCAATCTGTATTATCTCTTTTATTTGCAATACAGAAACATAATACATCTGATACAACATCAAAAGTAACACCGTTTAAGTCAATATATTCAAGCTGTTTTTTTATATGTGACGGCAACTCTGTTTCGGTTTTCTGTAACGGACCAATCTCCAATGCATCGGCGATTATATCATCAAATCTTAAAACCCAGGCACCTTTTGTATTAAGAGCAAAAGGCGATACCTGCATCTGCTTTATTTTCTTTGTCCACATTTTTGTAAACCCCTTTGAAATTGCAGATGTGGTTTCCATAGCTTTTACGGATATAAGCGTCTTGTTTTTCTTTGCATATTTTATTATGCCTTTTATGTGAGAATAAAACCAACCTTCACCCGAATGTGATACAAGTTCAGGGAACTCATTTGAAAGAAGCGGTTTTAAGGAAATGCAAGCATTCGCAGAATCAGGGCAAATTGGTATAATAGTAGTAAAGGATTTATCCCGTTTCGGGAGAAATTATCTTGAAGTAGGCAAATACCTTGAAATCACATATCCGACACTTGGTATAAGATTTATTGCTATTCAGGAAAATGTGGATACCTATCAAAATGGTGGTACAGAAATGATGCCATTCCACAATATTTTTAATGAGTGGTATGCTGCACAGACAAGCAAAAAAATCCGTGCTGTATGGAAATCAAAAGCAGACAGGGGGGAAAGAATTTCTCCTACTATACCATACGGATATATGAAATCGCCTGATAATCCTAAACAATGGATTATTGATGAAGACACTTTCAACAGAGTTCAGGAACTCAGAAACAGACGCAGAAGAAATACTGCAACAGGGAGAACAAGTCTTTTTTCGGGACTCACATATTGTGCCGACTGTGGCTCAAAGCTTTATTTTTGTGCTTCAAAGAGTATAGAAGCGGATAAAGAATTTTTCCGTTGTTCAGCTTACAAAGACAATACCGGAAGCTGCACTATTCATTTTATACGAAATGTGGTAATTGAACAGATAGTGCTTGAAGCAATACAAAAAGTCGCAGAATATATTTCGCAGTTTGAACCCGTATTTCTTTACTTGTTTGCAAAAAAGCATAAATTAACCAAAGTAAAAGATTTAAAAAATGCCAAATTCAAACTTGAACAATCGAAAGCAAGAGTTGATGAAATTGATCGTGTGCTTACAAAATTATACGAAGATAATGCACTTGGCAAAATTACGGATGAGCGATTTGAGAAATTATCGGCTACTTATGAAAAAGAGCAAAGAGAGCTTGCAGATAATGTTTTAAAGGCTGAAACGGATATTACCGAAGCAGAGAAAGATAATGTTGATTTGAAACACTTTTTGAAAACCATCAGAGCTTGTACTGATTTGAAGGAACTGACACCCGAAATTGTAAATACTCTTATAAAGAGAATCAATGTTCACAATGCGGAAAAAGTAGATGGTCGTAAAAAAGTTAAAATTGATATTGAATTTATTGCGGTTGGTTTGATAAGCATACCTGATGAAAAAGAATTGCTATCACTTATGGACGAAATACGAAATGAAAAAAGTGCGTAAAAAAGGACAGAAGCGGTGCAACCGCTGTGGTTACACCGCTTCATTTAAATTTTGTCCTTTAGAACACTCGCCCAACAGGCGGTCTTTTTTACTGAGGTTATTTAATTAGTGCTTATCGCGAGCAATATAGTGTGTGTGAAGAAGCTCATGTGACTTATGTCCGCAAGGCTCACCAAGATATTCCTCGTACAATTTCTTGATAAAGGGATTGTCGTGGCTCTTACGAAGAGGAAGTGCCTTATCTTCTGCATAGATAGCCTTAGCTCTCTCTGCCCTGATATCGCAGTCCATTCTAACCTTTGCGGGAACGATAGGCTGACCGCCACCGTTTACACAACCACCGGGGCAAGCCATAATTTCGATAAAGTCAACCTCTACCTCGCCTGCCTTAACCTTATTGATAAGCTCTCTTGCATTACCAAGACCGTGTGCAACTGCTGCACGGATAGTCTTTCCGCCTGCCTGAACTGAAGCAATCTTGATGCCTTCAAGACCACGAACAGCTTCGTATTCAACTTCACTGTGGCTTGTGTTATCAAGAAGGTCTGCTACTGTTCTGATTGCAGCTTCCATAACACCGCCTGTTGCACCGAAGATTACGCCTGCACCTGTAGCTGCTTCACCGAAGGGATCGTCAAATCCTTCATCAGGAAGCTGTGTGAAGCGAATACCTGCTTCTTTAATCATCTTAGCAAGCTCACGTGTTGTAAGAACTGTGTCAACGTCCTGAAGTCCGTTTACGCTAAGCTCATCTCTCTGAGCCTCGTACTTCTTAGCAGTACAGGGCATAACAGATACAACATAAATATTCTTAGGATCAATACCAGCCTTTTCAGCATAGTATGACTTAATAACAGCACCGTACATCTCGTGAGGTGACTTACAAGAAGAAAGGTTATCAAGCATATCGGGGAAGTTGTGTTCACAGAACTTAATCCATCCGGGTGAGCAAGATGTAATCATAGGAAGCTTGCCACCATTCTGAATTCTGTGAAGAAGCTCTGTACCCTCTTCCATAATTGTAAGGTCAGCAGCAAAGTCTGTATCGAATACCTTGTCAAAGCCAAGTCTTCTGAGAGCTGCTGCCATCTTACCTGTACAGGGTGTACCCATTTCCATACCGAATTCTTCACCGAGAGCTGCTCTTACTGCGGGAGCAGTCTGAACAACAACGTGAAGGTCGGGATTAGCAAGTGCTGCCCATACATCGTCTGTAGCATCCTTCTCACGGAGTGCACCAACGGGACATACTGCAATACACTGACCGCAGTTTACACAGCTAACTTCGCCAAGAGACTTATCAAACGCACAAGCAACCTTTGTCTTGAAGCCTCTTTCCATTGTATCAATTGCACCAACTGTCTGGATGTTCTTACACATATTAACACATCTGCGGCAAAGGATACATTTATTGTTATCTCTTACGATTGAAGGAGAAAGATTATCGAGAGGATACTCGTTTCTGATTCCGTCATAAGTGATATCTGTAACACCAAGCTCATCTGCGAGAGTCTGGAGTTCACAGTTACGGTTTCTTACACAGGTAAGACACTTTCTTTCGTGGTTTGAAAGAATGAGTTCAAGAGTAATCTTTCTTGCCTCTCTTACCTTGGGAGTATTTGTAAATACTTCAATACCTTCTGCTACGGGATATACACAAGCAGCCTGAAGAGCTCTACCGCCCTTTATTTCAACAAGACACATTCTGCAGGAACCTGTCTGGCTTACATCCTTAAGGTAGCAAAGGGTGGGAATTTCGATACCTGCAATACGTGCAGCCTCGAGAACTGTTGAACCGGCAGGAACAGATACGTCCTGACCGTTAATTTTTAAATTGACCATTTCCATTTATCTCTGCCCCTTTCTTATCTCTTTACAATAGCGCCGAACTTACATGTTTCTACACATGCACCGCACTTGATACACTTAGTCTTATCAATAGTGAAAGGACTCTTGATTTCGCCTGAAATAGCACCAACAGGGCACTTTCTTGCACAAGCAGAGCATCCCTTACACTTTTCGGGAATAATTTCGTAGTTTGTAAGTTCCTTACATACGCCTGCAGGACACTTCTTATCAACAACGTGAGCAATATACTCATCTCTGAAATAACGAAGTGTTGAAAGAACAGGGTTAGGAGCAGTCTGACCAAGACCGCAAAGTGAAGCATTCTTTATGCTGTGGCAAAGAAGCTCCATTCTGTCGAGGTCTTCAAGAGTACCGTTACCCTTTGTAATTCTTTCAAGAATTTCAAGAAGTCTTCTTGTACCGATACGGCAGGGTGTACACTTACCGCAAGATTCGTCAACTGTAAATTCAAGGAAGAATTTAGCGATATCAACCATACAGTTGTCTTCGTCCATTACGATAAGACCGCCTGAACCCATCATTGCACCGATTGAAATAAGTGAATCGTAGCCAATGGGTGTGTCAATAAGAGAAGCGGGAATACATCCGCCAGAAGGACCACCTGTCTGTGCAGCCTTGAACTTCTTACCGTTAGGTACGCCGCCACCAATTTCTTCAACGATTTCACGAAGGGTTGTACCCATAGGAATTTCAACAAGACCTGTGTTGTTAATCTTACCGCCAAGAGCAAATACCTTAGTACCCTTACTCTTTTCAGTACCGATTGTGTTAAACCATTCTGCACCCTTATTTATGATAACGGGGATGTTAGCATAAGTTTCAACGTTGTTAAGGATAGTGGGCTTGCCCCAAAGTCCCTTAACTGCAGGGAACGGAGGACGGGGACGAGGCTCACCTCTGTGACCTTCGATAGAAGTCATAAGAGCTGTTTCCTCACCGCAAACGAATGCACCGGCACCAAGACGGAGACCGATATCAAAGCTGAAATCTGTTCCGAAAATATTTTCACCGAGAAGGCCGTATTCCTTAGCCTGGTCAATGGCAATCTGAAGACGCTTAACAGCGATAGGATACTCTGCACGAATGTAGATGTAACCCTGATTAGCACCGATAGCGTAACCTGCAATAGCCATAGCCTCAAGCACACTGTGGGGGTCACCCTCAAGAATACTTCTGTCCATAAATGCACCCGGGTCACCTTCGTCAGCATTACAGCAGACGTACTTCTGCTCGTTCACACTCTTTGAAGCGAAATCCCACTTGAGACCTGTGGGGAAACCGCCGCCGCCACGACCACGAAGACCAGAGTCCTTAATTACCTGAATTACATCGGCAGGCTGCATTTCTGTAAGAACTGTAGCAAGTGCCTTGTAACCGTCAAATGCGATATATTCCTCAACGTTTTCGGGGTTAATAACACCACAGTTACGAAGAGCAATACGCATCTGCTTCTTGTAGAAAGGAACTTCGTTAAGAGATTTGATTGTTTCGTCTTCTGCGATTGTTTCATTGTAAACAAGTCTTTTTACAATTCTACCCTTAAGAAGATGCTCTGTAACGATTTCAGCTACATCTTCTGTCTGTACCTGGCTGTAGAAAGCACCCTCGGGGTAAACAACTACAACCGGACCGAGTGCACAAAGACCGAAGCAGCCTGTTTTTACAACTTTAACTTCGTTTTCAAGACCGTTTGCCTTGAGCTGTGCCTCGAATTCGTCTATAAGTTTTGCACCACCTGAAGAAGTACAGCCTGTACCGCCGCAGATGAGCACGTGTGATCTGTATAAATTCATTACACTACTCTCCCCTCTTACTTCTGTGCGCCAACTGTATATTCGATAACGGGAGCGCCGTTAACGATGTGATCAGATACAATCTTCGCAACCTTTTCAGCTGTCATTTTAACATAAGTAACCTTTTCCTGACCGGGAACAAAAACTTCAACGATAGGCTCAAGAGCACACATACCGATACAACCTGTCTGTTCAATAACTACGTTAGAAAGGTTACGCTTGTTTACTTCCTCAAGGAAAGCAGTCATAACGGGACGTGCACCTGCAGCGATACCGCAAGTTGCCATACCAATTACAACTCTTACACCTTCTTCTCTTTCTGCTCTGAGATTTACACTGTCAAGAACCTTTTTCTTAATAGCTTCAAGTTCAGCTATACTTTTCATTAATTCGCACCTCCATAAATTTCGGTTAAATTTCCATTTATATACTCACCTATCCAGACTGCAACGCTTGGCTCATTAAGCTTCACTTCTTCACCAAGAACTGCCTTAAGCTCTCGTGTATCAAGAGTAAACTCGTTTCCGTTATACACGTGAGTATATATAAAATCAATATCCGGATTCATACTTATAAGTGACACCATAGCCTGTGAAATGTCGCCAAGGGGCTGACGGTCTATATGGCTATGTGTAAATGTTGCTGTAATGGTTGTACCAACGCCAAGCTCACTTTCAAGGAACACATCGCCCCCTGTCTGCTGAGCCGCTGCTTTGAGAAGTGATATCCCAAGACCAACCTTACGAGTAGTACGGGTGGTAACAAAAGGGTCACTTACTCTTTTAACCATTTCTTCATCCATACCGCATCCGTTGTCCTTAATTGTAAAGGACAAAATGTCTTCTGCGATATTTTCTTTCACTGTCACTTCAATAAGGCTTGCTTTCGCCCGGACAGAATTTTCTGCAATATCAAGAATATTGAGACTTATTTCCTGCATATCAGTCTTTGTACTTTGCAAGAATTCCGGGAACGTCATCAGCTGTGATACGTCCGTATACATCATCATTGATTGTGAATACCGGAGCAAGACCACATGCACCTATACAACGTGTAGCCTCAAGTGAGAACTTACCGTCGGGAGTACATCCGTCAACATCAATTCCGAGATCCTGTTTGATTTTCTCAAGAATGTCACCGCTGCCCTTAACGTAGCATGCTGTACCGAGACACACACCAATCTTATACTCACCCTTAGGATTAAGTGAAAACTGTGTGTAGAAAGTAACAACACCGTAAACCTCTGCCAGCGGAACCTCAAGACCGTCTGCAATCATTGTCTGAACCTCAATCGGAAGGTAGCCGTAAATTTCCTGTGCGCCGTGAAGCACGGGAATAAGAGCTCCTGCCTGACCTTTGTGTTCAGCAATCAATTTCTTGAGTTCTGCTTCCTGCTCAACTGTTCCCTTAAAGGGAATAACTGCTTCATTTGCCATTGTCTGAACCTCCTATATTCTAATAATTAATATGTTTTTTTAACTTATATCGATATTGTAATATCGATATAAGCGCCATCCTAGTCATTATACCAAAAAAAACACGATATGTCTACACTTAATTACTTATTTTTATAAATTATTTTAATTTTTTTATTATTTCACTGACAGAAATTTCTTCCAGCTCCAAATAATTGACTTTTTCCGAGATTGAAATCAGGTTGTGAGCATCGCTGTCGGTTATGTATTTATAAGGATCATCTTCAAAAAGAATGTCTGCCTCACCCGACACCTCAAGGGTTGAAAACCCAAGCTCATCCGGCACACATCCGAGAATTGAAACTATACCGTTTTTTTCACGGTCAATATGTGCCGCAATACATACACCGCCTAAAGCTTCTACCTCTCTTTTCACTTCTTCGATTCCAAGCATCGTTGCATTTATTAAAAGCTTTTCTATCTCGCCTGTTTTTTCATCAACCTCATTCATAATGACTTGTTCACCGAAAATATCCGGGCGGTTTTTTATTGGCGGAAGATTATCTTCAAGCATCTGCCCCATTGTTTCCGCAGCTTCAATCGTTGGAAAAAGGCACAAAAGATGAATGTTCTCTGCAGTTTCCGCTTCTATGCCGGGGACAACCGTTATGCCAAATTCCTCCGCAGCCAAAGTGACCGCACGGATATTCCGTGCGGTGTTATGGTCTGCAACTGCGATTGCATTAAGTCCGTTTATGTAACTCATCCCCACAATACTGTGGGGTGTCATATCCATATCCGCACAAGGTGACAGACAGGAATGAATGTGAAAATCATAATAGCATTTCATAGGCAATCTCTGATTTCGCAAGCTAAGCTAAATGCACTTTTTTCAGAAGAAAAGATTGCAATATCCTGCTGCTGTGCACGGGTTTTTGCAGCATCATCAAGCTGTATACCCTCTGCAAGAATCACCATAGCACAGTCAGTAAGTGCCGCAACCGCAGGCACATTGATATTTCCCTGAATAGTTATCCAGGCATCGCCGGAATTGGCTTTACTCATAACAAGGCTTAGAAGATCGCCAATATGTCCACCCGTTACTTCTCTTTCACCGTCTCCGGGAGTTATTGCTATAAGACCGATTTTTTCTGCTATTTCCTTTACCTTCAAAAAAATCTCCTCTTTTCGTATTATTCATCCACAAGCTTGCTTATTTCTGTAATTTCTTTTGCGAGCATTTCTATTTTTTCCTTTATTCGGAATATGCAGTCCTTTTCCTGAGCTTTTCCCCGCACAATGTCCTCTGCGAAGTCTCTGCAGCTGGGACTTCCGCAGCTGCCGCAGTCAAGACCCGGAAGTCTTTCATAAATTTCTTCCATAAGCATCATTTTACGCATAGCCTCACCCATATCGGGGTCAAGAGGGGAAATCGGCTTATATACAATTTTTCTTTCCCACATAAGGTTCAGTCCGTCGCCACTTTCCGTTCTGGGCTGCAGGGAGTCTGATATGTTGCGGATTTTCGAATTGGCAATGAATTCATTTTCCACGTTAAGAGGTCCGCCTGTACATCCGCTTACGCAGGCAAGAGCTTCAATAAATTCAACATCCTTCAGTTTTTCATCTTCAAGAGCTTCCAGAATATTTACCACATTATGTATTCCGTCAACCGAAATATAGTTCTTTATGCCGAGAGCCTGTGCCTCTCCTCCGCTTCTCGCCCAGCGAATGCCGTCTCTGCCGGCTTTCGAAAGGATTTGGGGCGTTTTTATCTTTTTTATTTCCTGGGAAAGAACCTTGTAAATATCTCTCACCGGAATTACTCCGCTTACATCTGATTTTCCGAGAGCAAGAGGCTGCTTTGTCGCAGTTATTTTCGCCGTACACGGAGTGAGGAAAAATGTGCCGATGTCTTCATCGTAAAGCCCCGTTTTTTCCGTAGCTTCTTTCCTTGCAAGCTGTGCGGCTACCTCCATAGGAGATGTAAGAGGAATTATATGATCTGCAAGCGAAGGAAATCTTACTGCAATAAGCCTTACAACTGCAGGACAAGCAGAAGAAATGACAGGAAACTCTCTGGATTCATCTTTGAGTATTTCACGTGTTTTCTGTGTAATTACTTCTGCACCACGGGCAACTTCAAACACATCATCAAAGCCAAGACTCAAAAGTCCTGTCAGAATAACATTCACATCTGCACTTTCAGGAAACTGTCCGAAGAAGGCAGGCGGAACCAGAGCTATGTTGTATTTGTAATTATTAAGAGTTTCCAGAGCATCACTCTTTACTTTCTTTGCGTGGTAAGGACAGCGCCTTACACATTCTCCGCAGTCAATACATCTTTCTTTAATTATTTTTGCTTTGCCGTTTTGTACTCGAATTGCCTGCGTGGGACAATGTCGCATACACATAGTACAGCCTTTGCATAAATCTGTATCAAGACAAACACTGTGATATATCACATCATTATTTTTTTCAGGGGACATATTATCGCCTCCTTTATTTCACCAGCACCGTCATATCAACAGTCGTACCTTTGCCTATTTCGGTGGTGATTTTCATTTCATCTGTGTAGCGGTCCATATTGGGAAGTCCCATTCCTGCACCAAAACCCATTTCACGTGCTGATTCACTTGCCGTGGAATAACCTTTTTCCATAGCTTTTTCAATATCCTTTATTCCGGGACCGCGGTCTTTATGAATCATACGGATTTTGTCGGGAGAAATCTCGACATCAATTTCTCCGCCATCTGCATGGATAACCATATTTATCTCACACTCATACATTGCGACTGCAACTTTACGTATTATTTCAGGAGAAAATCCAAGCTGTTTAAGAACTTTTTTCACATTGGTGCTTGCTTCACCGGCAACAGAAAAGTCATCCGGATGCACATTATAGTGTAATTTTAAAATTTCTTGTGCCATAATTACACTTCCTTATGTGTAAGTCCTGCAGAATAGAGCTTACCGCAAGCGGTATAAAGAATATCCTGAGTAGACATAACTACCATAGAATATTCTTTTGCAAGCTCCCTGATTTCATCTGTCGGCTGTTTACCGCGCACAAAAACAATTGTTTTTATATCCATCATTTCAGCAGTTCGTATAACTTGACTGTTCACTAGTCCGGTAAGAAGAAGTGCCTGATTTTCAACAAATGCAAGAACGTCACTCATAAGGTCGCAGGCAAATGCAGAACTGATTTCTCTGTCAAGAAATTCTTCTCCGCAACAAACCTCTGCATTTAATATTTCTTTAATTTCAGCAAGTTTCATAAGGTATTCCTCCAATTTTATCTGAAGTTATTTAACATAGGATAAGTCTTCAAAATAGGTAGTGTCAAAAACAATATCACCCATTTCCGCATTAACCTCGCCGTTAATTAGTATCTGCACGCTTTCTACGTTGTCAAGAGCACACAGCGAGTTTACAACAGAGTAAAGTCTCAGTGTGGTTTCAAGAGTGCTGCCACTTGTGTTACTTATAAACTCCATTGAAAAATTGACAGTACATACCCCGTCTTTATTTTCTATTTTGATAAGCTTTGTTCCCTGGGGAACAGACGGTGAATGAGACTTGTTCGAAGGTCCTTTGATAAGTTCATTCACAACAGTTCTTTCAAGAGACAGCGCATTCTGTACTTCAACCTTCCGCTTTTCCACTTCAAGCATATCGCCGTCCTTGTTGGGGAAATAAAGCTTTATTGCCACTTCTTCCTTGGTGTGCGGATCAGTATAGTCTCCTATACTGATTTTACCTATTTCCTTTCCGTCATCATCCATAAGAGGGCTACCTTCAATTCTTATTACAATTGCATCTATTCCGTCCAGCGAGCAGAGAGTTTTGACAAGAGCATTTCTTAAGATAAGCTCATCTGTTCCCTTCTTTTCCGAATAGTGCTTCGAAAAGTCAACCGTTGCTACACCGCCCTTTATCTCAAGCTTAAGCACAGTCGCCTTTTCGCTTATTACCGGCAGGCTGTTTTCCTTGACGGGTCCTTTTATAAGTTCACCGATAACAGCCTTAGCCTTTTCTTCAAGGGTCATTTTATCAGTATCTATACTTCTCTCCTCTTCATTAAGAGAGTTAGAACTTACATCCTTGAAAAAAACTTTGACAGTTTCCGTTTCTTTGGTGCAAGCCGATAAAAGAGACACAAAAAGAGCAATTACAACCAGATATAATACCGCTTTTTTCATAAAATCCATCCTTTCTTACTTGAAGGTAATGGGAATAATTATACTGAAGGTGCTTCCTACACCCTCTTCGCTTTCTACCACTATATTTCCGCCATGAAGTTCAACTGCTGTCATTGCAATAGAAAGACCCAGTCCCGTACCGCCTGTCTCTCTTGCACGAGCCTTGTCTACACGATAGAATCGGTCAAATATTTTGTACTTTTCTTCAGGTGCTATACCGATTCCCGTATCGGAAATTTCTATCTTGACGTTAGTTTCATCCTTTGAAAGACGCATTGTTACCCTGCCATCTTCCTTTGTGTATTTAATACTGTTGTCAAGCACATTATAAATAGCTTCCCATATTCGATCGCGCTCTACCTTGGAATAAATTGTAGACTCCGGCTCATAGACAAGCTCGATATGCTTCTGCTCCGCAAGAGGGCGGAGAGCCTTTGCAATGTTTGAACAAAGCTCCGTAAGGTCAGTAACCGCAAACTCCATCCTCGCAACATTTGCGGAATTGTCCATTCTCGTAAGAGTAAGAAGCTTATCAACAATTCTTGTAAGTCTGTCTACCTGAACATTCATATCCGTAAGAAATTCATTAACCATTTCCTGCGGGGCATCCTGCGTATTAATAAGAGAATCGGAAATAAGCTTGATAGAGCTTAACGGAGTTTTAAGCTCGTGAGATGCATTTGAAACAAATTCCTGCCTTTTTTCCTCCTGAAGCTTTATCTGTTCAGTCATTTTATTGAACGAATCTATAAGCTGCCCGATTTCACCACCAGTGTTCTTTTCTATATAGTAATCCGTACCCTCTTCTGCAGCCTTGCTAATTTTCTGAGTAAGCTTTCGTATGGGGTCTGTAATAACTCCCGCCAGAAAGAAGCTGATTACACCTATAAGCACGCTGACAAGCACTATAAGCATAAGCATTGTAGCAAGCATCTGATCCAGAAACTCTGTGGTATCTGCTGCAGACTCCTGATAATATATGACACCTACTATATTTTTATTTTTCACAACAGGAGCCGCTGCACACACGACCAGGTCGTCATTTGCATCCTCAACCTGCTCTACGTTATTTTTTCCGTTCATCGCATCAAGGACCGCAGGAGTCGGCATATACTTTCCAAGAAGGATGCCATTGTTTGAATCGTATGTAATACGAGCTTCCTTATCAAGCATTATAACACGGCTGCTGCTTGAAACCTGCTGCTTTTCAAGGAGAATCGTAATGCTCTCTGCTGTAAGCTCCTGATTCTGTGAAATGTGTCCTGCAATAACATTAGCCTGAGTAAGGGTCTGCACTTCCTTCTGTTTCAGTGCGTAATTATTCATTGAATTTGTGATGTAGACACTTATAAGACCAAGTGTCAGAACGATAATCAATAAATATGTGAGTACCAGTCGCCATCTGATGCTTTGCAGTTTTTCTTTAATTCTCCTTAAAATAGTAACCTACCCCCCACTTGGTAAGAATGTATGTAGGAACCGCCGCATCGGGCTCTATCTTTTCCCTGAGACGTCTTACGTGCACGTCAACAGTTCTGATATCACCGGGATAGTCATAGCCCCACACTATATCAAGCAGGTTTTCTCTGGAATACACCTTTCCGGGGTTTGAAACAAACAAATCGCAAAGGTCAAATTCTTTTGCAGTAAGCTCTATTGTCTTATTGTCAATTCTTACTCTTCTCAAATTATAATCAAGTTCAATTCCACCTGCACTCACTGTGTTTTTGCCGGGTGCCGGAGCACTGCTTGCAGAACGGCGGAGAATCGCCTTGATTCTTGCCTTTAATTCCAGAATATTGAAGGGCTTTGTAAGATAGTCATCTGCACCGTACTCAAGACCGAGAATCTTGTCCATATCCTCTGTTTTAGCAGTAAGCATAATGATCGGAACAGTTGAAAATTCTCTCACCTTCTGGCAAACTGTAAGTCCATCTATTTTAGGAATCATAAGATCAAGTATGATGAGCGATATACTCTTATCCCTTGCAAGCTTGAGAGCCTCTTCACCGTCATAAGCGGTTTCAGTCTCATATCCGTCCTGCTCAAGGTTGAATTTTATACCTTTGACAAGCAGTTTTTCGTCATCAACTATAAGTATTTTCATTTAAATCAATCCCTTTCGTTTTGTACATATACCTATCTAATGTAGAGTATATCATAACGAAAGGGATTTTTCAACTAAATTTATTAAATTTATCTGTTCAGAATCCATATCATAAAATTAAGATAAGCGGCAAAAGTAACCCAGATAAGATACGGAATCTGAAGCTTTGCCGAAAGCGAGTCTATGATTGAAAATTTTTTAATCATAGTGTAGATGAGCCCCCACAAAACTATTATCCATAAAAAAGCAAGCAGGAATGTTTGCATATTAAAAAATACAAGGCTCCATAAAAAATTCACCGCCAGTTGCCACGCATATACCTTCAGTGCAGAAGACACATTCTCCCCATCTTTTGCCTTAAGAAAAATTCTCGCACTGCTGATGCCCATAAGGACATAAAGAATGCCCCATACTATGGGAAAAAGCCAGCCTGGAGGAGAAAGCGGCGGCATATTGATGCTGTCGTAAATATCCATATTGTCCTTTGTGAGAAGCGCCGCAAGACCCCCTACCGCAAGTGCTATAGCTATTGAAATAACATACGGCTTTATTTTTTTCCACATATAAATCACCTCGTTAAATATATATGCAGAAAAAATACCGTCTATGACAATAAAGGGTGCAAAAACTCAGTTTTTTGCACCCTTTATTTTTAGTTACCAAGTGATTTTTTCTTCGATACTGTTACTTCCTGATTGTAACATTCAAACATATCTTCAACTTCGCTTTTCTTAATTTTCGGAGTAATCCAGCTTACAATAGGAACTATAACAAGACCGCCTACCATTGCAATTACACCGCAGTTAATGGGAGACTGCATAAGAACCGGGAAAGAGCTTCTCAGAAGCATATTGAGAACCATTATTCCAGCACCGAAAATAAAGCTCGCCCATACAGAGCTTTTTGTTACGCCCTTCCAGTACAAGCCGTACAGGAACGGTGCAAGGAACGCACCTGCCAGAGCACCCCATGAAATACCCATCATATCCGCTATGTAACCGAGCTTATCCTTATTAAGTGCAATCACTGCTGAAATTACAATGAAAACAACTATAAGCACACGCATAATAAATACCTGCTTTTTCTCTGACATATTTTTCACAATGTGTCCTTTAATCATATCGAGAGTAAGTGTTGAGCTTGATGCAAGCACAAGAGAGGAAAGCGTTGACATAGATGCTGAAAGTACAAGCACAATTACAACAGCGATAATAATTTCCGGAAGATTTTCGAGCATGGTGGGAATAATCGCATCAAACCCGCCTGCAGGAGCTCCGTTGACGACATCAAGTTTGTCGGAGAAGAGTCTTCCGAAACCGCCAAGGAAATAACAGCCACCTGCTACAACTACTGCAAAAATCGTTGAAATAACAGTTCCTTTTTCAATGTCCTTTTCA
The DNA here is from genome assembly GCA_045545295.1 of Clostridia bacterium. Lineage (GTDB taxonomy): Bacteria > Bacillota > Clostridia > UMGS1883 > UMGS1883 > UMGS1883. The sequence goes on from JAZQAO010000019.1 coordinate 14,515, forward strand.
CTTTTTATAGCGTAGAATTTCTGCACCATCTGCGGAAGTCCCCAAGTTCCGAGAGACGTAAGAATTACGACAAACAAAAGACCTAACGGATCAGGTCCGAAGAAAGAACTGTATGCACCGGGCACTTCTGCCGGAACCTTTGCAAGTCCTTCAAGAGCGCCAATGAATCCACCATTCATATTAAGTACAGATGCAATAACTGCAACTATACCTACAAGCATTATAACACCCTGAATAAAGTCATTAATCGCAGTTGCCATATATCCTCCTGCTATAACATAGATACCTGTAAGTACAGCCATAACAATTACGCAAGTACTGTAATCAATACCAGGAAATGCCATAGCGAACAGTCTTGAAAGACCGTTGTAAAGTGATGCAGTATAAGGAATAAGGAAAATGAAAACTATAATTGACGCAAAAATTTTCAAAGCAGGGCTTAAATATCTTTTTCCGAAAAATTCAGGCATTGTAGCAGTTTCAAGATGCTGTGACATAAGCCTTGTTCTTCTTCCCAAAATCACCCATGCAAGAAGCGATCCAAGCACCGCATTTCCAATACCTATCCATGTTGATGCGATACCGAATTTCCATCCAAACTGACCTGCATATCCGACAAAAATGACTGCAGAAAAGTACGATGTTCCGTACGCAAAAGCAGTAAGCCACGGTCCAACCGAGCGACCACCCAATACAAACCCGTTTACATCTGTTGAGTTTTTTCTGCAATATAGGCCTACACCGACCATTATCGCAAAGAACACTACCAACAATCCAACTTTTAATAACATAGAAACCATTCCTTCCTTGAGGACAAACAAAAAGTCCCGTCCTCGAATAATAATTCAGAGGACGAGACATATATCCCGCGGTACCACCTCAGTTTGCCAAAGTTTCACAACTATGACCTTATCAGGTATCAAGTTAACACCCTTGTTCTATAACGGGAACCCCCGATGCAGCCTACTCGTTACCTTTCGGTGCACTGCTCACAGGATGTATTCAGACAAATCCTCCACTTATGCCTCGCACCAACCGGCAATTCTCTCAAAGATTAAGACAAGCTTACTTGTTCCTGCTCAAACGCATTTAGTTATTTCGTTTGATAGTATTTTAACGCTTTACAGTGATAAAGTCAAGTACTTTTTTTTATTTTTTAACCTTCATATACAAGATTATCTTCTATCATTTCATCTACGTTTTCTTTATTCCACCATGCACCTGATATGGAAACCTCTTTTTCAACATTTCCGCCTTCCAGCGCAAGCGCAGCCTGTTCTACTGCCTTGTAGCCAATCTGATACGAGTCCTGTGCCACTGCTCCCACAAGCCTTGGACCTTTATCTTTTTTCATCCATTCAATCTGTTTACTGCCTGCATCAAATCCGCAGAATTTGATTTTATCATACTTTGTTCCTGCCGCTGCAATGGCATCATAAACTTGTTTAACGACACCCTCGTTTGACATAAAGATTGCCGATGCCCCCTTTTCGCTGAGGGCCTCAAGTGCCGTTTTGTAAGCATTGTCAGCATCTCCGGGCTTAACCTCTTTTTCTATTTTCACTTTTCCTTTTGTGTCGGAGTCTTTTTCGGCAAGCTCTTTGAATTTTTTCTCAAATCCTCCGGCACGGTCAATGCCCGTCTGAGTTTCGTCGTGCTGTATTATTCCGACAACGTACGTTCCGGATGAATTTTTTATATCGTCTTTTATAGCTTCAAAAAAGTGTTCTGCCGCAAGAGCCGCTGCCATAGAGTTACTTGTTGCAACTGATGATTTAATTGGATTTTTCCCTTGAGAATCAAGTGCCTTGATGTCGTTTTCCCATATACCGCTGTCAAATTGTACTACGGGGATATTTCTGTCATTTGCCTGTGTGAGATAGCTTGTAAATCCCTCGCCTATTGTTGCAATTACCATTGCGGAAACATTGTTTGAAAGTGCTGTCTGCACCATCTCCTGCTGCGAGGGAATATCCTTCGCACTTTCAGACGCAGGTCCCCGGAAGGTTACTGCGTAGCCGTACTTTTTTGCGGCATCCTCTGCTCCGCTTTTAACAGACTGCCAGAAAGCGTGTGACTCTCCTTTTGCAACAACGGCAATTGTCTTTTTCTTATCTCCGGCAGTGTCTCCCCCTCCGCCGGCACTGCATCCGACAATCGCAAGAGCGAGCAATACAACCGTAAATACCGTTCTGATTCTTTTTTTCATTGTTATTCCTCCCTTTAATTTCTGTTGTTTTTTCTGGTTTTTATTACATCCATCAAAACCGCAACAACTACTATTATTCCCGTAAGAACATAAGTCACATACGTGGAGTTAAGATTAAGATTGAATTTTGCAAGTACAAAGTTAAGTCCGCTTCTGATAACCACAAGAAGCAATGCACCTATCACGCTTCCCGTAACGGACGCCGTACCGCCGGCTGCGCTTGTTCCGCCAATATACACACCGGCAATGGCATCAAGTTCCATTCCGTTACCCGTTGCCGTCGCAACTGTCGCAAAGGATGCTGACCAGAAAATAGCTGCAATTCCTGCTGCAATACCGCTGAGAACGTATGCGATCAGTTTATATCTGTCGGTATTGATTCCCGAGAGCCTTGTCGCCTCTTCATTGCTTCCTATTGAAAGGATATACCTTCCGACAGTATTTTTATACATAAGATACATACAGATTAGTGTAAATAAGGCTACCCACAACAGTCCCGTCGGAAATCCGTTATAATTTGAATAAAGCGAATTATACCACGTTCCGCTTGGGAAAAAAACATTCGGCACAGATACTATGAGAGCACTTATACCGCGTGAAAACATCATTGTGCCCAGAGTTGCAATGAAAGCCGGTAATTTCAGTTTAGCAACAAGAAACCCATTTATAAAGCCAAACAACGTACCAATGGCAACCATAACGGGAATGGTCATCCAAAGCGGCATTCCCATCATATAAAGTTTACCTGCAACCGATGCCGAAGCAATACATACCGTACCGATTGAAAGATCAATTCCTCCTGTGGCAATTACAAAGGTTACTCCAAGCCCCATAATGGCATAAGGAGCAAGGGACTGCGCCATACTCACAATGTTGTATCTGTCAATAAAGTTTGGATTGAGTGCCGTAAACACAGCCATCAAAGCTATCAGAGCAAAGACTATGATTATATTCTGACTGAGTTTTTTTCCGCGAAGTATATTTCCCATATCAGCCGTTCTCCTTTCTGAGGGTCGCATATTTCATTATTTCTTCCTGAGTAGCATCCTTTATATCAAGCTCTGCGGTTATTCTTCCCTCACACATTACAATGACCCTGTCACTGAGACGCTGTATTTCCGCAAGCTCTGAGGATATCATTATGATAGCTTTACCGTCATTTGCAAGCCTTTCCATTAAGTCATAAATTTCACTTTTTGCACCGACGTCAATGCCACGCGTCGGCTCGTCAAAAATAAATATATCGGAATTTTTGAGAAGCCATCTTGCGATGACAACCTTCTGCTGATTTCCACCGGAAAGGTTTTTCAGTTTCTGCGCAACTGAAGTGCTTTTTGTACGTAAAGCTTTACGCATTTTTTCGCTATCTTCTTCTATTTTTGCATCGTTGATTATTCCGCATGAAACGTAATTTTCAAGAGATGCAAGCACAGAGTTATCGGAAATTGATTTATCAAGCAAAAGTCCGTAGTGTTTTCTGTCCTCGGAAAGATAACAAATTCCTGCCCGTACTGCATCCTCCGGTGTTCTGATGTCGGTTTTCCGTTCTTTTATATAAATTTCTCCCGAATCTTTAACATCCGCCCCATAGAGTGCACGCACCGTTTCCGTCCGTCCTGCTCCCATAAGACCCGCAAAGCCAATAATCTCGCCACGCCTTAATTTAAAGCTTACATTTTTTACATCCTGTCCGCGGTTAAGATTTCTCACCTCAAGCACAACAGGAGCATTTGAAGGCACATTACTTTTCTCTTTCTTTTCGCTGAAAATAGCTCTGCCAACCATCATTCTGACGATTTCCTCTTTAGTTGTGTCTTTTGTATTGACGGTACCGATATACTCCCCGTCACGCATTACGCTGACTCGATCGGAAATACGGTTTATCTCGTCCATTCTATGAGAAATGTAAATCATACCGATACCCTTCGCTTTAAGGTCCTGCATAATTTTGAAAAGCTCTTCAACCTCAGGCTCTGTAAGCGCTGCAGTAGGCTCATCAAGTATAAGCATACGGCATTCGTCCGAAACAGCTTTTGCGATTTCAACCATCTGCTGTTTGCCAACTGTAAGAGTTCCGAGGATTGCCGTCGGATCAATTCTGACGCCAATTCGCTGAAAAAGCTTTTTTGCATCTTCAATCATTTTTTTGTCATCAATCATTATGCCGCGTTTAGGCTCTCTGCCTATGTAGATATTCTGCGCGACTGTGAGATGATTCATCATATTCAGTTCCTGATGAATAATATTTATCCCGGCTGCTTTAGACTCTGCAACGCCGTTAAATAAAACCTCTTTGCCAAAATAGGTAATTTTTCCGCTGTCCGGCTTGTGGATTCCGCAAAGCACCTTCATAAGAGTTGACTTTCCTGCACCGTTCTCACCCATCAGTGCGTGTACTTCTCCACGTCTGAGTTCAAGTCCGCCGGATTTTAAAGCATATACGCCGGAAAAGCTCTTTTTAATATCTTCCATTTTCAAAATCACTTCATTTGAAACCATTAAAATGCCTCCCTCAAATGACCTTATTGAGTATTCTTTCCATAATTTCTGATTTAATACAAAAACCTTTCACCACACTCTCGTAATTCTGTTTTACTTTTTACTGTATTGACTAAAACTTTCTCTTCTGCTATACTTATACTTGGCTCGGCAAAGCCAAAAGGAGGTCACACATGAAAAATAAACATATAACATTAAAAAGATTTTTTTGTTCTTTACTTCTTATGTGCATGCTCAGTACAAGCATCGCTTCATTCACAGCCACTGCTTCTTCTGAATCTGATGTTTTAGATTTTTACACATTCGGAGGCAGCAAAGATTCCAACACCAGAATCAACACTCAAATTATAAACGGAGAAAGTTTTTTTATACTACCTTCTTCGGCAAACCCAGAAAGTATCACACTTTATCTTGACTCGATTCCCGGAGATATAAACATAAAGGGAGAACTTAAAGAAGATTTGTTTATTCCGGGGGAACCGATAAATCTTAACGATTATTGTAAAGAAGAAAACTATTCTCTTACATTTTCCTGCGGTGAATCAATAAGAACCGTAAAATTTGCTTTTTCAGCCAACATCCCCTCTGTCTACCTTATCAGTGAAGACCCAGACACTAAGGGAAGGCTCTGGGTTGAATCAAGTATAACAAAAGAAAACAAAGCCAAGGGACACGTAGTAGTTCAAAAAGAAAACGGGGAAATATATTACGAAGGAAAGCTCTCTCAGATTAAAGGCAGAGGAAACAGCACCTGGGTACAGGAAAAAAAGCCCTATCAGATAAAAACCGAAGAAAAGGTCGACCTACTTGATACAGATAACAGTAATAATGCTTCAAAAACCTGGGTTCTTCTTGCAAACTATTTTGACAGCACGCTTTTGAATAATCACTATGCTTTGAATCTCGGCAAAGAGCTTGGAATGTCCGCTAATATAGAAACCTCCCACGTAGATTTATATTATGACGGTGAGTATCGCGGAACTTATCTTCTTTCTGAAAAAGTTGAGGTGCATCCCGACAGAGTAGATATCGAAAATATGGAAGAAAAGAACCAGGATGCCAATCCCGGTGCAGACTTAGAAAGCTATCCAATTGCATCTGCCACAACGAAAAACGGAGTCTTTTACACATACTGTGATGGAGCTGTATCTCCCGATGATATATCAGGCGGTTATCTTCTTGAAATGGATTTTATAGTACGTGCTAAAGAAGAGGCTTCATATTTCCGCACTACACGCGGACAGCACGTTGTAGTAAAAAGCCCGGAATATGCAACAAAGGAAGAAATGGAGTACATTTCTACACTTTATCAGGAATATGAGGATGCAGTATTTAACGGCGGAATAAATCCCGATACCGGCAAAGCCTATAGTGATTACGTTGATAAAGAGAGTATTGCTGTTTACTACCTTATAGGAGAATTTTCAAAAGCAAAGGACATTTTTGAAAGTTCAGCATATCTTTACAAAAAATCCGGTGAGGATAAAATGTATATGGGACCCCTGTGGGATTATGACCTAAGCTTTGGTAAAAGCAGGTATGATACAAAAGAGCCGGAGCCTGCGCGCGGTGAAAACATATATAACACAAAGCTTGGAAGAAAGCTTGTGCAGATAAAAGATTTTTCAAAGCTTCTTTGCGATATGTATACAGACAAACTCTATCCCGTTATAACCGACGTTATGCTGGGCAGTTACAATGCAGTAAGTGAGAGCGGTTATATTCATTCCATCGAGCACGAAAAAACAAAACTTGAAGCGTCAGCACAGTGTAACGATATGCTGTGGAACGAGAATATTTCCTGGAGCACAGATACAGAAAATCTCTGTACATTTATAACCGAAAGAGCTGAATTTCTGAAAAACACTTTTGGTATTTTTGCGGACACAGCCCGTGATTCAAGCGACGTATTCGGTGACGTAGCTAAAGAATACTGGTTTTATGATGATGTAACAAACGTAACCTCCTCGGGCTATATGAGTGCTGAATATAATACCTTCTTCGACCCGTACGCTTTTGCAAAACGCGGCAGCGTAGCACAGACACTGTTTAAAGTATCCGGTGACAGCGCTCCTTTATACGAAAGCATTTATAATGATGTAACCGAAAACGACTCTTATCCGGAAATAGTGTGGGCGTACAAAGAAGGATTTATGGACGGTTTCCCCGACGGTAGCTTCCGCCCTGCAAGCTATGTAACAAGAGAGCAAATGGTAACTATTCTTTACAGATATAAAAAAGAGCCTCCCGTAGAGGGAAGCATATCTGATTTATTTATTGATAAGGCAAAGGTTTCTCCCTATGCAGAAAAAGCAATTATATGGGCACTTGAGACAGGGCTTTTGCAGGGAGATAATAATGGAAGACTCTCTCCTCAGGGGAATATGACCAGAGCAGAGCTTGCCACAATAATTTCACGTTTTTTAGAGCTTGAAAAGTAATTTCATCTAAGTAAAAAAAGAAGCGTGCCGCTTCACCCCTGTCGCGCACCTGCAAAGGTCGAACATAGCTTCACGCGAATATAATTACGCAAATTCCTATGTAATAAAAAGACAGCGTCAACCGCTTGGTTGACGCTGTCTTTTTATTACATAGGATGTACCTTTGTTTCCTTATCACCCAGTGTAGGGTCAATCTTGTACTTTTCTGCCTGACGGAATTCAAAATACTTTGTAGCAACAGGTCCGAAAAGAGCGTAGCTGAGAACATCCTCATCCTGTTCAATATATTCATTGATTTCGCTTCTGAACTTGTCAAGCTCTGCAGGAATCTGGTCTGCAGGTCTGCCTGTGATACGCTTTTCATCTCCGAGAATCTTCTTTGCAAATTCGTCACTGATTTCTACGGGAGTTCTTCCGTACTCACCTTTTACAAGTCCGCGGAATTCCTTGGTTACGTTCTTATATCTTTCGCCAAGAACTACATTGAACACTGCCTGAGAACCAACAATCTGACTTGTGGGTGTTACAAGGGGTGGATATCCTGCATCTTCACGAACTCTGGGAATTTCCTTAAGAACTTCCTGGAACTTATCTTCTGCGTTAAGCTGCTTAAGCTGTGAAAGAAGGTTTGAAAGCATACCTCCCGGAACCTGATACTTAAGAGTATTAACGTCAACAGCAAGTGCCTTGGGATTAAGAGTGCCGTTTTCAAGGTATCTTTCACGGATAGGTCTGAAGTAATCTGCAATTTCACTGAGAAGATTAAGGTCAAGACCGGTGTCATACTCTGTTCCCTGGAGTGTAGCAACCATGGGCTCTGTTGCAGGCTGGCTTGTACCCATAGCAAAGGGTGACATAGCACAGTCAACAATATCTACACCTGCTTCAATAGCCTTAAGATATGTCATTGAAGCGATACCGCTTGTGTAGTGTGTATGAAGCTCAATCGGGATTTTAACAGCATCCTTCATACCCTTAACAAGTTCGTAAGCGTTGTAAGGTGTAAGAAGACCTGCCATATCCTTGATACAGATTGAGCTTGCACCCATACCCTCAAGTTCTTTAGCCATTTTTATAAATGTATCGTTTGTATGAACAGGGCTGATTGTGTAAGAAATAGCCGCCTGAACGTGGCCTTTTTCCTTAACTGTAGCCTCGATAGCTGTCTTAAGATTTCTTACGTCGTTAAGAGCATCGAAGATTCTGATAATATCTATACCGTTTGCAATAGACTTCTGTACGAAATATTCTACAACATCATCTCCGTAGTGACGGTATCCAAGGATATTCTGACCTCTGAAAAGCATCTGAAGAGGAGTATTTTTAGCTTTATCCTTAATTTTGCGAAGTCTCTCCCACGGGTCTTCCTTAAGGAAACGAAGACAACTGTCAAATGTTGCACCGCCCCATGCCTCAAGAGCATTGAAGCCAACCTTATCAAGAAGCTCTACCGCACCAAGCATTTCTTCTGTTGTCATACGAGTCGCAATAAGAGACTGATGAGCATCACGGAGAATTGTTTCGGTAATTTTAACCGGTTTATTATTTGCCATGATAATTATTCCTTTCTGAAATTTGTATTAAGCGAAATTTCATTCTGCATTCCGCACTCCGAATTCCGCATTTTTAAAATGGTCTGTGCATTTTTCTGTGCCCATTTAATTCAGGGTGCAGAAAAATAGTGCAGAACGGACAAACTGAACTGCGGCTTGCCGCAGGTTACCCGAAGACGTACATAGGTACGTCGAGAGGTGAAGTTTGTTCGTAATTCGTTGGCATCAATTCAGAAATCCGTTATACGGATTTCAACCGAAAACATAACCTTTAAGCTTTTCTGTTTCCCCAGTTATAACAGACCGCCAACGAATGGTCTGTGCATTTTTCTGTGCCCGTGCTATTATTTAAATAAAGCAAGGAATACACCTGCTGCAACGGCACTTCCTATAACACCTGCCACGTTGGGTCCCATAGCGTGCATGAGAAGGAAGTTTGAAGGATTCTCCTTCTGACCTACTGTCTGTGATACACGTGCCGCCATAGGAACAGCACTAACACCCGCACTGCCGATAAGGGGATTAATCTTACCACCTGAAAGCTTGCACATAAGCTTACCGAAAAGAACACCTGCTGCTGTACTTACGCCAAAAGCTACAAGACCAAGACAGATAATAAGAATCGTTTTAGGTGTAAGGAATGTGTCTGCAGTAGCAGTAGCACCAACTGTAAGACCGAGGAATATTGTAATAATATTCATAAGCTCATTCTGTGCAGCCTTGCTTATTCTTTCAACAACACCGCTTTCCTTCATAAGGTTACCAAGCATAAGCATACCTACAAGGGGGGCTGCATCGGGGATAAGAAGAACAACTACGAGTGTAACGATAATCGGGAAAAGAATCTTTTCACGCTGAGTTACGCTGCGAAGAGTTTCCATCTTAATCATACGTTCCTTCTTTGTTGTAAGTGCCTTCATAATCGGGGGCTGAATAATCGGAACAAGTGCCATGTATGAATATGCCGCAACTGCAATTGCACTGAGAAGATGCGGGGCAAGCGTCTTTGTAACATAAATAGCTGTGGGACCGTCAGCACCACCGATGATACCGATTGAAGCAGCTTCCTTGAAAATATCAAGAGCTGTTGCATCACCCGCACCAAAACCGCCAATTTGAAATGCACCAAGAAGGATTGCACCAAGGAATGTAATGAATACACCAATCTGTGCTGCTGCACCGAGAAGTATACTCTTTGGGTTTGAAATAAGGGGAGCAAAGTCTGTCATACAACCAATACCTAGGAAAATAAGAGGAGGATAAACACCAAGCTTAACACCTAAGTACAAAATATCAAGTAGTCCGCCCTTTTTCAGTACCATACCGTAGTCAATACTTTCACCGTTAAAGAACTCCGGATGCATTACGCCGCCAAGGGGAAGGTTTGCAATAAGCATACCGAATGCAATGGGAAGCAGAAGAAGCGGCTCAAACTTTTTAACAATGGCAAGATACAGAAGCACGCAGGCTATAGCAATCATAGCAAGGGTTTTTATTCCGCCCAAATCTGCCATTTTAAATAATTCTGCTATACCGGTTTTAGCAAAAAAGTCGCTAAAACCTGCCAATAAACTTTCTAACAACTAAATCACTCCATTTCTCAATTTTTCTTTTTCAATTAAGAAATAGATACAAGGACATCGCCTGTGTTTACTGTCGAACCCTTACTTGCAACAACTGTAACTGTACCGTCACAGGGTGCATAAATTTCGTTTTCCATTTTCATAGCTTCAAGGATAACAACAACGTCACCCTCTTTTACTGCCTGACCGTTTGAAACTTTGATATCAAGCACATTACCGGGCATAGGAGCCTTAACAGCTGTACCGCCTGCAGGTGCTGCAGCCTTAGGTGCAGCGGGAGCTGCTTTAGGAGCCGCTACTGGTGTTGCCTTGGGAGCTGCCGCGGGTGCGGAAACTGCACCGCCAACTTCCTCTACCTCTACTTCATATGAATTACCATTTACATTAACAATAAATTTTCTCATATCAAAAAACCTCCATTAAAATCTGTTATCAAGAACTTCCATACGACCTGCTTTATTCCAAGAGCCGCCGGGAACCTTTTTGTACGAACGAACTACAAAGTCTGATGTGCTCTCCCCTGTCATTGCCGCAATAGCCGCAGTGATTACTGCAATAAGCTCAAGCTCGTCGGTTTCAGGAACAGCTTCCGAAGCTGTTTCAGGTGCCTTCTGTACGGGTGCTGAATCTGCGAGCGAGGTTTGCTTATTCTTCGGCTTTTTCTCACCGCTCAGAAGTGCCATTGCCTTTATAACCATCATTATGATTACAAGGATAAGGAACACTATCAGTATACCCATAACAGTATAGGCAAGTCCTGCACCGATAAGGTCCGATGTACCCCATACTGTATTTAAATCTTTCATATTCTCACCTCTTAAGTCTTCGGCTTAAAGTGACATATTGTCATGCTTTTTTGAAATTGAACCGGCACGCTTGCTTCTGAGCATTTCGAAAGCCGCAACAATTCTTGCTCTTGCCTCTGAAGGAACAATTACATCGTCAATACATCCGAGGCTTGCAGCTTTGTATATAGAAGCCTCTGTTTCGGCATATTCTTTTTCAAGAGCTTCACGGCTCTCGCCTGCCTTAAGTCTGTCAGCGTAAAGCATTCCAACACCTGCCGCAGGCGGAAGGGGTGCCATTTGGGCCGTGGGGAATGCAAGGATAAGGTCTGCACCGCCCTGCTTTGAATTAAGGAGTGTATATGCAGTACCGTAAGCCTTTTTAACAATAAGGTTAACCTTGGGAACTGTTGCCTCAACAAAAGCATACATAAGCTCTGCACTCTTTCTTGCAAGGCCCCATGCTTCTTCATTTGCACTTGCCTTAAAGCCTTCAATATCTGTAATTGTAAGAATCGGGATATTGTAGCAGTCGCAGAAACGTACAAATCTTTCCATTTTCTGTGCTGCACGGCTGCAGATTTCATCAGCCTGTGTTGCAATAACACCAACGGTAGAACCGTTTACACGGATAAATCCTGTTGAAGCTTCACCAACAAAGCCTGACTGAATTTCAAAATAAGCCTTGTCGTCAGCAATTTCAGCAACAACCACTCTCACATCGTCAACTGCATCCATATCGTTAAGGATATCGCAGGGACGGTTAAGGTCGTCTTCTGTAATAAATTCAAATGCATCTGAAAGATTATTTGAAGGAAGGTATGTGAGAAGAAGCTTTGCAATTTCAATACATTCAGCATCATCTTTTCCGATGAAATGAGCATTGCCGTTTTCGTTAACATTGCCCTCTGCACCTGCTGAAGGAGCTTTCCCCTCAGTAGCTTCGATAATGTCGGGACCTGTTACGAACATTTTGCCGTTCTTTTCATTCATAATAACAAAATCACTCATTGCAGCTGCGATTGCACTGCCGCCGGCACAGTTGCCGAAAACAATGCTCAGGTTGGGAACAACACCGCTGATGTTTGCAAACGCTGAAAGAACTCTTCCCATTGCTCTCTGCACTCTGGGACCGTCAGAAAGTCTTACACCGTTTGAATCAAGCATTCCGATAACGGGTGCACCCATCTTTGCAGCCATATCAACAATTTTGTTGATTTTGTTGGCATACATTTCACCCATGCTACCGCCAAGAACGGTAACATCCTGAGAATAAACGTACACAAGTCTACCGTCGATTGTACCGTAACCGGTTACAACACCGTCAGCCGCAGTTTCACCGTCACGTGCAGAAATAAATGCACCGATTTCCACAAAGCTGCCACTATCAAGAAGTGCATCAATTCTCTCTCTTGCGGTCATACTGCCGCCCTGTCTTTGCTTATCCTGAAGCTCCTTACCGCCACCAAGCGCTATCTCTTCTTTTTTGGCAAGAAGCTCGGATATTTTGTTGATTGAACTCATCTCTTTACCTCCTATAAAAATTGGTCAATCTCAAATCTAGCATAAGTGGTTCAGTGCTAAAGATGATTTAAAAATAGTGTTTGTTTAAGGCATCCTTAGCATTAAACCACTTATGCTCCCTATTATAACATATTATAACTTATTTTTACACCAATTTCAATATATATTCGGTAAATTTTCGGTAAAAAAAGCAACAATTTTTTTAAGGTAATTGTTGCTTTTTTGGTAATCAGCATAAAAAAGAAGCGTGCCGCTTCACCCATGTTGCGCACCTGCAAATGTCGAACATAGCTTCACGCGAATAAAATTACGCAAATTCCTATAAGGTTAAAAAGAAGCGTGCCGCTTCACCCATGTTGCGCATCTGCAAATGTCGAACATAGCTTCACGCGAATAAAATTACGCAAATTCCTATAAGGTTAAAAAAGGTATAGCTGTATTTTTTAATTTAATAAAGAGGAAGGGCGTTGCAGTTTTGCAACGCCCTGACTATGAAATAAACTCATGGCAATAAGTTTATTGGGAAAAAGCAATTATTAAAATGCACTGATGCTTTCTGTAACAGGATATACCGCATTCTCATAAATAAGGAATGCACGTACCGTGTGATTTGTGAAGTCCACGCCGCTAAGCGTAATGTCACACGTAGCCGTAATTGTAGCACCTGACTGTTTTTCTGTAAAATCAGCTGTTGTCTTCTTAACATTTACAAGTTTGCCGTTTCCGTCGTAATGTGCAATGAAAAGTGCTATTTCGTTATCCTTAATGCTGTCATTGTTCTTAGTAAGAACTGCTTTTGCATTAAGTGTCATACCGTTTTCAAGTTTTTCAACTGCCGCACCGCCTGATGTGATTGAAAATCCGGTTACTGCGTAATCAACACCGATAACAGTCAACTTTGTAACAACACTCTTTGACGGATCGTAAACAGATGTTGCGGTAACTGTATACTCGCCTGCCTTTGCCGTGGGGGCTACTACAATTGCACCTGTCTTTGAAATACGGATGCCGTATGTGTTTTCACCGGCTATTTCAAAGGTGTAATTATCCGCAATCATTTCACCATTTGAATCGTATGATGAGGGGTAGATAACCTTTGAAACTTCCGCTCTTTCATTCTGCAATATTTCCATATCTCCCACGCCCTTAACAGACGCAAAATCTGTTGTATAAACCTTAAGGTCGTCAAGGTAAATCAGCTTGCCGGAAGATGCTTTCATTGAAAGTCTGCCGATATTACGAATTGGTTCTGCTATTGTTATAGCTCTGTTATTAAGGGTTATCTTTCCATCAACAAGTACCTTATAGCTTCTTGTATCAAAATTTATAAGAACCTTAATGTCATACCATTTTCCTGCTTCATAATCCGTAAGGATAGGTGCTTTCATTGTTGCGTATCCACCGGGAAACTCAGAACTGTCAAAATAATCTCCGGGTGATATACAGATATTTCCGTCATGAAGGCAAACCTCGATAGCGCCTTTTCCGTCTTTTCCACTGATTGAAATAATATGACCGTACTGGTCTGACAAATCCGCTTCGGGAGCCATAAACTTAAGGCTTACAACGCTTATACCTGCAGGTCTCTTTGCTTCGGGAACAGTGTAGAGAGTTCTCTGTCCGTTAAGTGAAATTACACCATCTTCCGTAACAGTTGCAATAGCACCCTCTGCGGTCCAGTAAGCAGAATCAATTGTATTTACAGCAGTTCCTGCTTCTGCGTCAAAGTTATGGTCAATAACTGTACCTGTGTACGCCGCCTTAACTGGGAGCTTGTATGAGAAGCTGTATTCTGTGCCATTAACCATAGCCTTTGCAACAAGAGCACCTTCATAATCTTCTGCCTTGAAATTAGTATACGCAACATAGTCACTGCTGATTCTGCTGTCATCAGCAATTTTGAAATCCGCACTTTCGTATGTAACGCTGTAGCTACCTATTGTTTTGGGAAGCTCACGCATATATTCTGTTCCTGTTCCGTAAGGAATTTCTGCACTGATAGCTTTGTATGCATCTATGATAGCATCGCTTTCGTCTGCATAGAGAGCAAATTCAGATACGTAAAGCTGCTGTGTGGGAAGAGCATACACGCCTGCACGCATAAGACCTGTCTGAGTGGCACTCTTTCCTACAAAGAAAAGAATTCTGTCGGTAAGTTTCGGCTCACCGTTTACCGAAACAGTAAATGTTCTGTCGGTGTAATCAAAAGCGATTTCGAAATCGTACCATGTATCAACGGAATAGTTTTCAACAATTACCGCATTCTTTGCATAGTCGGGACCTAAACAGCCTGCCTTTTCATCACAGTATCTTACACGCAGATTTGTGCCGTCAGAATAAATTTCAGCTATTGTATTTTCTCCGTTAGCACCGTTTGAGAAAAGCGAAACAATTTGATGCACGCTGCCTTTTACATCCTGTCTGAAAGATGTCTTCATAACGTACTTATCATGATAGCTGTGGCTTGCAAGGTCGTTAATAAAGCGTGCATAAGCAGTACTACTACCTGTAAGACTGATGGCATTTCTGTCACCTTCAACCGTTTTCTGTACATCGTTAAGGACAATATAAGTATTGCCGAAGCTGCTGCCCAGACTGAAATCTGTCTTATATATTTCAGTCTGCATCTGCTTATTTGTTCCTTTATCAAGGAAATTCTGATATGCAGTGTTAAGTGTCGCTGTTATAGAATTAACCTCAGCTATAGTTGTTGCAGAGGATAACGCATTTTCCGCTTCTGTAATTGCACTGCCAAGCTCTTCTGCCGCACCGTCAGGATATGTAACTGGTGCAGGGGTAATTTCTGCTTCTGCAGTTTCTTTAGCAGTTTTTGCCTTCGCAAGAAGACTAGTTAATCCGTCAGCAGGCTTACCTTCATAAACTCTGATGTTGTCAACATAAAGTTCAGTAGGATTGTATATGTCTATACGACCTACCTTTGCCTTTTCGGCATCATCAACAGTTGTGGTCTGTGTTCCTTTATAAGTAAGCTCACCACCGTAAGGACCTGCATACCATTCAGTTTTTCCTGTAGCTACACTGTAATAAGCCTTTGCAGTGTACCACTTATTAAAGAAGTCTGTTCCCGTAAAAGATGTCGTATTCGGTGCACGGAGGCCGTCACCACCGTTAGCCAGCCAGTTTACGCTTTTGTCGCTTACAACTTCAAGAGCTACAATAGCACCGTTAGCCGCAGGCGATGAAACATTTGAGGAAGTCATGAAGTCAAACTCCATAACAATAGTTTCTACAGAGTTAAGCGTAGCATTTCCTGTAAACATTACACAATAACGCTTATTTGCAAGTTTAAGAACATTACTGCCTTGGGTCTGATCATATACTACCTCGCCACCGATTGCCGCACCGACACCGGTTTGGCCTTTAAATGCACTTATGCTTCCTGTGCCATATCCTTCAAAGTCATCGGCAATAAGCATTTTGTTTTCATAATACTTAGTTTCTGCCGATGCTGTTATTGTTGTGAATGCACACATGCTTAAAACAAGTGTTAAACTCACAAGCAATGCAAGAATTTTTTTCATTACTTTCATCCTTTCATTCTCCAGGTACAATACACCTGTTATTGATTCAATTATACTACGTGTATACATTTACTGTCCATAGACAATTTTTTGTTTTGGCAGACAAAAACACATATTCACCGTTACAAACCTTCCAAAATTTCAGAAAAATATATCCGGCAATTTAGAAGCAGGATGCTCCTTCACCCACGTCACTATCACAATGAAGGTTATTTCTTTTGTGATATGCATACTTCGTGTTCTCGATATATTTTGAGGCAATTCATAAATTGCCCCTACGAGTACCTGTAATTATTTTCTTGCAATACTGATGCCTGCAACACCGATGATTACATCGTTAGAAATGGCTTCGATGCTGATACTTTCAAGTTCTTTATCTGCATCAAGTCTTACCCTTTGTACTGTAGCGTGGTTGAAGTTACTGAAGTAGAAACATTCAGCCTCAGTAGTAAGTGCTGATGTAAGCCAGTCATCCACGTTAAGAGGATAAACAAGACTCTTTTTTGTGGTTGTGCCGTCTTTATATTTAACAGTTATACGTGCATTTTCAACGTAAGACAGCATACAGTTTGCACTTGCAACATACATAACTGCAATTTCCTGACCTTTTCCGTCAAGGGGAACTGTGATAGCTGTGGGGAACGCCTCAAACATTGTGACAATAGAAATGTTATCGTCTTTTTCCGGAGTAGCAAATGTAATTCCAGAGGGCGTTGTTACTGTGCCCCCTGCATTTCTGAGCATAGAATCGTCAACATACACAACGTTTCTTCCGTACTGGTTCCAGTTGTGTGAGTAACGTCCGTTCTGGAAAAGTCCCATTGAATAAGCCTTGGGACGTGGTTCTATATAAGCCTGATCGTGAAGTGTAGTCATAGAGCAGTTGAAAAATTCTGTCATATCAACTGTTTCAAAAGGCATTTCAGGAAGGGGTGCAATTACTTCCTTCTCCCCTTCAATATCATAATCTGCCGCAAGCCAGGCATCAAACTCACCCGATTTCACACGAACGAACAGAGTGTGGTCACCTGCGATATCCTTCGCCTTAGCATAAATCTTATTGCCGACAACTTTGATATTTTCGAGAGTTTCGGAAACGTCAAATGTATCAACGATTTCACCGTCTTTTACGTCAATAACAAACTTGTTGCCTGCAAGAACAGCCTTAGGACAATCAACCTTCGGAAGTGCCTTTCTGCCGTGCATTACACGGAGATTAAATCTGCCCTGTTTTTCTGTTTCAACTATAATAAAGCTGTTGTTTGCACTTGCCACAATCTTGTAATCTACTACTTCTCCATCAAGCATAACAAAGTCAATATCCGCACTTCGCATAGGAATTCTTATCTGCTTTTTCTCTTTTCTGTCACAGCTTATGTCAAAGATTTCCTGGTTGCCCTTTCTCTTATAGCTAAGACCAATGTCACGAAGAGTAAGGCTAGCCTCTTCCCAATCTGCGGGGAATCCGGGCTGAATGTAAACGTAACCTTCAAGTGCATCTATTCTTATACCGAAGAGACCTTCCATAACAAGACGGAGATATGTGCTTGAAACGTCTGTAAAGTCAAGGTCTCCAAGGTCACCTGTACCACGCTGTGACTGAACGTGAGGTGCCATACCGGGGTTTTTGCCCGTGAAGTAGCAATCTGCGATACCGTCAAGGATTTTCTTACCCTCTTCCTTAAGACCAAGCTTAAAGTACATAAGTGCAAGATGTGCATTTTCCGCAGGGAAAATACCGCAGTTTGAATACTGCTTGGGAAGCCAGTTGGATGAATAGCAAAGACGTCCGCCAATACCGGGTGTTTCAATATTTTTAATATGCTTTTCCGAATAGCGGAGCATCTTATACGCTCTGAAATCGTCAACCATATCAGAATCAATAACGTGATAAATTGAGGGAAGCTCAACCGCAGGATGGATAAGGCAGTTACCTACAGTATCAAGATATTCTGCTATAACACCATCGTTGGGAAGCCAAAGCTTTTCGTTCAATGCTTTCTTTATTTTCTTAGCACGCTCGGCATATTTACTGCCGTCTCTGCCGATTTTTTCTGCAATCTTTGACAAAACAAGGTTTGCACGGTAGTTGTATGCACTGGACTGTGCACAGCCTGCACCGTTATAGTTGTGACCGTCAGAAATCCACGTATTAAGAACACTCTGATAAAGACCTGTACCATTCGGGTCAAATGTTCTTGTTTCCCATTCAACCATAGAACACATATCGTCAAAAGAGTCTTTTGCGAGTTCCATGTCCCCGGTCCACTCAATATTATAAAGCATCATATCAAGACCGCATTCCTGCATATTGTAGGGACCATATGCAGGCTCATCCGGAGCACCAAAGTGTGACGGGATTCTGCCTACGGGGTTATCCTGATGATGCCATCTGCCGTCAAATCGGTTCTTTTCAGGAGGGATTACGTTGTAGTCGTACCATACCTTTTCATCTGCTACATCGCCCTTTTTAATCCATCCAAGCCACTTTCTTGTAGCTTTCTCAACTCTTTCTCTCCAACCGAGAGCTGTTGCTGCATACCAGTTTCTCCAACCGAGGAAAGGCGCGTGATATGCAAATGCACCGTGATAGAAAGTATCCTTATGGAATGCCGCATCAAGGGCAAGAACTGTGGGATTTACAGTAAGGTCAATGGTCTTCTGGGGAGTTGTAACATCCACACAGGCAAACTTTTCAGCAATACGGCTCTTAAGATAGCCAACGGGGTTTTCCATCGTGAGCCACTTGTCAAGAGTCTTTTCGTCGGAATTATATATGGCTACTATAAAACCTTCAAGCACCTGACCAGCCTCGATAGGTGCAGAAATTTTTACAACCTGGTCATCTTCATTTTCGGGAGAACTGCCGAGGAATGTGCTTGCATAAGGAGTTGCCATAGCAGCTGCAGAGCCTTTTTCAAAGGTTGCGGGGAAGCTTGTTGCAATATGCATAGTCTTTCCCTCTACACCCTTCACGGTAGCACGGTTTTTACCCAAGGTTACTATATTTCCTTTTACGTTGTCCGCAGTGAAATAACGTCTTGACTCGCCTCTGTACTCATATCTTGCCTGACAGAAATCCTCTGTAATTCCACCGAAGCCTGCAGTAAAGTAAACACGCTGGTCAGTTTCAATATGGTAATGAACGAGGTAGCCATCGTCGGGGAGAAGCGGATATGCCTCCATCTTGATTCTTACATCCGGGAACCAAGCAGAAATCTGTGAAAGGTCGTACTCCATCCATCCGTTTTTGTATTCTGCTCTGATATCTTCGGAATTGTGGAACCAACGTGATGTCTGGTCAATTTCTTCGGTATAATAGAATCTTGAACGCTTACCGGGTGTTATAGCAAGACCGCTTGCAAGAACACCGCATTTTTCATAATATGTAACAAGACTGCTTCTGTTTGTGTAGTCGGTTATTGCGCCCATAAAAAGAGGTGCATCACCTGCAAAAGTAAAAAATCTGTCGTCATTGTTGTCATTACTGTGAGAACCGTAAAGGGTTCTGTTGAAAATTTCATTACTACCGTTGATAGCAAAACCTTCATCGGTAGGAATGTAACGTGTAACCGGTTTCATAAAAAAGTCCTCCTGTCTTTTAATCTGTTATAGCTTTTCGCGCTGCCTTTTCTTGACATTTTTCTAATTGTATTATACAATACGGTTAAATAATACGCTATGAAAATTTTAAGTTTTTATAGCACAATTTTACGGTGATTGCAATGAATAAATTTGAATTATATGAAAAAAGCAGGCATACAGATTCCGGCATTACTTTTATCGGAGAAAACAGTCCAAGCGATTTTCCCCTTCACTGGCATGAGCATATTGAATTTCATTTTGTCCTTAGTGGAAACGCGAAGATTCAGTGCGGTGGTCAGATTATTGATGCCAAAAAGCACGACTGCGTTATTATCAATTCCAACGAACTTCATAAAAGCGTGAAAACTACCGAATGCAAATGTTTTAAATTCAAACTGCGCCCGTCTTTTTTTGATAACAATCACTATATTTTCAGTAACATTGTCCGTGATGATGCTGTTACAACCCTGATGTTTAAAATAATGGAGCTTTATAAAAACACCGACGATGCATCCACATACACCGTCAAAGGATACATTTTTCAGCTTATAGGTTTTCTTTGCAGTAATTATTGTGCAAAAATGCTTCCCCCAAGCGCATCACAGCAAAACGGAGAAAAGCTTCAGAAAATGAATAATATTGCAAAGTATCTGCAATCCCACTACGCAACTGAAATCAAGGCAGAAACCCTTGCGGAAATGGCTCATTATACGTATTCTTATTTTTCTTCAACATTTAAGGAAGTATTTGGCGTATCGCTTACAAATTATATTTTGTCCATCCGTATAAATAAAGCATCCACTCTTCTTGCAACAACGGATATGAATATGACTGAAATTGCTATATCAAGCGGATTTTCAGATGCAAACTACTTTGCAAGAGCCTTTAAAAAAGAAACGGGATATACACCAACACAATACAGAGAATATGTTCAAAATAAAAAGCAATAACTCTCGTTATGAAAGTTATTGCTTTTTGTTTTGGATTTGTATTAACCGGTACTTGCGATATACTCGCTTTGTTCGTGGGATATATCGTGTACAAAGTACATATCGCAAATTTCATAAGGGGCAGGAAAAATGTTCAGAACGGACAAACTGAACCCTGAAAGGGGAACCCGAAGGCGTACAAAGGTACGTCGAGAGGTGAAGTTTGTTCGTAGCAAAAAGGCATCAAAAAAAGAAGAAAATCCGTATCAAATACGGATTTTCAACAAAATAATTTCATTGGCTTTCCACTTATCATTTAGTTATATATTTAGCCTTTTTGCGGTCTGGGCTTTTTTACTGTCCCTTATTACAGCAAGGCTTGAAAAATTCCTTTATAACTACCTCTACCCGCCTGCCGTTTTCTTTAAAGCCGAGCTTTTTCAGCTCGTCAAAATATTCTTCCTCATAGCAAAATGCAACCGCGACACCGTCAAGGTCCATTCTGTTAAGCGATGCCCTGACAAGAAGTTCAAAAACGTTATCCTTGTCATTAATTTCGATGAGTTCACCGGCATCAGAAAAGATTGCATAACCTGGATTTACGGCATTTTCCTGCGCCCAAGCCATAAGGATACCGTCTTTCACATCTTTATATACGGATTTTATAATCAATTCATCTTTTATTATGTTTACCCGAATCATTTTTTCTTACCCCTTAATTTATTGATTTCCGCATCGGAAAGTTTTCTCCACTTGCCTTCCGGAAGATTACCCAGTGTTACTCCCCCTACGGCAATTCTCTTGAGTGAAAGCACATTTACGCCTACGGCCTCCAGCATTTTTCTGACCTGACGGTTTCTTCCCTCGTGGATAGTGATTTTAACCTCAAATCCTTTTTGCGGGTTTTTGATATTTTCTGCCCTGGCAGGAGAGGTTTTTAATCCGTCAATCAGAACACCTTTTTCAAGATGCTCAAGTTTTTCTTTGCTCAGCTCTTTATCAACACGTGCGATGTAGGTCTTATTAACAACATTTCTGGGATGCGCCAGTCTGTTTGCAAAGTCACCGTCATTTGTCATTATAAGAAGGCCTGTTGTGTCAAAGTCCAGCCTTCCCACCGGATAAATTCTTGCATCTATATCCTCTACAAGCTGCATAACTGTCGGGCGTCCCAAATCATCTGACACAGTGGTAACATAGTTTTTCGGTTTGTTAAGAACGATGTAATATTTCTTCGATTCCGGCTCTATAACTCTTCCGTCAACTGTTACGGTATCGTTTTGAGGATCTATTTCACATCCCATATAATCTACAAGCTCACCGTTTACACATACTCTGCCGCTTTCTATTATCTTTTCGGCACTGCGCCTCGAAGCTATGCCGCACTCCGCTATAAATTTCTGCAGTCTCATAAGCTCACACTTACCTTTTCATAATAGTTTGTCCGAATATGAGCATCACATTCTTTGCAGGAGCCCATACCTTGTCAAAATCCTTGTCGGGATAAGGTCTCGGTCCGATATATTTGCAAAGCTCAACCGTCATAGTAGCTTTACCGTACTTACGATAAACATAATCAAAGAATGAGCCGCCAACGCCACTGAGTTTACCTTCCGTATCCTCTCGCGTGAGTGAAAAACCGGTATTTTTCTTCACAAGGGCTCCAAGATTTGTGGGGTTCGTAACATCCTCCGCCCAGTAAAGCAGTTCCCCTTGTGAATGCATTGACAGAAAGGCTTCAAATGGATACGAATCCACATACGCAGACACGGCACGTGTTTCAGGCTCGCTTGCAGGATAGGTGCCGTTATGCCCCGTTGATGCAGGTGTCTGATATTTATTTCTGTCTATAGACCAGTCTTTGTCATAGTTCCAGTTAACATCAACACCGTTTATGTTTGCTTTCCATGCACGGTAGCCGTTTTCCTTTCCCTCAGAAATGTACATTGAGGCAACATTATCGGGATTTTTTACAGCGGCTAATCCGTTCTGTACAAGGTTTACTCCATCGGGATTAACCATCGGAACTATACAGTAGGTCACATTGTCAAGTATTTCTTTTACGTTATAGCCTGTTTCATCTATTCCTGTTTTATACATATACGCAAAGCGGTCTATTGCATACATAAGATAGGTTGTTGTTATGTACTCTCTTGAGTGATGTGCACCGCAAACAAAAATCTTCTTGTCGCCCTTTCCGAATTCGATAAGTACCAGGTCACGTCCCTCCACAGAGGAACCGATTGATCCGATTTTTATAATTTCGGGATACATTTTCGCAAGAGAAGCAGCATCCTTCACCATCGTTTCGTGAGAATATGCCTGATATGGGTTTACACAATGCTGCGGCACATAGTAATAAATGCTGTAAAGATACGGATTGATATTTGTGCGGTAATCTATTTCACCGAATATATTTCTATCAATATTCTCAGGCTCTTCCCCAAAGCTTATCACCCAGTCGTTAAACTCCAGCGTTCTGTTGGCTGCAGTTGCTACATCACGTGCGGCTGCATAGATTCTTCCGTCTTTTATAAAGAAACGGTTATTCTGAGTAACCTCATCATAATGATTTATAATGGTAAAATCCGTAGCAGTATCACCATACACCGCTTTTACATAAGGAACTTCACTATCAACCCACTCAAGCGGAAGTCCGATAAGGGCGGCTGTCTCATATAAGTCCACATACGTTTTTCCGTAAGCAAGCACAGGTGCATTAACGCTTATCTTTCTTCCGTTATACACTGCGGCGGTGTTGTTTATAGCAACACTCAACTGCGGTGCTTTTTCCACAGTCTCTTCACTTGCAAAAGCATCTGCACAAAGCAGTGCACTAAGAAGAGCTATGCAGATACAAATTCTTTTCAGTAACTTCATAAATTTTGTCACTCCCGTAGTAGTTTTTAACCATTGTAGTTTAACACATATTGTATATAAATGTCAAACATTGTTTTATTGACATAATCTTTCATTTATGGTATAAATAGATTATAGTAGGTTTTTTCCGAAAGGTGGCGCGACTCCTTATGAAAAAAATTTGTGCTTTTCTGATAGCTTTATCAATCTTATTGACAGCCTTTTCTGTTTTTGCTTACAACGATGTTCCTGTAAACTTTCTTGTTAATGGAAAAAATGTCCGTTTCACACAGGCACCTTTTCTCCGTGGCGGAGTTTCGTATGTAGATTTACAGTCGCTTTCAAGCGCTCTTTCTCTTTCGTACAAAACATATCCGGGACATGACAGTGTTGTAATAAGCAGCAAAAGCAAATCTATCTGCTTTGTTCCAGACGAGGAATATGCTACTGTGTCCGATCTGACAGGAAACAGTGACAAAGAATATTTTTTCCGTATTCTGACAGCTCCATGTACTTATGCAAAAAAGAGGCTTATGGTTGCAGCACGGGATATTGCAGAGGTTTTCGGATATGCTCTTTCTTATAATGTAGACACCAACACGGTATATTTTGGCTATTCCCCCGATATGCTCTCCGCGGCAACAAAGGAAGCTGCTTATGAAAAAGCGTATTACTTCCAGAATCAGGCTGAGTTCAATCTTCCTTCATACGGCAGCGGATATTGTTGGGCAACAAGCTATGCAATGCTTATGACAAATGTAACAGGTCTCAGAATTACCCCCAGTGACGTTGCCGCAATCAATCTGAAAAAAACCTCAAACGGAGCTTATTGTTACCACAGTGACATAGTTTCCGAATATAATCTTAAATTTGTAAGTGCACTCCCCACAGAAAGCCCCTATTACGGTGGCAGAGACAGTGTTTCCGGGGGAACGATAATAAATAATCCCTCCAAGGACAGAGCAGTCACAATAGCTGCCCTTAAGGAAGCGCTCACACTTCATCCGGAAGGGGTTATGGTAAGATATGCAGCATATCCTCATACTATGGTTGCCGTTGCTTTTGAAGGCGATGTAATTCTCTTTAACGACCCTGCACCTTCAGGCTCGTCAACTTATTCAGACACAGGCAGATACCAGTGCATTCCCTTTGAAGAATCATGCATACCTGCAAAGGGAATTGCTTTTGAGGACATAACCTTTATTCAGGCTTTAAGCTATTGACACATAAAAAAGAAGCGTGCCGCTTCACCCACGTCGCGTCCAAACTTAACTTAAAACCCACAAATATTGCTCGCGATAAAAAACGCAATTTCCTATACGGTAAAAAAAGGAGCGTGCCGCTTCACCCATGTCGCGTCCAAACTTAACTTAAAACCCACAAATATTGCTCGCGATAAAAAACGCAATTTCCTATACGATAAAAAAACAGTGCGTAAAAACTAAGTTTTTACGCACTGTTTTTTTACTTAAGTATCTCTTCAACTATTTTGTCCATCTCGTTCATTTTTTCCTGCATTTCTTTTGCAAGCTTAAACTGTGTGCGACACCTTACAAGGTTGTGCTCAGGATACTTTGTTGCAAAGTATGTGTCTCCGTCAAGATAATCTGCCAGGAAACGCATTCCGCATTCCATTGTCATAAGATATGCACTGTAAGAAACGAGCTTTGCCTCCTCTTTTGTGATGCTGTCTTTTACAGCGCTGAGGAATCCTTCGGCATAAGCTCTGAAAAGATTGATGTCAAAATTAACCTTTGAAAGATCCTTCTCATCCTCCGGAGCAGTTGATGCTCCGAAACGAATAGAATCGCCAAAGTCATAGAGCATTGATCCCGGCATTACAGTGTCAAGGTCGATAACAGCCTTACCCTTCTGTGTATCTCCATCCATAAGAATGTTGTTAAGTTTTGTGTCGTTGTGTGTAACACGAAGGGGAATTCTCTTCTCAGTAAGGGCCTTAACGATTTCACCGTAGGTATCTTCACGTTCAAGAACAAAACTTATTTCATCAAGGCAAGTATTTTTTCTGCCGGATTTGTTCTTTTCAAGAGCTGCTTTAAAATCATTGAAACGCTTGGGAGTGTCGTGAAAACGCTCAATAGTTTCAAAAAGAAGGCTTGCATCAAAGTCTGAAAGTGCATTCTGAAATTCACCGAAAGCATATCCTGCATTTTTGAAAATTTCAATGCTTTCTGCTTTCTGATATGTAACAGAATCCTCGATAAAGTCGTATACTCTGTAGCAACCCTCGTCAGTGCGAAGCATCGGCTCACCTGATTTCGTATTCACAACTGTAAGTGAAAGCTGTCCTTTACCTGCAAGGAACTTTGTTACAAGCACAATGTTATTCATAACATTTTCAGGCTTTTTGAAAACTACTGTGTTTATTTTCTGTAAAATGTAGTTTTTTCCGGTTGTTTCTACAAGAAATGTAGAATTGATATGTCCTTCCCCGTAAGGTGCTATGCTTTGTACTTCGCCATCAATAAGGAAAGCACTTACTGCATTATATTCCTTCGTATAATCCGTCATTGATATATCCTCCGATAGCCTCTTTAAGTTCAGGCAAATCTTCTCTGTAAGTAATGCCGTACCATTTATCTTTATTTCTGTAAACCTTAACAGTAGCAATGCCCTCATCTACCATCCTGCCGATTGATACGGGAATAAGGAATTCATCCTTAAGAGTATTTGCTGTCTGAAGGAACTCCTTATACTGCTTTTCAAGTGTATCGAAAATAAAAGGAGTTGCACCCCAGAGATTCATTGATACAGGTGTATCGGGGGAAAGATTTCCCTTTCCATCTTCTTTTTCGTAAGTCATATCGTTATAAATCTTGAGAACTTCTTCAATGCTTTCAAGATAGCCGTCCTTAACTCCGCAAACACCTCTGGAAACTGTACCGTTAGGGCTTACTGTCTTCTCAAGCTCGTAAGCAACCATACAGAAGTCGCCACCCTCGGCATTCTTAAGATGCTCTGCAATTTCAAAGAATGCATTTGCACCATAGTAATCGTCCGCATTAACAATCGCAAAAGGCTCGTTAACAGTACCCTTACAGCAAAGGATTGCCTGGCTTGTACCGAAAGGCTTCTTTCTGCCTTCAGGAATATCACTCATATCCTGATATACGTATTCAACCTTGATTGATTTTTCAACACGGTTACCGACAAGCTCCTTAAAATCGTCAGCCATATCCTCACGGATAATGAAAACCACCTTTGTGAAGCCTGCTTTTTTAGCATCAAATACGGTAAAGTCAATAATAGCCTTTCCGTCGGGTGTAACAGGCTCAGCCTGCTTAAGACCTCCGAATCTGCTACCCATACCTGCAGCCATTACCACCAATGTAATATCCTTCATACCAAATCACTCCTAAAAAAAGTATTTACTTTTCCGATTTTATGTATTACACTCTAATTATAACTATTCAAAAGAATAAGTCAATACAGTTTTGTATACAATTTTTGTAATTTCGGCTACTTTTCGGAGGTTTTTTATGGAACTTTATAATCCCACAAGAGATTTTCGTATAATTTCTGTCAACAGCGCATTTATAAGAGATGCCCGCGAAGGCTTTTATTACGACGGTGAAATGCACGATTTCTGGGAAATGATTTATGCAAAAGAAGGAAGTATCACCATTTCCGAAGATGACAAAGTGTACGAAGTGTCATCGGGGCAGGCAGTTTTTCATAAGCCGCTGGAATTTCACAGGTTGAAATGCAAAAAAGGTCAGAAAGCTCAGCTTGTGATAATATCCTTCTCTTCCCTCGGAAATCTGATTGAGCCTTTGGGCAACGGTGTATTTGAGCTTAATCTGTATCTTGAACAAATGCTTTTTGACACGCTAAAACAGATTAACTCCGCTTTTGACTGCAGCGATATTCCTCTTAAAGCATCGGGTAAAAATTCTGTTGAAGAAAACCTGTCACTTTCAAAGCTTGAAACTCTGCTTCTTTCAATTCTTGCAGAGGTTTCCCCCAGCAGAAAAGAATCCTACGGAGTGGGAGCATATAATTACAAAAAAATAATTGAGGTAATGAATCAGCATCTTGACGAAAATTTATCGGTTGACGAAATAGCTTCCCTATGCTGCTTAAGTACAAGCAATCTGAAAAAAACATTTAAAACTTATGCCGGTTGCGGAGTTACTGAACACTACAACAGACTGCGTATTATCCGTGCGACAGAATACCTCAGGGCAGGGTTAAGCGTAACTGACATAAGTCGGAAAATGTCCTTCTCCAGCCCGGGGTATTTTTCCAATGTATTCAAGCGGGAAACAGGTCTTTCTCCCCTTCAATACAGAGCCGAAAAACTGTAATATACCAAAGTAGGACTTTGCCTATGAAACCTACTCACTTTAAGTATATTTTATAGCTGTATCATAGCTTAGTTATATTTTTTTGTAGTTTTGGAAAAAAAATTGTATACAAACGAAAAAATTTGTGTTAAAATAATTGCATCTGAGATAAAAGGAGTTTTTAGTATGGAAAAATTGTATCAGGGAAAAACAAAAGACGTGTACAAGCTTGAGAATGGCAATGTGCTTCTTAAGTTCAAGGACGATTGCACAGGTAAAGACGGTGTATTCGATCCCGGCGAAAACGCAGTTGGTCTTACAATAGAAGGTATCGGTAAGGCAAATCTTGAGACTTCTGTCCTTTATTTCGAACTGCTTAAGAAAGCAGGTATTAAAACTCACTATGTTAGTGCAAATGTTGAAGAAGCTACTATGGAGGTTCTTCCTGCAACAGTTTTCGGTCACGGCCTTGAAGTTATCTGCCGTCTTGTTGCAACAGGCAGCTTCATTCGCAGATACGGTGAATATATTGAAGACGGTACTCCTCTTGAAGGCGGTTATGTTGAATGTACATTCAAGAATGATGCAAAGGGTGATCCTCTTGTAACAGGTGAAGGACTTGCAGCTCTTGGTGTTATGACTCCCGAAATGTTTGAAAGTATGAAGGAGCAGACTCTTAAAATTACCAAAATTGTTGCTGATGACCTTAAGTCAATCGGCCTTGACCTTTGGGATATCAAGTTTGAATTCGGTTATAACAATGGCGAAGTTATTCTTATAGACGAGATTGCATCAGGCAATATGCGTGTATACAAGGGTGACAAGATTGTTGAACCTGTAGAACTTACAAAACTTATCCTCAACAGATAAAACATCTTAGGATTATATATAAAAACGGGGATGTAAAGAAGTTTCTTTACATCCCCGTTTTTTGTTTTAATATGTCTGTGTATAAAATCCGTAATAGTATTCGTTATAAAGCATATTATGTTCTGCACTTGAAAATTCCCAACCAAAAAGGTCAACGAACAAGGAGCTTGCCACGTATGTAACACCGTCTTCCACAAAGACTTTTTTTGTTATAAATTCACCGTTTTCAGTATATACCTTATCGGAGTTATTTGTGAGAGTCACATTCTTAAACGCCGGAAAATGCTCACACGAAAGCCTTATAATGCCTCTGTCATACTCAATCTCTGCCGTATCATCGTACGCACTTTCAATAGTTTTGCGTAACGGCACATATATTTCACCATCAATTACAGGAAGCTTATCCGTGTCACACCAGACATAATAATGAGGATAAACAGGCTCTTCCTGTTCATAAGGCTCATATTGCGGCATCATATCTGCAAGATTCACAGAATTTTCCTCTGTCAGTTCAGGGAACATAACCTTAGTTGAACCTAATCTCTTTATTTTTTCCGTAGCGTTAACATCAATAGAAATCTTTCCGTCTGACTGCATTGCCCATTCGGTTTCTGCAAATCTCTCGTATATTGGTTTAAGATCAATGTCTATATCCATTACAGTTTGTGCCTTGTTTATCTTACCGTTTTTAAGAAAGTAAGTATACTTTATCCCTTTCTTACCAAGGATTTTGATTCCGGATAAGTCGATATCACCAATTGAGGCTGCGAACTCCTCTGCCTGTGACTCGCCCATATTTATCTTTATCAGCTCTTCTACTGCCGCAAAAACATAGTCGCATACTTCTTTTGCAATATTCAGAAATCCATCATTATCAATGGTGATAACGCACTTTCCGTAAGACACTTTTATATCCGCATATTTTTCCAGAATTTCTGTTGTAAATCCATTCACACTTTCAAGAAAATCACGGTTCAGTATACTTTGCATCACATTTGCAAATGCCGCAAAATCCTCACCCATCAATTGGGGTAAATCCATCACAACATATTTATTCATAACAGGACGCGAATAAATCATCCGGAAAACAGGATTTTCCATATCTGAAAAGTCCATTGTCATCCACATACCTTCTTTGGCTTTAATATCTGCAGAAAGGTTTGAATTCACATTCACTGTCTGGGAAGTTTCTGTTGTCAGAGCCATTTTCACAGACTTAAAATCATTTGACATATCTACCTGAAGCAGCATTTCACTATCAAGACTCAGAAGAGATTTCAGAAACGCTTCCAGATCCAAATAGTTTTCAATTGTACCGCTGTAATCCAGTTCATTGATAAGAGTTGCAAGGTCTTCGCTGTTTTTAAAACGTATTTCAAGAGACCCTTCTCCGGTATAATTGAGGTAATTTTCTTTAAGAAAATCTACCTTTGTTGCATACGCCGTTACGGACATAAGCATAACAAGTGAGATAAATAATGCTATAATTTTTTTCATACATATCACTCCTCTTTTCAGCTTTATCTATTTGTAAAATTATATTGATATTCCGTTAAATTTCAATAACAGCCAAGACAGGTGAGTGGTCAGAAGATTTTCTTGCCTCTTCGCTTGTTAAAACATCAAATTTTCTTACTTTATAATGTTCAGCATTATATGTAAAAATATAATCTATAATGCACGTAGAAGAATTTCTTGCGACCACCGATTTATCCGGAAGCACCTTTGGATAAGTATTTCCGCAGGTAAATTCATCGCTGGTTTTTTCTGCAATTAAGCGAGTATCGCAAAAGCCTTCTTTCAACATAGTGTGATATGGTTCATCTCCCTGCGACGAGTTCTTTCCGTTATTGAAATCGCCGCCTACAATAATTGGAAGTCCTGTTTTTGAAACTATTTCATCACAAAATTGCTTTAGTTGAGACACATTGTGAAGGCGCTGAATATTGTCCTCTTCCGATTCAAACCTCCACCATAGATGCGTTGATGCTGCAACTACCTTCTTGCCCGTTTCCTTTTCTTCCAGGATAGCCCATGTGACTGATTTGGAATTTGCATCATTCAATCCATCATATAAGAAGTAACCACTGTCTATCAAATTGTATTTATCTTTTTTATAAAATACGGGTGTGAAGTTTCTATCTGCCGCCTCTTGATATGCTTCGCTATAGCTGTCGCTCATTAAATTCGCGATTGGTGCTTCTCCATCTCCTATACGATTCGTCTGTGGACCACATTCCTGAAAAAAGCATACATCGGCATCAAACTCCCTGACAAGTTCCCGAACAATACGATTTCTTGGTGCACATGGATTACTGTTCCATATATTTTGACAATAAATTTTCATATTTATCTCTCCCTATTTTAATTTGTACTTTGTTTTTTATTAAAAGATAAAGGCTGTATAATCCGCATACCGGTTATTTCAGTTATGGTTCAAATTAAATTTCATACATTTAATTTGCTCCATCAGCCACTCCTTATAACCTATCATTTCCTTATTTGTATCATCTACGAATAAAATATAATTCACCTTACCGAGTAATTTTTTCAAATAGTCCGTCTCACTTACGGTAAGTTTCTTTCTCTGCAGGTGGGATGCTATACCAAACCGCTTACAGTAATATAGCTCCTGCCTGATTTTCTTTCTGTATGACAACGGTGTGTTTAATTTTTCATTTACTATAATTCCTGTAACAATCTGTTTTTGACCCTTTCCGGCAATGACAGTCTTATTATCATTGAGATAAAATCCCATTTTTTTAAGTTCATCTTTTACAAACAAAATAACTTCTGTATGATTGAATTCTCCTGAAAAAGTCATATCATCACAGTATCTTGTATACCTTATTTTCCTTTTTTTGCACCAATCACCTATTATGTTATCAAAATCTCTCATAATAATATTGGAAATAATTGGTGACGTTGGTGCTCCTTGAGGCAAAGCATCATTATAAATGCAAAGTAATGACAACAAAATACGATTACTTTCAGAGTATTTTTCTTCAGGAAAAATCTTATCTTTGACTACAGGATAAATTATTTTGTCAAAGAAATGCCGGATATCCAATTTAAGTATAGTATTTCTCTTAAGATGCGGATATGCATTCTTAACTGTTGAGGCACCGTATTTATATGCAGTAGCATAAGGCGAAACTTCTTCATATACAAGAAGTTTTTCAACTATTCTTTTCTGTATTGCCTTTAAAAATTCATCCGGAACAGAAAGTTCTCTGTATTCCCCGTTTTTCTTCGGAATTTTTGTCTGATAATAGTGAGAACGTATATGGTTACTGAGTGAATATAATGTTTTCGCTGAAACACCCAGATCCTTCGTCAAGGAGGAAAGCTCCCTATATACAATCATTATTAAACTTTCCTCCTTTCCGAAGATTGTGGAACAAAACAATGTGAATTACGATGTTGTGCAGCTGTATTTTAGCCCATGCAGTGGGCATTTATATACAGCGGAATCAACTTCGTCTGAACGAAGTGAATAACTATAAATTTTACATCCCGGCAACGACTCGCTGTCAGTGTCAAAGTATATTGACTTGCGCTTATGTTCCACCGATTTTATTATAATTAAATCACTATCCAATAAAACAGACAATGAAATAATATAATTACTTTAATAAGTACGCTATCATTTTTCGATAAATTTCGATATTTTTACGATAAAGGCTGTATAAACACAACCAAATTGGATTTAAAAATTATCTGTTATTTACAAGACTCTTCCCTTCCCATTCTCTCGGTGTATCAACCGACATTATATCTGCAATAGTCGGAGCTATATCAAGAATACTTATATTTTCCAGTTCCTTTCCCTTCACAAAACAATCTCCGTAATAGAACATTGGTATTGTCATATCCTCAGGCATATCAGTACCATGACACCTGTCATGCCCGCCATGGTCAGCCGTAACAATAACTGTGTATTTATCGCCAACCGTATCTATCACTTTTTTTACATTGTCAAATGCTTTGTTTATGTATTCAAGATAGGTTTCGCTCATCCACCCTGAATCATGACCACCTTTTTCATCGGTTTCTACCATATAAAGAAACACAAAATCGGGATCAGCCATTTTTATATAATCAAGAGCCCGGTTAGTGAGCATTCCATCAGTATGTTCAAACGAGCATGCATTTATATACTCTGCAGCTATTAACGAACCCGGTTTTCCAATATTTCTAAGTGGCTCCCAACCATAATACATAGCACACTTTTTACCACCGGCTTTGAGTTGTTCAAACAATCCACTTACAGGTCTTACCGGTACTACATATTCATTAGAAAGTGTTCCATGCCTTTCCGGTGGGATACTATGAAACATAGAAAGATGGCAAGGTAATGTTATGGATGGGTATACCGTCTTTGCAGAAAAAGTATATGATGTTTTTTTCTGAAATTCTTCGACAAAGCTATTGCCGCACTTCAAAAGACCATCCGGTCTCATTCCATCAATAGAAATTAATATTACTTTACTCATTTTATTATTCCTTTCGACATTTTCACTATGTTTTTTTCAAGTTAAGGACAATAAATTTACAGATATGCACCTGAAGTTTATCCGACATTTTTACTTTCGTAAAATCAATATAAATTCTCGTTACTTTTAGCTACACATCAAGTTATTTATAATATCTACGATTTCAAGCTTTTCTTGAAATCAGTATATCATACAATCATTTTCAAGTCAACACGTAACAACTGCCCGTCTGCTGTCATACAATATACGGGAGGTGAATTTATGAATAATTATAATTGTAGCTGCAGCCGCACAAACGGCTGTGCAGTTCTTTCCGTAATTTCCGCTGTAATAATCGGTGTTATAACTACAGTTCTCAGAATAACAGCAACAATAACAGTTACACCTGCATTTTTGTGGGTGCTTTTTGGAATTGCTGTTGTATATCTTATTGCTACACTTGCAGTTTCTCCCTATCTGAAAGCGGTAACATCCGGACGCTGTCTCTGCACAGTTCTTCCGCTGCAGCTTTTAGGTATTCTCGGAACAATTCTGACATCTGTAATTCTTCTCGGCATCACGTTCGTAGCAACAAGCATTCCCGGAGCAATTATAACAGGACTGCTTCTGTTATTCTTTACCCTAATTGTTACTTCAACAGCGTGCCTTATCAAATGTATTGCAAATTGTGATAGTGTTGATTGATTAAAGGATAAAAGGTGTGGAACATCCACACCTTTTATCCTTTAATCTTTAATCTTTATTCTTTGCCTTTTGCGTTCAGAGGCTTTTTAACATTTCCGGGGAAATAGGAAAAAAGGTTCACAACGCTCAAACTGAGCCAAAGTGTGAGCTTTGGGTACCCGAAGCTGTATGCGTATACAGCGAGTGGCGAAGTTTGTTCGTAACAAAAGGCTCAAAATCCGAAATTCGTCAAGCGAATTTCTACAACAAACATTAATAGCAACTTTGTAATCCAATTCAAATAAAATGATTTTTCAACAAATTCAGTCTTTTGTGCTGTGGGGCTTTTTAACATTTCCCCCAGGGCATACTCTCATACATACCCCACATACTGCGCCACGACCAATATGCTTATACTTTTCCTTCATATAATCACTGCAGGCTTTGGCATCGAATATATCTTCCCTTTCCATTCCGTCTTCGTAATTTACATTCTTAATTGCCATAGCTCCGCAATGAGTTGCACAGATATTACAGTCACCGCACAAGCTTTCCTGTTTTTTGTTTACAGTTTCAAGGGGTGCGTCTGTAAACACTGTGCCGAGCCTTACACGTGGACCGTATTTTTTTGATAAAAACAGGCAGCTTTTCCCTATATAACCTATTCCCGACTGTACTGCCACCTTTTTATGAGAATATATTCCCTGAAGTCCTTCCACAGACTGACTGGCAGGAACAGATGCGGCCTTATAACCCTTTTCCTGAAGCGCCATCACAAGTTGAAGCATAACAGAGTCAAGGTATGCATTCACTGTTCTGTAATGCTGAAAATACGTATGCGTAGGTGCATTGTCAATCTGGTCAATAACTGCATCTGAAAGACGCACAACAAGTGACACTGCGTTTTCAAGTCCTGCAAAAGGTGTGTCTTCACATTTTGTAAAGCCAACGTCTGAAATTAACCTATCTTTTAAAAATTCTTCAATAAATTTATTCATAATAATTTCCTTACAGAGCAATACTGTCAATCATATTAAGCTCTTCTTTAGTAAAAGTGATGTTTTCCGTCATACGGACATTTTCTTTAATCTGTTCAGGCTTTGATGCGCCTATAAGAACACTTGTTATTCCTTCTTTACTGTACACCCATGAAAGCGCCATCTGAGCAAGGCTTTGCCCGCGTTCCTTTGCAACGGCATTGAGTCTTAGTACCTTTTCAACTATTTCCGGAGTAATTGTTTTTTCGTTTATAAATCTGCCGTCGGTTTTGGCGCGACTGTCTTCAGGGATACCGTCAAGATATCTTCCCGACAAAATCCCCTGCGCAAGTGGGCTGAATATTATCATTCCTTTTTTCTCTCTTACAGCAGCGTCCAGAATGCCGTTTTTCTCAATTGTTCTGTCAAAAATAGAATATCTGTTCTGATTTATCACAAAGGGACAATGAAGCTCATTCAAAATTTTCGAGGCTTCAATCATAAGTTTTCCGTCATAGTTTGAAAGTCCCACATACAGAGCCTTTCCGCTTTTTACAATGTCGTTGAGCGCCCACATCGTTTCGTAAAGCGGTGTGTCGGGGTCAGGTCTGTGATGATAGAAAATATCAACGTAGTCAAGTCCCATTCTCTTCAGGCTGTCGTCAATACTTGACATCAGATACTTGCGGCTGCCAAAATCTCCGTAAGGGCCGTCCCACATACGGTAACCTGCTTTTGTGCTTATGATAATCTCGTTGCGGTAAGGCATAAGGTCACTTGCAAGAATTTTGCCAAAGTTTATTTCTGCACTGCCCGGAGCCGGTCCGTAGTTATTTGCAATGTCAAAGTGCGTTATTCCCAAATCAAATGCAGTAAAGCACATATTCTTCATGTTTTCTTTATCAGAATTATCACCAAAGTTGTGCCATAAACCCAGTGACACCGCAGGAAGCTTGAGTCCGCTTTCACCGCAGTTTCTGTATTCAATTTTACTGTAACGTGTTTCGTCTGCTACATAGCTCATAATATCACCCTTTTATTATAAATCGATACCGAGGAATTTCTTTGCAAGAATACCTACACCGAAAGAAATTATTGCAACGCCTATACTGATAAGCGACATTTCAAGAAATCTTGGTTTGAACTTTTCATCTTTTGCTACCGAAATATAATACGTAAAGCCTGCAATAATAAGAATAACCGTAACAAGCATACATACAAGCGCTGCAATGTACATTTCGTTACTGAAAATAAGGTATGGAGCAATCAGCAGCACAACCGTCACAAGATATGCAATACCCGTGTACATACAGGACTTCATTGCATCATTCCTACCTTCACTTCGTGCGGAAAGGAATTCGCTTGCCGCCATAGAAAAAGTAGCGGAAATACCGAGAATGAGACCGGAAAGAGCAACAAGTCTTGTATTCTGCATTGCGAATGTAAAACCTGCAAGAGAACCTGTAAGTTCTACAAGTGCATCATTCATACCAAGCACCATACTACCAACATACTGCAGCAGTTCTTCGTCAAGCATCCCCAGAAGGCTCGCCTCGTGCTCCTCCTCCTGCTTTCTTATAAATGCACTTTCCTCAACCTCTTCAAGCAAAAGAGCATATTCTTTTTGTGCGATTTCCTCGCCTCTTTCCATAAGTTTAACCGCAAAAGTGAATCCGAATACCCTTGCAATGAATTTATATTTAAGTATTTTACCCTTTTGGGGCTTCATTTCAATACCGGTGTATTTTTTCCATATTTCATAATGTGCTTTTTCTTCATCTGAAAGTCTTTTTAAAACATTCTTATTTTCTTCACCCTTTGCAAACTTTGCAATTTCGAGGTAAATTACACTTTCCGTAAGTTCATTCTGTTGCATTTTCTTGATTATTGCAAGGGCTTCTTTTGTTATAGTCTTATTCATATAAATTTCCTCTTCCTTAAGTTTTATATTTACCGTATACTCAAATAAAAAAGGGTGTAAAATTCCAGTTTTTACACCCCTTACAGTTTTTAGCGTTCTTCTCTGAAATACGGTAATCCCAGTGCTGCAGGAGGTTGATTCTCTTTCTTGTCTCTTATACTTATAACAATAAGAACAAGAATTGTAACTACATACGGGAGCATTTCAAAAAGCTTTTTAATATTTACAGTTATATCGGGAATATATGTAGGAATTACATATAAAAATCCGAAAAGAATTGAACCGAGGATACTCACAGACGGTCTCCATACAGAGAATATAACAAGCGCAATAGCAAGCCAGCCTCTGTCACCGAATCCGTTATTTGACCAAACACCGTTAGCATAGTCCATTACGTAGTAAAGACCGCCAAGACCGGCTATTGCACTGCCTATACAGGTTGAAAGATATTTATACTTTGTAACGTTGATACCTGCAGCATCAGCAGTTTCGGGACTTTCACCGACTGCTCTGAGGTGAAGTCCTACCCTTGTTTTATTGAGAATATGTGATGCTACAAGTGCAATAATTATTGCAACATACACCAAAAATCCGTAAGAAAAGAATATGTCACCGAACCAACCGAGATTATCCGCAAATGGAAGCTGAGTTTTGAAAATAACACTCGTCCTTGAAAGTGAAATTGAAGGAACGTCAGAATTAACAAGCTTTATAAGTGAACCGCCAAAGAAGTTACCTATACCGGTACCGAAAGTGGTAAGAGCAAGACCTGTAACATTCTGATTAGCACGTAGCGTTACTGTCAGGAAACAATAAATCAGTCCCATAAGTGCTGCTCCGATAAGGCAGCACACAAGAGGAATTATTACTGCAAGAAAGGGGTTAAGCTCAGTTGCGTTCAATTCATAAAGGAATGACCCTGCAACACCGCTTATTGCTCCTACATACATAATTCCGGGAATACCAAGATTAAGGTGACCGGATTTTTCAGTAAGAATTTCACCTGTTGAACCGAGAAGCAGAGGAGTTCCCTGCATAACCGCACGTTGTATAATTGTGGATATCATGAGAAATACTCCTCCTTTCTGTTTCTTTTAATGGTGTAGTTTATAAAGAATTCAGACCCGATTATAAAGAAAATTATAATGCCGGTGATAATATCCGAAAAAGAAGAATTAAGTCTGTAAACCTCGGAAATTTTTGACGCACCCTTCTGAAGGAATACTATCAAAAATGACGTAAGCACCATATATATCGGATTGAATTTTGCAAGCCAGGAAACCATAATTGCCGTAAAGCCTCTTCCGCCTGCAGTATCGCTTTTAAGAGAATGGTCCGTACCTGCAACAAGCAAGAATCCTGCAATACCGCAGATTGCACCGGAAATCGCCATTGTTCTCAAAACAACTTTGTTAACATTGATACCAATATAGCGAGCCGTCTTTTCACTTTCACCGACAACTGAAATCTCATAACCGTGCTTGCTGTACTTAAGGTAAATAAATGCCACTACCGTAAGGATAGCAACAATCAGTATATTGAGAAGATATTTCTGTCCGAGAACCGGAGGAAGCTGACCGAACTCAAGAACTCTCGGTGTACCTGAGCCCTTCGGCACTGACCACTCCAGGGTAAAATATGCTACAATCTGCATTGCAATGTAGTTCATCATAAGAGTAAAGAGTGTTTCGTTTGAATTGAAACGTGTCTTGAAATATGCCGGAACAAGTGCCCAGACCATACCTGCGATGATACTTGCTGCCACCATTGCAAGCATAAGTACAGGAGTAGGAAGCTTACCACCGAAAAAGAGCATACATGTTGCAGTTGCAAGACCGCCTATGAGAACCTGCCCTTCTGCACCGATGTTCCAAAATTTCATTTTAAATGCAGGAGTTACAGCAATTGAAACACAAAGAAGCATCGCCACGTTCTGAATCATATTCCAGGTGAGTCTTTCGCTGCCTATTGCACCGTCTATCATCGTCATATACATTTTT
Source organism: Clostridia bacterium (assembly GCA_045545295.1). GTDB lineage: Bacteria > Bacillota > Clostridia > UMGS1883 > UMGS1883 > UMGS1883. Next base: position 53,258 of record JAZQAO010000019.1, read on the forward strand.
ATGGGGTCAAGCTTTGTAATAGCTTTTGTTATACCCGCGCACACAAGGAGAGCAACGAGAACAGCCGCTATTCTCACAAGCCACGCTTTCCACCAAACGATATCGTCGCGCTTGGCAATATGAAAAGGAGCATACTTATTACTCTGTTTCGCCATTGTTTTCCTCTCCTTCCACTTTTTCTTCCTTTGATGATTTGGTCATAAGAAGACCGATTTCTTCTTTAGTAATGTTTCTGCCATCTACTATACCTGTTATTCTGCCCGAACCTATAACCATTATTCTGTCGCAAAGCTCAATAAGAACGTCAAGGTCTTCACCGACAAATATTACTGCAACACCTTTTTGCTTCTGCTCATTAAGAAGGTTATAAATTGTGTAAGCAGAGTTGATATCAAGCCCTCTTACAGGATAAGCTGCCATAAGAACTGTCGGTGATGACGATATTTCTCTGCCAACTAGAACCTTCTGCACGTTACCGCCGGAAAGTCTTCTTACGGGAGTATTTGCAGACGGAGTCGAAACCTCGAGTCTTTCTATAATTTCCTCTGCAAGCGTTCTCGGAGCTTTTCTCTGCAGAAATACAGATTTACTCTTTTTGTAGCTTCGAAGCATCATATTGTCTACAATGTCCATATTTCCTACAAGACCCATACCCAGTCTGTCTTCGGGTACGAAGGCAAGTCTTACACCCATCTGACGGATTTCAAGCGGAGTTTTGTCACGCAGATTTTCTTCTTCGCCTGTTTTCGGGTCTATATATATAACAGAACCTTCGTCAAGTTTCTGCAGACCTGCTATTGACTCCAGCAGTTCTCTCTGACCGCTTCCGGCAATACCTGCAATACCGAGAATTTCACCTGAATTTACGGTGAAAGACACATCATCAAGAATTTTCACACCTTCACGGTCAACACAGCTTATGTTATCAACGCGAAGCCTTTCTGTCGGATTTTCAGGAACGCTTCTTTCAATGTTAAGAGAAATTTTCTTTCCTACCATCATTTCGGTAAGCTCTGCTTCATTTGTTTCTGAAGTTTTAACAGTACCCACATATTCACCCTTACGAAGCACTGCAACATTATCGGAAAGCGAAAGAACTTCGTGAAGTTTATGTGTGATAATTATAATAGCCTTTCCCGCATCACGCATATTCTTAAGGACTTTGAAAAGCTTTACGGTTTCCTGCGGAGTGAGCACCGCAGTAGGCTCGTCAAGAATCAGTATATCTGCTCCGCGGAAAAGCACCTTTATTATTTCAACGGTTTGCTTTTCTGAAACCGACATTTCGTATATTTTTTTGTTGGGGTCAAGTTCAAAACCGTACTGAGTTGTGATTTCCTTTATTTTTTCGATATACGCAGGCATATTAAAGCCTTTTTCATCTTCAAGACCCAGTACAATATTTTCTGCAGCAGAAAATACATCAACAAGCTTGAAGTGCTGATGTATCATACCGATTTTATGATCAAATGCATCCTTTGGTGAAGCGATTACGACCTCTTCCCCATTTATGAACATCTGTCCGCTGTCAGGGTAGTAAATACCCGACACCATATTCATAAGTGTGGTCTTTCCACTTCCGTTCTCACCAAGAATAGAGAGAATCTCGCCCTTTCTGAGTTTAAGGCAAACATTTTTGTTTGCTATGACGCTGCCAAAGGACTTATTTATATTTTTAAGTTCAAGAGCACAGTTTTGTTCCATATCCATCACCATAATTTTTTATTTCTTATACTCATTCATAAACATTTTTATGCTTATGGATAAGTACAAGTAAGATTACTAAATATAGGGCGGTTTAATCCGCCCTATATTTATATAACTTTTAATTAGAACATGCTGTTAAGAAGCGTGATACCGTCGATGTTAATATCGAAGTAAGGAGCACTGCGGTACTCTGATTCATGGAAGTAACCGTCAGAAATAACTTCTGTATCCTTTTCGTAGTTAGCATCTGTATCAACGTCTGCAAGATAAGAGTCGAGCTTCTTGCCTTCAACAGTGAAGTTAGCTGTATCAAATACATGGATTTCCCCGGCAATGAGCTTAGCCTTTGCATCAGCAATAGCTTCTACTGTACCCTTTGCTGCTACTGCTTCGTTAACTTCTGTAAGAGCTACAGAACCAGCTTCGAAGCCTTCGCACCAGTCGTAAACGATTTCTTCACCAGCCTGAGCAGCTTCAATGATGTACTTGAAGTAAGGAGCCCAGTCTATTCTTGAAGATACGATGAATGTATTGGGGCAAGCAGCCTGAGTGCTTCCGTTGTAAGAAACATTGGGAACGCCTGCGTTTTCACAAGCTGTGGGAGCACCCATAGAGTCAGCGTGCTGGCTGATAAGTACGCACTTGTTACCTAAGAGCTTTGTAGCAGCTTCTTTCTCAAGAGCTTCGTCATACCAGCTGCCTGTGAACTGTACTTCCATAGTAACAGAGGGGCAAACTGACTTTGCACCAAGGTAGAATGATGTGTAACCGGAGATAACTTCAGCATAAGTAAAAGCACCAACGTAACCCATCTTAGCTTCTTCAGCAGTAATCTTACCTGCTTCAATCATTTCGTTAAGCTTCATACCTGCTGCAATACCTGCAAGATATCTGCCTTCGTAGATAGATGCGAATGCATTGTGGAAATTAGCAATTTTTTCTGTGTGAGCTGTTGTACCTGTAGCATGACAGAACTGTACTTCGGGGAATTCCTTAGCAGCCTGAAGGATGTAAGGCTCATGACCGAAGCTATTAGCAAATACAACGTCACAACCCTGGTCTGCAAGGTCTGCAGCTGCTTCGTAACATTCGTTACCTTCGGGGATGTTTGTCTTGAAAATTACCTGGTCTGCAGTAAGACCTAACTCAGCTGTAGCAGCTTCTGCTGCAACGATAAAGTTCTTATCATAAGTTGAGTTTTCGTCGTGCAAGAAAATGAAACCGATTTTAAAATCAGCATTACTTGCTACGTCTGCAGCGGGTTCCTTGTCACCGCAGGCTGTCATAAGGCTAACTGCCATAAGAAGCATTGCAGCAACTGTGAGAAGTGAAATTAATCTTTTCATTCCGATTCCTCCTGCCTTTTCGGCAAAAAATATTTATGTAAATTTACTTTACATATCACCTTATCTGCGGAAGGTAAGTGAGCTTTCCGTCATTGATTCAATTATTGCAAGAGAATCAACTCTTATCCCTTTAGCTCTCAACTCATCTCCACCGCCCTGGAAGCCCTTTTCTATAGCTATAGCGCAACCTGCAAGAGTCGCCCCTGCCTGAGAAAGAATATCCATCAGACCGGTAAGAGCATTACCTTTTGCAAGAAAGTCATCAATAACAAGAACGGTATCCTCCTTCTTGAGATATTCTTTACTTACTACTGCATCATAAACATTTTTTCTTGTAAAGGATTCCACGCGTGACGAATAAAAGTCATCTGATATATTTCCCGATTTATCCTTTTTCGCAAAAACCACCGGCACATTCATATACTGTGCCGCAGCAAAAGCTATCGGTATACCGGAAGTTTCTATTGTAAGGATTTTGTTAACTCCTGCCTCCTTGTAAAGTTCTGAAATCTCCTTTCCCATTTCCGTAAGGAAAGGAACATCCAAACGGTGATTAAGGAAACAGTCTACTTTTAAAATATTACCCGGCAAAACCTTGCCGTCAGTTAAAATACGTTCTTCGAGCGCCAGCACAAAGAGTCACCCCTGTCTGTATAACAGTAAAATCTTACAAAAAGAATATCACAAAGGCACTTAAAAGTCAACAGATTTCTACGTTTTCTTACAATAATTTACCAGCAAACAAAAAAGAAAAGAGACTGCACTAGCAGCCTCTTCAGACTGTCGAAAAAGTCGGTCAACCACAAGCAGAGAATAACAATAAAGCCTTCCCCTAGGAGGGGAAGGGGAACCGCTTGCGGTGGATGAGGTGTTATATAACAAAAGAAATCTTTAAACGAAATGGCTACAAACTGCAGTTTGTAGCCATTTCTGCTTGTTTTCGCCGAACACGCCCTCTACCGTATCCACATACGCCGACGAGTTCGTGTTCGACAAATTTACCTTTCTTTTTCCTCGTCTGCCAGCGTGTCGATAGGTTTATCGACACGCTGAAGAGACTGCACTAGCAGCCTCTTTAGTCTATTAAAGATTATAATACTTATCAAACTCTGCAGGATGGGGAATTGCCGCAAGCTCACTGAGTTCCTTACGCTTTGACTGAACAAAGTTTTTGAGAAGCTCTTCGGGGAATACTCCGCCCGCTGTAAGATAGTCGTGGTCTTTTTCAAGAGCATCCAGTGCTTCGTCAAGAGATGTGGGAAGATGGCTGAGCTTAGCCTTCTCTTCATCTGAAAGATGGTAAAGGTTAACATCGTAGGGACCCCAACCGTTTTCGTGAGGATCAATCTTATTGATAATACCGTCAATACCTGCCATAAGGATAGCGGCATAACAAAAGTACGGATTACATGTAGCATCGGGATTGCGAAGCTCGAATCTTCTTAATGCAGGCTCCTTTGCATAAGCAGGAATACGGATAACTGCACTGCGGTTTGACGTTGCATAACCTACTGTAACAGGTGCCTCAAATCCCGGAACAAGACGTTTAAAGGAGTTCGTGCTGGGGTTTGTAAGTGCACAAAGGGATGCGATATGCTTAAGAAGACCGCCCATAAAGTAATGAGCTTCCTTACTGAGATTCGAATAACCATTGTCGTCTGAAAATACAGGTTCACCGTCTTTAAGAAGAAGCATATGAACGTGCATACCGTTACCTGCTTCACCCATAACGGGCTTTGGCATAAAGGTTGCGGACATTCCGTACTTACGTGCTGTGTTGTGAATGATGTATTTAATCATCATTGTAGCGTCTGCCATTTTTGACATCTGTCCAAGTTCAGGCTCAATTTCAAACTGACCGCCTGCACCTACTTCAGGGTGGTGATAGTTAAGTGCAATACCTGCATCGTCAATAAGCATACACATTTCACTTCTTGCCTCGTAAGAAGTATCAAAAGGCTTTGCAATATGGTAGTTTTTCTGCTTTGCTACAACATTACCGAGACCTTCAACACCGCTGTTCCAGTGTGCCTGATTTGCATCAAGTGTAACACCGATTGAGTCAGCCTTTACTTCCCAGCCAACCTGGTCGAAAAGATAAAATTCAAATTCAGGAAGGATAAGCATAGTGTCGGCAATACCTGTATCCTTAAGGTATTTTTCTGCGGCAACTACGATATTTCTGGGATACTGCGCAAGGGGACGGTTCTCAGGATTGTCAATAATCATTGCATTACCTGTCATTGACAGAGTAGGAATTTCGCAGAAAGGATCGATAAGAGCTGTATCGGGATCGGGAATAAATACCATATCACTCTTTTCAACCACTGCATAGCCGTAGTTTGAAGCGTCAAATCCGATACCGTTCTTCATAGTTTTTTCAGAGAAGTTTTTTGCGGGAATAGTTACATGACGGAACTGACCGTTAATATCAACCATTTTAAAGTCAACCATTTTTATGTCATTTTCTCTGATAATGTCCAAAATGTCCTGTACTGTTTTTTTCATTGTTTTTCTCCTTTATATTTATTTTCTGTTATGTATTACAAGCATCTTTAAATTCCCAATAAAGTTACTATTCCGTCCGCATCTTTCTTTTTATCTGTGTCGGAAAGCTCACCGAAAGGAACAAGACACGGATGAATTCTGTTTACAGGGTCTTTTTTTCCGTTTGGTGTTTCACCATACTTCCAATGATTTATAAAATGATATCTGCACCATCTTATGTGCTCCATTTCAGAAAGTTCATCGTCTACGTCAGTTTTCCCAAGTGTCTCCATTACAATGAGTCTTATTCCGTGATAGTCTGATGAGGCTACGTTTGACCCTTTGGTGAAAGAATCAAGTTTATTCCACGCTTCCTCTACCGTAGGAATCTTATTCTTATCTTCTGCATACTGTACCGCATACTGATGATTAAGTTTTTTGGCAAAGGTGTACAAATTGTCAGTCCTTATATTTTCTTCTGTAAGAATATCTTTGTAATTTCCGAAAGAATAAAGTTTAGAGTAGTTAAAGATATTTATAAATATCCCCATAGGGTCAAAGCAGTAAATCTCGCCCTGAGAAAGCTTTGTTATTTCTGCAAGGAAGGCATTGTTGACTTTGTCTGTTATTATGATGCGGTCAGAAGCTGCTATTTCGTACATTTTGTCTTTTGCATTACAGTCGTGATATATAATACTGTCTCCATTCATTGTAACAAAATCTTTGTGCACCTCTTCAAAGAAATCGTTTTCACTCCAGATATGATACTCAATTTCCTGTCTGAGAGAATAAATGTTATTCAACAAACCGTAAGTAAGTATTTTTCGAGAAAGAATATCAGAACCAACTATTGCGATTTTCATTTTTGGTTCTTTAATCACCTGACGTATATCATTTTCCTGCCAGAAATTTCTTGCAATGATTTCACAGGGATTAAAGAATTTAACATTGTCAAGAGACACAGAAAAGCTGTCATTTTCATCAATCTTAATAAAAACTTCTCCACGGAGTTTCTTCTCGTATGCTTTGTAAAATTCCAGACTCTGCTCATCGGTTTTATACATAATTATGTGTCTGTTTACATCCATTACATCATTATCTTCACCGTTTATCGCATGTTTTACATTATCTTTTACAATTTTTTTCAGTTCAGCATCACCGTAGACGGCAACAGCATCTGCATAAAAACTTACAAAAAAGTCTTTTATTTTTCCAAAGACTGTTTTAAGAATCAGAAACAGTCCGCTTACAGTCAGCACCGGAGCCAGCCACCTTGCAATTTCAACCAGTATATTATTATCGTGCGTATCTGCATCAAAAAGAAACATCCTCAACATCATATAAGCAGAGTCAAAAAATGAATTACCGCTTATAGTATACCCTGATATGCCCAATATAAAAATCAAAACAAATGGCAATATCAATCCTACTTTTTTAAATCTTTGCATTCCTTTTTTTCTCCAATCAGTAATTGTAACCGACACAAAAAATATTATTTAGTTTATTTTACCACACTATTACACCAAAAATCAACATTTTTAATATAACAAATATAATTTTATTTATGTTATATATTTTGCAGGCAGAAACTGCACTACTAACAAGATTTTTTTCTTTTCTCACAATCCGCCAAATTGCCGCAGGCGACAGACCGACATATTCTTCCCAAAACGGCTTTCACTATATATAACTGATAGTTCCGTGCATTTTCAAGCTCCTTCCTTTCAAAAAAAACTTTACTTATTGCTCGTATTAAGGTATAATATATTCAGTTTTTTTAAGGAGTTTAAGTATGTTCAAAAGATTTTCACATTATTATAAACCGTATATCGGACTTATTGTTCTGGATTTACTGTGCGCTATAATTACTACAGTGTGCGAACTTGTATTCCCGCTTATTGTCCGCGAAATAACAAACACTGCAATGGCAGGTGCGACAGAGCTTTTGCTGGGCACTGTTCTCCGCCTCGGGGGTATATATCTGTTTTTAAGACTTTGCGACACTGTTGCTCAATATTATATGGCATATGTCGGTCATATGACAGGTGCAAGGCTTGAAACCGATATGCGCCGTGACCTTTTTGACCATTTGCAGAAGCTTCCGTTCAGCTACTATGACAATGCCAAGGTAGGTCAGATTATGTCAAGAGTCACAAATGACCTTTTTGACATAACGGAGTTTTCTCATCACTGCCCGGAAGAATTTTTTATTGCCGGAATAAAAATTATAGGTGCATTTATAATCTTAGGCGGAATCAACATCAAGCTGACACTTCTTATATTTATGCTCCTTCCGTTGATGTTTGTTTCAATTCTTTTATTCAGAAAGAAAATGAAAACCGCTTTCAAGCGCAACCGTGAGCAGATCGGAGAGCTTAACGCTGAGCTTGAGGACAGTCTGCTCGGAGTAAGGGTAGTTAAGAGCTTTGCAAACGAAGATATTGAAAGAGAAAAGTTTTCTAAAAGCAATCATAAATTTCTGGAAACAAAAAAAGATTCCTACAAATATATGTCGCTTTTTCAGGCAGGAACACGTTTCTTTGACGGTGTTATGTATATAGCTGTAATAGTTATCGGCTCAGTATTTATGATTAACGGACATATAAACGCAGCAGACCTGATTGCGTATCTCCTTTACATCCAGACGCTCATAGCGTCCGTCAGACGGATAGTGGAGTTTACCGAGCAGTTCCAGAAGGGGATGACAGGCATTGAACGCTTTATGGAAATTATGGACGAGCCCGTGACAATTGAGAACTCCCCCACAGCAAGCGATGTTGACTCAATAACCGGAGAAATTACCCTCAACAATGTCACATTCCGTTACACAGAAGACGGTAACGATATTTTAAACCAGATAAGCCTCCACATTGCTCCGGGAGAGAATATAGCTATTGTAGGACCGTCAGGTGGAGGAAAAACAACGCTTTGCAATCTGATTCCCAGATTCTACGATATTACAGACGGAGATATCCTTATTGACGGCAAAAACATTAAAGACATTACTCTTAAATCCCTTCGCAACAACATCGGTGTAGTTCAGCAGGATGTTTATCTTTTCTCCGGCACTGTGTATGAGAATATTCTCTACGGAAAGCCCGGAGCATCAAAAGAAGAAGTTATTGAAGCTGCGAAAGCTGCCGGTGCACACGAATTTATTGAAGGGCTTGCAGAGGGTTACGATACATACGTAGGCGAAAGAGGAGTAAAGCTTTCAGGCGGTCAGAAGCAGAGAATTTCTATTGCAAGAGTATTTCTTAAAAATCCTCCTGTGCTTATTCTTGACGAGGCTACCAGTGCACTTGATAATGAAAGTGAGCTTATTGTACAAAAATCTCTTGAAAGGCTTTCAAAAGGAAGAACAACTTTCACTATTGCTCACAGACTTACAACAATCAAAAATGCATCCCGCATACTGTATCTTACCTCTGAAGGAATAACTGAGGAAGGAAGTCACAGTGACCTCATAGAAAAGAATGGTGATTATGCAAAGTTATATGCATTGTATTCAAAATAAAGAAGCGTGCCGCTTCACCCATGTCGCGCACCTGCAAATGTTGAACATAGCTTCACGCGAATAAAATTACGCAAATTCCTATACGGTTAAAAAAGAAGCGTGCCGCTTCACCCACGTCGCGTCCAAACTTAACTTAAAACCCACAAATATTGTTCGCGATAAAAAACGCAATTTCCTATACGATAAAAACACTGCAAAGAACTCAGTTCTTTGCAGTGTTTTTCTATTAGCTTTCTTTTCAATAAAACCATAATCAGAACAGATAATATCTATCATTTTACCATATCACGATTCTGTTCTCAGGCTCAACAAACATTCCGTCCCCCTGTTTTATATCAAATGCCTCATAAAATTCGTCCAGATGCACAAGTACACAGTTAATCCTCGCTTTATTGTCTGCATGCGGATCATTCCGAAGGGCATAACGCGCATACTCTCTCGTATAGGTAGTAGCAAAATTATTTGCCATAGCACAATAGAGTTTTTTGTAGTCAGGTCTGTTTCTCTTTCCGAGAAGTTCCGTAATACAAGCTGCTGCTCCAAGGTCTGCCACATTTTCCGAAAGAGTAAGTGTTCCGTTTGTGGCAACACCTGCTATAGGTTCGTAACCGTTGTAAAACTCCACAACATCGTCGCAAAGCTTTTCAAACTTTTCAAAATCTTCACTGAGCCACCAGTTGCATATATTTCCGTTTTCATCAAAAAGTGCACCGTTATTGTCAAATGCATGGGACATCTCGTGCGCAATAATATAACCTATACCTCCAAGGTTTTCTTCATAAGTTGCTTTTTTGTCATAAAGTGGATATTGCAAAATAGCCGCAGGGAAAACGATTGAATTGGTAGTCAGGTCATACCCTGCATTTACGGTGTATGTTTCTATGGGCCACGCAGTGCGGTCACGCTGCATAAATTGCAACATTCCACGGTTTTTCACAGTTTCAGTTGCTATTTTAAGCATATTCGTAAAAAGCGTACCGCCTTTTTCAGGAGGAACAATGTCTATCTCATCTATAAAACTGTCAAACCTGTCCGGATATCCAATCATTATATGCATCGAATCAAGTTTTTTTATCGCCTTCTCTTTTGTTTGCACGCTCATCCAGTCAAGTTTCTTTATACGTTCCTTAAACATTTCCTTAATATCAAGCGCCATATTCAGAACGTCCTGCTTTGACTTTTCATCAAAGTATTCTTCAATATATATTTTTCCAAGATAATCCGGCATAACATTTTTGAGCATTATTTCGGCTTTCTGACTTCTTGTGTAAGAGCCTTCCATACCGAAAAGTGTTTTTTCAAGCTCTGTTACTGCATCATCCACACGCATATCAAGTTCTGTCCCCCACATATCAAGAAGCGATATTTTTGCTGCAGTTTTCAAAACTTCGATATTTGCCTGATTATACATTGCGGAAAAACCTTCAAGAAGCCCTGTATCAGCTACAATTACCCTGTCGGACTTTTTTAAATACATATTTTCAAGTGCTGTTTTAAGGTCAAAATCAGGAAAAAGCGATTCAAGTTTGTTGAATTTATATACATTGTTAATTTTTTCAACGTCGTAGAGTTCCTCCGAGGAAAGCATATCGTTTGCAAGATGCTTCTCAAATTCAAAATACTCCAATGCTTTTTCTTCTGCATCAACGGCAGATTCTCCTGCTACAACAAGCAGAGTTTTGAGATAATTTATATAAGCCTTTTGAGATTTTTCTTCTTCTTCAAAATAAAACTCCTTGTGCATAAATGGCGAAAAAGAAGAAAAACAAAGCATATACTTTTCACTGTTTTCCATATCGGCGGTGAGGTTAAACTCAATAAAAGGATTCACAAGCAAATCCTTCGAGAGTTTTTCCTGCACAAGGGAAAGCTCTCCGATATTTTTTACACTGTCAATATCTTTTATGTAGTTTTCTATAGGCTTCACAGATGTCTTGTTTATAGTCCCTGTATCAACAAAGCATTTATACATATCAGCAATTTTTTGCTCCGGAGTGCCTTTTTTGTTATTGCCCTCCACCGCTTTTTTGATGATATTATAGACCTGCAGTGCTGATTCTGACTGCATCATAGACAATGTGCCGTTCATATATTCTCCCTGGGAAATTTTCATATTCTCAAGGATTTTTTTATTTGCTGTCGCATAGAAGTCGTCACACGGATTTTCTCCGTAAAGCGAGTAAACACGCTTCACAAAAAGCTGCATCTGCTCCATTGTTACATAGCTGTGCGGAGAGAAAGTATTACTTGCCGTTCCGGCAACTATTCCGCTATTGAAAATCTCCTGAAGCTCTTCTTCAGCCCAGGATGGAATATCTTTAAAATCATCTGCTATAAGAGCTACCCTCTTATTATGTCCTTTGGGCTCAGGTAAGCTTCCAAAGGCTCTTTTCAGCATAACAAGTGCTTCTGCACGGGTCACATTTCGTTCCTCATGAAGAAGACCGTCTTCATATCCTTTTATAATATCTTCTTTTACCACGTCCGGGTTATAGAAATCCGCTGCCTGCAAAAGGAAACCTGCCACTTCGCCACGGGTTGCGTAATCTGATGCAAACGTAATATTTCCAAATGCCAGACAAAGCACAACTAAAAGCGAAAGAATTCTTTTTATTTTCACAAAGACGACCTCCTTTCCGTTATTTTGTAATTAGTTCAGACTGTTTCTCCGCCGGCTTTTATTATTGCCGCTTTTGCAAGCTCAAGCGTAGGGTCTACTGACGGGTAGTCAAGATTATACATTTCTTTTGCAAGAGGAAGCTCCGTACAACCGAGGATAAGCACCTCTGCCCCGTTTTCGAGAAGATCTTCCATTGCTTTTTTTACATCTGTCGTATCAAAATCCCACTTACTTGCCTTTACTCCACCGTATATCATATCCATAACGGCTTTTTGTCCTTTAGAATCTGGTTTCACAAGTTCTATTGCGTTGTTTTCAAAAACTGACTGATAAATGCCGCTTTGTATAGTTCCGTCAGTTGCAAGAAGCCCCGCCTTTTTTATACCTTTTTCTTTTAGTGCATCGCAGGTTATTTCAATCATATTAAGCACGGGAACGCCTACTGCTTCCTGAACTTTCCCGTGAAAATAATGAGCAGTATTACACGGCATTATAAGAAGGTCTGCCCCCATATCCGAAAGAATTTTTGCACTCTTTGTAAGCTCAGGCACAGGGTCTTCGCCTCCGCGAAGTATTGCACCTGTACGGTCAGGAATATTTGTATTGTTATCTACAAGCACCCTTATATGTTCCTGATCCTTCTCTGCCTTTGTATTAAGAACAATTTTTTTAAAAAGGTCAGCAGTTGCAAGGGGACCCATGCCGCCTATAATACCTATTACTTTTTTATTCATAGTATTCCTTCTGTTCTATAACAATTGTATCGCCTGATTTTACGCAGTACACATCGCCGTTATACGATCCGCCAACAGTATCATCATAAAACCACACGTCTGTCCTTGTGGGATTATATATCATAGTACCGTCGGCAGATGTCTGAAGTGATTTGTAAGCCTGTGTATAGTCGTAAATTTCAATATTTGTGGCATACCAGATATCGTCGCGGTTTCCTACTGTTTCACAGAACTTTTCAATTCTGTCCCAGTTGTTATCATTATCAAATTCATAACTGTGTCCCCACAAATAGAAAAGCCAAGGCTTTCTTATTTGCTTTTTATGGTTTATGAATTCATCGGCAAGGTTAAAAAGCTTTTCATCGTTATGGTGACAGGTTGCAGGCATACGAAGCCAGTCCTCAGGCATTTTAAAGCTGTGAGTTGCTTCCACTGTCCTTGCATACCTGATACCGCAAAGCTTAAGTATTTCCACAACCTGATCGCTGTATGTGCCAAAGGGATATGCGCATCCCCTTACCATACCGCCCCATATTTTTTCAAGCACACGTCTGTTTTCAATAATCTCATAAACAGCGTGATTTGAATCAAGCTCTTCAAGATACGGATGAGTATGACCATGAATTGCAATCTCGTGACCACCGGGTTTATATGTCTTTACAATATCATCTGAACTCATAGCATGGCTGGCAGCGCCTGTCTTTCCAATCATATCACTGCTTATATTAAAAGTACCTTTAATGCCATACTTGTCCATTATTCCAACAAGTCGCTTATCCTGCTCAATGCCATCATCATAGCTTAAAGTAAGGGCCTTTTCTCTGCCGTCCTTAAAACGCATAAAACGCATACTCATTCTTATTACTCCTTGGTCTTTGCCTTCATTTCGCAGTAAATGCATCTGTAAACTTTATTTTCTTTATCTGTGAGTTTAAAAACATGGTCAATTTCCTGCTCAACAGAAGTGATACATCTGGGATTTTTACATTTTACAATATTTACGATTTTTTCAGGAAGTTCAAGATGCATTTTCTTTGTTTTAACACCGTTTTCGATAATATTGATTGTAATGCCGTTATCAATATAACCGAGGGCTGCAAGATCGACATCAAGCGCTTCATCAATTTTGATTATGTCTTTTCTTCCCATTTTCTTACTGGGAACATTTTTTATAATAGCCACAGAGCACTCAAGAGCATCAAGGTTGAGAAGCTTGTAAATTTCCATACTTTTACCTGCGGCAATATGGTCTATAACGATACCGTTTGTAATTTCATCAATATGCATAACCTTACCTCCTTATTTAATACCAAGCAATTTAAGAATAAGCGCCATTCTTATGAATTTACCGTTCTGCGCCTGACGGAAATAGCAAGCGCGTTCATCATTATCAATTTCTACAGAGATTTCGTTAACTCTGGGAAGAGGATGAAGAATGCGCATTGTGCTCTTTGCACTTTCAAGCTTATCAGGGGTAAGAATATATGTATCCTTAAGTCTGATGTAGTCTGCCTCGTTAAAGAATCTTTCTTTCTGAACACGTGTCATATAAAGAACATCAAGGTCAGCAATAGAATCTTCAAGACTTTCTGTTTCGATGAACTCCACATTTTTCTTAAGGAGCACTTCGTTTACAAGATATTCCGGAAGCTTAAGCTCCTTAGGTGAAATCATAACAAATTTCACGTTATCGTATCTTACCATTGCCTGAATGAGAGAGTGTACAGTTCTGCCGAACTTAAGGTCACCGCAGAAACCTATTGTAAGGTTATCAAGGTGCCCGATTTCTCTTTTTATTGTGAGAAGGTCTGTAAGCGTCTGTGTAGGATGATTGTGACCACCGTCACCTGCGTTGATAATTGGGATATCGGTTTTCATTGCAGCAACGGTAGGTGCACCCTCTTTGGGATGGCGCATTGCAATAATATCAGCATAACACTGTACCGTTCTTACGGTGTCTGCAACACTTTCGCCCTTTGCCGCAGAGCTTGACTGTGCCTCGGAAAAGCCCAGTACATTACCGCCAAGCTCGTACATAGCAGCCTCAAAGCTGAGCCTTGTACGGGTAGATGGTTCAAAGAAAAGCGTTGCAAGCTTTTTATATCTGCACTTTTCTCTGTAATTTACAGGGTTTGCAATTATGTCGTTTGCAACATCAATGAGTTCATCAATTTCCTCAATTGACAAGTCGAGAATATCTATAAGATCTTTCACATCAATCATCCTTTCGTTTTTTATTTACATAGAAAAAGTTCGAAATGTGAAGTTCGAAATTCGAAATGTAGGTTGATTTTCTTTATAAAGAAAATCTATTTTTAATCAAAAATTCACCTTCATTCCGCACTTCGCACTCCGAATTCCGCATTTAAAATGGTCTGGGCATTTTTAACATCCCAATTCATAGGGATAGAAAAAATGTTCAGAACGGACAAACTGAACCTCAGAAAAGTTCGAAAACTCACATTAATTCCGCATTCAGCATTCCGTACTCCGTACTTTATTTAATCCAGCTTTCGTCTGATGGGTTATTTCTGAAAGAAATGAGTTTTGCGATATCTTCATTTTTAATGTAGCCTTCTTCTGCAGCCACATCAGCAATTACATCAAAGTTTGTAAGCGAAATATTCTTAACATCAGCAACAGCTAGACGGTCTAATCCTTTTTGCATTCCGTAAGTAAAGATACTAACGATACCTAGAACCTCAGCACCTGCTTCTCGTAATACATTTACAACTTCGATAACAGAACCGCCTGTAGAAATAAGGTCTTCAACAACAACAACTTTCTGACCTTTCTCTAGTTTACCTTCAATCTGATTCTGTCTACCGTGGTCCTTAGCGCCTGAACGAACATAACCCATAGGCATATCTAAAAGGTGAGCAGTAATAGCAGCGTGTGCAATACCTGCTGTTGAAGTACCCATAAGCACTTCTGCGTCAGGATAATTTTCTTTAATTAAAGTAGCAAGACCATTTTCAACATCATTTCTAACTTCAGGAAGTCGGATCGTAGCCATGTCGTTCTGTGAGCC
>JAZQAO010000020.1:0-54686 GCA_045545295.1 Clostridia bacterium
CTTGGAATCGTGGGAAATGTAACCTTAACCTTCGCATGGGATGGTGGGAGCTTTATTAGGCCAATAACCAAAAGGTATGGCGAGAGCGTCAGATTAGAGAGTTATGTCCCAACAAAATACGGTTACACATTCAAAGGATGGTTTACCGATCCAAGGACAAAGCAAAATCAGGTAACAATGTTCAAATTCATAAAGCCTGATGTGTTGTACGCTAAGTGGGAGCCTAATCCACAGGAGCATGTAAATCCAAATGACGAAATTATGTCAAAAGACACCTGCTACCTCACCGATGAGGAAACAAAAACACGAAATGAAATTATAGAAGAAAAAAATAAAGCATACATAGATGGTTTCGGATATGTAGCACCGAGTAAAACAAAAACCATCATCGTTGACTCAGATGGTAACATAAATAAAATAGTCGGCACAATGGAATAGAATCTATATAACCAGAGGTTAAGTATAAAATGCATGCTTAGCCTCTTTTCTATTGGGTTTGTGTCAAAAAAATTACTGTTGTATGTCTTATGAAAATCTTTGCAGATTTGTTTGGACTTTTCGCTTGACTTGTTCGAACCTTTACGGTATTGTGTGTGTTACAGAAAAAGCGAGGTGAGAAAAATGGCAAAACGCAGACCATCGGGTGACGGCATGGTAAGGCTGAAAAAAGAAAATCAATGGGAAGGCAGAATTGTGGTCGGGCATAAGCAAAATGGCGATTCCATATTCAGATATGCATACGGCAAGACACAAAAAGAAATGATGCAAAAGCTGAACGCATTAAAGCTTCAATATCAGGATGCCGACCTTAACGAAGACAGCAACATAACATTAAGCGAATGGCTCGACAAGTGGATAGAGGAATTAATGCCCCAAGCTGTAAGACCAACCACTCTAAAGGGCTTTGAGTTAATATGCAGATGCTACATAAAGCCATATCTGGGAGATAAAAAGATAGCCTTCATTACAACAAATGATGTGCAGAAAATGTATGCGAAATTGAAAAAAGAAGGCAGAATTAACAAACATCCCGTACATGGACACAAGCTTGCAGATAATATGATAATAAAGATACACAGCACACTGCACCTGGCAATGGAAAGGGCAATCGAAAAGAATCTCATAGCCAAAAACCCAACAGAAGGGACAACAGTACCAAAGAAAAAGAAAAAAGATCTTAAGGTGCTAAATGACAGTGAGCTTGATAAGCTGATGCAAGCCTTAAATAACGACAAGGAATGGGGCGACTTCTTCTACCTCGAACTGACCACAGGCTTAAGGCGAGGAGAAATATGTGGTCTCAAGTGGGAAAACTTCGATGAAGAGCAAAACAAGCTCTACATCAGAATAAATATATATAGAGATGACGGAGAACTAAAAGAAGGAAAACCTAAAACAGACGAGGGCGAAAGATGCATCATACTGCCAAAGGCAACTGCGGATATGTTAAAACGGCGAAAGCGGATATCAAAATGGATATTCCCGAACCTGACAACTCCGGAACTACCTATAGCACCGGAGGCAGCATACAGAAAAGCAAAGCTGATGTTAAAAAGGCTGAATCTGCCGAACATATCCTTCCATGACCTCCGACATACCTTCGCAACACATGCCATAGCAAGCGGTGTAGATGCAAAAACATTATCAACGATACTTGGACATACAAACCCAAGCTTCACCCTCGACACATACACACATGTAACAACGGATATGCAACAAAAAGCATCAAATATAATAGAAAACTTTATGGAAGATATACTGGGAAAGGAGATGAAACCATGGCAAGACGAAAAAACGGTCAAGGAACAGTAAGACTCAGAAAAGACGGTCGATGGGAAGGCAGAATTGTAATCGGTTACGATGAAAATGGCCTCCCTAAGACCAAAAATGTAACAGCCAAGACCAAAACGGAATGTATTGAGAAGCTGGAAAAGCTCAAAGATGAAACAGGCTTTATCCGCAGAGAAAAAGTGCATAGCAGAATGACCTTTGGTGAATGGATGGACTTCTGGTATCAGAATTACTGCAAAATGCGAATAAAGGAGTCAACTCAGGAGGGCTATGAAACAAGGATATATAATCACATAATCCCCAAGATAGGGAAAATACCACTTAATGAACTGACTCAAAACGACCTGCAGAAATTCTACAATAACCTTAAACAAGATGGTAGACAGAGATATCGGGATACACTCGGCAAAGGACTGTCCGACAGGTTCGTTAGAAGCTGCCATGCAAACTGCAGAACTGCACTTCAAAAGGCAACGGATGACGGACTTATAAAAAAGAATCCTGCAATAGGCTGTAAGATACCACCCAAGAAGTCAAGAGAGATGCAGGTGCTGACGCCGGATGAAATTAAAAGGTTCCTTATACAAGCAAAATATGACGGATTCTTCGAAATCTTCTTAGTAGCCCTATCTACAGGCTTGCGGCGAGGAGAAGATACGGCACTGAAATGGGAAGACTTAAACTTCGAAACAGGAGAACTAAAGGTGCGAAGACAAGTCAAACGGTCAAAAGGCAGATTGGTCATAACAGAGCCAAAGACTGATGAATCAGTAAGAACGATAATACTGCCCAAAAGCCTTGTAAACATCCTAAAGGAATATAAGGAAACAACAGACTCAGAGTGGATGTTCCCATCACCAAAAGTTGAAGGGATGCCAAGAGATCCCTCGGCAGTATATGGAATGATGCAGGTAATCTTAGAAAGAGCAGAATGTAAAAAGCTCCGATTCCACGATCTCCGCCACACCTTCGCAACCACATCAGTAGCAAACGGAATGGACATCAAAACCTTATCCACCATCCTCGGACATGTATCAAGCAAAACAACACTTGATATATACCTGCATAGCACCGAGGAAATGAAGAAAGAAGCGGCAGAAAAGATTAACGCACGATTCAATAAGGATACAAACGGCAACGAAGAAACAATCTCAGGTGAACAAGAAAAGCCGCCACAAGCCAAATTTGAGCCTAAAAAGGGCAAGATGAGAAAGCCAGGCACAGGATGCATCAGTAAGATAAATGACCACATCTACGAGGGCAGATACTCACCAAAGGATGCCTACGGCAAACGAATGGCAAGAAACATATATGCACCTACAAGAGAAGAATGTGAAGAAAAGCTCGCCATACTGATAAAGGAGATGAAAGCCGAAATCGCTGAACAAAAAGCGAAGCTTAGAATGGCACAGTAAAACATAAACGGCACGGACATAAAAATCCGTGCCACAGCTTTCTGGTGTATTAAATTTTGATACGCATTAAACAAAGAAAAGGGAATAAAATCGTTAGTTTGTTTTGCGTGAGGTCCTTAAATTATTTATTCTGAATTTTGTCAAGCATTCGTTGCACATTTCAACTCTACTTTTTCCCATTAAAGAAGCATAGTTTTTTTTGAAATACCTTCCGCAAGAGCAAGTTAATTTGAATATACTTTCCTCCCTAATATCATTTCCATAATAGCAGATTTGCTCCTCTAATTCAGGGTACCGTTTCAGCATTTTAAGACACATTTTAATCCATTGTGTATATGGTTCTTTATTTGCAAATAAATGGTGTGCTGTCATAGACCATTTAAGATTTTTGTAAATAGGATGCCTTAACCAAAAACGGACACTGTGAGACTTGCTAAATATATATTCTGGTTTTCCGTTTTTATCGTTTTCAGGATCGATATAGTCATATATGTTTTGTATATAAGATAATAGCGAAGTTTCTTTTCCTAAATCAAACTCAAATTTCTTTATTTTATTAAAATCTCTATTAACATTTATATCAAGTTTTAAATCGTTAATATTAAGTAGTGCGGATAGTTTTTGTCCTAATTCTTGTAAAAAAACAAAGTTTTCGTCATAATCGAAAATCCAAATATATGATAATAACATGGGATTATCAGCTAAACGATTGTCTCTAATTCGTAGCAATGTTAAATTGTGTTTTTTGCAAATCGAATCTTTTATAACATCGTTCTTTCTTGCTGCTTTTGTATTATGCCATGGATATCCATCATACTCAATTAGTAATTTATATTTAGGAAGGTAGAAATCAAACTTATAACCATCTATATGTTTGTCAATTTCACGAGATTTGTCTACTTGTAATAGATAATATGCTAAACAAATCTCCGGAAATGAACGTTTCATATTTGAGCACTCGTTACACACTCTCTTACCTTTAACTACATCTGAAACCCTTCCCTGAAATATATTTCCACAACGCAAACACTTCCACAAAAACATTTTCCCACTTTGATGAGATACTAAATCAGGAGTGATATTATTAGCTTCGGATAAAAACATTTGAGCAAAGTCTGGATATTGAGATAATAAGCTTTTTCCTATTTTGCCCCTATTGAGACAATGTGGACAGCCTTTGCTGTCTTTTCCTGTTTTATTAGCAATTCTTTGATAACAAGAATGACCGCATTCATTAAATTTAAACCAAACTTTTTTATCAGAAGATTTTGTGAAATCATGTGGAGTTAGCGGGGCATTTTTTTCTGAATCAAATTGTTCTAATATCCATTGTTTATTTTCGCTTATACAATAATCATATAGCGAAGTTCCTCTTTTATATGCGCGCATATTACAATTATTCACCTCAATATTATTATGCAATAAAATAATAGAATTTGCAAAAATATATTTTACCACATTTGAATCAAAAACACATGTGGTCAAAACCGAAAAAATGAGGTTTTTCAAACAAAGCAAA
Organism: Clostridia bacterium; assembly: GCA_045545295.1. GTDB lineage: Bacteria > Bacillota > Clostridia > UMGS1883 > UMGS1883 > UMGS1883. Next base: position 4,726 of record JAZQAO010000020.1, read on the forward strand.
AACCTCAGAAACCGCTTGGTTACTGAGGTTTTTGATGGTCGGGATAACAGGATTTGAACCTGCGGCCTCTTCGTCCCGAACGAAGCGCGCTACCAAACTGCGCTATATCCCGAAATAAAATATTTAGTTTTTTCTATATTCCCGTGTCTGTGGGATAACATGTGGTCAAAACTTGTTTGACCACATGTATTTTGTTTTTTAAGTCGCCGTAAAGTGGCGGTGTTAAAAGGTTTGTGGGAGTTCGGCTCAATACTAATGAATTGAATAGTACCGTGTCCCGAACGTAGTGCCCTACCAAACTGGGCCACATCCCGGCGTCAGAATACATCGTATCTCGTGCGGTTATGCTGCTCGAGAACAAATATACAATGCATTACACACTCGTATATTATACTATTATATTTTCGTTAAGTCAAGAAAATTTTTAAGTCAATTGACTTTGTTTTTTTAAAATGCTATACTGATATTAATAAAACAAAAAGGAATGTTTTTATGATAGTTAAAATAAACACGGGTGTTCTTTGCGGTCTTGACGGAAGGCACGTTATAGTAGAGGCGGATTTTTCAAATGGTCTGCCGTCATTTGACATTGTCGGCTTGCCCGATACCGCCGTTAAGGAATCAAAGGAAAGAGTGCGCTCGGCAATTAAAAACAGTGGATTTGAGTTTCCTGCGAAGCGTGGCGTAATCAATCTTGCGCCTGCTGACCTCAGGAAGGAGGGCACACAGTTTGACCTTCCGATTGCGGTGGCTATTCTTGCCGGAACAGAGCAGCTTCGATGCGACTGCGGTGAATATGTGTTTATTGGAGAGTTGGGTCTTTCCGGGGAATTAAGACCCGTAAACGGAGTTCTTTCTCTGGTGTGCAGCGCAAGAGATAACGGCTTTAAAAAGATTATTGTGCCCATTGATAATGTGGAGGAAGCAACTCTTGGCGGCGGGATTGAAATTCTGGGGGCAAGATGTCTTGCCGATGTATATAAGCACCTTACCGGTGAAGAGATTATTGAGCCGTCGGTGTGTAATCTTGAGGAAATTTTCTCAGAGCAGAGCGTGTACGGAATTGACTTTGCAGAGGTGCGCGGTCAGCACGCTTTAAGACGAGGCGTGGAGCTTTGTGTAAGTGGCGGCCACAACCTGCTTCTTATCGGAACACCGGGTAGCGGCAAGTCCATGATTGCCCAGCGTATTCCTACAATACTGCCGGATATGACCATTGATGAGGCTATTGAGGTTACAAAGATTTACTCAATCGCAGGGGAGCTTGATTCAGACACCAGGCTTATTGCAACAAGACCATTTCGCACACCGCATCACAGTGCCAGCGCGGTGAGTATTGTGGGTGGCGGACCGAAGGCGAAGCCGGGTGAAATATCTCTTGCACATAACGGTGTTTTGTTCCTTGATGAATTTCCTGAATACAAAAAGGATCTGATTGAGTCAATGCGTCAGCCCCTTGAAGATAAGAGGATAACCATAAGCCGTTCTGCGGCTACTTATACATACCCTTGCAACACTATGCTGGTAGTCGCGCTTAACCCTTGTAAATGCGGATATTACGGTGACGGAAGCGGAAAGTGCCGTTGCAGTGAGTCTGAGGTAAGAAAATACCTCGGAAAAATCAGCGGCCCTATGCTTGACAGAATTGACATTCAGCTTGAGGCGGCTCCTGTAAAATATGCCGACCTTAAGGCTGTGAAGGGCGAAAGCTCTGCGGATATTAAAAAGAGGGTAAATGCCGTACGCGAAGTACAGAAGGAGCGTTATAAGAATGAGTCTATCAGCTGCAACGCTCAGCTTACGGGGGCACTGATTGAAAAATATTGCCCCATAAGCCCGGATGCAAACGATATGCTGAAAAGTGCCTTTGACACAATGGGGCTTACTGCAAGAGCGTACAGCCGTATTCTTAAAGTGGCGCGTACAATCGCCGACGCAGAAGGAAGAGAAAACATCAACGAAATGGACATTGCCGAGGCAATAGGATACCGCAGCCTTGATAGAAAATACTTCTTATAACAAAAGAAGCGTGCCGCTTCACCCACGTCGCGTCCAAACTTAACTTAAAACCCACAAATACTGCTCGCGATAAAAAACGCAATTTCCTATAAATTAACAAAAACAGGTGGCTGTCGCAAATTCATTTTGCGACAACCACCTGTTTTGTTTAGCCAAGCTTATTTATAGTTTTATTGAACGTACGCTTCATAAAGAGAAAGCTAAGTGTAAAAGATGCGATTTCCGCAATGGGGAACGAGTACCACATCATATTTATATTGTGTGTTATTATGGCAAGCAGAAAAGCCACGGGAACGAGCACCACAAGCTGTCTGCACACAGATACCACAAGACTGAGGACACCATTGCCAAGTGCCTGGAATACAGAGCCCGCCACGATACAATAGCCTGCAAAAATAAAGCTGAGACTTATTGCACGAAGCATCGGAACACCGAGGCGTATTATATCTTTCATATCTTCTCCGCCGGTGTCAAACAGTCTGAGAAGCTGTTCAGGGAAAAGCTGGAAGGCAAGCAGACCTGCTATCATTATTATGCAGGCATACACTATGCTCAGTGTAATTGTTTTTGTGATACGGTCCTTCCTTTTTGCACCGAAATTGTATGCAACAATGGGAACCATACCGTTGTTAAGACCGAAAACGGGCATCAGGACAAAGCTCTGAAGCTTGAAATACACTCCGAACACCGCCTGAGCTGTTGCGGCTGTTGCGGCATCGAATATACGCATAATCTGATTCATACATACATTCATAACAGAGCCGATGGAAGCCATACAGATTGACGGAATGCCGACTGCGTAAATCTTTTTGATAATTTCCCTGTCGGGCTTTGTGATTCCGCTGAGGGAAAGCTTGATTTCTCTATTGTAACGGATGTTTATGAAAAGTCCGATAAGCATTGAGGCAGCCTGTCCGATAACAGTAGCAAGTGCTGCTCCGGTAACGCCCATTGACGGGAAAAATCCGTAGCCGTAAATCATAATCGGGTCAAGGATGATATTTATAACTGCACCGGAAAGCTGAACAATCATACTGAGAAAGGTTTTTCCTGTTGACTGGAGAAGCTTTTCGAACATTACCTGCCCGAAAAGGCCGGCAGAAAAAATCATACAAACGCTCAGGTAGTCGCATCCGAGATTGATGACATTTTCGCTGCTTCCAAAAGAGGAAAAATAAGGTCTTACAGCAACAAATCCCAGAATCATAACAACAACAGTGCTTGCAAAAGCGAGAAAAATTCCGTTATCAGCAGTAGCGTTTGCTCTCTTGAAGTTTTTTTCACCGAGGCTTCTTGATAAAAGCGCATTTGTGCCCACGCCTGTGCCTACACCGACCGCAATAAGCAGATTTTGCACAGGGAATGCCAGTGACAGTGCTGTCAGTGCGTCCTGTCCGAGTTTTGACACAAACATAGTGTCAATAATGTTATATAATGCCTGAACAAGCATTGATATCATCATAGGAACGGACATTGAAAGAAGCAGACTGTTTATGCTCTGCGTGCCCATTCGGTTTTCTCGTGTGTTTTCCATTAAATCTATCCTTTCCGGAAGCGTGCCGCTTCACCCATGTCGCGCACGAACGAGGTGCAACATATATTCACGCGCATCAGTTTTTTGCAATTTTAATGGGATATAAAGAAGCGTGCCGCTTCACCCATGTCGCGCACGAACAAGATGCAACATATATTCACGCGCATTAGTTTTCTGTAATCAGTAAGCCCTATACAGTGAAAAAAGACGATTCCGAAGAACCGTCTTTTCCTGGTCTGAGTGGAGAGACTCGAACTCTCGGCCTCTTGAACCCCATTCAAGCACGCTACCAAACTGCGCCACACCCAGATAAGTTACTAACACATTATAAACAATAAGTTTTCAATTGTCAAGCAAAATTTTAAAATAATTGAAAAAAGCTTTGGCGAAAACTTTCCGCCAAAGCTTTTTAGTTGTTTTCGGTATAAATAACAGGCTCAGAATAGCTCAGAAATTCCCTTTTGCTGGATGCCTGACCTACTGTGACACTGTCCCCTTCGGCAACGGTTGCCGTGGGAACCATCAGACTGTACTGGCTGAGTACCACCGTATCCTGCCTTTTGTCGTTAATAAAAACAGTGCTTTTATCGGTGAAGCCGGAGCCTTTAATGTACAGAGAATTGCCGGAAACCTGAATTTCTTCAATGGTTATCGGCAGCGTCCCCATACGCATCTGCGTTTTTTCATAGGGATTCACCTCAAACTGAAACTCTTCACCGTAGAGCATATCGTATGACAAAAGCCGGAGCCCCTCAGAATATTCCTCGGGAAGCATCGTTCCGTCGTTTTTCTGCCATAGCTGATGAAGTTTTGTTATATTGCCGTTATTAAATCCCAGCCATCCGAGAATTTTTGCTGTAAGCTCGTAAGAATTTATTTCTGCAGTTTCTATAGGAAGTCCGATATTATTCCACGTTACATACTCAGTTGTATATGCGTCGGGCAAATCAAAGTTTTCTTTGCTCAGCCCGATTGAAGGCAAGTGGTCACCGTACGCTATCAGAATGACAGGCTTTCCGCGTTTTTCGAGTGCGGAGATAAGACTGTCCATAAACATATCCATTTCCCACATCTGATTAACGTAGTAACTCAGCGCACAAAGCTCCTGCTCTGTGTAGGTATCGCTCTCAACTTTTATTACGTTTTCTGTATCGGGGAGTGGCTCTGACGGATATTTGCCGTGTCCCTGCACGCTTACTGTCCACACAAAACGCGGACTGTTGCCAAATACGGTGCCATCTTCATCTTTATAGTCAAGTGCCATAATTATTTCGTCTGTCAGCACCTTGTCTTTACACCAGCCGTAGGGCGTGGTTTCAAAGTCGTACATATATTCCTTTGACTGGAATGAGTCAAAGCCCATATTGGGGTAAACTTTGTCCCGGTCATAGAAATTACCTGTGTGGTTGTGTATTGCGTGGGCGCTGTAACCATTTTCCTTAAGGGAGTAGGCAATGGATTCACAGGGTTTTTCAAGCATAATTGTTTTATAGGGATATTCACCGGGGCCGAAATTGTCCATACTTATGCCTGTGAGCACCTCAAACTCCGTATTTGCCGTTCCGCTGCCGAAGGAAGGAACGTGGAAAAGTCCGCCGGAGAAGTTTTTCCGCAGATAAGAATGCGTCGGTGTAGGGTCGTCTGAAAACGTAAGTCCCTTTATGTGCTTGGGGTCTACGAAGGATTCAAGCTGAATCAGAACAACATCCGGCTTCTGCACAGGTGCAGTCTTCGTTACAGGAAGTTTTTCCATTACTCCGGCAATTGCTTCCTCGCTGTAGCTTTCGGGCTTATCTATGCCGGTGTCAAGTACGCTGCTTGAAAAACAGTATACAAAGCCGTAATCATTATACGCTCCCACGAGATTCCCGAAATCAGTGCTGACCGCTTTTATGCTGCGCGCAAGATTAAGGCACACAAGAACTGCCAGAAGTAACCCTACAATGGAGGCAGCATTTCTGCCATAACTCATTTTTCCGCTGATTTTTGGTCCTATAATCCAGAGGGCAATGACTGCACCCAAAAACAGGGCAATGACAACATACAGAAGTATACGCTGCCACAGCGACAGGTACATAAGCACTAGACCCGCCTTTGCAATCTGGAAATCTATTGCACCCAGAGGTGTGACTCTGTAGGAAAGAAGTACACAGTTAATAATACCGCAGGCAATCCACGGAGTGCTGAAAAGAACTATACCGAATACCCTTCTCCTGAAAAGAAGCGAGAAGGACAGCGTGAACATAATAATAAGCGCATTGAGAAAAAACGGCAGAGGATTCTCGAAAATATGTGTTATACCTTTTACAAAGCTGTGCCTGCTGAGGCACTCTATAACAAGGTTTTCGAGGATGCCCAGTATTATGCAAAACCAAAGAGGATGATTGTTAAGCAGCTTCCCCGGATATGAAAATATAGCTTTAAGTTTAGCCACTAAAAAACACCTCTTAGTATGTTATACGCTCATTAATGTCAGGCATTACGGCGTGACCGCAACCGGAAAGAAGCACTGCTGCAACTACTGCAACTGCAATAACAACAACAACCGCAACCACAATTTTCCACCCGTTGTTTCCTTTTTTTACGGGAACGGGAGGCTCTTCGTGGAGAACTGCGCCACAACCTGTGCACTTTTCTTCGTTATCGGGATTGATTTTTCCGCATTTGGGGCAAAACATAGTAAAAACCACCTTTCAGAAATATGGGTTTTATTTGCGAATATATTTGCAGAAGCTGAATTCAAGCCCTTCGTGCTCCATACATTCGCTTTCAGATTCAAGAGACCATTCCTTATCGTTGTCAATATCAAAGAAGAATGCGTCGCATTCTTTTTCTTTTTTTACTTTGGTGACAAGAGCTTCATTGCAGTCCGGACGGAAAAGGGCATAAATCTGCGCCCCGCCGATTATATAGACATCGTCCGTGTCAAACTGCTTAAGATAAGAAAGCACGTCTTCCTTTGAGTTGAAGACCACTGCGCCCTCTCTCTCGAAATTTTTATCTCTTGTCAGAACGACATTGGTTCTGTTTTTAAGAGGTTTTCCGCCGGGGAAGGAGTCAAGAGTGCCTCGTCCCATAACAACTGTTTTGCCGAGAGTTGTTTCTCTGAAAAACTTCATATCCGGGGGAAGTGAAAAAAGAAGCTCCCCCTTGTTTCCTATGCCGTAGTTTTCCGACACGCAAACAATCATTTTCATTTATATCATTCCTCACTCAGATAGCTACGGGGATTTTTTTGCCGAGAGTATGGAAATTATATCCCTCAAAGGCAAAGCTGTCCGCAGTAAATTTATAGAAATCGTCAATGGATGTGTCCATTACGAATTTTGGTGCATCAAAAGGCTTTTTAGAAAGAATTTCCTCCACAAGGGGGATGTGTCTGTCATAGATGTGTGCATCTGCAATTACGTGCACCAGCTCACCCACTTTAAGACCGCTTACCTGTGCCATCATGTGCACAAGCACTGCGTATTGGCAGACATTCCAGTTATTTGCCGTCAGCATATCCTGAGAACGCTGGTTGAGAACGGCATTAAGGGTGTCTCCGCTTACGTTGAAGGTCATTGAATAAGCGCACGGATAAAGCCCCATCTCGGAAAGGTCAGCGTGGTTGTAGATATTTGTCATAATGCGTCTGCTCTGAGGATTGTTTTTAAGGTCAAAGAGCACTCTGTCAACCTGGTCAAACATTCCCTCTTTATACTTATGCTTTATACCCAGCTGATATCCGTAAGCTTTTCCGATTGAGCCATTTTCATCCGCCCACGAATCCCATATATGGCTTGAGAGGTCTTTTATGTTGTTGCTTTTTTTCTGCCATATCCACAAAAGCTCATCGCACGCAGCGGTAAGGTTTGTTTTGCGGAGGGTAATTACGGGGAATTCCTCCCTGAGGTCATAACGGTTGACGATGCAGAACTTCTTTATAGTGTGCGCTTTTTCGCCATCTTCCCAGACGGGACGCACATCAAGTGCTTCATCGGAAAAACCGTTGTTCAGTATATCTTCACAATTCTGTTTAAATACTATATCGGCATAGCTCATAGTATACCCCTCACTTTCACAAATTCTATTTTATCATTTCACAGTACATAAGTCAAATAAAAAATTATTATGTTGAACAACCGCGAAAAGTGTGGTAGAATAATTATACGAAAATGAAATTGCCGATGTATGCTTTGTTTTATAAATCAAAAGAAAAGTGGGGCAGAAATATGACGAGTGTTTATAAAAAAGATTTATACAGATACTACGGAGATGGCGGAGAGCCTTTTATAAAAAAGCTTCTCAAACCCCTTGAACTGAAGTATATCTCGGTTTTCCGCAAGGCACATTCCTGCCGCTTTTTACCTCTTAAGCTTTTTTATATGCTTAGACTGTGGCATCTTTCAAATAAAACTCACATCCAGATTCCTGCAAGAACGCAGATTGGAGAAGGGCTGTATATCGGTCACCTTGGGAGAATTATTATTCATCCCGATGCAAAGCTCGGAAAGAATATAAACATTGCAACAGGTGTCACAATCGGTATGGAAAACAGAGGGAAAAGAGCCGGAGTACCCACTTTGGGTGATAACTGCTGGATTGGCACAAATGCCGTTGTTGTAGGAAATATCACTATTGGAAGTGACGTTCTGATTGCTCCGTCAGCGTTCGTTAATTTTGACGTGCCAGACCATAGCATCGTTGTCGGAAATCCGGCAAGGGTAATACACAGGGAAAATGCAGTGGAGGAGTATGTCTGTAACCGGGTATAGCTGCAACCGGCTTGTTTGAATTGACGCATTTTACGGTTTTTGTTAAATTTCAATATATCCTGAAGAGGATGTAAGACGCACTGACGTTTCACATCCTCTTTTATGTTGACAAACCCCCCTGTAAGTGTTATTATTATTTAATATATAATAATATAGGGAAAGTATGCTTAAAAATGGTTTGCAGAAGCGGAGGCAGTGTAGTGGAATCCAAAGGTGCAAAAATAAAAAACAATATTGTATCAACGCTGGTTTACCAGATTATTCTTATATCTCTCAGTTTTCTTTTGCCGAGGCTTTACCTTGAAAATTTCGGCTCAGCGGTTAACGGTGTGCTGAACGTAGTCAAGCAGATTTTTACGTATATGTGTCTGCTTGAGGCAGGCGTAGGTCTTGCAACGACACAAGCTCTTTACAAAAAGCTTGGTGAAAATGACCGTAAGGGTGCAAGTGCTGTACTTTCCGCAACAAACTCCTACTACAAGAAAACAGGTCTGATATATCTTGCAATAGTGCTTGTTATTGCCGTTGTTTACGCTTATGTAATCAAGTCTGAAATAAACAGTCACGTATTGTTTGTTATCATTATCCTCAATGCCATTCCTGCACTTTTCAGCTACTTTATTCAGGCAAAGTATAAAATTCTGATGGAGGCTGACGGCAGAAAATACGTGCTGAATAATGCGGAAACTGCTCTGCAGATTCTGTCAAATGCGGGAAAAATACTTGTACTGCTTTTGTCAGACAGCCTTGTTCTTATTCAGACGGTGTACTGTATAATTGCCGTAGGACAACTCCTGTTTTTGTATTTTTATGCGAAGCGCAGATATAAATGGCTGGATTTTAAGGCAAAACCCGACTTTAAAGCAATTTCACAGAAAAATTCCGTTTTATTGCATCAGATTTCAGGAATGGTTTTCAACAATACGGATGTGTTGCTCATTACGTTGATGTGCGGTAATGCAGCGGTAAGTGTCTACGTTGTTTATAACATCTTTTTTTATCAGGTGCAGAATTTTATTACGGGAATTGTATCTTCGTTCAATTTTGCTCTGGGACAGATGTTTCAGACGGACAGGGAAAAATTCGACAGAATTTTCAGCGCTTATGAGTCTGTGTACATAATGGCGACCTGTGTCATATACACGCTGATGGCGGTGTTTCTGCTGCCGGTCATCCAGATTTATACAAAGGGCATAACCGATGCCAACTACTCGGTTGTGTATCTGGTGCTGCTTTTTTCGCTTATGAATCTTCTGGCAAACGGCAAGCTTCCTGCAAACAGCGTCATAGAATATTCGGGCAGCTTTGAAAAAACCCGTTCACACGCAATATGGGAAATGGTGATAAATCTTACCTCTTCTGTTGTTGCAATTCACTTTTTTGGAATATGCGGTGCAATAGTAGGCACAATCGCGGCACTTTTATACAGAAGTATAGTTACAATCCGCTATGCAAACAAAAACGTACTGGGAAGAAGTCAGTTTGCTACCTATAAAAACTGGCTTATAAACGGTGCCGTGTTTACGCTTATTATGGCTATATTCTTCGTTGACACATTCAGCAATGTGTCTTTCCTGAAGCTTCTTTTAAACGGCATTATTCATTCGGTATGGATTGCAGGACTTTATGTTGCGGTGAACTTTGTTTTCAACAGAGCTGCTTTCAAAACACTTTTTGAATTATACAGGGGGCGGAAAAAGCGTGAGTATTCCTAAGGTTATCCACTATTGCTGGTTTGGCAGGGGGAAAATGCCTGCCCTTGCGGAAAAATGTATAAAAAGCTGGAAAAAATACTGTCCTGACTATGAAATTGTTTGCTGGAATGAGGACAATTTTGACATCTCACAGAATAAATATGCACAAGAGGCGTACGATGCCCGCAAGTGGGCTTTTGTAAGTGACTATGTAAGGCTCAAAGTAATTTACGACCTGGGCGGAATTTACCTTGACACGGATGTTGAACTTTTAAAACCCCTTGATTCGCTTATAGAAAACGGCGGATATATGGGCTTTGATGATAATGGCGTCGTTTCCACAGGATTGGGCTTTGCCGCAGAAAAGGGGAATGAGCTTATGGGTGAGCTTCTTCGTGATTATGACGGTATTCCCTTTGTTTTGCCCGACGGCTCATACGATATTACTCCCTGCCCCGACCGTAATACCGAAACAATGGTCAGACTGGGATTTGATAAAAATATCAATGACCAGATTTTTATGGGTCTGAGGATATTGCCCGAGGATTATCTGTGTCCGATGAAATACTACACAGGTAAGAAAATAATTACAGAGAACACTTATTCCATACATCATTTCTGTGCGTCGTGGACATCTGCAAAAAGCAGGCGCACAACATTTATCAAGCGGATAATCGGAGTAAAGCTTTACGAAAAGCTTTACGGAAAGTTTTTACATAAACTTAAGTGGCTGGAGTGGTAAAAATGCCTGAAAAAGTAATAAAAAAACTTAATGATAGCATTAACCCACGGTGGAAGGTATGCTTTTTTGCGGCTATTGCTGTAGGAATTCTTGCACATTTTTACAAAATTACAAACTGGCTTCCTAACTGGGACTCACTGGTTTTCAGATACGACGGGCAGAATATGATAGGACTCGGCAGATGGTTTCTGCCTGTTGTCTGCACGTTAAGCTCCTTTTACGACCTGCCGTTTCTCAACGGAATCATTGCAATCATATTCCACGCACTGGGAGCTGTGTGCATTGTAAGAATTCTTAATGTGCAGAAAAACATAACAGCGTTTTTTATCGGTGCGGTGACGGTGTCGTTCCCGACAGTTACCTCTGTTATGATGTACAACTACGTTGCCGACGGCTACAGTGTGGCATTTTTCCTGTCTGCGCTTGCAGCACTGTTTATGATTGACGAAAAAAAGCCAAGATACATTCTCTCTGCAGTTCTGATTGCTCTTTCCGTGGGAATTTATCAGGCGTACATAACCGTAACTATAATGCTGGCAATACTTGAGCTTATAGATATTGCCATTTACCGTGACATTCCCACAAAGCACATCCTCGTTAAAGGTGTGAAAATGTTTTTCACCGGACTTCTGGGAATGGTAATTTACTATGCAGTGCTTAAAATACTGCTTGTTATCTCTCCGGTAGAGCTTCTTGATTATCAGGGCATAAACGATTCGTTCTCTCTTTCAAATATTAATATACCGGGCTCTCTTTACACCGTCAAGGAAACCTTTATAAGATGCTTCTTTGACTTGTCCGAGGGTGTTAATGTGTACGTTGTGCTGAATATTCTTGCGATGGCGTTCACCCTTGCACACTACGCAAAATATATATGGAAAAACAAAATCCACAAAACGCCTCGCAGATTTCCCATTCTTATTGTTATGGCGTGTATGCTTTTCCTCGGTGCAGGAGCACTTGCGTTTATCAATGCAGGCATGGATTACCACAACCTGATGCTTATGGGGTATAGCATTTTCTATATTTTCTTTATAATTCTTTATGAGCGCGGCTCGGAATCCGATGAAAAACACGCTCTCTTTAAATCCTGGGGAATAGTTCTGATTGCCGGTGCGCTTGTGTTCAATCAGATAGTAATAGCAAACGTCAGCTACCATAAGGCTCAGATGGCTTACGAAAAATCCTACGGTGTTCTTGTGAGGATTGCAGACAGAATAGACCGTACCGAAGGCACGCAGGAGTGCGGAAGGATTGCCGTTATAGGTGCTCTTGAAAACAGCCGTGATTACAGTATAAAGCTGACCCCTGACATTACCGGCATAACAGACGGCTACATCATCCGCGCAGATGACGAAACCGTGGGTCAGAGCGTACTGTGCAGTGCTCTTAACGACTATTGCGACAAGCATTACACCTTCCTTTCGGGGGCTGAAAAATCAAAGATAAAAAAGCACAATGCGGTTATTGATATGCCCTGCTGGCCCGAAGAGGGGTGCATTGGTGTGATTGACGGTACAATCGTTATAAAACTTGGGGCGGAGAGTGAATAAATGATGATATACTTCTGCGCCGACGACTACGGTCTGTGCGAAAAATCCTCGGAAAGAATCTTGAGGTGTGCAAGAGACGGTGCTCTCAATAAAATAAGTGTTTTTCCGAATTTCGGCAAAGCTGTGCCGGAAATTGCGGAGGACAGTAACCTTTCTTTGTCCCTTCATCTTAACCTTGTTGAGGGAAAATGCATTGCACAAAAGGTGCGCGGCAGTGTTATTGCCGACAGTGACGGAAACTTCCGTTACACTTTCGGCGGACTTCTCAGATGCAGTATTTTTAACAAAAAGCTGTTTGACGAATCGGTTTTAGAGGAGGTCAGGGCACAGCTTCTTCTGTGGAAAAACCGTATGCCTGAGGGTGCAAAGCTGCGTATTGACTCACATCAGCATACACACATGATTCCGGGCATATTCCGGGCAATTATGCGGGTAGTGCGGGAGGACGGGCTGGAGCTTGAGTATCTGAGGATACCGGCAGAGCCGCTTATTCCCTTTATAAAAGAGATTTCGTTGTACCATACATATTCCCCGGTAAATCTTATCAAGCAGTGGCTTCTCAGGCTTCTGTGGGCGGTGAATAAAAGAGGGGCGAAATCGGAAAAAATCCCGACGGCATATTTTTTCGGTGTGCTTTTTTCGGGATGTATGGATGAAAAACGCGTGAAAAAAATTCTGCCTCACTACATAAAGCTTGCAGAAAAGAAAAAAAGGGATATAGAGGTTTTGTTTCATCCCGGATACTTAGAGAAGGACGAGTGGGATTTCGGGGAAGAAATAGCATTTAAAAAATTTTATCTGTCGGAGGGCAGAAAAACCGAATTTGATACAGTGATGAAAATGTATAGGAAAGAAGAGATTTGAATGCCTTATATTGATGAGAACAAAGTTGATGAAAGAACAAGGGAGAAGCTTGAAGCGATTATTAAAAAATCCTACGCTACCTACTGGAAGGGAAAAAGGCTTTTTGACATTTTCTTTGCAAGTCTGATTTTGCTTTTCTTCCTGCCTCTTATGATTATAATTGCACTTGTAATTGTAATTGACGACCCCAGTGCAGGACCCTTCTACAAGCAGATACGAGTCGGCAGACACGGGGAAGAATTTTATATGTACAAGTTCAGAACCATGAAAAAGGACGCAGACAAGATGCGTGACGAGCTTGAAAAGCTCAACGAAATGGACGGACCGGTGTTTAAAATCAAGAACGACCCCCGTATTACAAGAGTTGGCAAAATTTTAAGGGAGCTGTCTCTTGATGAGCTTATGCAGTTTTTCAACGTGCTTAACGGCAGTATGACTCTTGTCGGTCCCCGACCTCCGCTTCCGGGAGAGGTTCAGTATTACACTGATTATCAGAAACTTCGTCTGCTTGTTACCCCGGGCATCACCTGTACCTGGCAGATTCACAAAAACAGAAACGATGTGCCCTTTGAACAGTGGGTTGAGATGGATATAGAGTACATACAGACAAGAACATATCTTAACGACATCAAGATTATGCTTAAAACACCTATTGCTATGCTTACTGCAACAGGCAGATAATTTGTGATTTGGAGTAGATGAATATGAAGGTTGCAATGATCGGACATAAGGTTGTTCCGTCACGGCGTGGCGGAATTGAAACGGTGCTTACGGCTCTGTGCCCCCTGCTTGCTGAAAAAGGCTGCAGTGTCACCTGTTACAACCGTTTGTCAGACAAGGTTGAGAATGAATATGTGGGAACTGTGCAGGACGGAATGTATAAAGGCGTAAAAATGAAAACAGCGTGGACTGTTGACCTTAAGGGTGCATCAGCGATGATTGCATCGTTTACCGGGGCAATAGCAGCGTCCTTTGGTAAGTACGACGTTGTGCATTTCCATGCGGAGGGCCCTTGTGCTGCTCTGTGGATTCCGAAGCTTTTCGGGAAAAAGTGCGTTGCAACCGTTCACGGACTTGACTGGCAGAGAGAAAAATGGAAAAATGGCTTTGCCTCAAAGTATATAAAGTTCGGGGAAAAGGTGCTTGCGAAATACGCTGACGAGGTAATCGTTTTAAGCACTGCCGCTCACGACTATTTTAAAGAAACCTATAACCGCGAAACTGTAATAATAAATAACGGCATATCAAAGCCCGAAAAGAAAGCGGCAGAAATAATCGGGGAAAAGTACGGTCTTACAGAAGGCAGCTACATAGCAATTATATCAAGGCTTACTGCGGAAAAAGGAGTTCACTATCTCATTGATGCATATAACAGAATTACTACCGACAAAAAGCTTGTAATCGCAGGTGATACCAGTGATACAGACGAATATGTGGCTATGCTCAGAGAAAAAGCAGCGGGAAATCCCAACATAATTTTTACAGGGTTTGTGTCGGGAGATACTCTTTGCGAGCTTTACTCCAATGCCTATGCGATAATGCTTCCCTCCGACCTTGAGGGTATGTCTCTGTCACTTCTGGAAGCTCTTTCCTACGGTAATGCAGTGCTTTGCTCGGACATTCCCGAAAACACCTCTGTTGCAGAGGACAGAGCAATGTATTTTAAAAAAGGCGATACAGACGACCTTACGGAAAAGCTCTCCGTGCTTTGCGGGGACGCTGCTCTGAGACAGCGTCTCAGAGGCGGTGTTGCTGAATTTATACTCGGAAAATACAACTGGGACGATGTTGCGGATAAAACCGTCAGCCTCTATGAAAATATTAAGTGAAAGGCAGCTTGTTATGGATATAAAGAAAATCTTTGAAAAAAAAGAAAAGTCTACATTAAACAAAAAGCTTGAAAAAAATGTGAAGGTAGTGCAGTTTCTTGCAGCGGGATTTGTTTTTGCCTGTCTTGCGGTGGCGTTGATAACAATTCTGTGTAACTATATCGGAAACAGAAATTTCCGGGAAACTTTCTACACAGTAAGCAGTATTAAGGCGGATAATCCCATAAGGGTAATACAGATTTCCGACCTGCACAGTGTGTCCTACGGAAAAGGTAACAAAAAACTTACAGACCGCACAAAGGCTCTTGAGCCTGATATTATTCTTCTTACGGGAGATATTGCTGACTCTGCAAAAAAGGATTATTCGGACATTGTTGTACTGTGTTCCGAACTTGCAGATATAGCCCCTACGTATTACGTATACGGAAACAATGAGGTGGAAAAGGTTTACGGTTTTCCCCTTGTTGAAGCGGTACTTGACGAAAAGTTCGGATTTTCAAAGGATTTCCGTGACGAAAAGAGACTTGTGTTATTGAAAGACCAGCTTGAAATTGACATCGAAAATGTGGGCGTAAAAGTGCTCAAGAACGAGAAGGATACCGTTAAAGTAGGTGACACAACGGTTGATGTGTACGGAGTGCTTAACTCAAATCCGTCATCCTTCTGGTCATATTCGGAAAAAAGTTTCCTTTCTTACACGGGAGAGGATGAGGATAATCTCAAGTTGACAACAGTTCACGAGCCGTTTATTTTTGAAGAATTTAACCACGATTTCTGGGGAGATATACTGGTCTGCGGACACACTCACGGCGGTGTAATCCGCGTTCCGGTGCTGGGTCCTCTCTACACACAGGAGGGCGGATTGTTTCCTGAACGTGACGGCTGCTATGTTTACGGCAGATACGACGTTTCGGGAAAGCCCCTTATCGTAAGCTCAGGGCTTGAGAATAAAAACCTGCTGAGAATAAACAATCAGCCTGAGCTTGTTGTTATTGATATTAACAAATTTTAATTTTGTGAGGAAGATATAAAATGTATACGGCTATACTTCAGAAAATACCGATTTTTCTTATGGGAATATTGCTTGTTTATGCAGTTGCTATAATCTGGCTGCGCGCTAAAAATGTTAACCGTACCGAGTTTGTGCAGATTTTTAAAACGGCACAGTATCTGAGTGTTAAGACTATCGTAATCTGCCTTGTTGTAACGCTGGTGTTCGGGATATTCAACCATCTTGACCTGAAAAAATCGGTGCACGCGGTGCTTTCCCTTAATTATTCCGAAGCATCCCAGGCGCAGAACTCAAACGGCACGCGCTACAATATGGCGGAGATAATCTCGGAAGAGGTTGTGGCAAATGCCATCAGAAAAGGTGCCCTTGACGACGTTAACGTAAAGCAGCTGCGTAACTGCCTTGTTGTTTACCCTTGTGTGCAGGGTGGCGTAAATGATGAGTCGGAGTATCATATTTCCACGGAATTTGCAGTGGAATATCACGCATCTAAAGACACGGCACATCTTGATTCGGAAAACGTTATTAAGCTGATTACGGCAGCTTATAAGGAATACTACATCGAGAAGTATACCGACAATTTCCGCCTTGACCCCGAAAAGCCGGATTTTGGAAGTATGGAATATATGGACATTGTGACCTATTTTGATAAGGAAGCGGCATCTATTCTTAACTACCTGTACTCAATGGCGGAGAAAAATCCCAGCTTTGTTTCGTCTGACAATACCTCCTTCAATTCTATTGCCGGAAAGGTGTACCAGTTCAGGGAAAGACAGATAAATCAGAACCTGCGCTCACTTATTTTGCAAAACGGTATTGCAAGAGATAAGGCGGCATATCTTGACAGACTTTCCTTCAAGAACAAAAATATAGATTTTGACCGTATGAAAAACGCAATATCCTTTGACCTTTGTAATGAGGCAATCGCTATGTACAGCGAGGAAATGACGAAAATCGTTCTTGTTCCCACATGGGACCAGTCGGGCAAATACTATATGGGCAGAACGAAGGTCGGCATTGATGAAATATCCGTTCAGGCTACAAATTACAGTAATTATGTGGCATCCAACGAAAAGGAAATTATGGACAATAATCTGATTATTGAAAAAATGTCAGACGGTACAAAAAACGGTGATGTATACCGCCAGGCTGATGAGCTTGTAGAAAGTGTTTACAGCGGTCTCAGGAGCTTTGAGAGAGAAGCAATAACTGCAGGCAGAGAATATGCCAGCCACCACATGAACCAGTGTATTGCAGTAAGCATTTACGGAGTTTCGCTTATGAGCGAGCTTAAATCCCTTGTTTTATTTGCTTTGTTTGCATATATTTCGCTTATGCTGTTTGCAATAGCAAAGAAATTCCCCAAAAAGGCGTAAAGGAGTGAGAGAACATGAAAAAACTTAAGATTTTCAAAGGCCTGAAAAAACTTCTGCCGATTATACTCGTTTTGTGTCTTGCTCTCACCTATGCAGTCTATTTTAAGCTTTCAAGGTCAAATACATACATCGCGTCTGAAGTTATTCACTATAACGACCCTCAGGCTGAGCAGGGACTTGCTCCCACGGGCGACAAGCTTGATGTGCACGAAATCAAATCCTCTGCAGTTATGTCGAAGGTAGTTGATAAAATGGGGCTTACGGGTATTTACTCCGTTGACAGCCTTATTTCCAGAATCAATATAACTCCCATTGAGGACAAGGACAAGGCTTTGCAGAAGGAGGCAAAGCTTGAAGAGGGTGAGGAGTATATCTATGAGCCCAGCACCTACATTGTTTCTTTTGCGGCAACAAGCGGTGAGGGTGCCGACTTTGCGAGAACTATCCTTGACGAAACTCTTGACGTTTACTTTGCACAGTTCAGCCAGAAGTACGTTAACGTAGCTCCTGCCAACAATATTGTTGAAAACCTCGGTAAAGGAAATTACGACTATATCGAAATGCTTGAGCTTATTGACACAAGCATAGAAGATACCGTGACAACACTTTATCAGAGAATCGAGCAGAATAATTTTTACAGATCTACCGAAACAGGCGAGTCCTTCAGCGACCTTGCAGAGGAATTTAACTATATACGGCAGGTTAAGCTGTCGGAGCTTTTCTCAAAGGTGTATAAGCATCAGCTTACAAAAAACAAGCAGGTGCTTGTATCAGACTACACAACAAGAATTGACAACAACATCATCTCAAACGAAAAAGAGAACAGCATAATTGATGACGTTGTTACCGTTGTAGACGCCTACGTTAAAAAAATGAGGGATTCGGGAAATACCAACATAACATACGAGTACATTCTCGACAACCTTCACGAAAGGGACGTGCAGGACTTCTTCGGAGACCAGACTGTTACCTATGACGAGCTTATTTACAGCTGGCGTGAGCACAGCGAAAACCGTGACCACGCAATTATCGACTCTGCATATTGCAGATATGTAATAAATACCTTCCGCGGCTGTAACGGGGACTGTGGCGGTAAGTGCGAAAATTCAGCCCTTACCTGTGAGGAGCTTTCAAATCCCGATTACAGCAAAATAAAGAAAGAAACAGAAAAAGAAATTAAAGATCTTGTGGATGAGCTTGCCGTTCTTTACGACGTAACAAGAAGAACAAATGACGAATACAACGCATATATCGGAGCAAGCTACATTTCCGTTCTTTCATCTGCATCTGTAAGGGAAAGCGTAAATGTGCCCCTTTATACGATTATCGCATTTCTTTTCCTTGTTGTGCTTTGCGGCGGCGGTGCAATCCTGCTTGCAAGAATGGCTGATATTATTAACTACCTTTTCTACACAGACCATCTTACAGGCTTCGGAAACCGTGCATACTTTGACAAATATCTTAAGTCAAAGGACAAAAAGCTTCTTGATGACGGCACTGTTTACTGTCTGGTGGATATATCAAACCTGCTCAGTATAAACAGCGAATATTCAAGAAATGTCGGTGATGAAATTATCAAGATGTTCAGCGAGTTTATAAAGGAAGCCTACGGAAAAACAAATGCCGACTATATCTACAACGACAACGGAAGCTTTGTAATGATTACGGAAAATTCCGACTATATTACGGTTGAGGATATAATGAGACTTCTGAGACTCCGCCTTGATGACAGAGAAGAATACAGGGACATCGTTATTGAATATAAGATAGGCATTGCGGAAACCTTCAAGGAAAGCAAAACTGCAAGAAAGCTTCTGTCAGATGCCATTAAGAGTAAAAAGGACTACGTATCAGATGTAAGAAACAGCTAAAAAAAGGAGGTAAAGCACGGTGGAAAGCAAAATTCCTGAGAAAGCAAAAATGGTATATTTTGTTGCTGTAGCAGTAATGATGTACTATTTTCTCAACGAATATATAGATGTGGGTCTGCATATCACCTACCGCCATGCTTTTGCCCTTGTTTTAGCTTTTTCGGCAATAGGCTTCTTCCTTATAAAGCCCAATATTGCAAGAGGCTTCACAGCCTTTAAGGCGGCTTGCGTATACAGTGTACCGCTTCTTGTAACAACGGTTGTTTCACTTTTTGTGTGGTTTGTGGAGCTGGTTGATGTCAGCGTCATATCAAGAGGACTTTCAAGCTCATTTATCTATGCAAATATGCTTTCCTTTGCCCTTGCCGCAGGAGCAATGCTCTACATTTTCGGCGAAAAGGGTATATGGTACAATCTCATTGCAATCCTTACGGCAAATATTCTTATGATTGTAACAATTATTGCACAGTCGGGACTGGGGAGCTTTATGTCGGAATTTGTCACCCTTGTAACGACCTTTGCAGGCGTAACGGGCGACATCATAATTCAGGCGGAAATCCACGAGTTGGCGTTCTGTCTGGGAGCGTATCTTATATATATGCTCTATAAACCCAAAAAGAATATTGCGTATTTTATCCTGCTTGCACTCACCGTTTTTTGTTTTCTTGCGGCGTTCAAGCGAATTGCCATCATTGCCATTGCCGTTGCGCTGGTTTTTGGGTATATTTTAAAGCTTGTTGCAAAATTCAACAAGCCTTCGGCACAAAGAATTGTCAGCGTGCTTTCGATTGTTTTAATCATGCTTCTTATCGGATATATCGCCATTATAAAGGGCGGTGCCTTTGAGCTTCTGGAGGAGGCAGGCATCAACACAAGCGGCCGTGTGGAAATATATGATGCAGTGGATGAATTTTACGAGTTCAGCCCTACGTTTATCGGAAACGGCATCGGATTTCTTACATATCAGTTAAATACGCATATGTCGGTGGGCGTGGCATCTGTACACAACGATTTTCTGCAGCATTTTATCGACCTGGGCTTCTGGGGTTATATTATCTGGCTTGTGTCCATAATCCTTGCAAGAGTTTGGTATTTCGGTTCAGAGGGCAGAACAGATAACGCTATCCTCACCTTTATCCTCATACTTTATCTTATAATTGTATCCTCAACGGATAACACAATGAACTACCCCCTTCTTACAGGCGTTCTGGCGATTTTAATGATAGGAAACGGCTTTGATGAAAGCGTCAGAAAAACGGAAGAAAAAATCTTCGGTTATATTTCACCCGAAAACCGAGAAAAGGAAAGTGATTCACTGCTATGAAAATACTGATGGTAAATAAATTCCTGTACCCCCGTGGCGGCAGTGAAAGTTATATGCTATCGCTGGGAGATTATCTTACAAAGCTCGGGCACGAGGTGGAGTATTTCGGAATGTATGACGAAAAAAACACCGTGGGCAATTCCGCGGGAGAGTATACATCCAATATGGATTTTCACTCCACAGGGCTTGCAAGATTTCTTTATCCTTTTAAAATAATCTATTCCCTTGAGGCAAAGCGTAAAATCAAGAAGGTTATAGATAACCTGAGACCCGATGTAATTCATCTTAACAACATCAATTTCCAGCTTACTCCGTCTATCATTGACGGAGCAAAGGAAAAAGGCGTTCCCGTTGTTCAGACGGTGCACGATTATCAGATGATATGCCCAAATCACGTTTTTTATAACTTTGACAAAAATGAGCCTTGCGAAAAATGTGCCGAGGGCTCTCACATCAGTTGTATCAGAAATAAGTGTATCCATAAATCCACTGTAAAAAGCATCCTCGGAGTGATTGAGGCAAAATTTTATGCACTCCGTAAAACATACAAAAAGGTAGATTTATTTATATGCCCCAGCAATTTCCTTGAAAGAAAGCTGCTTTCTGCCGGAAAATTCTATCAGGGAAAAACCTATACAATACATAATTTTATAAATAAAAAAGAATTTTCTCCTCAGGATGATGCCGTAGAGCCTTACATTGTATATGTGGGCAGACTTTCCATGGAAAAGGGCGTATGCCTTCTTCGTGATGCGGCAAAGCTTCTGCCTGAAATTACCTTCCGTGTTGCAGGCAGCGGCCCCGATGAAAACGTGCTTTCGGGCATTGACAACATAAAGCTTATGGGCTTTATGAAAGGAGATGAGCTGACTTCTCTGATGGGCAGAGCAAAGGCGCTTCTGCTTCCGTCGGTGTGTTACGAAAACTGTCCGCTTTCCATTTTAGAGGCGCACTCTATGGGCGTGCCTGTTATCACAATGAACAGCGGCGGTATGGCAGAGCTTGTAAAGGACGGCATTACGGGCACTCTTGTCAGCGAAAGGTCGCCTTCGGAGCTTGCCCGTAAAATAAAAGAAACTGTCGGAAATGAAGAGTATTACAATACTCTCAGGGAAAACTGCAAAAACGAAAAGAACAATATCTTAAGTGTTGAAGAATACTGTGATATACTTCTTAAAAAATACAGCGAGGTGATAAAGTGACAACTCCCGATGTAAGCATTATCATTCCCGTTTATAACGTAGAAAAATACCTTGAGCGCTGTGTGAATTCTTTAAGATGCCAGACGCTTGAAAATATAGAAATAATACTTGTTGACGACTCATCAAAGGATTCTTCTCCGAAAATCTGCGACGACTTTGCAGCTGCTGACCCACGCATCAGGGTCATTCACAAGGAAAACGGCGGAGCAGGTATGGCGCGCAATGCCGCGCTGGAAGTGGCAAAGGGCAGATATATCGGCTTTGTGGACTCTGACGACTATGTGGAAAAGGAAATGTTTGAAACGCTTCTGGGTGTTGCCGAAAAGTACGGCTCCGACCTTGTTATGTCAGGATTTTTCTTTAAAGACGGTGCGATTTTCGGTGACGACGGTGCAAGTATACGCAAAGAATATTTTGACTGTGACACCCATTTTGAATCAGATATTGAATTGAGGCACCTTAAAATGGGCATTGTCGGTGCTCTTCCATCAGATGAGGATGACAGTAAGTACGGAATGAGTATATGGAAAAATCTTTTCAGGGCAGAAATAATCAGAGAAAACAATCTCCTTTTCCGTTCCGAAAGAGAATTGCTTTCTGAGGATGCGCTTTTTATGATTGACTTTATCTCCTGCATTAAAAAAGCAACAGGTATAAACGGTGCTTTTTACAACTACTGCAGAAATGAGGACTCAATCTCAAAGTCCTATAAAAAGGACAGATTTCAAAAAAGTCTTGTCTTTGTCGGTGAGGTTGAAAGAATATTTAAAAAAGACAGCGCTGAGGAAGAATACGGGCTTTACATATACAGATTCTGGCAGGCAATGTGCAGAGTGCTTTGCTCCCAGGAAATAATGCACGCGGCAGATAACCGCACAGGATACTCTCAGCTTCGGGAAAGACTAAAGGAAATCTGCACGCATCCCATTTCAAAGCGCGCTTTCAGTAAATATCCGCTGGGAAGCCTTCCGATTAAGCAGAGAATTTTTGCCTATGCAATGAAACATAAACTGTATTATGTGCTGAAAAGTCTTGTGGAATTAAGAAGATAGGGGAATTAAGATGTTTTTTTCCGTTATAGTGCCTGTTTACAAGGTCGAAAAATACATTCACAATTGTATAAAGAGTGTTCTGGGACAGAACTTTGGAGATTTTGAGCTGATTTTAGTTGACGACGGCTCTCCCGATTCCTGTCCGGCAATCTGCGACAGTTACGCACAGCAGGATTCAAGGATAAAGGTTGTGCATAAGGAAAACGGCGGTCTTGCAAGTGCAAGAATTGCAGGTGCAAAGGTAGCGGAGGGGGACTATGTCTTTAATCTTGATTCCGACGACCTGATTGAAGAGGACACCCTCGGATATGCACACAGCATTATAACACAGACAGGTTGCGACATTGTGTCGTTTTCCTACCGCTGGGTTAAAAATTCCGAAACGGTCAGAATTACGGATGACGGACTTTGCGAAGGGCTTTACACAAAGGAAAAAATAGAGTCAGACATTTATCCGAGACTTCTTATGGACGAAAATATGAATCATATTTCCTACTACCTTTCGGGCAAGGCGGTGCGGCGCTCTCTCCTTTTGCCGCATCAGCTCCGTGTTAACGAAAAAATATCCCTTGGTGAGGATTTGTGCTGTACCCTTCCGCTTTATATGGACGCAGAAAGCGTCTATATATCAAAAAAAGCGGCGTATTTTTACACCGTAAGGGATGATTCCATATCAAAGGATTTCAACGCAAAGCAGATTACCCTTGTGGAAAATGTCATTAAAGAAATCTCGGAATCAAAGGTGAAAAATCTTCCCGATTTTGAAAATCAGCTCTGCCGTTATTCGTGCTTTATGTGCTTTGCAATACTTGCAGCATCGGCGGAGGGTAATTATTTTAAGAGCATAAAAGAGCTGAAAAGCCTGATTTCTGCTTCTTTGCATAAGGAAAAAATTGCATCTGCAGACTTTGGCAAAATTTCTCCCAAGAGCAGTATAACAATTTTTCTTATGAAGAAAAACTTGTATAAAACGGCATTTTATTTTCTCAATATATGTAAAAATATCAGAAAACTTTTGAAGAAAGGGTGAGCAATATGGAAAAAACACCTGCAATATCCGTAATAATGAGCGTGTATAACGGGGAGGAGTATCTTCGTGAAGCGGTTAAAAGCATTACGGAGCAAACCTTCACGGATTTTGAGCTTGTTATTATAAACGATTGCTCGAAAGACTCCACAGCAGATATACTGGCAGAGCTTGCCGAACTTGATGACAGAATAAAGGTGCACCATAACGAGGTGAATCTTAAGCTTCCAACATCGCTTAACAAGGCAATCTCTCTTTCAAAGGGAAAATATATCGCAAGAATGGACGCAGACGATATAGCTCTCCCGGAAAGACTCGAAAAACAGTATAAATTTATGGAAGAAAACAGCTCGGTTGCACTTTCCTCCTGCAGATTTATGACTGTTAAAAACGGCATCTATGCATCAGGTGGCTTTGGCGGAAGAGTTGATTGCGAAGCTATAAAGGCAATGCTTCTTGTGACAAATCCCATTCTGCACCCCGGCGTTATAGCAAAGGCAGAGGTTATGAAAAGGCTCTGCTACGATACGACCCTTACCTGTACGGAGGATCTTGAAATCTGGACAAGAATGGCAAAAGAAAACCTCAGAATGGAAATTCTTCCGGAGTGTCTGCTTATTTACAGACTTCACGATAAGCAAATCACAAGCACCACTCTGGAAAGACAGCATACTGAGGTGCTGGGAATACAGAAAAATCACTATGCATCTTACGGTGTGCAAATGCCCGAAGATATGCAGAAGTTTTACATAAGCGGCATATACTTTAAGGAAAATGCCGATATAAAAAAATTCCTTGATTTTGCAAAGTGGTTTCGTGAAAGCTTCAGCGGAAAGCTTGGAACAGACGCGGTAAACTACGCTTTGTTTGAAATGCTTGCAGAGTATAAGCGCGGCAGTGTTTCAAAGAAGGATGTAATGAGGGGTATACTTTCCTTCAGTCCTCTTTTCCTTGCAAAAGAGCTTGTAAGACGCAAAAAAGCGGCAAAAAATGACATTGAAAAATGTATGCAGGTTGCTTCTTTGCGCGGGCTGAGGCAAACTGCAGGCACAAAGGAATATCCTATTTTTGAAAAATAAACAACGGGAGCCGGTTAAATGAGATTTTTTGAATATCCATACGTTATCATCACGGTGCTTGTAATCTGTTTTGTGATTGTCGGGCTTATCGGAGTGTACTTTACAATTAAATCAGTAAAAACTGCAAAAGGTACCCATGAGAAGGACTTTTCATCCTCGGACAAAATAGAAGACGAGTTTGAAATGGCAGGGGAAAAGCGTAATCACCGCACACTTGTGTATGCGTCGGTTGCTCTTGACAGTGCGGCACGACTTTATTCGGAGTCAAAAGCCATGAGAATTCTCGCCGGAATAAAAGAAGTGATGCTGGCGCATTTCTGCCTTGATATAAACGGCAATATCACCGCCTATACGAAAAACAGCTTTGTGGCAATAAATTACCTTGGTAAAGAGGAGACAGAAAGCTGTATTGAAGGTTGTCATGAAGAAATAAGCACAATCCTTACCGAGAATGAGGCAATCGGTATTGCCCGTGTAAGCTTTGGCTACTACTCTACAAGCTCCAATGAGGTTTCCTTCAGAACGG
The DNA here is from genome assembly GCA_045545295.1 of Clostridia bacterium. GTDB lineage: Bacteria > Bacillota > Clostridia > UMGS1883 > UMGS1883 > UMGS1883. The sequence goes on from JAZQAO010000020.1 coordinate 30,187, forward strand.
CTCTTGAAAGAGCAAAGCAGGCGTGCACCATGGCAGAGGATAAGGAAATTCTCTGCTGCGAATGGGACAGCCTCAGCGGAAAAGAGTTCGAGAAAAAAATCAAGATGGAAAATACCATTAAAAATGAAATAGAAAACAACCGGTTTTTCCTGGAATATCAGCCGATTCTTGATGCTTCCACCGGCAGGCTTGTGGGGGCAGAGGTTTTGTCAAGGCTTAATTCCGTGGAGGACGGAATCATAACCCCCGGTGCATTTCTTACTGCGGTAAATAATCTGGGGCTTAATAAAGACTTTGACTATTATATTTTTGAGAAAAACTGCAAGTGGATTTCAAACGACAAGGAAAAACGGTCAGAGTATGTGTACACAATCAATTTCTCCCGTTCTACTCTTTGCGACGCGGGCTTTGCACAGTCAATCATTGAAATTGTGGAAAAATACGGTCTCAGCTTTTCGTGTATTGCCGTTGAAATTCTGGAGGATAAGGACCTTGGCAGTGAGGAAAAGAGTATAATGATACAAAACCTCACAGCCCTGAAGAAAAAAGGTATGCTCATACTTCTTGACGACTTCGGCAAAGGATATACTTCGTTTGTAGATCTTACGGAGTTTGATATAAGTATTGTCAAAATTGATAAAGCAATAACCCAGAAGTCAGACACGGAGTCGGGGTATCTTATTCTTACAAACATTATAAAAACAGCCCACGATCTGGGATTTAAAACCTTGTGCGAGGGTATCGAAACCGAGCAGCAGAAAGAGCTTGCAACAAAAGCAGGAGCCGATATGCTTCAGGGCTATTATCTTCACCGTCCGATGCCCGTAACGCGTCTGGAAACACTGTTTAAAGAGAACTGAGTTGGGAGATGAAGGAATTGTTATCTGTAATTATTCCTGTATATAACGAAGAAAAATGCATACAAAAAACCTATTCTGCAGTGAAAAGCCTGCTTGATGAGAACAATATCGAAGGCGAATTTATTTTTGTTGACGACGGCTCCGTTGACGGCACCTATGATGTGCTTGATAAGCTTGCAGAAGAAGAGGACAAAATAACAGGCCTGCACTTTTCCAGAAATTTCGGAAAGGAAGCGGCAATCTCTGCAGGTCTTGCAGCGGCGGCAGGTGACTGTGCCGTTGTAATTGACGGAGACCTCCAGCATCCTCCGGAAAAAATAATCGAAATGTACCGCCTCTGGGAGCAGGGTTACGAAATCGTTGAAGGCATAAAAAGCGAAAGAGGCGACGAAAAGGCGGCTTACGGCTTTGCAGCAAGGCTTTTTTACGCTGTCATCAGCCGTATGGTGGGGTTTGATATGTCGAATTCCTCAGACTTTAAGCTGCTTGACAGAAAGGTTATTGATGTTCTTAATAAAATGCCGGAAAGAGGCTTTTTCCGTGCAATTTCTTTCTGGGTGGGCTATAAAAAGGCTACTGTTGAATTTGAAGTCCGCGACCGTGTTGACGGTGATTCAAAATGGTCTACGGTGGGGCTTATAAAATACGCTCTTTCAAATATTTCGTCATATTCTACCGCACCGATGCAAACGGTAACGGTGCTGGGCGTAGTAATGCTTATAATTACGATTATATTCGGTGTATGGGCGCTTATAGATAAAATTATCGGCAGAGCCCTTGAGGGTATGACAACAGTTATCATCATAACCATATTTATCGGCAGCATCATTATGATAAGTCTGGGTATTATCGGTTACTACATCGCCCGTATTTACGAGGAAATCAAGGGCAGACCAAAATATATAATTTCATCCACAAGCAAAAGTAAAAAGGATTGATATGCACAAAAAGAGGTTTTTCTGCGTATAATATCACGAGGTGATATTATGGAGAAGTCAGCAAAATTCTTTTTAGGTGCGGTTTCTGAAAATGGTTTTATATCGTATTTTAAGCAGCTGCAGGAGGATGACTCTATGCAGCTGCTTATTTTAAAGGGAGGGCCCGGTTGCGGAAAGTCCACCCTTATGCGGAAAATCGGTGAATACGCAAGAAGTCTGAGTCATAATGTGGAGTATGTTCCCTGTGCATCAGACCCTGAGTCCCTTGACGCAATTGTTGATAAAACCGCGTCATTTGCTATGCTTGACGGAACAGCACCCCATACAGAGGAGCCCCTTTGCCCCGGGGTAAGGCATCACACCCTTCAGCTTGGTGAGCTGTGGAACCGGGACATACTTAAAAGCAAAGCAAAGGAAATTGATTTTCACGCAAATGCCACGGGTGAGCTTCATAAAAGTGCCGCGGCATATATAAAAGCGGCAGGCGCTCTTCTGCGGGAAAACAACAGGTGTGGCGCAGCAGGAGTTTTGCCCGGTGTAGAGGATGCAGCTCTTGAGATTATGAAAGAATTTCCCGACGGAAAGGCTTTTTCTGCAGAAAAAAAGCTTCTCAGCGCAGTTACGTTCCCGAAGATATGCTGCTTTTCAGAAACTCCGGGGCATTACGCAGACTCGGTGTATGTGCTTGAAGATGAGTGGGGCAGTGCCGGCGATGTCTTTTTTGATGCGGTTATACGCCTTGCAAAAATAAAGAAGCTTAAAACCGTAATTTGCCCCTGTTCTGTGCTTCCCGATAAGACAGATCATATAATTTTCCCGGAGATAGGGCTTGCTTTTTTAAAGGAAAACAGATTTCTGCCCTTTGAAGGCGGACGGAAAATCGGTGCGGAGCTTCTTTATTCAAAGGACTTTGATGCTTCTTTTTCGGAGAAACGTCTGCACGACGTAAAAAAGCTGCTTGACTGTGCCTCTCTTTCCATAAAAAATGCAAAAAAAGCCCACGACCGTCTTGAAAAATACTATATATCGGCAATGGACTTTTCCAAAACGGAAGATGTGCTCAGAAAAATCAAGGCGGATTTTTACGGGTAAAATTTGTAAAATGTGTAAATTTTAATTAAAAACATTGACTTTTCGGGCTATCCGTTGTAAAATAAAATGGTCGTAGGATTAAAAATTCGACAGCGGAGGTATAAGATGAAAAACGGACTCACCAAACAGCAGAAAGAAAGTCTTAACAACAGAATAGTGTTTGTTTCCGTGGCAATGTTTTTATATGCAATGCTTCTCGTGTTTATACAGAAAATGTCTACTGACCCGATAACTATTAACGGCGCGCTTGCTTTTATAGATATTCTCAGATGGGTAGCACTTATCGGTGCAATGGGCTGTGCCGCGTGGAGTGCGTATAAAGAGAAAAAGAGATTTTTTATTTACTGTGCAATGTGTCTCTTTGTATTTTTAAGTACAACTGTTCTGAAGTTCTGTACAGCAAGAAGCAGTGCGTTTGCTTATCTGATTGTTTATGCGGCACTTGTAGTGATGTTTGTTCTTGTTCAGATTTATTGTGCGCTTAAAATTCGCGGTATCTTTGATGAAAAGAAAGTGAAAAATATTTTTGTGATAGTTTGTGCGGTACTTGCAGCGGCATTCGTTGTATTAAGCATAATAAATATTAACGAGGTATTTTTGCCGGATTTTATGATTTTGCTTAAACATAAGATTTTCGGATAAAAGAATGGGATGTAAAGAAAATGAATTTCTTTACATCCCTTTTTTGCCTTATAGGAATTTGCGTAATTTTATTCGCGTGAAGCTATGTTCGACATTTGTAGGTGCGCGACGTGGGTGAAGCGGCACGCTTCTTTTTTACTATATAGGAATTTGCGTCAAATTATGACGCAGGAAACTGTGTTTACACTTCTGTGAGAGTGCGACACGGGTGAAGCGGCACGCTTCTTTTTATATATTATAAGTTTGCTATATGAACATATCCGTGGACAGATATCGCTCTCCCGAATCGGGAAGCAAAACAACAATGTTTTTGCCTTTGTTTTCCTCTCTTTTTGCGATTTCTGATGCTCCGTATGCTGCCGCACCTGAGGAAATTCCCACAAGGATGCCTTCTCTTTGTGCAATGAATCTGCCTGCCTTGTAAGCATCATTTTCCTTTACGGTTATAACCTCATCCACTATGGAAGCATCAAGGGTTTCGGGGATGAATCCTGCCCCTATTCCCTGAAGTCCGTGACTTCCGCTTCTTCCTTCTGTAATAAAAGGCGAATTAAAAGGTTCTATTCCGACAATTTTTATGTCGGGATTTTTTTCTTTCAGAAATTTTCCCACACCGCTGATTGTTCCACCTGTGCCTATTCCAGCAACGAATATATCAACCTTGCCATCGGTATCTTCCCATATTTCGGGGCCGGTGGTTTTGTAATGTGCAAGAGGGTTTTGCGGATTTACAAACTGCCCTGCAATAATGCTTCCGGGAGTTTCTTTATGCAGTTCTTCCGCTTTTTCGATAGCGCCTGCCATCCCCTTTTTGCCCTCTGTCAGAATGACCTGTGCACCGTAGGCTTTTATGAGGTTAATTCTTTCAACACTCATAGTGTCGGGCATTGTAAGAATAACTCTGTAACCCTTTGCGCTGCCCACTGCCGCAAGACCGATGCCGGTGTTACCGCTTGTAGGCTCAATAATAACGGCACCTCTTTTAAGGATACCCTTTTCCTCGGCATCTTCAATCATGGCCTTTGCAACCCTGTCCTTGGCACTGCCTGCAGGATTGATGCATTCAAGCTTGGCGATAATCTTTGACTGTGCCCCATATTCTTTTTCAAAGGCACAAAGCTCCATAAGAGGAGTTCTGCCGATTAAATCTGTAATTGATTTGTATATCATATATTTTCCCCTTAATTCTGCATTTTGCATTATGAATTTTGCATTGGATAAATTGGGATATTGATGCAAAGCATCAATATCCCAATTTATCGCCTAAACTGTCATCATTCTCTATCCACTCTTTTTCTACGTCAATAATTTCGTATTCATTTTCGTTTCTGCGGACTACCACTGTTGAAATGCCTGCGTTTATAATATGGCGTTTGCACATAGCACAGCTTGTTGCATCGTGAACAAGCTCTCCCGTTTTACAATCTCTTCCTGCAAGGTAAAGAGTTGCCCCAATCATATCACGGCGGGATGCACTTATAATTGCATTAGCCTCGCTATGAACGCTTCTGCAAAGCTCATACCGTTCACCTCTTGGTACGTTGAGCATTTCACGACGGCAATAGCCAAGGTCCATACAGTTTTTACGCCCTCTGGGAGCACCTGTGTAGCCTGTTGAAATTATTTCATCGTTCTTTACTATAATGGAGCCGTAATTCCTTCGAAGGCAGGTTCCCCTTTCAAGAACGGTTGTTGCTATATCAAGATAATAGTTGTGTTTGTCGCGTCTTTCCATAAGTATTCCCCCTTTCTGTTAATTTTATATCAAATCGTTTAATTTGTCAATTCACGGTGTAATAATAATTGACAAATTAAAGCTAATTTGATAGAATGATTACATATATAAACATTCGAAGGGACTTATGTAAAATGAGTAAAGAAAAAAAATTAGTTGAAGAAATTACATCTATGGATGAGGATTTTGCCCGTTGGTATACCGACATTGTTAAAAAGGCAGACCTTATCGAATATACAAGTATCAAAGGTTGTTGTGTTTTCCGCCCATACGCATACGCTCTGTGGGAAAACATTCAGCACGTGCTTGATGCAAAGTTCAAGGAACTGGGCCACGAAAACGTGTATATGCCTATGTTTATTCCTGAAGGACTATTGCAGAAGGAAAAGGACCACGTTGAAGGCTTCGCACCTGAGGTTGCGTGGGTAACACACGGCGGTCACGAAAAGCTTCAGGAACGTATGTGTGTACGCCCCACAAGTGAAACTCTTTTCTGTGAGCATTACAGCAATATTATTCAGTCACACCGCGACCTTCCCAAGCTCTACAACCAGTGGTGCAGTGTTGTAAGATGGGAAAAGACAACACGCCCCTTCCTTCGCAGTATGGAATTTTTGTGGCAGGAGGGACACACTGCTCACGCAACGGCAGAGGAAGCTCAGGAAGAAACAATCCGTATGCTTAACACCTATGCGTGGTTCTGCGAGGAATACCTTGCTATCCCTGTTGTAAAGGGTATCAAGACAGACAAGGAAAAATTTGCAGGTGCAGTTGAAACTTATACAATCGAAAGCCTTATGCACGACGGCAAGGCTCTTCAGTCAGGCACAAGCCACAACTTCGGAAACGGCTTTGCAAAGGCATTCGGTATTCAGTATTCGGATAAGGATAATAAGCTTCAGTATGTATACCAGACATCATGGGGTGTAACAACAAGACTTATCGGTGCTATCATTATGGTGCACGGAGATAACAGCGGTCTTGTGCTTCCTCCCAGAATTGCGCCCAAGCAGGTTATGATTGTTCCCATCGCTATGCATAAGGAAGGCGTAAGCGAAAAAGCTACTGAGCTTTGCACAAAGCTTAAGGCTAAATTCCGTGCAGATATTGACCTTTCAGATAAATCACCCGGATGGAAGTTTGCTGAATATGAGATGAAGGGTATTCCTGTAAGACTTGAAATCGGTCCCAAGGATATCGAAAACAACTGCTGCGTTCTTGTAAGACGTGACACAGGTGAAAAAATTCAGGCATCTCTTGACAATATCGAAGAAACAGTTGCAAATCTTCTTGAAGATATTCAGACATCGCTTTACAAAAAGGCTCTTGCACATCGCGAGGAACACACCTACGACGCAACAGAGTATGAAGAATTCAAGAATATCGTTGAAGAAAAGCCCGGCTTTGTAAGAGCTATGTGGTGCGGCGATGTTGAATGTGAAAACAAAATAAAGGAAGATACAGGTGCAACTGCACGTTGTATGCCCTTTGAACAGAAGGAGCTTTCCGACACCTGCGTATGCTGCGGTAAAAAAGCAAAATCAATGGTTTACTGGGGCAGAGCATATTGATTAACTATTGAAAGAAGGGTTAAAATGCTTGGTTATTATATTTCGTGTATAGTACTGCTTTTAATCATATTGGCATTTATCCCTGCGATGGTGGCATCGCAAAAAAACCGTTCTTTTGTCAGGTGGCACGTTTACGGAGTATTGCTTTTTCCGGTGGCACTTATCCATTCGCTTCTGATTGAAAAGCCTGTCAGATTGATAACAGTTCACTCATCGGCAGAAGACAACAAGACAAGAAGAAAGAAAACCTATAAGGTTTTTAATACAGTGAAAAATGACCGTAAAATATCGGCAGGATATGTGGTGATGGTGTTTGCGGCAAAGCTTCTGTTCGGAGCGTTTGTAGCATTTGTGGCATTTGCAATTATACGAACATACACACCGGATTCAATGTCTTTGAGATGGATTACAGTCACCTTTGCGGTTTTACTTGGAGTGCTGCTTTCCGTAACGGAAATCCTCGGACTTTCGCGTACCCCTGTAATTGCCGATGAAATGACAAAGCGTGCACTGATTATCCTGGGATTTTCTGTGGTTATATCTGCTGTAATGAGCATTGTAAAAACACTTATTACAAGTAACGTAGATGAATACCGTGAATTTTTCGGGTTTTTATGTACCGGAATAGCATTTGTTGTTTTTTGCATAATGCTTTTTTCCATGCAGCGCCGCTATTACAGGATTTTTTACAGTTTTTTTGATTACTGCTTTGTTTCGATTGGATCCTATGCGATGTACGCTGCGGTAACACTGGTGCTTGTAACTCTTCTTAAAAAGGGAAGATATTTGGTATACGCCCTTTCAATGCCGATGCAGCTGTTTAACTTCAGTTATTTTTCAAATGTAAGATACATAGAAAATCTCACGCTTGTTTATTCGGCGGCACTTGTTCACTCTATTGTAATGGCGTTGATTCTTCTTTCCGGACTGCAGTGTTATAGCTACAGGAAAAGAGAGCTTGCGTTCCGGGCAGAATATCGGTCAAAGGCCTTCCGTATGACAAGACGGCAGGCACTCAGGCGGCATATCCCGAAAGCCGGATTGAATGTAACTAAATAAAAACAAAAAGACTCATCCTTGAAGATGAGTCTTTTTTGTCGTATAGGAAATTGCGTCAAATTATGACGCAGGAAACTTTGTTTGCACCCCTGCGAGGGTGCGACATGGGTGAAGCGGCACGCTTCTTTTTTGTCGTATGCGGTCGGTGTTGCTTATCTCTCTTTTAAGGAGGCACAGAGAAAAAGATGCAGAATTAACAAACCGAACCGAAGGGCACCCGAAGGCGTACGGGTTTAACAAAGTTAGCAAAGAAGCGAAAGAAGTAGTGCAGAATTTGCGAACTGAGCCCGAAGGGTGGAACCGAAGGCGTACGAGGGTACGTCGAGGTGAAGTTCGCGAATAGCATAAGGCGCAAAAACAAAAGAACCCGAAAACGGGTTCTTTCCAAAAACATTGATTAGCTTAATTATTAGCACATACTAAACATAAAACATTTTGCCTTATGCGGTCTGCGCTTTTTATCAAGCCGCGCTGTTTAGGGATAGGAAAAAATGTTCAGAACGGACAAACAGAGCTGTGGCTTGCCACAGGTCACCCGAAGCTGTATGTGGATACTGCGAGGGCTCGGTTTGTTCGTAACAAAAGGCATAAAAAACAAAGAGAAACCGTATGAAAATACGGTTTCTCTACATCAAGTAAAATATTTATGCTTTTAAAACTCGCTAAAACAATATCTTTTTGCCTTTTGTGTTCTGGGCGTTTTTAACATCCCGTGTCGTTATTTAATCGTTGTTATGTCATACGGCGTACTCTGATAAACAAAGTAATTCAGCCAGTTTGAATAAATCAGATTTGCGTGTGCACGCCACGTCACAATGGGTTCTTTCTCCGGATTATCATCGGGGAAATAATTCTCCGGAACTTTCGGGTTAAGACCTGCATTTAAATCACGGATATACTCTTTCTTAAGGGTATCACGGTCATATTCCGAATGACCTGTAATAAATATCTGCTTACCCTTTGCAGTTGCGGCAGCATAAAGCCCTGCTTTGTCACTTACGGAAAGAATTTTTATTTCCTTGTGCTTTTTCACATCTTCAATTCTTACCGTTGTATTACGTGAGTGAGGCACCATAAATTCTTCGTCAAATCCACGCATAAGCATAGGATTTTTATATACAACTCTATGCTTATATACACCGGAAAGCTTCTCGGGAAGCTGGTATTTCTGTATTCCGAAATGGTAGTAGAGTGCTGCCTGTGCACCCCAGCAGATATGAAAGGTTGAATGTACGTTTGTCTTTGTCCATTCCATAATGGTGCAAAGCTCCTCCCAGTAGTCAACCTCTTCAAATTCCATTTTTTCAACAGGGGCACCGGTGATTACAAATCCGTCAAATTTCTGGTCCTTAATCTCGTCAAAGGTTTTATAGAAGGAAAGCATATGCTCTTCCGACACGTTCTTTGACTTATGCGTACTCATCTGAATAAGCTCCACCTCAACCTGAAGGGGGGTGTTACCCAGAAGTCTTGCAAGCTGTGTTTCTGTTTCTATTTTTGTAGGCATAAGGTTAAGGATGCCGATTCTAAGCGGACGTATGTCTTGCTTTGCGGCACGTTTTTCGTCCATTACGAAAATGTTTTCATCCTTAAGAATTTTTGTAGCCGGTAATTTTACAGGGATTTTAATAGGCATTTACATCGCCTCCTTATACATAGGGGATTGTTAAGGGGATGCCCCTTAACATAAAATTCGTTAAAATCGGGGGCGTGTACCTCGATTTTAACACCTTGACAGGGCTGGCACGGTGAGTGCCGCGCGAGCGAAAGCCCTTATCTCGCAACGAAATATTTTCGCAAGAAACTTTTCGTTGCGAAAGGATGACATTGTCATCCCGCTTTATATTGTTTCAAGGGCTTGTGCAATATCCGCAATAATGTCCTCTTTCGCCTCAAGTCCGCAGGAGAAGCGGATAAGGTCGGGTGCAACACCTGCAGCCATAAGCTCCTCATCGTTCATCTGACGGTGAGTTGCGTTTGCAGGGTGCAGACAACAGGTTTTGGAGTCTGCAACGTGTGTTTCAATAGATGCAAGACGAAGATTTTTCATAAACTTTTCTGCCGCACTTCTTCCGCCCTTTACACCAAAGGAGAGAACACCGCAGGAGCCGTTCGGAAGATACTTCTTACCAAGCTCATAATATTTATCATCGGGGAGTCCGCAGTAGCGTACCCAAGCGATTTTTTCGTGGTTTTTCACATACTCTGCAACTGCCTGTGCATTTTCGCAGTGACGCTGCATACGAAGTTCAAGACTTTCAAGTCCGAGGTTTACATAGTATGCGTGCTGAGGTGCCTGAATTGAGCCAAAATCACGCATAAGCTGTGCAGTTGCCTTTGTAATAAACGCCCCCTCTAAACCAAATCTTTCCGTATATGTTACACCGTGATAGCTGTCGTCGGGTGTACAAAGTCCGGGGAATTTGTCGGGGTATTTTGTCCAGTCAAACTTACCTGAATCAACAATACAACCACCCACACTGCTTGCGTGACCGTCCATATACTTTGTTGTGGAGTGAGTTACAATGTCTGCACCCCACTCAATGGGACGGCAGTTTACGGGAGTTGCAAAGGTGTTATCCACAATCAGCGGAACACCATGCTTGTGTGCCGCATTTGCAAATCTTTCAATATCAAACACATCAAGAGCGGGGTTTGCAATAGTTTCACCGAAAACCGCCTTTGTGTTGGGACGGAAAGCCGCCTCAAGCTCTTCATCGGTGCAGTCGGGCTTTACAAAAGTAAATTCGATACCCATTCTCTTCATTGTAACGGCAAAAAGGTTATATGTTCCGCCGTAAATTGCAGAGGACGAAATAACGTGGTCACCGCAGGATGCGATATTGAAAACGCTGTAGAAAGAAGCCGCCTGACCGCTTGATGTAAGCATTGCCGCACTGCCGCCCTCAAGGTCAGCTATACGTGCCGCAACATAGTCGTTTGTGGGATTCTGAAGACGGGTGTAGAAATATCCCTCTGCCTCAAGGTCGAAAAGCTTACCCATATCTTCGCTTGTATCATATTTAAAAGTTGTGCTCTGATAAATAGGTATCTGACGCGGCTCACCATTTCCGGGAGTATAACCTGCGTGCAGACATCTTGTTCCGATTTTTAAATCTTTCATAAAAATTACCTCTTTTTTGAAAATATTAATGTAAGTATAACATTTCAGTATAGCGTTTGTCAATCAAATGTGCCTATTTTATTGACATTCGGGGCAATTTGTGATAGCTTTAAAGAAAAGGAGCTGATATTTTATGACTATCAAAGAAATCTCAGATATTATTGATGACAGACAGGAGGAGCTTTACGGACTTTTAAGCGACCTCATTAAAATAAATTCCGAAAACTTCGGCTCGAGCGGAAACGAAAAGGAATGTGCGGAGTATATAAAGAAGCTTTGCGAGGATATGGGACTTCAGACTGAGCTTTATTCACCTATGGTGATTGACAATTTTGAAAATCATCCCGACTATTTCCCCGGAAGAAATCTTGAAAACCGTCCCAACGTGACTGCACGCTGGAAAGGCGAAACGGATGAGGACTACCTGATGCTTATGGCTCATTCCGACACTGTAAGAATCGGAGATCCCGCCAACTGGACCGTCAATCCACTTGGCGGTGAAATCAAGGACGGCAAAATCTGGGGCAGAGGTTCAACAGACGACAAATACGGTATTGCAACGGCATTGTTTGTTATAAAAGTGCTTAAGGAAAACGGCATCGTGCCGAAGAAAAATATTCTTATGTCGGCATATAGCGACGAGGAATACGGCGGAAGTCACGGTGCACTTGCAACGGCTCTGCGCTACCCCACACAGCGAGTTGTAAATATGGACTGCAAGGATTTTGAAATCTGGCAGTGTGCTTCGGGCGGTGGCGAAGTAAAATATAAATTCCACACAGAAAAGCCCGTTGATACAGCTTACCTTGCCGGCAAAGGCATTGCAGTTGTTATGGACGTTCTTGAAAAGTTTGCGAAAAACCGCAGGGAAGAGCTTGATGCCAACCGTTTCTACAAGGGAACAATTATTCCCGAAACTTCATTCCGCTATATGGGGCTAAAGGCAGGGGATGCAGGTGCAGACCTCGGCAGAGGTGAGGCGTACTTTGTATTCTATACAGACAAAACAAAGGAAGAAATATGGGAGGAATTTCACGCACTTGAGAAGGAAATTGCTGAAAAGCTTCTTCCCCTTGGAATTATCGGTGACGGCTTTGTTCCCGAAACGAGATTTTTCCATTATACATATATTGAGGCAGACGACAGCTCAATCAAAGATATGCAGAAGGCAGCACTTGAGGCAACAGGAAGACAGCTTACACCCTGTGCAAGTTGTCTTTCAGACCTTTCTGTTATTCAGAAGCACGGTGCACCGTCGGCATACGGTTTTGGTATAGGCAGGAGCTTCCGTGAATACGGCGGAAGTCATCAGCCGGATGAGTATATGCCCTGTGAAAGAATCTTGGAATATGCTAAAATTATGGCAGCATATATTCTTAACTCAGCATGCTGAAATATAAGTGAAAGGTGATTTCTATGCAATATAGTTTTGGAGAATTAATTGACATTCTTAAAACCCCTCCTTATCTTCAACTTTTAATAGTTGCAATGGTGGTTTTCACAGTGGGAATTATCGGGAGAATCTTGTGTGGAAAAAGTCCTGAAGAAGATAAAACACGAACTGCTGCTGTGTGTTATTTGGTAATTTTTTTGTATATTGTCTCGATCGTTCTTTTCAGAGAAGATTCTCACTTACAGATTTTTGCGAGTGCACTTCCGTTTTTTGAAAGATTGTCGGATTCAATACCGATTTATAGATCTGTAATGACAGATTTTTCGGGATTTCTTGTTGAGCTTGCGCAGCTGTTTTTAGTGACTATATGTATTTCTTCAATGCAAATGACTTTTGAGCATTTCGGGGTAAAAAGAGAAAGTCTTTTCAAAATTGAAAGACAAGTAATAGCATTCTTCAAATGGTATTTTGTTGAGTGTATTATTCTTTTGGCAGCAATGGGTATCAATGTTGTTATCAATAAAGCTCTTGAAAATATGCTTGGAGAAAGTTTTGCTAAGTTTGTTGTTGTTGCATTTTTTGTCCTTGTAGGAGTATCTTTGTTATTATCCTTTTTCAGGCTTATACTCGGTGCGGTGGGCTTTTTGGCAAAACCGATAATTGATATAATCAAAGGATTCTTATTTGCTAATTTCTTTGGAAAAATAATAACAAAATCTTTCAGGACCACTATAATTATAACATTGGTGATCCTCGTATTGAATCATTTCGGACATCTTGCACCTATTATGTCAGTTGCGGTTCCTGCAACTGTGTTTATGCCGGTACTCATTTTGATTATAGCGGTGTTTTATATAACGTGTGTTTTTTTGTAATGCACTTGTAAAAAGCCTTTAAAATCCCCCATCTCAGGTACAGTCGCTGAAATGGGGGATTTTATATTTTATCACGACAGAAAACAAAGGTTCTATCACGGATGACATTTATCTGCTTTTGACTGAGCAGGAACGTGACGAGGGTAAAGCGGCGCGCTTCTTTATTATAGAAATTTGCATAAAACTAAAACGCGTGAATCTGTGCTTGCAAATTGTGTGTGCGCGAAGTGGGTAAAGCGGCACGCTTCTTTATTATAGGAATTTGCATAAAATTAAAACGCGTGAATCTATGTTTGTAAATTGTGTGTGCGCGAAGTGGGTGAAGCGGCACGCTTCTTTATTATAGGAATTTGCATAAAATTAAAACGCGTGAATCTATGTTTGTAAATTGTGTGTGCGCGAAGTGGGTGAAGCGGCACGCTTCTTTTTTATTATTATATTTGACAAAAATAAATATTGTGGTATAATATATATGTATAATTATTTTTTAAAGGAGTGATCGTCCTGATGGACAGCGTCCCTACGTACGTGATTGTACTTATTGTGTTAATTGCGCTTTCTGCATATTTCAGCGCATCGGAAACAGCCTTTACTTCTTACAATAAGACAAGGGCAAAAACAGATGCCGAAGACGGCGATAAGAGAGCAAGAAAGGTGCTTTGGCTGAGCGACAATTACGAAAAGCTTATTTCCACAATCCTTATCGGAAATAACATCGTTAATATTGTGGCTTCATCTCTTGCAACGGTGCTTTTTACACAAATTTTTGCGGACAAGCCGGAGCTTGGCGTTACACTTTCAACCGTTGTTATGACTCTGGCAGTACTTATTTTTGGCGAAATAACACCGAAAACCATTGCAAAAAAGGACCCTGACAGGTTCTCAAGGAAAACGGTTGATTCACTTTCTTTTCTTGTGAAAATCTTCACACCGTTTACCGCAATATTCAACCTGTGGCAGACTCTTGTGCTGAGAATTTTTAAGACTGAGGTACAGACAGGCGTAACAGAAGATGAAATCATCACTGTTGTTGAAGAGGCGGCAATCGGCGGAGAAATAGATGAGCAGGAAAGTGAGCTTATAAAAAATGTTATTAAGTTCAGCGATCTTGATGTAAACGACATTCTTACTCCCCGTGTTGACGTTGCTGCTGTTGATATAACATGGGACAGAGACAGGATTGCGTCTGTCTTTTCCGAGACGGAATTTTCAAGACTTCCGGTTTATGAGGATAGTCTTGACAGTGTTGTGGGTATACTTTATCAGAAGGACTTTTTCAACAACAGCTCTCTCGGTATAAAGGAGCTTATAAAGCCCGTTAACTTTATTTTCCCCACAATGAAGATTTCAAGACTTCTCAAGTTCTTCCAGGAGTCGAAGAGCCACATGGTAGTTGTAAATGACGAGTACGGTGGAACAGAAGGTATCGTTACCCTTGAGGACGTGCTTGAGTCGTTGGTTGGTGAAATTTATGATGAGCACGATGAGGTTGTGGAGGATATTATTCCACTTCAGGCTAACAAATTCCGTGCCTTGGGAAGTACCAGCCTTGATAAGTTCCTTGAGTTTTTCGAACTTGATGAAATTGAGGATGACTCCGATATTACAACATTAAGCGGTTTTGCCGCACATAATCTTGATAAAATTCCCGACGAAGGGGAATCCTTTGGATATGAAAATCTCGTCATTACCATAACAAAAACTGATAGCAACCGCGTTGTAGAGGCTGTTATTGAGGTGCATGAGAAGGAGATTTCCGAGGAGGAAGAATGATAAAGAAGCTTTTAAAGTTTGTCTTTAATATTATCCGCGGCTCGAAAGAGGATGACATAGGGGCGTATTCTGCACAGAGTGCGTTTTTTATGACGATTTCCGTCATTCCGTTTATAATGCTTCTTATAAGCTTTATAAAATTTCTTCCGATTTCACAGGCGCAGCTTCTTTCTTATGTTGTTGATATTTTTCCCGGTGCGGCGAAGGGGCTTATAGCTTCCGTCATAGATGAGGTTTTTCGTACAAGCGGTGTAGCGGTGATTTCTATTACTGCGGTATCCGTGTTGTGGGCAGCGTCACTTGGCGTGTATTCAGTCGCAAAGGGACTTAACAGAGTGTTTCTTTCAAACGAAGCACCCAATTTTCTGAGAACACGGCTTATGAGCCTTGTTTATACACTGGCACTTTTAGTTGTGCTGGTGCTTTGTCTTGGATTGTTCGTCTTTGGCGGTGCAATCGAAGAAATTGTAAAAACGGCACTGTCGCACCCTGCTCCTGCACTGCTTTTTCTGGGCTTGAGGAGAATAATCGGTGTTGTAGTGCTCAGCCTGTTTTTCCTGCTGATGTATATGGTTGTACCAAATAGAAAAACAAGGCTTTTTACACAGCTTCCGGGCTCTGTTTTAAGCGGAGTGGGCTGGGTTGGTTTTTCGTATGTGTTTTCCTTCTACTACGAGAATATTGCGTCGTTCCCATTCCTCTACGGCAGTCTTGCGGCGCTTGTGTTTTTTATGCTCTGGATATTTATCTGTATATATATCCTTTTTATCGGAGCAGAGGTTAATAAATATTTTGATAAATAAAGCTGAAAGAATCTGAAAATGGAGGCATAAGATGTACAAAATTGGCGACAGCGTAGTTTATCCCATGCATGGCGCGGGAATCATCGAGGATATTGAAGTAAAAGAAGTGCTTGGGAAAGAGCAATCTTATTACGTTGTACGTATGCCTATCGGCGATATGAAGGTAATGGTACCGACGGAGAATGCACTTGGTGTCGGTATGCGTGACGTTATCAGCAAGAATGAAGCGGAAAATGTGCTTAAGGCCTTCCGCACTGTTGAAACGGATGTCATACAGAACTGGAATAAGCGTTTTCGCGAAAATATGGTGAAAATCAAAAGTGGTGATATATTTGAGGTTGCCGCTGTGGTAAAGAGTCTGATGCTCCGGGATAAGGAAAAAGGGCTCAGCACCGGAGAGAGGAAAATGCTCTCCAACGCGAAGCAGATTTTGATAAGCGAAATTGTTGTTGCAACCGGCAACAATCACGAAGCGATTGAAAACCGCCTTATAGAAATGGTTGATGAAGAGCTATCAGAAGCTTAATGAGAAAAGCAGATTGTCAAATACAATCTGCTTTTTTGGCATATAAGAAATCGTGAAAACCGGTGCGCGTTAAAATATGTTTGTACATTACACGTGTGCAGCGTGGGTGAAGCGGCACGCTTCTTTGAAATGGGGTATTGAAAATGTATGAAAATCGGACATTTGCTGCAATAATTACTGCCGCAGGCAGCGGAACAAGAATGAATACGGACAAAATGCTGATGCCGCTACTGGACAGAAGCGTTATTGTGCATACTGTGGATGTTTTTAAAGATTGCGGCTTTTTTGACGAGATAATAGTCCTTGCATCGAAGAATAATATTGACGAAATTTCGTCAGTGCTGAAAGACAGAAATGTCACAGTAGCAGAGGGCGGTGCTACCCGTGGGGAGAGTGTTGTTTGCGGGCTTAAAATAGCGAAAAGCGAGTTTGTGCTTGTCCACGACGGTGCAAGACCGCTTATAACAGAGGACATTATTGAAAAAACCGCATTTGCGTGTGCAGTGTCAGGTAGTGCAGCAGTTGGGGTAACACCAAAGGATACTGTGAAAATAGGTAAAGATGGCATAATTTCCGGCACTGTTCCCAGAGAAAACTGTATTCTTATACAGACGCCCCAGGGCTTTAACAGAGAAGCTTTAATAGAGGCGTACAAAAAGTATGGCACTGAAGAAACTGACGATTGCGGTGTTATGGAGAAAGCGGGAGCACAAATTAAAATTATAGAAGGTAGTTACGAAAATCTTAAGCTTACCACCCCCGAAGACATTCTTACCGCAGAAAAAATTTTGATGAAACGAACAGGCAAAAAGGAGGTATGCCCTATGAGAATAGGTACAGGCTTTGACACGCACCGCCTTACAGAAGGGCGTGACCTTATAATCGGCGGAGTTACAATTCCCTATGAAAAAGGGCTTCTCGGTCACAGTGACGCGGATGTTCTTATTCACGCAGTGATTGATTCTCTTTTAGGCGCGGCTTCCCTTGGGGATATTGGCACACATTTTCCCGATACGGATGAAAAATACAAGGGTATTTCAAGTGTGAAGCTCCTTTCTCATACTGCAGAGCTGATTAAAAAGGCAGGTTATAAAATCGGCAACATTGACACAACCCTGATTGCACAGGCTCCGAAAATGGCACCGTATATAAAAGCAATGGAAGAAAATATGGCATCTGCACTTGGTATAGATGTGTCACAAATAAGCGTAAAGGCTAAATCAAACGAAAAAATGGGCTTTACCGGACGGGGAGAGGGTATAGAAGCAAGAGCAATCGCCCTATTAACGGGATGTTAAAATCGCCCGGACCGCAAAACGAAAAAAAGATTGATGGAAGTTGTATTTACTAAAATTTAATACAACGTGCCTTTAATTGTTTTTGGTAGGAATTTGCCGAGCAAATTCCGAATTGATTCGTTTTGCTACGCACAAACGTCACCTCTCGGTGTATCCACATACACCTTCGGGACGTCCTGCGGACTTCCGTTTGTCCGTTCTGAACAATTTTCCCTATCCCTTTTCGGGGATGTTAAAATCGCCCAGACCGCAAAACGAAAAAAGATTGATGGAAGTTGTATTTACTAAAATTTAATACAACGTGCCTTTAATTGTTTTTGGAAGGAATTTGCCGAGCAAATTCCGAATTGATTCGTTTTGCTACGCACAAATGTCACCTCTCGCTGTATCAACATACAGCTTCGGGACGTCCTGCGGACTTCCGTTTGTCGGTTCTGAACAATTTTCCCTATCCCTTTTCGGGGATTTTGAAATCGCCCAGATCGCAAAACGAAAAAGACTAGAGGCAGATATGTTCTTCAGGAATTATTACAACGTGCCTTCATTTCGAATTTCGAACTTCACATTTCGCATTCGGTAGTAGAGATAAAATAAAAGGACCCGATTGGGTCCTTTTATTTTATCTCTACTACCGTTACCCCTGCCTCTCCCTCACCATACTTACCTGCTCTGAAAGAGCGTGCGTGGGGATGGTGACGAAGCATATCCGTTATTGCACTTCGAAGTGCTCCCGTGCCCTTACCGTGAATAATGGTAACCGTTTCAAAATGGGCAAGGGATGCATCGTCAAGATATTTATCCGTAAGCATCAGTGCGTCATCAACAGTTTCACCGCGGAGGTCAAGCTCCGGCTTGATGTCCATATACGCGCGACTCTCCCCAACGATATAGCTCTGGGAATCCTTCTTCTTTTTTGGGGCTTTCCCGGGGGCAAGAGCACTGACGTTTGTCTTTATTTTCAGTATGCCTACCTGAACGGTCAGATCACCTTTTTTGTCGGGCAGTGTGAGAACTGTTCCCACCTGGTTCATTGTAGTGATTTCTACAGTCTGTCCAAGTGTGATTTTCTTCGGGTCAAGCTTTTCCTTACTCTTCGAGCTGAAAACATCCTCGGAAAGTCTGTCGGTAGCTTTGTCAAGCCCTTTTTTAAGACTTCGCCTGCCTTCTTCAATGGCGGCACGGTTATTCTGTGCAGACTCATCAAGAAGCTTCTGCATTTTTTTGACGATTTCGTCTGCTTCCGCCTTTGCGCGTTCGTAGATGCGCTTTGCATCCTTGCGGGCAGCATCAAGAATTCTCTGCCGTTCTCTGTTTATCTTCTCTCGTTCTTTTGCGGCAGTTTCTCTGTCTGCCTCGGAGGCTTCACGGGCTTCTCTTGCTTCACTCAGCTCTTCCTGTGCTTTTGCACGGTGCTCCTCAAGAGTCGATATAACATCCTCAAAGCGTGTGTTTTCGCTTGTGAGCAGTGTCTGAGCTTCTTCTATAACTCCCTCATCAAGACCGAGACGGCGTGATATTGCAAATGCATTACTTTTGCCGGGAACTCCTATAAGAAGACGGTATGTGGGACGAAGACTCGCCACGTCAAACTCACACGCAGCATTTTCCACGCGGTCTGTGGATAACGCAAAAAGCTTGATTTCGCTGTAATGGGTTGTAGCGGCAACCTTTGCTCCGAGAGCCTGTGCTCTTTTAAGGATGGATATTGCCAGTGCCGCACCCTCCGTGGGGTCAGTGCCGGAACAAAGCTCATCAAAAAGTATAAGGGACTTATAGTCCGCATTTTTCAGAATACGGATAATATTTGTCATGTGTGCCGAAAATGTACTTAAGGACTGTTCGATTGACTGCTCGTCACCGATGTCTGCAAATACATTTTCAAAAACGGCAATGCGGCTGCCGCCTGCTGCCGGAATACAAAGCCCCGACTGCGCCATAAGAGTAAAAAGACCAAGAGTTTTGAGAGAAACCGTCTTACCACCTGTGTTGGGTCCTGTTATAACAAGAGTGTCGAAGCTATCACCAAGATAAATATCGGTAGGAACAACGACTTTTTCGGAAATAAGTGGGTGTCTGCCCTTTTTGATATTTATTATTCCGTCCTGATTCAGCTCTGGTAAAGATGCGTTCATTTTTCTGGAAAGCTTGCCCTTTGCAAAGACGAAATCAATGTCAATAATTGTGTTGTAGTTATAAATAAGTGGTGCCGAAAACTCTGCAACCTGTTCCGAAAGTTCGGCAAGGATGCGGTCAATTTCGTCCTTTTCATCGCTTAAAAGTGCCCGCAGGGAGTTATTTATCTCAACTGCTGCCATAGGCTCAACAAACAGCGTTGCACCACTTCCTGAGCTGTCGTGCACAATACCTGCAACCTGACTTTTGCATTCGCTTTTTACAGGAATAACGTATCTGTCACCGCGCATGGAAACGATGGGCTCCTGCAGAAGCGGAGCATAGCGTGCAGAGTGCACCATCTCATTAAGTACATCGCGGATTTTGGAGTGAAGTGAGCGCATTTTGCGTCTTATCTGCAAAAGCGTGGGAGAGGCGTCATCTGCCATTTCCTCCTCACTAATAATTGCTGAAAAAATACTTGTTTCCAGCTTTTTGTTATGAGAGAGAGACGAAAACATTTCCTGAAGAGAGGGATAATTCTCTGGAAAATTATCCTCATCCGCATAGGAAACAAGCCCTCTTGTAAGCCTGAGAACATGGCCGCAGGAGAGAAGCTCTCCCATTGAAAGCACACCGCCTGCCTCGCTTCTTTTTGCAGAAGCGACGATGTTTCTCACGGGGCTTATGGGGGGAGAGCTTTTTTTAATTATGAGAGCTTCCGCCTCGGCAGTGAGATTAAGAAGCTTCTGAGCTTCATAAATATCTGTCACCGGGGTAAGGGCGGCACATCTTTGCTTTGCTTCTCCACAGACTGCAAAGGATGAAAGCATCTCTTTTATTCTGTTAAATTCAAGAACACGAAGTGTGCGTTCCTCCATTAAAATTACCTCACAGTTTTATATGTTTGGGAAGACCGTTTACGGTGAGCTGTGAAACTTCACCGAGAATAAGCGGTCTTGCATAGTTTAAAAATTCTTCTGTTACATTGTCTCCGTTTTCATTAATCATAGAGCGCGGCACGGATTTTGCCTCATTTGCAATTTCAGACACGTCATGAACATCAGTCACGCACAGATACGGGTCGTCGGATATTCTCTTAAGGAGAGCCATTTTGCCGGTGAGCCCTTCTGAAGCGGCTTTAACTGCGGCTTCTCCAACTGCAAAAGATTCAGTAATATCTGTAAGCGACGCACAGTGCGACGCACAACGCTGAAGAGATGAAAGCTCAATGGCACGTATTTTTTTAAGCCCAAGGTCGGCTTTAAGCATATTTGCAAGAGCAACTGCAGTTCCCGTAAGCATTGTGTGACCGAAGGCATCTTTGCTCTTTTGAGCACCAAGCTCGCAGATATATTTGCCGTCAGGCATTCTGATACCCTCGGAAAGGGTAATTACAAATGATTTTTTCTCCTTTGTAAGCTCCATAACTCTTTTCTTGATATATTCGTAATCAACGGGAACCTCAGGAAGCAGCACCATTGCCGGACCTTCACAGTCCTCGCCTTTGCAAAGGGCGCTGGCACCTGTAAGCCAGCCTGCATCTCTTCCCATAATTTCAACTATTGTGATGCTTTCCATATCGTAAACAAGTGCATCCCGTACTATTTCCTTTGTAACGGTTGCAACAAATTTTGCCGCACTGCCAAAGCCGGGAGTGTGGTCAGTTACGGTAAGGTCGTTATCAATAGTTTTCGGCACACCGATAAAGCACACGTCACTGCCGATTTCTGCTGCATAAGCGGAAAGCTTATTTACAGTATCCATAGAGTCATTGCCACCAATGTAGAAAAATGCTTTTATGTCATATTTTGCAAAAATCTCAAAAAGCTTGTCGTAGATTTCCTTACCTTCGCCAAGCTTCGGCAGTTTGAAACGACAAGAGCCGAGGTATGACGACGGAGTTCTTTTAAGGAGCTCCACATCGGCATTTGTGGTGAGCTTTTCACTCATATCAACAATGTTTTCCTTAAGAAGTCCCTCTACACCATTTACCATACCGTAGACTTTGCCTGTGCAGAGCTTTTTGCCGGCAGAAAAAACACCTGCAAGTGATGAATTTATTGCCGCAGTGGGACCGCCTGACTGACCTACAATTATATTTCCGTTGATTTTCATTTTAATACTCCTTTTAGTTGTTATTTTAAAAAGGCTGCGCCTATAATACCTGCATCGCCGCCAATATCGGATGCCTTGATAACCGTTCTTTGGAGAGAGCCTACGTCGTAGCTGTATTTATTCACATATTCGCGTATGGGTGCTATGAGGGTGTCGCCCTCTTTAGAAATAGCTCCTCCGATTACAAGACGCTTGGGCTGGAATATATTTACCATATCGGTAATACCGATTGCAACCTCTTCAATCCACTCATCGCGCACGCGCTTTGCCTCTGCATCGCCTTTCTCTGCGTGCTCAAAAACAGTTCTGCCGGAAATTCTTTCTCCGGGACGGATTGATTTGATTTTATCAAGATTTTCCTCTGTCATTCTCTTAAGGGCAGTTACTGAAGCGTACGCCTCCCAGCATCCCAGTCTGCCGCAGGAGCATTTTACACCACCGTGATGTGTGACAACGTGACCGAGTTCTCCTGCAACACCGTTTGCACCAAGATACAGCTTGCCGTCAATTACGATGCCACCGCCAACACCTGTACCGAGAGTAACAAAAACAAAGTCACCGTCAGCGCCTGCTCTGTGATATTCACCGAGAGCCGCACAGTTTGCATCGTTATCCACAAAAACCGGAACAGGAGCAAAGTTTTCCTGCAGATAATCCCGGATGTGCATATTGGAGCCGGGAACATTGTTGGCAGAAAGAAGAATACCCTTTTCTCTATCGACTGCACCGGGGTAGCCGATGCCGACAGATTGAATTTCGCTTTTATCAATATTTGCATCACAAAGCGCAAGCTCTATTGCCTGAAGAATGGATTTCATAAAGCTTTCATTTCCGTCAAGGGGCGTTTCAACACTGCGCTTGGCGATTATAACTCCTTTTTCGTCAACAACACCTGCTTTGACGGTCATTCCACCGATATCTATACCAATGTACATAAGTTTCACTCCTAAAATAACATCTTTTTCTATTGTAATATATTTCCGCTGATAAGTCAATTGAACACGGAAAAAAAGAAAAGGTTTTGCGCGGCAAATAAAGGACACCGCAACTAGCGGTGTCCGACATTAAACTAAAAAATTAAATTTTAACACAGACAGAACTATTATTCTATTTCTGCTTTGCGCGGTCTGCGCTTTTTATAAAGCCGTAGGGAATAGGGAAAATTCTTCAGGACGTACAAACTGAGCCCGAAGGGTGGAACCGAAGGTTGTTCGTAACAAAAGGCGTATAATCTGAAATTTGCCAAGCAAATTTCTACAACAGACAAGAAAAGAAACTTTGGTCGTTTCCTATAGTAAATTAGATATAACTTACAGCGGAACAACCCTGCCTTTTGTGTTCTGGAGGATTTTATCCTTCCCTTACATTTTGTTCCAGGAACGGGGTACATATATATCATTATACGTGTATACTGCAAAGCGGTCGCTCATTCCTGCAATATAATCGCAAACCGCACGTTCAATACCTTCTTTCCATGCAGTTTCCTGAGTCTGCAGCGGAAGACGTACGGCATTTTCGCAGTAATAGGTAAATAACCCTTCGATAATGCCGTGCACTTTGGTTTCCTCAATCTTTGCCGTTGATCCTATATATACGTTTTCAAACATAAACTTGCGTAGAGCTGCCATAGCCGCCTCAATTTCCTCGCTCATAAAAATCTGATTTGTGCCTGAGGAGGAATTTACAATGTCGCGGACAAGGGTGTCAATTCTTTCCGAGTGTGTTTCACCTAGGATTTTTTTAATGCTCACGGGAATATCATTTTCAGATATTATACCACCGCGGCAGGCATCGTCAATATCGTGGTTTATATATGCAATTCTATCGGCATATTTAAGCACTGTGCCTTCAAGGGTAAGGGCATTGCAATCGCCTGTATGGTTACCTATTCCGTCAAGAACCTCTGCCGTGAGATTAAGGGTTTCAAGCACATCTGCAACTCTCACGCTCTGCTCATTATGCCTGAAACCGTCACTGCAAAGCTCGTTAAGAGCATTTTCCCCTGCGTGTCCGAAAGGGGTGTGACCGAGGTCGTGTCCAAGCGCCATAGCCTCCACAAGATCCTCGTTAAGGCGGAGACTTCTTACGATTGTTCTTGCAATCTGTGACACCTCCAGCGTGTGGGTAAGACGCGTTCTGTAATGGTCGCCTTCAGGCGTTATGAATACCTGCGTTTTGTGTTTAAGGCGTCTGAATGCCTTTGAATGAATAATCTTATCGCGGTCACGCTGGAACTCCGTACGTATGTCGCAAAGCGGTGCGCTTTCTTTGCGTCCCTTTGTATTTTCGGAAAGAGTCGCAAACGGAGATAGAGTCTCCCGCTCAATTTTTTCTGTCATTTCACGAATTGTCATTCTAACACATCCTTAAATTAAAGGGATAAAACCTAAATAGTTTTATCCCTCAATTTTTATTTATCGTATAGGAAATTGCGTTTTTTATCGCGAGCAATATTTGTGGGTTTTAAGTTAAGTTTGGACGCGACGAGGGTGAAGCGGCACGCTTCTTTTTTACCGTATAGGAAATTGCGTCAAATTATGACGCAGGAAACTTTGTTTGCACTCCTGCGAGGGTGCGACAT